>CBIHNN010000179.1:0-1862 GCA_966211315.1 uncultured Micromonosporaceae bacterium | reverse complement strand
CCAGCCCCAACCGCATGGCCAGCGCGTACGCCTCCGCCTTGGCGACGCGCCGCGCATCCTCCGTCAACGCCGCGTCATACGCGCGCTCCGCCAACTCGCCGAGCTCAGGCGCCCGCTCCACCCGGGCCCCGTCGGCCACCCCTGCGCCGATCGGGTTCGGTGCCTGCGAGGGGGCAACCTCCTGCATGACGATCCACCACCTGCCGAGATCCTCCCGCCACGTCTTCGATACCACCTGGAAGCGCGTTCCCTTGTCGTAAAGAACTTCCTTTTCCCAGTCGTATCTGGACAGAAAAGAGATGTCGCGCCCGCTGTCGCCGGTGATTTCAAAAAGAACGTTTCCGGCACCGCTACTGGCGATCGCGGCTTGCAGTTCGCGGCTCGTACTGGTGAAGGCGGCCTCGGTGACGATGTATCCCGGGTCGTAAAGGGCGAGCATATCCTCGGGGTAACGAACGCCGCGGTACGTGGTCGCCGGCGATGGAGGCAGCCGGTGCAGAGCCTCGGACAGCCTGTCCGCGGACGCCTGGATCTGCGCCACCTTCTCCCGCGTACGGGTCAGAACCTCTTCTTCGCGGTCACGGATCTCCGCCTCGATATTGTCCAGGTTGTCGTTGATCAGGGCCGGGATGGCCTGCCCCGGATACCCGGCCGCAATCTTCGCATTGTTGGCATCGATCAGGTCATCGACCTTCTGCTTTCCGATCTCGGCCACGACACGTTGTCTCAACGTCTCCGAGTAACCAACGGGATCCCGTAGATAGCCGTTCAATACTCTGTAGGTATCGGTCGTGTAGGTGATCAGGAGATTTCTGTCCTCGACGGCGGTTCGGTCCTCCACCACGGGCTCCGGACGGCCCCGGGTGCGCTCGGGACGGCAGCATGGGTGGTAACACGTCAGTCTGCTCAGCTGCCCCCTGAGCCTGGTGAACGCTTTGGCGGCCGCAGCGAACAGCGAGTGGGCGGGTGCAGTCGGCCGGGCCGGGTGTGTGGGAGGTGCCGGATCGATTTGGGCCGTTGGGGATGGCGGCTGAGGAGCATGGTCGGCGCGTGGGGTGCTTATCGGGCTGCGTGTCAGCGCGGGCTGCAGCGCGTTCCAGAAAGCCCCCTGAATCGTCTGCCCGATGCTCGACCGGATCGCCTCTTCGATCGGGTTCAGCGGACGCTGCCGTTCGAGCTTGTTCAGCTCGTGCGCGATCTGGTTGAAAGTGTGTTTCCAGACCAACACCTCGTCCATCGAGGCGAGGCGCAACAGGAGTTCGCCGATGTGTCCATTGGGCATGCGCACGCTGATCTGCACGTCGCGGTAGCCGGAGGGCGTAGGCGTGAGGAACCGGTCGTTGAGCGCGACGATGGTCAGCTGGAAATCGTTGTCGATCGCATCCAGCGCCTCATAGAGATCCGACAACCGATCGAACGAGATCTGCGCTCTCGCGAGATCGAGCTGCTCGTCGGCACGGTTTCCGGACTCCGCGATCTCGTCCCAGGCGCATCCCGGGTCCTTGATCAGCGGCCGCCCCGCGGGTACCCCGTTATTCAGCTCCGCGATCTCTCTCACGCTCCGGATCAGCTGACCCTGCGCCGAGTCCTCGGCGATCGTGCCCTGGGCGTAGTCCGGCCCGTACGCCGCCTCGTACAGCTGGTCCAGATACGCCCGCCGGTACACCGGGTCGTCGCGGCGGGCGGCGTCGAACCTGTCCTGGCGCCGCACCGGCTCCGTCGGCCGGGCCTCGGCACTGATCGCCCGCTGGCGCTCGGTCAACGGCGTGGGCGCCGGCGTCACGATGCCGTCGGCGAGTACCGCCTGCGCCCCGCGGGTCCGGATGTCCTCGACCACCGAGCACACCGCGTCGATCGCCGCA
>CBIHNN010000178.1:0-2519 GCA_966211315.1 uncultured Micromonosporaceae bacterium | reverse complement strand
AAGCAACTCGTCGACAACAACGCAAAGTAACACAACCAGAGTCACGAGACACTAGATCGGCGAGCGTGTCCATATCCTGTCGAAGGCGAGACAGCAGCGGCGGGTACAGCACGTACAGCGACACCACGTCGAATCCGGCGCCGCGCAGGATCCGGAACGACTCCGCGTACACGTCCAGCGGCAGGCTCAAACGCTCGCGCTCCGGCACGTGCAACGCTGCTACGATCTTCGCCACCCGCGACGGGTCCACCTTCGCGGGCGAAGTCGGCGACCAGTTCGGGCGACGCGAGGTTCGTGTTGATGCTGATCCAGTTACGGCGAGTCAGTCCGGCGCATAGGTCCGCGAAGCCGGGGAACAGGAACGGCTCCCCGCCCGACATGTGCACCAGGCAGCTGCGGCCGAGTTCCTCGAACCGGCGAACCACCAGGCCGGGGTCCGGCTCGGTCAGGTGCTTCCGGTTCAGGACGTGCCGGATCTGCGGATGGCAGTACTCGCAGTCGAAATTGCACCGGTTCGTCAGATGCCAGTCGAACTCCCACTCGCACGGAGCCTGATCCGACGTCATAGCTGAGACACGCAAGGTTCCACCTCCCTGAGGCGGCCGCCATCGGAGATCACTGGAGGCGGCCGATGGCCCTACCTTCGCCGCCAGGACACCTTCCCGGGCAGCTCACCGTGGGGGTCCACCATGGACCCGCCCCGCCGGATCGACGGCCCGCCCCACACGAGGAACGGCCAACGCCGGTCTACGGCCAGCCTGGCGTGCAGTCGGATGGCAGGGGGTCCGTGGTGGACCCCCAGGCCGATCTACCCAGCGGCGCATCGGCCACGGGATCGTCGACGTGCGCCGACGTGACCGGTCAGCACCGCCGGGCCGGCGTAGTGGAACCGGTCCGACGCCTCGGACCGCCCCGGGGCGGATGAGAGGTACCGCCGTACCCAGTTGCCGGTACGCGGCGGCACCGGACCCCGTCCGCCTCGGGGCACTCACGTCGACAGGAGCCACGACCACTCCGATGAGTACTCATGACGCCCGCCGCACCACAGCGCCGACAGCATGGAAGCCGCTGACGGCCGACGACGTGCGCCGGCACACTTTCCGGAACGCACCACTCGGCCGGCGCGGGTGCCGCCAGGAGGACGTCAACCTCTACGTCAGCCGACTCGCCACCGAGATCCAGCGTTGGGCCGCCGCATACGATGCCGCCACGGCCGAAGTCGAGCGCCTCCGCAACTACTTCCGCCAACACGGCGTCGATCCCGCCCCGAGGGGTGATGGGTCGGCCTCCCTGCACGAGCCAACCGTCCTCACCCGCGCCCAAGAACACGCAAACCAGCTGGTCACGGAAGCCCGAGCCGCTGCCGGAGCAATGCTGGCCGACGCGCGTGTACAGGCTCAGACCATCCTCGCCGAGGCGCGGCAGGAAGCCGACCGCATCGCCCAAGACTGCCGCCAAGCCGAGGCCACCGAGCGGCGATACCTCGGCGCACTAAGAGGCCGCGCAAATAGGCCAGGTTGGTCGGGGCGGGTACGAGACGGGCACAGACATCAACGATCATGAGGGTGCTAACGCCTTGTGATCACTGGAGTGTCTGTGCCCGCTATCCCATCATGGCTCAGTGATCCCCTGTGGGACCAGTTCGCCGCACTGCTACCGCCACGACCTACTACCGATCCGGCCCACCCGCTGGGCTGTCACCGCCCGCGCGTCGCCGACCGGCTCGTGTTCGACAAGCTGCTGCAGGTCCTGCGGTTCGGCTGCTCCTACGAGGGCATCGCCGACACCACCTGCTCGGCCACCACCATCCGCAACCGCCGCGACGAATGGATCGCACTCGGCGTGTTCACCCGGCTCAAGACGACCGTCCTGGACGCCTACGACCGCATCGTCGGACTACTGCTCGACGACCTCGCCGTCGATGGGTGCATCACCAAAGCCCCCGGCGGTGGTGAGGTCGCCGGCCGATCACCGGTCGACCGCGGCAAACAAGGCATGAAACGCTCCCTGCTGGTCGAAGCCCGCGGCATCCCGCTGGGTCGCGTCCTGGCCGGCGCCAACCGTCACGACAGCCCCCTACTGGAACCCACCCTGGACCGGCTCAACGACCTCGGCCCGCTGCCCGACACCATCACCGTGCACCTGGACGCCGGCTACGACTCGGCCACCACCCGTACCCTGCTCACCGAACGCGAACTCACCGCTGAGATCGCCCGCAAAGGCGTCAAAGCCCCCATCCAAGCCACCCGCCGCTGGCACGTCGAACGCACGAACGCCTGGCACAACGCCTTCAACCGGCTGCAACGCTGCTACGAACGTAAAGAACAGGTCATCGACGCGTTCTTCGACCTCGCCGACGCAACCATCACCCTACGTAGCCTCATCCGACAGGCCTGGACCCTCTACCGCTGGGACACCCGCCCCACCCGCCGCCCATGATCTTGACCTATCTGCGCGGCCTCTAAGAGACTGTCGGGTAACCGGTTAGGCGCTTTGGGTTACGACGAGACACGTCGATG
>CBIHNN010000177.1:0-2569 GCA_966211315.1 uncultured Micromonosporaceae bacterium | reverse complement strand
CCCCCCCGCCCCCCCGCCGCCGGCAACCCCCCCACCCAAAAAAACACCCGCGCGCGGGGCCCGCCCCCCCCCCCCCCCCCCCCACCGCGGAACCAGCATCTTCGGTCGGGAGTCGAAGGAGCATGAGCCGAACACCTTTGATCCTGCTTGCCGCCCTACTCACAGTGGCTGGGTGCGGCGGTTCGGGCGGTGGCGACGTACAGCCGCGATATCTCAACCCGACCGGCTCCTGCCCCCGGCGTCGACGCATCCGCCGAACGCCTGGCAGATCAACCGCTGCCGGAGAACTTCGTCCCGGAGTCTGCCGTGCTCTGCACCACCGCCCACCCCGCGCTCCCCTCCGGCGTCACCGTCCCAGGCCTGCCCGTCCGGCGGTCCACCGGCCCGTTCGACGACCTACTAAAGGCTCTGCGCGAGCCGCCACCCACCAAGTCGCCCGGCGGGGAGCTTGCATGTCCCGCGATGCTGCAGGCGCCGATACTGCTGGCACTAACCGATGCCTCCGGGCACACCGTGCTGCCGGCCATTCCCGCCACCGAATGCGGCATCCGCACCACGGCGGCCGACGTTTGTGGAGCACCACCATGACTGATCAGATCCGTACCGACGCCGACGCGCTGCTGCGTCCGCTGGGCGCTCCGCAGATGGAGCTGTTGCGCATCCTCGGTGAGGTGGTGATGGCCACCGGATCCTGGCCCGTGTTCCAGTATGTGCAGGCCCGGCTTGATGACGTCGGGTTGGACAGCGACGAGGTGTTCGCCGGCCTGCCGTACTTTTCGCACGGCAGCCTGACGTACTCACTGATCCGCCGTGACCGCACCGGCCGTGAGGAAGAGCCGGTGAAGCTGACGGTCGCCGGCATGGCCCACCTCGACGGGTTCGCCTCCACGGTGGAGATGTTCCTGCGGGTCGTCAACGAGCTCGGCGACCGGCGTGCGGCCGCACCGTTCGACCCGGCCCGCGTGGTCACGGTGGAGATCTCCGGGACGGAACTGGTCACCGCGCTCGGCCTGGACGACGAGCCCCTCGTCGGGCTGCTGCCTGACCTGCTGAAGGGCGAGCCGGCACCTGGCACGGGTCGCCACAACCAACCGACACCGGCTGGACCTGCCAGCCGAGCAGCTTCATCCGCCGGTTCCGCGGCGTATCCGACATCAACGACTATGTCAGCCGGCTACGGGCCTGGATCATGCGCCCGAGCCGGTCCGAGCACCCCAGCCGGTCTCGCCGCTGGGCGTGGTGGCCGCGTTCGACTACCTGGACGTCGTGTGGGAACTCAAGTTCGGCCGCAGGTTGTTGCAGGTGCCCAGCGCCGAGCGGGCCGCCCGGCTGGCTCTGCCGGTATCGACCCCGGAGGAGTTCGACAACCGGCTCAGCGCGCTCGGCGAGATGTTCAAGGGCCTGGACGCCGCGCCGGAAATGGAGGCCGGGCCGTTCGACAGGATGCGCCGCCTGCTGGACGGGGAGCTGCCACCCGAGTCGCGGCCCGTGGTTCGAGCGGCCATCGAGACCCTGTTCCGTGGCGGCGGGTGCCGCAGGCCCTGGGCGCGACCGTCAACCGGGCGCTGGACGCGCAAACCGGGGCGAAGATGACCACCGATCACGCATTCGGCAACGCGCGCTAGCCGTTGCGGTACGAGGAGCTGGCGAACCACCTGCGCGACCTGCCGGACACCGCGACGGTCCGGGCGCCGCACACCTTCTTCGAGCTGGTCATCATCAACGATCACCTGCTGCTGCCATCACCCGGGGGGCCGGGCGAGGCGACGCAACGCCTCGCCCCCGGCCTCGCCGCGTTCGTCACCGCCGGGGTCGTGTCCGGTGGGGGTGGGCGGGGGGCGGGCCCGGCCGCCGGTCGGCGATCACGGTGCCGGCCGCCCCGGACGGGGCGCAGCCCACCGCGTCGGGGTGGCTGTCCGCCGGGCCCGGCCCCGCCGGGCGCACCGGCTCAGCGCCGGCGGTGTTGCGCACCCCGCGAAGCCGGGAGAACACCTCCCCCGTCAGCATCCAATCCTCGCGGTGACCCAGCGAGACGACGGTGTCGTCGCCGGGGTGGTCTCGGGGGATGAAGGACAGCCCCGTGTCGTCGAAGCGGACCTCAACCCGCCGGCCGCGCCGCCTGAAGCCGACGTTGAGCTGACGCTGGCGCGCTGGTCCGGCGTCACCCCCCTTTACCCACCCCAGGGACACGATGCCGCAGTCATTGACTTTGCGCGTGACCGCCATGGGCCGGGTCGGGTCGACCGGGGGCGGTGGTAGCGGGGCGGCGGTGTTGCGCACCCTGCGCAGCCGGGAGAACTCCTGCCCGGTCAGCTCCCGGCAGTTAGCCCGCCGGACGACGGCGTCGCGGCCGTGGTGGTCTTGGCCGATGACGAACAGCTCCCCGTGGTCGAAGCGGACCTCAACCTGCTGGCCGCACCAACTCTTGTCGACGTCGAGCTGATGCTGGCGCGCTGGTCCGGCGTCACCCCCCTTTACCCGCCCCAGAGACACTTTGCCGGATTTATCGACTGTGCGCGTGACCGCCATGGGCCGGGTCGGATCGACCGGCTCGACCGGGTGGATCGGC
>CBIHNN010000176.1:0-2636 GCA_966211315.1 uncultured Micromonosporaceae bacterium | reverse complement strand
GCATCGCCGGTGTTCCTCCAGGTTTCGATGTCTCCATCTAACCCGGGGCGCAACAACCCGCCAGGTAACCCATACGATCACCCTGCACCGCGTCAAGCACTTACCAGCCAAAAACCCTTAAAGAAGCGCCATTGGGGTCCAACCCGGGCGCAGTGATCGACAATCGCTGGCAATGTCCAATTCGGTGAGTGGGGGCCGGGGTTTGTCCCCGGGGTTCATTGTGACGGGTCGGGGCGGTGCTGGCGCGCACTACGAGGGTCGTCGCCAGTTCCAACCGGGTTTGTGCTGGGGTCCGGCCAGCGGCCAGGGTCAGGAGCAGGAGCATGTGCGCCGCTGCCTCACTAAAATCCAGCGGATTTCGGTCCGGTATGCGCCAAACGTCGCCTCGGCCAAGCGGGTTGTCACAGAAACGGTTTCTTGTGGTGACAGATCAATTCTGCGATCGTCGATGATCCACGGCTGCCGTCCGCCGGGGGTGACCATGCCGAAGTGCCTGAGAAGGGATCCATCGTGCCGCGAATTGCGAGACGTTCACGATATATAGCCGCCGCCGCTGCCGGAGTCCTGGGCATCGGGACGATCATCGTGATCAGTCAGCTGCCCGCGGCGGCCGCCTCCGCCGTGACGATCAACGGCGCGACGGCGTACCAGCGCATTGACGGCTTCGGTGTCTCGGAGGCGTTTGGGCAGGCCAACGCGATTCGCAAGCTTGCGAGTGGCCCCCAGAAGCAGGCGTTGGACCTGCTGTTCAGCCCCACCAGCGGGGCCGGGTTCAGTATCCAGCGGAACCTCATCCCATCCGACCCGACCAACACGATGGTGCCGAAGGCCCCGGCCAGCCCCTCGGCGACGCCGACGTACGTGTGGGACGGCAACAGCGACACCACCGACCAGGGGCAGTTGTGGCTGGCCAAGCGGGCTACGAGCTACGGAGTGACGAACTTCTACAACGACGCGTGGAGCGCTCCCGGGTTCATGAAGACCAACGGCAGCGATGCGAACGGCGGCGCCCTGTGCGGCACTGTGGGAGCGTCGTGCGGCTCGGGGGACTGGCGGCAGGCATACGCGAACTACCTCACCCAGCATGCGAAGAACTGGGCGTCGGTCGGATTGACCCCATCTTATGTCGGATTCGTCAACGAGCCGTCATTCAAAACGAGCTACTCCAGCATGGATGTGACGCCCGCGCAGGCCGCCGATTTCGTCAAGGTCTTCGGCCCGACGCTGCGGGCGTCCGGCCTGTCGACCAAGGTCGCCTGCTGCGACACGCTGGGCTTCAACCAGTTGCCCAACTACGTCAACGCGATCCGGGCCGATGCCACGGCCAACGCCAACGTCGGGGCGTTCACCAGCCACGGCTACTCCGGCGCACCGAACTCCCCTACCAGCGCCGACGGCAGGCCGGTCTGGGAATCGGAATGGGGGATCAACGGAAGCACCTGGAACACCGCCTGGGACAACGGCATCGACAGCTCCGGATTCACCTGGGCGCAGCGGATCCATACCGGCATGACCGACGCCAACCTCAACGCCTTCCTCTACTGGTGGGGGATCAGCAACACCAGTCATGACAGCTCCCTGATCGGGCTGAGCGGCTCGACGCTGACCCCGTCGAAGCGGTACTACGCACTGGCCAACTACAGCCGGTTCATCCGCCCCGGCGCGGTCCGTATCGCGGCCACCACCGGGGACGGCAACCTGAAGGTCAGCGCCTACCGCAACGGTGACGGGTCGGTGATCGTGGTCGCGTTGAACACCGCCTCCAGCAACACCGCGACCAAATTCGCGGTGGCCAGTGCGGGAGTGTCCGGTGGCGCCACGGTGAACCCGTATCTGACGAACGAGGGAAACAGCATGGCGGAGCAAGCTGCGACGACCCTGTCGTATGGGGGGGATTTCACCGCGACCGTGCCCGCCCGTTCGCTGGTGACCTACCGCATCACGGGCGGCACCACGACGCCGCCGCGCACCACTCCTCCCACCTCGGCGCCGACCGTTGCCCCCACGGCGCCGCCGACGACTGGCTGTACTGCGGTGTACAAGGTCGACAACAGCTGGTCCGGGGGCTTCCAGGCCACGGTCACCGTGACTAACCGGGGCTCCTCGCCGACGACCGGTTGGACGGTCAGCTGGACACTGCCGAAGGGCCAGGCGGTGAGCCAGGCGTGGAACGGCACCCTGACCGCCAGCGGCAGCAGGGTCACCGTCAAGAACACCGCCTGGAACGGCGCCATCGCCGCCGGAGCCAGTACGTCGTTTGGCGTGATCGGCACCGGTTCGTCCACCGTCGTGCCGACACCTACCTGTACGAGCCCCTGACCCGTCGACGCCCTGTCCCGCCGGAGTTTTCGTGACCGAGCCCTCCGCGACCGATGTCCACCCGGCCTGGTTGCCGCCAGGGGCGTTCCGGGCACTCGGCTCACGGCACGTCCACGTGCACGGTGAGGGCCGGCTGGTCGAAACAGTACGAGACGAGGTGGCCCGGGCGTGCGTACGGTTCGGCGGGACGTCGAGCCCGTTGCAGAGCCCGGGGACCCCGGACCGGCGAGCATCACGCCGGTCCGGCCCGCTCCGATTCGCCCGCCCACCCCGTGCTCGCCCACGCGACGGCCGCGCGGTTGCCGGCTGCGGCCGCC
>CBIHNN010000175.1:0-3191 GCA_966211315.1 uncultured Micromonosporaceae bacterium | reverse complement strand
TCACGCCCGGTTCCGGGCGTACGGCTGCGGCACCGCCCTACCGGGCGCCGACCGCTTGGAGGCGAACCCGGCGTGACCGAGCGCACCGAGCGCACCGAGCGCAGCGAGGGCCACGAGGGCATGCCCGGCGGGCAGCGCACCGACCGTGCCGACCCGGACCTGCTCGGCGTGATCGCCCGCGAGCTGGCGACGCTGGCCGCGAACCTGCCGGGAGCGTTGCGGCGGGTGTCGGTCACCGCCGCCGGTCACGGCGTGGAGGTGGAGTGGGAGAGCCGCGACACCGGCCCGGCCACCTCCGAAGCCGCTTCCCCGGCGACCGCGTCCGGCCCGGCTCCCCCCGCGGTTCCCGCCGAGCAGGGCGGGTCGCGCGTCGTGCGCGCGCCGCTCGTGGGGATCTTCTACAGCGCGCCACAGCCCGGCGCCGCGCCGTTCGTGTCCCCCGGCGACGAGGTGGGGGAAGGCGACACCCTGGCGATCGTCGAGGCAATGAAGCTGATGAACCACGTCAGCACGGACTGCGCGGGCCGGATCGTGGAGGTCCTCGCGCGTGACGGCGAGCCGGTGGAGTACGACCAGCCGCTGATGGTGCTGGAGACGTCCGTCCCGGGAGCACCGGCATGATCCGCCGGATGCTGATCGCCAACCGGGGCGAGATCGCGCTGCGCGTCGCCCGCGCCTGCCGGGAACTGGGCATCGAGGTAGTGGCCGTCTACTCCACGGCGGACGCCGGTTCGGCCGTCGTCGGGCTGGCCGACGCCGCGGTGTGCATCGGACCGGCGCGGCCGTCGGACAGCTACCTGAACATCCCGAACATCATCGAGGCCGCCCTGTGTACCGGCGCGGATGCCGTGCACCCGGGCTACGGGTTCCTCTCCGAGGACCCGGACTTCGCCGAAATCTGCGCGGATGCCCGGCTGGTGTTCGTCGGACCGCGGCCGGAGGTGATGGCCCAACTGGGCGACAAGGCCGTCGCCCGGGGGCTGATGTCCCAGGCCGGTCTGCCGCTGCTGGCGGGAGCCACCGGCTCGGTCGACACGGTGGACGAGGCCAGGGCCGTCGCGGACGCGATCGGCTACCCGGTCATCGTCAAGGCCGCCGCGGGCGGCGGCGGTCGCGGCATGACGGTGGTGACCGACGCCCGCGATCTGGCCTCGAGCTACAGGTCCACCAGATCCACGGCGCAGGCCGTGTTCGGCGACAGCACGGTCTACCTCGAGCAGTACCTGCCGCACGCCCGGCACGTCGAGATCCAGGTTCTCTGTGACGAGCACGGGGCCGGGATCCACCTCGGCGAGCGCGACTGCTCCGTGCAGCGACGGCACCAGAAGCTCATCGAGGAGGCTCCGTCGACGCGTCTGACCCCGTCGCTGCGCGCCGCCATGGGCGAGGCCGCGGTGCACGCGGCCCGGACCGTCGGCTACACCGGCGCGGGCACGTTCGAGTTCCTGCTGGACGCGGACGACAATTTCTCCTTCATGGAGGTGAACGCGCGCATCCAGGTGGAGCACCCTGTGACGGAGATGACCACGGGAATCGACCTGGTGCAGGAGCAGATCCGCATCGCGTCCGGCCTACCGCTGGCGCTCACCCAGGACGCGGTGACCATCTCCGGGGCGGCCGTCGAGTGTCGCGTCAACGCCGAGGACCCGCGGCGGGGGTTCGCGCCCACCCCGGGCCTCGTCGAGACGTACCGGCCCCCGGGCGGACCGTGGACCCGGGTCGACGCCGACTGCGCGGCCGGGCACCGCGTCACGCCCTACTACGACTCGCTGCTCGCCAAGGTGGTGGTGTGGGCTCCGGACCGCCCCCGGGCGCTGGCCCGGATGCAGCGGGCCCTGGCGGAGTTCGAGATCTCCGGACCGGCGCTGAGCACCACGGTGGAGCTGCACCGCACGATCCTGGCGCACCCGGAATTCCGCGCCGGCACATACTCCACAGCCTTCCTCGACCACCTCATGACCACGGCCGGAACCGGCCTGCCAGCCGCAGCATAGGAGGAAACCACGATGCAGACCCAGACGTTCTCGATCGACGACCTGATGACCCTGCTCGTCACGAAGGCTGGCCTGCCGCCCGAGGCGCGTACCGACGACCCCGCCGCCACCATCGACGACCTGGGCCCGGACTCCCTGGCGTTCCTGCAACTGCAGGCGGAGCTCCAGGACCGGTACGGCTTGGAGCTGCCTGACGACCGGCCAGCGGGTACGCCGTCGGCTAGATCGCCTCGTACGTGGACGACGAACTGAGCCGGGAGGAGGCAGCCTAATGTTCAAGTCAAGTCGCGAGAGTGAAGTTTGTTCGGTAGGGCTGCCGGGTTCGCAGGATGGCGTGCAGGACGTTGATGCGTCGGCGGGTCAGGGCGATGAGGGCTTGGTGGTGGCGTTTGCCCTCGGCGCGTTTGCGGTCGTGGAAGGCGCGGCTGGCCGGGTCGCGTTGCAGGGCGCAGAACGCCGATTGGTAGAAGACGCGTTTGAGAGTCTTGTCGCCGCTGGTAGCTCGGCGCAGGTAGTGCATCTTGCCGGATTGCTGCAGGACCGGGGCGAGTCCGGCCGCCGAGGCAAGCTGGTCGCCGGTTGTGAAGCGGGTGATGCCGCCTGCCACGGCGAGGAACCGCGCAGGCGGTTTTCGGCGACAGTTCGGTGTATCTGGAGCGGTTCCTCACCGACGCTCGAAACGTCGAGATCTCGATCCTGTGCGACCAACACGGGAACCGGGACTGGCGGGAAACGTACCGGCCTCCAGGCGGACCATGGACGCGAGTCGACGCCGCCTGCGGCCCAGGCTACCGGGTCAGCCCGTACTGCGACTCCCTGCTCGCCGAGTCATGGTGTGGGCCCCTGATCGCACTCAGGTGCTTGTCCGAATGGGTCGCGCCCTCACTGAATTCGTCATCACCGGTCGCGGCACAGTGACCACTGTCGACTTTCACCGGTCGATTCTGCGGAACCCCGCTTTCCGCGCGGGTACGCACGCCACCGACCTCATAGATCAGATTGCGGCGGTACGCAGCATGGAGACCACCGGCACGACGAGAGGGCAGTGAGCCATGTTTGGACCCGCCGGCGTAAGTGAACGATATCCGGCCGCAGAGGGATGTCCTATCCGCACGGCCACGATTCGGCATGATGGCCACCGTCCCAATGGCGCTTCTTTAGATCGTTTCCGCTGGTAGGGGTTTCACGCGGTGCAGG
>CBIHNN010000174.1:0-3276 GCA_966211315.1 uncultured Micromonosporaceae bacterium | reverse complement strand
ACGAGGAGTATCACATCGGCGGCGGGTACGGGCCGCGGTTGCACCTGGCACGGGTCGGTGACACGTATCGGCCGGTGATGTCGGCATCGGGTGTGGTGCCGTCGGGTGTTGTGAGGGATCAGCAGGCCGGTGTCGAGGCTTCGATCAGGGATCGGCTGGCCGGGCGCGCCGTGTCGCGTCCGGATTCGGGTGATTCCGATAGCGACAGTACGTCCGGTTCGTCTTCGCTTCGGTCGTCGGTGTCGTCGGTGTCGTCGTTGAGTGTGGCGAGTTCCGATGCCGATGTGGCCGAGCCGGGTGGCTGGTCGCCTGAGACGGCGCGGCTCATGGATGTGTATCTGACGGGGTACCGGCGGATCCGTCCGGCGTTGAGTGTGCTGTATCTGCTGGAAGCAGACGTGCGCCGGGAGGTGGCGGGGCTGGCCCGTTTGGGTGAGCTGACCGGCAGCGTGGAGCATGTGCTCGGCGACCTTGAGGTGATGATGGGGTTGGGCCGCCTCGCCATGGAGCTGCGCCGCCGGCCGCAGGCGATCACGGAGGGCCTGCGTTCGGCGGTGAACCTCCTGTTGCTGTGCGTGGCGGTGGAGCCGGTGACCGGACAGGTCGGTGAGTCCGGCGGCTCGGTGCGGTATGAGCGTTCGGCGCCGGGGTTGACCGTTGGGCGTCTGGTGCGCCTGTTGGCGGCTGTCGCGGATGATGTGCAGGCCGGTCGGGATCCGATGGGGCAAGGCTGCGTGTCGGGTCTGGGGGAGATCGGGTACGCGGGGCACCAGCCGTTGGCGCAGCGGTTGGCGCGGTTGTCTCTGTTGAACCTCAGCTCGGATATGCGGCGGTCGCTGCGCGTTGACGGCCTGTTCGGCAAGTTGGTGCACAGTGACCTGCTTGTTGAGGCGATGCGCGCCTGTGGTGGTGTGGATCAGGCGGTGTTCCTGCAGACGGGGCGGGTCGTCGCGGTCAACCAGTTGGTGCGGGCTCAGGTGCCGACCATCGCGGGCTTGCTGGTGGTGGGGCGGCAACTGGCGGAGGTGATCCAGCGGCTGTTGGTGGACTTGCGGGGTACGCCGATGCTGAAGCGGGTCGACCGGCGTGGCTTTCCGCGGTCCCGCCGTACCTATCAGCAGGTCGCCGAGCAGTACCTGGCGCGGGCCGAACGCCGGTTCGCCGAGATCGAGTCGCGGGCCGAGGCGGTATTGGCCCGCTACGAGCTGACCGATGACCGTGGCGCCGCCGAGCGTGAGTTGCGGACGTTGACGGCGCGGTGGAGTGAGGCGATCCAGCGGCTGTCGGTACTGACCCACCTCCGTACGGGTATGTGGGCGCCTTTGCCGGTGCTGACTCGCATGGTGGTGCCCGGCTCGCCCGGGCGAAGCCGACGGTTGCATACGGCGGGTGCGGCGACGACCGCGGTACTGACGTTGGCTACGGTGCCCGAGCTCGGCCGCATCGACCGCCGATCCCTCGACATCGGCTCACGGTACGATCGGGCGTTCGAGGGAATGTTTGCTGCGCCACATCAACGACGGCGTGACAGTCAACTGGTGTCCGTCGCACGTGACGGCTCCCGGTTCTGGTCCCTCCTGCGGCGCCAGCAGGGGCACACTGTGGTTGTCGGCTCTCGGCAGAAGACGGCGCGTTGCTACTCGGTGCGGGCGATATTCGCCCAGGGCGGACCGTTGTTCCTGGTCGAGGATCCCCGCCGGGGCACGGCGATGACGGTGCAGCCGTCGCGGGTCCATGCGTACCTTGCGGAGCGGCGGATGGACACCGTGTCCCTGCCGGACCGGTACCGCATCTTGGATGACGTCTACCTGGACGTTCCGGCTGGTCTGCTCACCGGCGACGATGCGACGCCCGGGTGGCTCTGGGAGTTGGTGCGCCGGCATTCCTTCGCGTCGATCCACGTGCAGCGGCGAGTCGACCGACAGTTGTTCGTACTGCAGGCGGACATGCACGATGGTCAACAGGTGTTCCGCCTCGAGGAACCGGATCAGGCGCACTCGACCCGCCTGGTGTCATTGGACCAGATTCACGCGGTGCTGTCCCATTTCAGCGCTGCTGCGTTGCGTCGAGACCTGGCTGGGGATCAGATTTCCCAGCTGCTCGGTGTGGCGGCTCCGGAGACGAATCCCGTGGAAATGGATCGCGTGTCACCCGATGCCAGCATCGATGAGACCTATCCCCGGAGGGCGCTTGTCAGGCAGCTGCGGCGTGAGTACCTGGCCAACAAAGGGCTGGTAGCCGGATGGCAAGAGCGGTCCCCAGCCGAGGACCCCTACGACGGCAGCGACTCCGACGTCAACGGCGCCGATCTCAGCGACGCCGATCTCAGTGACGTCGACGACGCCGGATCCCCGACGGCCCTGAGCACCGACGGCGGTGTTGCGGGGCAGCCGTCGTCCACTACGGACGAGGAGGCGCCCGAGTTCTCCGTTGACGAGGGTGACTCCCGGAACAGTGATCCTGGTGAGGGCGACTGGTCTGACGCGCAGGATGTGGCCGACGCCGGGTCGGATGGGTCGGATACGCCCTCGGAGGACGGGCCGCGTGAGATCCTTCGGCTACGTCGGGTGGGTCTGCCGGGTGGGGCCCCGGGTGACCGGTGGCGGGCCCTGGACGAGGAGGCGTTGGTGCGGCGGTTGGCCGCGCGGGGCATGGTGGTGCAGGACGTGCTCCCGGATGGGGATTCGTTCTGGATCAGCCTGGTCATTGTGGCTGGGGATCGGATCCGGGCGCGGTTGAGGCTTGCGCAGGGTGAGCCGGTGACGGCGATGGCGGTACGCCGCTTCGTGGCCGACGAGGTGGCTGCCGACGAGGTGGCGTCGTCCAGCTCCGTCGGGGATCCCGACGCCGATCCGGTGGCGCTGATCATGGCGCCCGGTGCGCGGCCGCATCGGGAGTTCGCCCGGGTCGCTGAGGCCGCCGCGCTGGTGCTGGGGTTGCCGGTGACGGTGACCACGCCCGATGAGGAGTATCGCATCGGCGGCGGGTTCGGGCCGCGGTTGCACCTGGCACGGGTGGGTGACACGTATCGGCCGGTGCTGGCGGAGCCGGCGTCCGCTCACGCGGATGGCACCGATGGTCCCCGTGGCGAAAGCACCCGTAGCGACGGCGTTTCGCTGCCGCCGCTGTCGTGGTCCTCGCCCGGGTCGTGGTCGTCTTCGGCCGATTCGTTGGATTCCTGGAGTTCCGAGTCGTCGGATTCCGGGAGTGAGGATGGTGACCGGCGGGATATCCCAGACGTGGCATCGTGGCTTGCGGCCGGGGCCGAGGTGGCCG
>CBIHNN010000173.1:0-3454 GCA_966211315.1 uncultured Micromonosporaceae bacterium | reverse complement strand
ACCCCGTCGCCGTGCGCGATGGTGGCGAGGCGCTGCACGTGGGTGCCGATGAGCCGGGAGATGACCGCGGTCTCGGCGTCGCACAGCTGGGGGAACTCGGCGGCGACGTGCGCCACCGGGCAGTGGTGCTGGCACAGCTGTCCGCCGGACGCGATCGTCGTCGCGCTGGCAGCGTAGCCCTCGGCGGTCAGCGCCTGTGCGAGCGCCTCTGCCCGGGCGAACGGATCGTCGCCCGCTTCCGTGAGGACCGCCCGGCAGCGATCCTCCAGGGCGGCGACCTGCGACGCCGCGAACGCGCTGACGGCCTCCTGTCCGACCTGCGCCGCGATCCAGCGCAGGGCGGCGGTGGCAATGCCGTCGTAGTGGTGCGGTAGCGTCTCGCGGGCGCTCGCCGTCAGCGTGAACGTCCTGGCCGGGCGGCCACGACCGCGCGGGCCGCGGGGCCGCTGCTCACGGGCCTCGACGAGACCGTCGGCGAGCATGGCGTCGAGGTGCTTGCGGATCGCGGCGGGGCTGAGGCCGAGCCGGTCGCCGAGCTGCGCGACGGTCGACGCGCCGTGCTCCAGCAGGAGCTGCACGACCCGGTCCCGGGTCCGCAGATCAACACTCGGGGATCCGGGTAGCACGGCGGTCGACTCGACCACCGTGCCGCCACCTGCCTGGATCCCGTATTTCACTACGCCAACGTTACGTATTTCCTCAAGCACCTGCAAACCGGCGCTCCGGTGATCTCGCCCACCGACTCGGCCACCCCCGTCCACCCGTGCGTACGATGAGCCGCGTGAGCCGCTCTGGCCGTCCCCCCGCCCTGCTCAGCCGCCTTGCTCTCGCCTCGCTGGTGGCCAACGTCCTGATCGTGGTGACCGGCGCCGCCGTACGGCTGACCGGCTCGGGTCTGGGCTGCCCCACGTGGCCGCAGTGCACCGCCGACGGGTCCTACACGACGACCGCCGCGATGGGTGTGCACGGGGCGATCGAGTTCGGCAACCGCCTGCTGACGTTCGCCCTGGTCGCCGTCGCGCTGGCCGGTTTCGTCGTGGCGCTGCTGCAGCGGCCTCGCCGCCGGTCGTTGGTCCTGCTCTCCGGCGGTGTTCTGCTCTACATCCCCGGTCAGGCGATCGTCGGCGGCGTCACCGTGCTGACGGACCTCAACCCGTGGGTCGTCGGCCTGCACTTCCTGCTCTCCATCGCGCTGATCGCGGTCACGTACGCCTTCTGGCGCCGGGTCGACGAGGGCGACGGCCTGAACCGTACCGTCGTACCGTCGCCGATCCGCTGGTTGGCCGGCCTGATCACGCTGGTCAGCGCGGCCGTGATCGTCCTCGGGGTCGTCGTCACCGGCAGCGGCCCGCACGCCGGGGACGCCGACGCCAAGCGCAACGGCCTGGACCCGGAGCGGATCTCCCAGATCCACGCCGACCTGGTGTTCCTGCTGATCGGCCTGTCGGTAGCGCTGTGGTTCGCACTGCGCGCGGTGCCCGCGTCGCCGAGCGCGGTCCGCGCGGCGGGGATTCTGGTCCTGGTGGAGCTGTCCCAGGGCCTGATCGGCTTCGTCCAGTACTTCACCGGCCTGCCTGTCCTGCTCGTCGGCGCCCACATGCTCGGCGCCGGTCTCGTCTGGGTGGCCACCCTGGCCGTCCTGTGGAACACCCGAAAGCGCCTCACGGTGGCGCCGGGCTTGGACGGCACCACGCCGCCCGAGGTTCCGGCCCCTGCCACGGCCGGCGGCCGCGACGTCGTCAGCGCCACCTGAGGAATCCGCTGCGGTACGGCGGTTCCCACGTGACACCATGCGCGGCATGACCGCCTCGATCCGGATCGATCCCCCGCTCCTGCCGCTCCTGCCGTCCCGCAACTGCCGGGCAGCACCGGTCGTGGGCCGTCGACGGCGTGGCCACCGTGGGGCACGCGGTCGAGTCACCGGGGCTGCCCCGAACCGAGATCGATGCGTTCTCCCGGCGTGGGGACTGCGCGCGCGTGTTCTGGCGCGGGGGCGCACGCCGGCCACTTGGAAGCGGTCGTGTCGTCAGTTCAGGCGGGCGGCGGTCGTATCGGCCGACCGACCGGCCGGGCGGCGGCACCGGGGGCGCAGCCGACGGGCGCCGCCGAGTGCGACCCCGCCGATCGCGCCCGACGCAAGCTCGCCGCCGGACTTTCCGGAATGGACCCATCCGGCCGGCCCGGCGGCGCAGACGGGCTCAGCGGGACATGCTCCGGTGCCCCATGGAGCGCCACAGGTCGTTACTGGGACGCATCTGCTCCATCAACTCGCGCTCCCACTCGTTCTCGACCTCTACCCCGGCGTTGGCACAGGCTTTGCGGGCCGTGTCGGTGCCGTCGGCGAACTGGTCGGTCCACTCGCCGTCCTCACCCACGAGGACGATGCGGGCGCCACGCTTGCCGACGTACTCGATGACCGCCTTCGCACCGCCGTGACCGGCGGCGAACGACCGGATGCCGGAGACGAGGGTGTTACCAGCGGATGTCCGGCCGGTGGGCAACGTCGT
This sequence comes from uncultured Micromonosporaceae bacterium, assembly GCA_966211315.1. GTDB lineage: Bacteria > Actinomycetota > Actinomycetes > Mycobacteriales > Micromonosporaceae > CBIHNN01. Next base: position 947 of record CBIHNN010000173.1, on the reverse strand, counting down.
ATCGGAACCTTCTGCCATGACACGAAGCCTAAGCAGACGAGACGTGAGCGACAGCCATTCTGTGCGACTTTTGTGATGCCGATTACCAGCAGGCTTGCCGGTCGAGGCGATTGATTTGACCCGATTTGACGGCGTTGATGGTGATGATAACGTGACCCTCATTGATCACGGAGGGTAATCCATCCGGCCTCAGACCAGGGCGTCCACGGCCACGGCGAGGAACAGAATCGTCAGGTACGTGATCGACCAGTGGAACAGCCGCATCGGCTTCAGCGGCTCGCCCCGCTTCGACCGGCGGTTCAGCCGATGCGCCTCCACCAGGAACAAGACGCCCGCGACCGCGGCGGTCACCCCGTAGACGGGGCCGAGGCCCAACGGCCAGGCGGCGAGCGACGCAGCGACGGTCAGCCAAGTGAACGCGACGATCTCCCGATTCACCCGCGTGGTCGAGGCCACTACAGGGAGCATCGGAATGCCTGCCCGTGCGTAATCATCCCTATATTTGATCGCTAATGCGTAAAAATGCGGCATCTGCCAGAAGAAGACAACCGCGAAAAGCGCCCAGGCGCCCGGGGCGAGCGAGCCGGTGACCGCCACCCAGCCGATCAGCACCGGTGCGGCGCCGCATATCCCGCCCCAGAACGTGTTCTGCGGCGTCGTCCTCTTGAGCCACATCGTGTAGACGACGTCGTAATAGACGATCGCGGCGGCGGTCAGCACGGTGGCCAGCCAGTTCGTGAAGACCGCCATGACCACCAGCGAGATCGCGGCCAGCACCAGTCCGAAGATCAGGGCCGAACGCGGCGTGACGCTGTGCGCCGGCAGCGGGCGGCGCTTCGTTCGCCGCATCAGCTGGTCGATGTCGCGGTCGATGTAGCAGTTGAGCGCGCTGGCCCCACCAGAGGGCCGCCCGCCACCCCCCACCCCCACCCCCACCACGCCGACCC
>CBIHNN010000172.1:0-3759 GCA_966211315.1 uncultured Micromonosporaceae bacterium | reverse complement strand
GGCCCTTCATCCGTGTCGCGCCAATCAACCCTTTTGCGTTGCTGAGATCACCTCAATGCACCTGTCACAACAACTTCGCTGCTGCCGACGTCCGCGAGACGTTTCCGTCAAGGTGAAGCCGGGGCGATCGATTCAGGTATTCAGCGGCCAAGGTTCCTACAACACTCTCACAATCGGCGATGTCACTGGCACCTCTGACGGGTGCGGTGGTCGCGGCGGGCGACATCGTCGCAGGCGTTGGCGTCGCGGCCACGGATCGTGTTGGCGTGTGTGCCGATGTCAAGTCCAACGTGGAGGTCACGGAACGCCTTGGCGTGTCTCGGCCGACGGTCGGCAGTGGCGTGCGCGGTTCATGCACGACCGCCTGGACGGCCTGCTCGACGAACATCGACCCGGCCGCCCACCGTCCATTGCTCTGGACCGGTCGCAGCCAGTCCTGCCGATGATGCCCGGCATGCCCGAGCGGCACAGCCAAGGCTGTGCCGGCCGAGCTACGCGTGCACGTGGTCTGCGAGCATTTGCCGGTGGTTCGTCACGGCATGAAGGCCTGTGAACGGTTCGGGAACGGCCAGCTGGCGAGCCAGACGGGACACGTTGGCGGCAACGCCATGCGGCAGTCCGACCGGGACATTGTCCGAACGGGACAATGACGGCGTCGAACTGACCATGACAGCGAGCCGCGGGGCGGCTTGGGCAGAACGACCTACCGGGACGAGAACGGCAACGTCGTCGCCCGGTGGCTCCGGCACCCCGGGGCACGCCGCAGACACGGCCAACGAGCAGGAATCAACCAGCCGAGCAGGCGAACTTGATGTAGATCGGCCAGCTGTAGGTGTGGTGCTCCTCGTCGGCCCAGTTCACGTCGAATGAGATCCGGCCCGTGTACTCGGAGCCCTTGAGCCACTGCGTACCCAGCACAGTCTTCCCCGCCTCGAGCTGCCTCGGCAGCTTGATAGGCCGGTTCGCTGGCTCCGGCCGTACGTCTTCGACGGTCCCGGCGATGTCGTTAGGGTTCGTGACCCACCAGGTGACGGCGAACTCGCCGGTCCCGCGGTCACAGACGGCGGTGCCGTGGATCTTGAGATCGTGGTCTTGGCTGGCGAACGCCGGGGTCGCGGTCCCGGCGAGGACGGCGATCACGGTTGTCGCGGCGAGGCTGAGGCGGATCACTTTTCCCCCGGCTGGAGACGTGTGATGGCGCCGGCTGGACTGCCGACACATCAGTAATACCGGTTGGTCCGATGGGGAGGAAGGCTCATCGACAGTTGTTCAAGCACTGTTCACGGTCCTGGTCAAAGCGGGAAACACCAACGTTACGAGCAGGAGAGATGACCGGGTTCAAGAACAGGAAGGCGGCCACCTTCTGTTTCGACCATCCCTGTGATCACTGTGGCCGTGGCGATGATGACACTGATTTGCTGTCGTTCACTGGGCGTAGAGCTTAGGGCTGCCGCACATCAGCGGGCGACGGCGAGCATGACAGCCAGAGCGGCCACGACGAGGGCGGCGAGGGCGAATGCCACCAGCAGGTGACGGCGTTCGTCGGGTGCCCGGCAGTCCGGTGTGAAGTGGCCGGGGGTGGGGACGAACCGGCGCAGGAGAAGGTTCCCGCGCTCGTCGGGGCACCGGCCGAGGCGAAGGATGAGGAAGCATCCGTAGATGCGCGCATCGATGCGTTGATCTCGTCGGACCCGCGCGGCCGGCCGAACGGGCGCCGCGTACCCCACCAGGGGGCGGGAGCAGTTGCCGGCCGGCCAGCGGCCCGCGAGCATGGCGCTGCCCAATATCTGGATCCTGCTCTTCGGTTTCGTCGGCACGCAGCTCGCTTGGACGCTGCGTCCGTTCTTCGGCAGCCCGGACGAGCCGTTCGCGGTCTTCCGCAGCATCGGCGGCACGTTCTACAACGACGTCTTCACGACGATCGGTCACCTGCTCGGCCGATGACGGCGCACGCCCACAGCGAAGGCTCGCCGGCGCTCCGCGGTCGCCCCTGGTTGTGGTGCGACGCGGTCGCGTACGCCATCTGCTGGACGCGACTCGGAGCGACCAGCGAGCCATCGCCGGTACGGCCGGTGAGCCGGGCGAAGCAACCTCGGAGGCTGGAAGTCGTACCGGGCCGGGTAACTCAGGATGCAGCCGGGGCTGCCGACAGGAAGGACGTGCGGTACAGCTTCGGGCTGACGGGTGTGACGACGATGGGGGAACATGTGTACGAGGTGACCCATGACGGCGCCCGCCTGCAGGCCATGGTCGATGTCGCGCGCATGATCACAGACGGGGTCACCCGTGCCGACCGGGTGGCCGAGACGGTGGTGCAGGCCGCGACGCTGGTGGCCGACGCCGCCGCCGTGTGGGTGCAACCCATCGACAACCCCCGTCTGCGACGGATGGCAGCGGTGCACCGTGACCCGGCGATGACACCAGTCCTACAGCAGGGCGACGCCTCTCACGATCCGTACGGTGGCGACGGGCTGGTCGAGGCCGTCATCGCCACGGGCACGCCGGCCGTGCTCGACGCCGCGGACGTGCACAATTACGCCGACTCCCTTGACGTGATGCTGGGTGGCGCGATCAGCGCTGCCGTCGTACTGCCGCTGCGTTCCAAGGGTTCGGCAAGCGGCGCGCTGGTCGTGGGCCGCGACGACGGCCGGGAGCGGTTCACGACGGAGGAGCTCGACTTCCTCGAGGCCCTGGCCGAGATGGCAGCCATCACGCTCAGCACCGTCCGTGTCCTGCACGGCTCGGTGCTCGCCGTCGAGGAGATGCGGCAACAGGCCGAGCTCGTGGACCACGTCTCCGATGCGGTCGTGGCCTGGGACAACCATTGCCGGGTGATCACCTGGAACGTGGCCGCGGAGAACGTCTACGCCTACTCGGTCGCCGAAGCGCTCGGCTGCGACGTGCACGGGCTGCTGGACACCCGGTTCATCGGCCCGGACGGCGAAACCTGGACGTACGGCGAGATAGCGGCGGAACTCTCCTCGGCCGGTGTGTGGCGCGGCGAACTGCGGCAACGGCGAGCCGATGGCGCCGAGGTCGAGTTGCTGTGCTCCCTGACGGCGCTGCCCGGTTATCCCGACACCGGGCTGCCCGCCGCGGTCGCGGTCAGCCAGGACGTCACCAAACAGCGCAGCGAGGAACGGCAGGCGCTCAACGACCCGTTGACCGGGCTGCCCAACCGGCGTTACCTGTTGCGCCATCTCACCGACGTGATCAACCAGGCGAGCTGCACGGACGAGGTGGTCGGCGTACTCTTCCTGGACCTCGACGGCTTCAAGAAGGTCAATGACGTGATGGGCCACGACGCGGGCGACGAGGTGTTGCGGGTCGTCGCGGCTCGGCTGGCCGGGGCACTACGACGAGATGACGTCGTCGCCCGGCTGGGTGGTGACGAGTTCGTGGTGGTCTGCCGCAGCGTCACGGACCGCACCGAGGCGCTCAAGGTCGGCCGACGCCTCATGGCGGAGGCAGGCCAGCCCATCCCGATCGCCGGGCAGGACGCCGTGGTCACGCCCAGCATCGGCATCGTCGTGCTGGACGGTGGACCTGGGGACGCCGACGCCGACCGCACCCCGACGACGATCCTGCGCCGGGCGGACGCCGCGATGTACGCGGCCAAGCGGGACAAGCGCGGGCCGGTCATCGCCGATTGAGAGAGGGGACGCCACGCTCCGCAGCAACAGGACTGAGACGATCGGTCTTCAGACCTGAGTTGTAGCGTTCTGGCGATCTTGTGATCGTGGGTGCGGCTGACGTGGG
>CBIHNN010000171.1:0-3923 GCA_966211315.1 uncultured Micromonosporaceae bacterium | reverse complement strand
GTACAAGCCGACGACGCCGGGCCGCCGTGGCTCCAGCGTCGCCGACTTCGCCGAGATCACCCGGTCGACTCCGGAGAAGTCTCTGCTGGTCCCGCTGCCCAAGAAGGGCGGCCGCAACGTTCACGGCCGGATCACCACCCGGCACCAGGGCGGCGGTCACAAGCGGCAGTACCGGCTGATCGACTTCAAGCGGGTCGACAAGGACGGCGTGCCGGCCAAGGTCGCGCACATCGAATACGACCCGAACCGCACCGCCCGTATCGCGCTGCTGCACTACCTCGACGGCGAGAAGCGCTACATCGTCGCGCCGAAGGATCTCAAGCAGGGTGACCGGGTCGAGTCCGGTCCGGGCGCCGACATCAAGCCGGGCAACAACCTGCCGCTGCGTAACATCCCCGTCGGTACGACGGTGCACGGTGTGGAGCTGCGTCCGGGTGGCGGCGCCAAACTGGCCCGTTCGGCCGGCGTCGGCATCCAGCTGCTTGGTCGTGAGGGCGCGTACGCCACGCTGCGCATGCCGTCCGGCGAGATCCGGCGAGTCGACGTGCGCTGCCGCGCCACGGTCGGCGAGATCGGCAACGCCGATCAGTCGAACATCAACTGGGGCAAGGCAGGCCGGATGCGGTGGAAGGGCAAGCGCCCGACCGTCCGTGGTGTCGCCATGAACCCGGTCGACCACCCGCACGGTGGTGGTGAGGGCAAGACCTCCGGTGGTCGCCACCCGGTGAACCCCGCTGGTAAGCCCGAGGGTCGAACCCGCCGCAAGGGTCAAGCGAGTGATCGATTGATCGTCCGCCGCCGCTACGCCACCCGCAAGCGCGGCTGAGGAAGGTAAGAGAACATGCCTCGCAGCCTGAAGAAGGGCCCGTTCGTCGACGACCACCTGCTCAAGAAGGTGGAAGTTCAGAACGACAAGGGTTCCAAGAACGTCATCAAGACCTGGTCGCGTCGCTCGACGATCATCCCCGACATGCTGGGGCACACGATCGCTGTGCACGACGGCCGCAAGCACGTGCCGGTGTTCGTCACCGAGGCCATGGTCGGGCACAAGCTCGGCGAGTTCGCGTTGACCCGCACGTTCAAGGGTCACGAGAAGGACGACCGCAAGAGCCGTCGGCGCTAGTGCCGGCCACGGATTAGAGGATCAAGGGGTTACAGCGATGCCAGTCAAGGGCGACGCTCCGGCGCTTCCGGGCGCGCGGGCGGTTGCGCGCCACGTGCGCATCTCGCCGAACAAGGCGCGCCGTGTGATCAACCTCGTCCGCGGTCTGCCCGCGAAGGAGGCTCTCACGGTCCTGCAGTTCGCGCCGCAGGCGGCGAGCGAGCAGGTTTTCAAGGTGCTCGCTAGCGCGATCGCCAACGCGGAGAACAACGAGCGGCTGGACCCCGACGCGCTGCTCGTCAGCGAGGCGTACGTCGACGAGGGTCCCACGCTGAAGCGGTTCCGGCCGCGGGCGCAGGGCCGGGCGTACCGGATCCGCAAGCGCACCAGCCACATCACCATCGCGGTGGAGGCGGTCCAGGTGGCCACCCCCGCGCGTAAGGCCGCGGCGAAGAAGGCTGCGCCGGCCAAGAAGGCGGCGGCGCCTGAGGCCGAGTCCCAGAGCAGCACGGAAGGTGCCGAGTAATGGGTCAGAAGGTTCACCCCCACGGGTTCCGGCTCGGCATCTCGACCGACTGGAAGTCCCGCTGGTTCGCAGACAAGCTCTACAAGGATTACATCGGCGAGGATGTCAAGATCCGCCAGATGATGTCCAAGGGCCTCGAGCGTGCCGGCATCTCCAAGGTCGACATCGAGCGCACCCGCGATCGGGTCCGCGTCGACATCCACACCGCCCGGCCGGGCATCGTCATCGGCCGCAAGGGTGCGGAGGCCGACAAGATCCGCGGCAAGCTGGAGAAGCTCACCGGCAAGCAGGTGCAGCTGAACATCCTCGAGGTCAAGAACCCCGAGTCGGACGCGCAGCTGGTCGCCCAGGGCGTTGCCGAGCAGCTCTCCAGCCGGGTCAGCTTCCGCCGGGCCATGCGCAAGGCGATGCAGTCGGCGATGAAGAACCCGACCTGCAAGGGTATCCGGGTGCAGGTCTCGGGTCGTCTCGGCGGTGCCGAGATGAGCCGGACCGAGTTCTACCGCGAGGGCCGGGTTCCGCTGCACACGCTGCGGGCCAACATCGAGTACGGCTTCTTCGAGGCCCGTACCACCTTCGGCCGGATCGGCGTGAAGGTCTGGATCTACAAGGGTGACGCCGTGCCGGGCCGTGAGGTGGCCCCCGAGGCCGCCGCACGTCCGCGCCGGGACCGGGGCGACCGTCCCGAGCGTCCGCGTCGTGGCCGTTCCGGTTCGTCCGGCACGACCGCGGGTGGTACCGAGGCGGGCCGCGCTGCCGCGGCTGCTGCCGCGGCCGGTGACGCCCCGAACGCCGAGCCGATCGACGCCCTCGCGGCGTCGGCTCCGGCCGAAACGCAGCAGGAGGGCTGACCAATGCTGATGCCGCGTAAGCCCCCGAAGGGCTTCCGCAAGCCGCACCACCCGGACCGCCACGGCGCGTCCAAGGGCGGCAACCGGGTGGCCTTCGGCGAGTTCGGGATCCAGGCACTGGAGCCGGCCTACGTGACCAACCGGCAGATCGAGTCGGCGCGTATCGCGATGACCCGTCACATCAAGCGTGGCGGCAAGGTCTGGATCACGGTCTTCCCGGACCAGGCCCTGACGAAGAAGCCCGCCGAGACCCGGATGGGTTCCGGTAAGGGCACGCCCGAGTGGTGGGTCGCGAATATCAAGCCGGGACGGATCCTCTTCGAGATGTCCTTCCCGAACGAGGTGATCGCGCGTGAGGCTATGCGTCGCGCGATTCACAAGCTTCCGATGAAGTGCCGCATCGTGACACGCGAAGTGGGTGAGAACTGATGGCAGCGGGCGTTAAGGCGGCCGAGCTGCGGGAGCTCTCCGAGGAGGAGCTGATCTCGCGACTTCGGGAGGCCAAGGCGGAGCTGTTCAACCTCCGCGTGCAGGGTGCTACCGGGCAGCTCGACAACAACCGTCGACTGCAGGTCGTGCGTCGGGAGATCGCCCGGATCTACACGATCATGCGTGAACGTGAGCTCGGGCTCTCGGCCGCGCCGACTGAGGTGACTGCGTGATGAGCGAGAACACTGCTGCCGCCGAGCGGGCCCAGCGCAAGACGCGCGAGGGTCTCGTGGTCAGCGACAAGATGGACAAGACCGTCGTGGTCGAGGTCGAGGACCGCGTGAAGCACGCGCTGTACGGCAAGGTCATCCGCCGTACCAGCAAGCTGAAGGTGCATGACGAGCAGAACGCGTGCGGGATCGGTGACCGGGTTCTGCTGATGGAGACCCGGCCGCTCTCCGCCACCAAGCGGTGGCGGGTCGTGGAGATCCTCGAAAAGGCCAAGTGATTGCGCTGGGCCGGCTTTCGGGCCGGCCCGGCGGACCATCGTTCCGCCAAGCTCCGGTAGTTCGTGAGCCGGAGAACTGGCAGACATAGGAGACAGACGTGATCCAGCAGGAGTCGCGACTGCGAGTCGCCGACAACACGGGTGCCCGGGAGATCCTGTGCATCCGGGTGCTCGGTGGCTCCGGTCGGCGCTACGCGAGCATCGGCGACGTCATCGTCGCGACGGTCAAGGACGCCATCCCGGGTGCCGGTGTCAAGAAGGGTGATGTCGTCAAGGCGGTCATCGTCCGGACCAGCAAGGAGAGGCGTCGTCCTGACGGCTCGTACATCCGCTTCGACGAGAATGCGGCCGTCATCATCAAGGACGGCGGCGACCCGCGCGGTACCCGCATCTTCGGCCCGGTCGGCCGTGAGCTGCGGGACAAGCGTTTCATGAAGATCATCAGCCTGGCGCCGGAGGTGCTCTGACCATGAAGGTGAAGAAGGGCGACACGGTCGTCGTCATCGC
>CBIHNN010000170.1:0-4132 GCA_966211315.1 uncultured Micromonosporaceae bacterium | reverse complement strand
CCGCGAGCAGGGACTCAACTGTCCGCCAACAAGGATTTTTCAGCGTCCGCTAGCAGTCGTGCTGGCTGCGCTGTCGCGGTTGCTTCCTCGCTCGCGCTGGCCGGTCTTCTTCGTCACGCCGGCGACACTGCTGCGCTGGCACCGTCAGCTGGTCGCGCGGCACTGGACCTACCCCCACGCCACACCTGGACGGCCGCCGATCGCCAAGCTGATCCGCGACCTGGTGCTGCGCCTCGCGACGGACAACCCTACCCGGGGTCATCGCCGGATCCAGGGGGAGCTGGTCGGTCTCGGCTACCGGGTCGCCAGCACGGTGTGGAAGATCCTGCATCAGGCTGGGGTCGATCCGGCGCCGCGGCGGGCGGGTCCGACCTGGAAGCAGTTCCTGACGACCCAGGCTCACGCCATGTTGGCGTGTGACTTCTTCACAGTCGACACGGTGTACCTCAAACGGCCAACGTGTTCTTCTTCCTAAAGATTGCCACCCGCCGCGTCCATGTCGTCGGCGTGACCGCTCACCCGACCTAGCAGGCGCGGAACCTGCTGATGGACCTCGACCAGCGTGTTGACCGGTTGCGGTTCCTGCTACGCGACCGCGACGCGAAATTCACCGCAACCTTCGATACGGTGTTCACCGCGGCCGGTATCAGAGTGATCAGGACGCCGCCGCAGGCACCCCGCGCGAACGCGTTCGCCGAACGCTGGGTGGGCACGGTCCGACGCGAGTGCACAGACCGGATGATCATCGTCGGCGAACGGCATCTGGCGGCCGTTCTTGCCAACTACACGTCCCACTACAACAATCATCGGCCACACCGCTCGCTGGGCCAACGGTCACCCGAGCCACGTTCGGACATCATGGCCAGACTCTGCGACGCAGCGATCGGCGCACTACGCCTGACCGGCGTCCGGCGCACTACGCCTGACCGGCGTCCGGCGCATTACGCCTGACCGGCGTCCGGCGCACCGGTAGCTGTCAAGATTTTGAGGCGGGTTGATCAGGATTTCTTTGGGTGAGCCCGGTCCTGGTCCTCGTCGGGCTTGTTGATCCATGCCGTTGCGGGCAGGGCAGCTGGTTCGGGGTGTTTACGAACGAAGCGTTCGGGGTTGCGCTGGTGGGCGGTGGTCAGGACTTCGGCGCGGACCGCGTGGACAGTGCCGGCGTGTCCGTGATGGACGTCGTGCGGGGTGTGCCAGGCGATCCCGGAATGCGGTGCTCGCCGTTGTACCAGGTGAAGAAGGAGCGGCAGAAGGCGCGGGCGTCTTCGAGACCGCCGAAACGCTCGGGGAAGTCGGGCCGGTACTTCAACGTGCGGAAGTGCGCTTCGCTGTACGGGTTGTCGTTGGAGGTGTGCGGCCTGGAGTGGGTCTTGGTCACGCCGAGGTCGGCGAGCAGGAACGCCACCGGTTTCGAGGCCATCGACGAGCCGTTGTCGGCGTGGATGGTCAGTGTGTCCCGGTCGATGCCCTGCTTGGCGATGGTGTCGCCCAACAGTTGTTCGGCCAGCATGCTGCTCTCCCGGTCGGCGAGTAGCCAGCCGACCACATACCGCGAGTAGATGTCGATGATCACGTAGAGGTGCAGGTATGACCACTTCACCGGCCCGGCCAGCTTCGTGATGTCCCACGACCACACCTGGTTCGGCCGGTTCGCGACGAGTTCCGGCTTGACTCGCGGCGGGTGCACTGCTTGCCGGCGGCGTTCCTTCACCTCGCCATGAGCGCGCAGGATCCGGTACATCGTCGGCACCGACGCCACGCAGACGCCCTCGTCGAGCAGTTGGTGGTAGACCGTCGCCGGTGCCTTGTCGACGAAGTCCGGGTGGTTCAGCAGCGCCCGCACGGTGTCCCGCTCGGCCTGCGACAACGCTCGCGGCTGCGGCTTGCGCTCCCGGGCCGGCCGCACGGGCGGCGGCGACTGACGGTGCCGTCGGTAGTGGCTGGCCTGCGGCCGCCCGACCGCGGAGCACGCGGCCCGGACCGAGCCGAGCAGCCCGGTGAGTTCCCCGATCGCCTCGTCGATCATGGTGTCGGCTCGCTCCCGCTGTTCGGGCTGCCGGTCGCGAGTTGCCCCAGCAGCGCGGAGAGTTTTCCCTGCACCTCGATCACCGCCCGAGCCTTCGCCAGGTCCGCAGCCAGCCGCTCGTTCTCCCGCCGCAGCCGAACGTTCTCCCGTTCCCTCGGATCCGCCGGTGGCCGGCCCACCGGCTTCGCGAGGGCCTCCCGCACCCCGGCGTCACGCTGCGACCGCCACGCCGAGATCAACGACGTGTACAGGCCCTCCCGCCGCAACAAGGCACCCTTACCAGCCTTGTCGAGGGACTCGTACTCCGCCGACATCCGGGCCTTGTAAGCGGCCGGGTACGACCTCGTCCTGGCCTTCGCCGAGACCTCCGGATCAAGTGTTTCACTGTTCGAACCCACCGAGAAGTGGTCTCCTTGCTCGCCCTCAACTCAACATTTCAAGAGTAGATCTTGCCTCATTTGATCTTGACACAGAGGGGAGGTCGAGGTGTCGACGCCGGCGTGTAGCAATGCCATGGCGGCGGTATGGCGCAGGGTGTGCGGTGTGACGTTCTTGGACGCAAGCGTCGGGCAGATCTCGGCGGCGGTCACGTGTTTGTTGAGCATGTCGGCGACGGCGACGGCGTCGCGGCTGAGGCGCCCACCAGCACGGTTGGGAAACAGCGGATCGGCCGGTGCGGTGCGCCGGTCGGTGGTCCAGCGGGTTTGGTGATCCTCGTGTGCCGGTAGGTGATCAGGTCCCGGTGCCAGCGCAGCACGGTCTCCGGGCGGACCAGTAGCCGGATATCCCGGAGTACGTCGCGGGGCAGCCGGTGGAGCAGGGCGGCGAGAAACGCCCGATCGGCCCAGGTGAAGCGGATCTTCCCACCTTACAGGCGCCGTTCGAGGACTGTGATCTGGTGCCTGAGCGCGAGGATCTCGATGTCTCTGGCCCGCCTGCTCATCGGCAGAACGCGGAGGAGCGCGAGGGTGTTGGTTACGCCGAGGCCGCGGCGCCGCCGTGATCGGCGATGAACGGCCGGACCAGGCCCAGCATGTGCTCCGACGGTTTGATGCCCAGCTCGCGGCCCAGAAGGTAGCGGTACCGCTGGAACTGGCGTACCGCCTCCACGTGATTGCCCTCGGCGAGGTGCACCTGGATCACCACCCGGTGAGCGCTCTCTCGCAGCGGCTCAAGATCGACGGTGGTCAGGGCGGCCTCCAGCGCCTCAGCGTATCGGCCGCTCTGGCTCAACACCGCGGAGACGATCTCCAGTGCGTGCAGGCGCAGCTGGCGCAGCCGCTCGCGCAGGGCGACGGCCCAGTCGTCGTACCACCCGGTCAGCAGATCGCCGCCGCGTTGCAGACGCAGCACGACGCCCGGTGCGGGCGGGCGCGGATCGGGTGTGTGCACCAGTTCCTCGGCGTAGGCGACCAATTCGTGGACGTCGACGTCGACATCCAGGACCAGCCGAAGTACGTCTCCGGCGCTTTCCACCAGGTGTAGGCCGCTCAGCTGCAGCCGCGACAGGGTGGAACGCAGGTTACCGTGCGCCTGCGCCTCGGAGCTGTCCGGCCAGAGCGCGCCAGCGACGTACGCCCGGTTCTGCGGCCCGACCAACGCCAGCAGAGCGATCAGACGCTGTCGGTTGGCCGGGACACGGGTTTCCACCCCGCCGCGGCTGAGCCGCCACGTGCCCAGCAGGGACAGCTGGAACCGATCGATCTTTCCGTCGGTCGTCGATTGATTCCCGCCGGACGGGAAGAGGTCGCTCATGATGTTCCTTGGCCCCCCTGAAACCTCTACACATTACCCGATGCCTCGAACCATGGTCGTGGATGCGACGGAATCGTCGGGGTGCGGGTGCGGGTGCGGGAAGAATGGCATGCTTTCCGTTTCGTGCGGTGCGTGCTCAGCCCCGGAAGGAAAGTGTCCTGGTGCGCCAACAGCCATCGACAAGCTTAGGCCGACGCCAAAGAGCTGTCTACTGGCACCGCGTCGGCGGAGCTGGGGTTAGGCATTTCGCTGGGGTTAAGCATTTCACATTACTGTAAAGCGGCGTGACGCCATCGATTGTCGGCGGGGCGGGCGCGCCTTCGGGCATGCTCACGGACCGGCGCCGAGCTG
>CBIHNN010000169.1:0-4650 GCA_966211315.1 uncultured Micromonosporaceae bacterium | reverse complement strand
CCGTGCCGGGGCCGCCGCCCCGGCGGGGTGGGCCCAGGCGGGGGGGGGCGTGTCGGCCGAGGCCGGCGCCGGCATGTCGGGCCGCCTCGCCGTCGGCGCCGAGGGCTGGTGGTGACCGTGATGGGTCGCGGGCGCGGACGACGCAGGTTTGGAGCCTGGCGGTGCGGGGTTCGCGGCTGATGGGGCGGGGGCCGGTGCGACGATCGCGAAGTGGAGGCGGCCGTTGATCCGATGTCCGTCGGCCGACACCACTTGGAACGCCACGGCATAGTGTCCGGTCGGCAATGAGCGGCGCAGCGGTTGGGTCACGTTCACGCCGGCTACCCGCGGTTCACCTTCGGTTGCGGGTGCGTCGTTGGCGTCCAGGACGGCCACGGCGACGCTGGCCGGATTGATCGGTTCGGTGAACCGCAGAACCACCTCGCCGGGTGCCTGCTTCAGGTTGGCCCCGTCGCTGGGCGTCGACGATTCCAGACGGGCGTGAGCCCACGCCGGCTCGCTCGCCATCACCAGCACGCCGACGAACGTCAGCAGGGTGACCGCCCACACTGCCACCCGCCGCCCGGCCCCCATCAGTGCTCTCCTACCAGCAGTGGATGCCTCGGCGACCGTTCACGTGGACGCCCGCGACGGGCGGCTCCGCTGCCGGAGCTCTCCGCCTTACCGGCGGACGGGATACCGGCGATAGGCGGCTGCAAGGTGGCGGTGCGCAGGTCGTCGCATGCGGACGATGCGCTACCAAGGAGGGAGTCATCCAATCGTGTCACCGCTGCCGCTCCGCTCATTGTCGATGAGCCTAACGAGACATTGCTCGCCCAAGACCCGCGCTCGCCTCCGCCGGCGCGTCCGGGCATCGGGAATTGACGCAGGGTTGCCGGAGGTCGCGGACGGCAGTCGTGGCGGCGACCCCGCCGTACGGTCGCCTCGACCGCTTGGTCTGTGCGCGGCCGGCTACGTGGAGGACCTCCGGACGCGCGGCGGCCGGGTACCGTGCCCCCGGCCGCCGCCGCCGCCGTACTACACCTTGGTGAGCAGGTCCTTCATCTCGGTGATCTCGGCCTGCTGGTCCGCCACGATCTTGCCGGCCAGGGCCTTCGCCTCCGGGTTCGATCCCTTGGCACTCTCGTCGTTGGCCATCGTGATGGCGCCTTCGTGGTGGCCGATCATCATGGTGAGGAACTGCTTGTCGAACGCGGAACCCTTGGCGTCCGTCAGCTTCTTCATGTCGGCCTCGGACATCATGCCGGGCATGGATTCGTGGCCGGAGCCGTGACCTCCGCTGTCAGGAGCGGCGGTCGGCTGACCCCACTGCGTGAGCCAGCCGGTCATCGTGGTGATCTCGGGACCCTGCGCGGCCTTGATCTTGCCGGCCAGTTCCTTGACCTGGGCGTTGCTGGCCCGCGAGTCCGCGAGGGCGGACATCTCCACGGCCTGCTGGTGGTGCACGATCATGTGCTGCGCGAACGCCACGTCGGCCTCGTTGAACGTCGACACACCCGCCGACGGCGCGGCGGCCGGAGCGGTGGTGGCGTTGTGGGTGCCGCCCGACGCGTTGTGGTCGCCGCTGCCCCCGCCGCACGCGGTGACGAGGACGGCGGTCGCGGCGGCTGCTCCGAGCACGGCACGGCGCAGCACGATGGAAGACATCCTCACGGTGGAAACTCTCCAAGTTCGGTGTCGCTGACAGCGTGGACGCGGACGGTGCCCCCTCCGGTGATGACACCGGCTGGGCATCCTGTCGTCGCTATATCCGCAACACCGAAACGCGTGCCGTCGCCAAGCCGAAGGATGACGGAGGCGCCCGCTGTACGAGCCGTGACCAGTGATGTCGGGGCGGTACCTGCAACGGTGTGCGCCGACCCACGAACATCAGAACGGCGAGCAGCACGACTGCGGCGAGCCCGCCCAGCACGGCCAGGCAGATCTGCCATCCGGTCATCCCGCCACCGTGATGAGTCGGGGCAGACCCGTGCGGGCAGTCACCGGTGCAGCCGTCATGGACGGCCTCGCCGGGGGCACCGACGATCACCGCGGTGAGCGACTCGTCGTGGCCCATGCTGCTGGAGTGGCTGTGACCTGTGGTGCTGTGGCCGAGAGTGTGCATGAGCGCCAGGCCCAACGCGGTGCAGACCAGCAGCACCAGCTGGGCGAGTCGCCCGGCCTGCACCGTCTTGGTCCGCTTCACGTCGCCTACGGTAGCCGCCGCCGACAGCCGATCCCACAGCGCCCGGCCCGGTCGCCCACGACGGCACGGTGTGCGACCGGAACGAGACGCAGCGCGGCTGGTGTCGTCGGACGCGGTGCAGGGGGCGAGGGCGGGACGGCGGGTCATCAGCACGTCGGCCGGGGTGAGGTCAACTCGTCGCAGGCTCGGCGCCGTATCCGACTGCTTCGATGGCGGCGGCAAGGGTCGCGGCGTCGACGACCGCTGGGTCCACCTCGACCACGGTGCGACCCGCGCGTACCGACGTCTCGGATCGGTGAACACCCGGTAGTTCCTCGAGTTCCTCGTCGATGAGCAGTCCGCAGCTGCCGCAATGCATGCCTGTCACGGTGAAGGTGTGGGTCCAGGTTCCGGCCATGGCTGCCGCCTCTCAGACGATGGTCAGGCGGCCGGTGTACATGCCCATGCCGCACGAGTAGTCGAGCCGGCCCGGTCGCAGTGTGCCGAGGTCGATGATGGTGTCGCCGTTCACCGGCAGGACGCGTTCGACGTCGCGCGACGGGATGACGAAGGACCGCACGCATCCTTCGGCGTCGGAGGACCGCACGATGAGGCGGGTCGGTACGCCCGAGCGGACCCGGGTGTTCTCCGGCTCGTACGCGCCGGTGACCGCGGTGACGACGATGGTCTGGACCCCGTCCGGCGCGATGGACGGCGGCGTGGCCGGCGGCGGCGGAGGCTCCGACATCGTGCCCAAGCCCAATGTGTCCGCCACGCGTGACGCGGCGAGCGGCGAGCCAGCCAGTTCCAACCCGCCGTTGACGGTGTACAGGCCCATGCCGAGCACCACGGCGCCGGTCACTGTCGCGAGCCGGCCGCGCCATGCCCCCGCCGCCTTGCGAGCGAGGTAGCCGAGCACCGCGAACAGTGGCGCGGTGCCGACGACGAACACCGCCATGATGGCGGCGCCGGCGAGCGGGGATCCCGAGGCCAGGGCGAGCGCCTCGACCGACAGCGTCACGCCGCACGGAATCAGCACGCTCGCCACACCCAGCACCGTGGGGGCGAAGGCCGACGTCGACCGGGCGCGCCCGCGGACGAACCGGGACCACCGCGCCGGTGGCTCGATGACGATGCGGCGGAATCCGGGCACACCCAGCTGCGCCAGGCCGAAGACCACGACGAGGGCGCCGGCGCCGAGCTGGATGGCGGTACGCAGCCCGACCGACAGTTGCACCGCTGTGCCGGCGGCGCCGAGCAGCGCCCCCAGCACGGTGTGCGAGAGAAGCTTGCCGGCGATGAACCCGCCAACCGGGGTCAGGTCGTCGGCGAGACGCTGCGCCGATCGTCTGGGTGGTGGCGTCGTTGCGGTGGGAGGGCCGGCCGCCTGCCGTTGGCGCATGACGAGACCGGCGAGCAGGCCGCCTTGAACGGCGGCGCAGGAGACACCACCGGCGAACAGGCCGGTGACAAGTACAGCAAGAAGGTTCACGAAGGTCCTCGGTGTGCATGTCGGAGAGGCGCCTCTCGCAGGGAGGAACGCCGTCGGTCGCGGCGAGCCGCCGACGTCGACGTCGGCGACGCGGCCTCTCCTAGATGCGCAGGACCGTGAGGCGGCCCGGTCCATCGCGTACGGCTGGTCGGGCGATGAGCGGCGCCGGTGCTCGAAGACTGCGGCGCGGGCCAGCCGAGACCTGACGCAGGGCAGCGGCGACAATCGGGCCGGTACCCGTTACGGCGGCCATCGGATCGACGCACGCCCCCGCGCTCGTGCCGGGTGAGTGGCTGGTGTGGGCATGCCCATCGCGCTCCGCCGACGGTTCGACCGTGACCGACGCGGCCGACAGGTGTGTGTTGTGGTGAGGGGCCGACATGGCGAATCCCGTCGTCAGGCCCTCGTCGGTACAGTGTCCGCCCTGGAGCAGCCCCAGGCCGGCCACCGTCAACACGACCACGAGCCACCGCAGACCCGCGATGCCGGTGACGGCAGGCGGCAGTCGCGGGCTCACGCGCCACAGGGTACCGACTGCGCCGAACCGATGACCGACGGCCGCTCGACCTATACCGGTCCGGGGTATCCTTGGGGGATGGCTGACAGCGTAGCGGGCTCCCACGGGTACTCCGCGGACAAGCAGGCGCTCATGGCACGCCTCAAGCGGATCGAGGGCCAGGTCCGAGGCCTGCAGCGGATGGTGGACGACGACACGTACTGCATCGACGTGCTGACGCAGATCTCGGCGGCGACGAAGGCGTTGCAGGCGGTCGCGGTGGGGCTGCTGGAGGATCACCTGCGGCACTGTGTCGTGCAGGCTGCGGCCGCGGGCGAGGCTGAGCCGAAGATCAAGGAAGCGTCGAACGCGATCGCGCGCCTCGTCCGCTCCTGATCTGGTGGCGGCCCCCGCCGCGCACCCAGGGGGGGGGGCGGGGGCGCGGGCGGGGGGGACAGGTGGAGGTGGGGAACCCCCCCCCCCCACGCGGTTGGGGCC
>CBIHNN010000168.1:0-4818 GCA_966211315.1 uncultured Micromonosporaceae bacterium | reverse complement strand
CGTGTGGGCCGACCATCCGGATCTGCGCGACGCGGTACTACCCGGCTTCGACACCTTTCCCACATTTACCGGTGACGGCAGGGACGATCCGAGTGGTCACGGCACCGCGATGGCCGGACTGATCGCCGCGCGGGGACACAACGGCTCCGACGGTGTCATCGGCATCGCCCCCGAGGCCAAGATCCTCCCTATCAAGATCGGCTTGAACCAGTTCGCCAGCGCTAGCGGAGAGACGAAGGGCATCGACTGGGCTGCCAAGAGCGGCGCCAAGGTCATGAACATGTCATTTGGCACGATGGATGACGCTGGCACCCATGAAGCGATCAAACGTGCGCAGGCCGCGGACGTCGTCCTGATCGCCGGGGCGGGCAATCTGCCGCTGAACCGCGAGTACACGTTTCCGGGGGCGTATCCGGAGGTGTTGACGGTCGGTTCGGTCGACCGTGACGGTAGGGTCACCGACTTCTCGGTGAAGGGCCCGCAGGTGGATCTGGTCGCGCCCGGGGTGGACATCACCTCGACGTACCGGGACACCGACGGCGGCTACCACACCGGTTTCGGTACGAGTCAGTCGACGGCGATCGTGTCCGGGGCGGCGGCCTTGGTGCGGGCGAAGTTCCCGAACCTGTCGGCGGCCGAGGTCATCCACCGGCTGGAGGCCACCGCGATCGACAAGGGTGCGCCCGGTCGGGACGACGAGTACGGCTACGGGATGCTCAACATCATGGGCGCGTTGACCGCCGACGTGCCGCCGTTGCAGGCGACGGCCTCCCCGGCCCCGGCCGGCGATCCGGGCGGGGCGGCCGCAGGACCGCAGGCCCCGCCGACCGGCCGGTCGCTGGCGCCGCTGCTGTGGGCGGGTGGGGCGGTCGTGGTGCTGCTGGTCATCGCCCTGGTGATCGCGTTCGTGGTGCTGTCGCGGCGGTCAAGCACCCGGCGCCCGTACTGACACGCGCACGGCAAGGTTTCGGCGGCGGCGCCGACATCACGAGGAAGGCAGCGCCGACGGCGCGACGGGGAAGGTCGAGCGGCGGCGTACGGGGATCCGGACGCGTTGGACCGATTGGCGGCCGGGCTGCAGCAGCACGCCACCGCGGTTCGCGAGCACGCCGATGAGCGTCAGCGGTTGGGGCAGGCGGCGCGGTGGGTGTCGGCCGCGGCGCAGGCGTATCGGGCTGGTTCGGCGAGACCGCGCACACGGTGGCGAACACGGTCGAGGACGTCGCCGATACCGCGACCGGGGCGGCGAAACGGCTGTTCAGCGATCCGCCGTGGACGACGTGGCCGATCGGGCCGGCGCCCCTGCCTCTGCCGGGTGGCAGGCAGTGGCTTAGGTCGGGTCGTCCCTTCAGAGGAAGGGGTTCTCTGAAGTGACCGGCCGGACACGGGCGGCGCTGGCGGAGTGGAGGCACTACGACGACATCGCCGCCCTGGCCCGTCACAGCGACGACAGCGCCGTACAGCTCGGCACGGTCGCCTTCAGGTGTCACGCCGCGCTGGTCGACCCGGACCTGCTCGCCTCCGCCGTGCTCGACCTGGGCGGGACGGCGACGTTTGAGGAAACCCTGCTGTCCGCGCTGGACGGCACCGGCAGGCTGAGCGGTCTGGTGGTCGCACCAGGATCGAGACCTGTTACCGCGGATCCTCGCGTTCCTGCACACCGGATCACCAACGCCGGGTGAGAAGGCACCAACCGCTTGAGAGAGGCAGCGGTCACTCGCCGGCAGCTACGCCTTCGGTGGTGGACTCGAGAACCCACTTGGCGTACGCGGGGTTGCCGGCCACGACAGGGAACGCGATGACGCAGGGCACGTCGTACGGGTGCTCGGCGTCCGCTTGTTCCACGATCCGCGGGACCAGGCTGACCCGGGTGTGCAGACCTACCCGCGCCTCGGGTTCGTCGTCGATGGTGCCTTGCCAACGGTAGATCGAGCGGATGTTACTGATGTTCTGGCCGCAGGCCGCGAGGCGTGCCTCTACCAGCCTGCGGGTGAAGCCCGCGAGCCATTCGGCGTCGGGACCAGTGATCACGACCTCGCAGATGCCGTCGGTGCTCATACCGCCGGGTCTCCTTCTCCTCTAGTTCATTGACCAGGGAAGCCGCCTGATCTTCGGCTTCGGCGAACGCGGCCCACCCGGTGACGATGGGCCGTCGTAGCTCAGACCGACCCAGCGGCCGGTCATGTGGCTGCCGTGCTGGGTGGAGCACAAAGTACATCGTGCCCTTTGATCGGACGGCGCCCTCGTCGGCGACGTACCAGCCCATCAGGATCTCTTTATCCCCACAGCCGGCCCGGCGCACTCCCCCGCGCGGCCGTGTCTGGTGCCCCTGCGGATGCGGGCAACGGCACGGCGAACGCGACGATCTCATCGGCCCCCCGATCGACCCGGCGACCCACGACTACGGCGGGCGGCGCTGGATGCGATCCACTTCGCCGCCGTGCTCGACCGGTCAGCCTCAACACGCTCGTGCCTGCCCGTTCTGGCAGAACCTGCGCCGCCGGTTGGAAGTCCAGTACGCCCGCGCGGTCGAGGTGCAACGGCGTCTGGCACCGCACACCACTTCGCCGTCCGCGCGGCACCCTGCCCGCAGACTGTGGCGCCAGGTCGCCGCCGCCACCTACCACCAAGTCAGCCCCGCTACCCAGTCAGCCCCGCTACCCAGTCACCGCCCCACCCGCATGGGACCCCGACGCGGAACGCTTCGTCGACCCTCGCACCCGCGAACCGCTGCCCGACTGGGAATCAGGGTCAAGCCGCCCCCGTTGCGCCAGGCATTGACCGGCTACTTCGACAACCACCACGCTTCCTCTGCGCGGCCATGCTGCGCCGCATCGACACTCTCACCACCGACATCGCCGCCCTCGACGTGTCCATCGACGAGCTGATCACCCCGTTCGCCGACGCCGTCGTGCGGCTTGATGAGATCCCCGGCATCGGACAGCGCTCGGCCCAGGAACTCGTCGCCGAGATCGGCGTGAGGATGACCGCGTTCCCCACCGCGGCGCATCTGGTGCCCTGGGCCAGGTTGCCCCCCCATCGACAAACAGTCAGCCGGCCGCGCCAAGACCGCGTCCACCGGCAAAGGCAACCCCATGGCTCGCCGATGCCCTCGGCGAGATCGTCACCGGACTGGCCCGCACGGACACCTTCCTCAGCGACCGCCACCGCCGCCTGGCCCGGCGACGCGGCAAGAAACGGGCCATCGTCGCGGTCGGCAACTCCGTCCTCACGATCATCTGGTACGCCCTGTCCGACCCGGACTCACGCACCGATTCGAGTCAGTCACTCGGCGCCTCGCCTTCAACGGGTCGCAACCTGTTCCACTGCGGATCGCAGCAGACAAGCCCGCGGTCCGCGACCATCTGGCAGCAGCGCCCGCGACCTCCTCTGCCCGGCTGTAGCGGAGGGCGAAGTAGATGATGGGGCCAGATGCCTCATTCCTCAGTGGCCGAGCCGAGAAGGGACTGACGTCCTCTTCGTCGTCCAGTGTGAGATCAACCCAGCGGTTGAGCAGGCATCCACGAAGGCGGCGATTCGGGGCGTTGGGGCGTCTCCCTCGCCGTTGAGGTACGTGCCGTACAACTCCTCGAACATCTTGCCGGCAGCCGCATCGTCGGCTGGTCGCTGCCCCACCCAGCCAGGTCGTCACTCACGCGCATGATGCCTACGCGGGCGCTGAGCCAGTGTTTCCGTGCTGGAGCCTTGCCGAGGTCGAGACGCGGTCGATCGCTCTCATCCCTGACTGTTCGCTTCTGCTGGTTCATGCGGGACCGCGCACGCGTTGAGGATGTTGTACATTCGCCTACTTGGGTCGGCGGCGAGTGGGGGTTGCGGCATGACCTATTCAACTGGACAGGTCGACATACCCGGGCTGACGAAAGTCGGTTCCTCGGTGGATCATGCGGCTTCGTCGTTCCAGCAGGCCTTCGCGTCTCACAGCGGCGGGCTGAGCGTGCCTGCGGCGCGGGGAGGATGGGCGTGCGCAGCGGCCGCTGTAAGGGCAGTCGAAACCTGGTCCACGTTCATGGGTAGCTTGTCGGCCGAAATCCGCACGCTCGGAGCCGGGATGACCACCGCGGCCCGAGAATGCGCGAGTACCGACTCCAACGCCGCGCAGAGCATCACCGCGGCCGGCAACGGCATCCCCGCGGGACATCCCGCGCACGGCTTCCAGCAGCAGGCGGGTCGATGAGCGGCATCACCCTGCAGCTGCTGCATGACACCGACCCCGAAGCATTCGCCGTCGCCGCCGACAACTGGGGCCGCATGGCACAGGACTTGGACAACTCCTTGGAGGAGCTGATCGGGGGCACCCGCGACTTGGAATAGGTGTGGCCGGACGGAACCGCGGCCCAGGCGGCACGCCAGAAAACCGCCGAGGTACGCGCCGAAGCCAGCAACAGCCACGAACCGTGCCAACGCATCAGCCGGGCGCTACGCGAACACGCCGACACGATTCGCAGCCTCAAGCACATGCTGGACTCGATCATGAGCGAGGCGACTGCCGCGGGATACGTCGTGAACCTGGCCGCCGGAACGGTGTCCGCCTCGGCCCACCTCCTCCTGGACTCCTCAGAGGGCCGGTACCTGGCCCAGGCCATCACGTCGTACGTGCACCAGCTCGACGGCATCCTCGACCGGGCGGCCGAGTCCGATCAGAAAACGGCCTCGGCGATCAACGAGAACCTGCCCGACATACAGACGGGATTCGGAGCCTCCAGCGGCCCAGCCCTGACCGCCGCCGGACTCCAGGAGCAGAACAGGGCGTTCGCAAGGTCGAGATATGACCGGATGGCCGGTTGTGGGGTAGTCACG
>CBIHNN010000167.1:0-4887 GCA_966211315.1 uncultured Micromonosporaceae bacterium | reverse complement strand
AGTCAGCGTCACCCATGGAAGAAAGAGCGGCCCCGGCCGCGTTTTTTTTTTTCGCGATCACCCACCCAGCAGGACCGGCGGTGCCCCCCCCCCTCCCGCGCCGACCACCCCCCCCCCCCCGCCCGCCGGCCCCCCCCCCCCCCCCCCCCCCCGCCGCGGGGGGGGGGGGGGGGGGGGGGGCGCGCGCCGGCCGGCCGGGGCCGGGCCCCCCGCCCCCGGGGCGCGGGCCCGGCCCCCACGGCAGGGGAGGGCCTACTTGAGGATGGGCAGGCGCTCGACCAGCGGGGTACGGGCCCAGAGCTTGCCGAGGCCGAGGGTGTTGCCGGCCGCGGTCAGCGCGAGCAGGACGAGGACACCGGCGTAGACGAGGTGGTCGTCCATGAAGGGGTTGTTCTCCGGGGGCAGCACGGCGCTCCACATCAGGACCAGCAGAACGCCACCGGCGGCGGCGGCGATGCGCATCCCGACGCCCAGGATCAGTGCGGTACCGATGGCGGCAAGGCCGATCATGAACAGCCAGTCCGCCCAGGCCGCACCGGAGAAGCTCTTGTAGAAGTCGGCGAACGGGCCCTGGACGGCGTTGCCGAGGAACCCCTTGGTGGGGCTTCCGCCGTTGATCCAGGCGCCCTTGGCGGGGGTGGCGAAGCCCCAGCCGAACATCTTGTCGAGGAACGCCCAGAGGAAGACCCAGCCGAGGGCGAGACGCAGCCCGGCGAGGGTGTAGTCGACGGCCTTCTCGCGGCGGCTCTCGGTGACCGGCGGCAGGATCGTCCGGGCGAATGTGTTCTGGTGGTTGGTGCGGCCGATCGTCGCGGTCATGACGTTCACGTTCCTTTCGCGTTTCTCGTTGTCCGCTTCATCAGACCGCCGGAGCCCGGACCGAGGGCAGGGCCGCCCGACCACACCACCAGGGACTTTCGGCACCGTTCCGAAAAAGGGTCCGATGGAGCGGTTCGCGGACCACGATTCCCCGTTTGATCTGCCGTGCCGGTTGAGGGGGTAGGTCGGCGGCACCGGTCCCGGCCGTCGTGTTCCGGACTCTTTTCGGTGCGCCCGGGTCCCCGATAGGTTGGACTCATGTCCGAGGAAGCAGGCTGGCCGGCTCCGTCGCTGCCGTTGTCTCCGCTGTCGCGGATCCGGCTCGACGAACTGCTGCAGGAACTGCTCGACCGGGTGGGCGAGATCTCGGCCAGCCGCGAGCGGTTGCGGGCCCTGCTCGACGCGGTCGTCGGCATCGGCACCGACCTGGACCTGCACAGCACCCTGCACCGGATCGTCGTGGCCGCCTGCCGGCTCACGGACGCCCGCTACGGTGCCCTCGGCGTCGTCGGCCCGGACCGGACGTTGACGGACTTCGTCACGCACGGTCTCAGCGAGGAGAACCACCGCCTGATCGGCGAGCTGCCGCACGGCCATGGCGTCCTCGGCCTGCTGATCGAAGACCCGCGCCCGATCCGGTTGCCGGACATCACCGCGCACCCCCGGGCGTACGGGTTCCCAGACCACCACCCGATGATGCGCAGCTTCCTCGGTGTCCCGGTTCGCATCCGCGACCAGGTCTTCGGCAACCTGTATCTCGCGGAGAAGGACGGTGGCGGCCAGTTCACCGACGACGACGAGGAACTCATGCGGGCGCTGTCCGTCGCGGCCGGTGCGGCGATCGAGAACGCCCGCCTGTACGACCAGATGCGCCGCCGTCAGCGCTGGCTGGAGGCGGCCGGGGAGATCACCGGTGTGCTGCTGGGCGAGATCAACCGGGCCGAGGCGCTGCGGCTGGTCGCCGAGCGGGCGTGCGAGGTCGCCGGGTCCGACCTGACGCTCGTCCTGATCACCACGGGCGACACCGACCTGGTGGTGGAGGTCGCCGCCGGTAACGTGCCGGACAAGCTCGCCGGAACGCTCGTCGAGGCCGCTTCGGGTGAGTTAGGCGATGTCGTCCGGAATCGGCACGTTGCGATGGTGGAGGATCTCGGCGGCGTCGCGGAGTGGGCGTTACCGCTACAGACGGGTCCTGCGCTGCTCGTGCCGCTCATCGCCAACGGTGACACCGTGGGTGCGCTCGTCGTCGCGTACCGGCCCGGCGGCACCATGATCGCCGAAGGTCCGGACGTTGCGATGATCGAGACGTTCGCCGGCCAGGCCGCGCTCGCCCTCGAACGGTCCCGCGCCCAGGAGGAGCGGGAGATGTTGGCCGTCCTGGGGGACCGGGAACGGATCGCCCGGGACCTGCATGACGTCGTCATCCAGCGCCTGTTCGCCGCCGGCATGCAGTTGCAGGGGCTGGCGTCGCACGGTTTGCGCCCGCAGACCCGGGACCGCATCGATACCGTCGTGGACCATCTCGACACCACGATCCGGGACATCCGCGGGGCCATCTTCGAGCTGCGGACCCCAGCTGCGGGCGGGCTGCGCAGCGAGATCCGTTCGCTGGTGGAGGAGGCCGGTGGGCCGCTGGGTTTCCGGCCGCAGCTCATCACGGACGGCCCGATCGACAGTGCCGTTCCGGACTCCGTCCAGCCGACGGTCGTCGCCGTTGTGCGGGAGGCGTTGTCGAACGCGGCCCGCCATGCCCGGGCGAGCGCCGTCACCGTCGAGGTCACCGCCCTCGCCGGTGTCCTGACCGTGCGGGTCGCGGACGACGGGATCGGCGTCGCGGCGAACGTGCGCAGCGTCGGAGGGGTGCGTAACATGCAGCGCCGCGCCGAGGAGCACGGCGGCATCTGCGTCGTCGAGGCCGTCGAACCGCACGGCACTGTGGTCATCTGGAGCATGCCATTGGACGGACCGAAGATCCCGGGCTGAGCGGGACCAACGACCCTACGCCCGGCGGGCGGCGACGCCAGAAGCTTGTCAGGTGTCGACGATCGTTTTCCCGGACCGGGCGGCCTCTCGCAACAGCCCCGCTCAGCAGGCACTCGCCCGTGCCGCCGCCGCGGCCGCCAAGGCCCCGTCCCTCGTTCGCTTCCATGCCCTGCGTTGGCGGGTCGCCGGCGACCGCGCGGAGCTGGCGCTCCGCGTCGAGCCGCCGGAGCCGATGATGGTGATCGACGGAGGTTCGGCACTGCACCATGCGCTCGTCGCATTGGCCGGACAGGGCGCGGTGGCCGCCTGTGAACGATTCACCGACATCTCCGCCGGAAAGCCGATCGCCGGCGTGCACGTCACCGGGTTCGCCGAACCCACTCCGGAACAGGTCCGCGCTTACCAGGTCATCTCGCTGCCGCTGCCCTCCGCGCGGCCCGGACAACCGGCCGTCACGAGCCAGGCGGTCGATGCCCTGCAGCGGGCCGCCATGGAGTGCGGCGCTCGACTGCGGCTGGAGTCGCCGGGCGGACGCCGGGATGTCCTGCGCGGTGTCCTGGCCGCCGACCAAGGTGGCGTGCGAGGATGGCTTCTCGTCGGCGAGGCACTCTCCGCCATGACCCTGGTCGGCGCCATGGAACGGCTGAGCGTCCGCGCCTACCCCGCGTCGGGTGACGGCCTGGGGACGGTGTCTATCGAGGTCGGCATCCCGGGTCGTTAGTGGTTTCGCGGCGGATCCGGCCCCGGTCGATCCGCTGGCGGTGGTGTCACCGCTGGTGGCACGGCTGGCTCAGGTGCCTGACCCGCGCCGGCTGCGCGGGCTACGCCATCCGCTGCTGGTAATCCTGGTACTGACCGCGTGCGCCACCCTTGTCACCGGCAACGACGGCCCGACCGCGATCCGGCAGTGGGCGGCCCGGACCCCGCAAGACGTCCTGCACCGCCTCGGCGCTCGCCGCAACCCGCTGACCGGCCGCTATCTGGTGCCCAGGGAACGCACGTTCCGGCGGGTCCTGCAAGCGGTCGACGGCGACGCCCTCGACACGGCAACCTGCGGTTACGCGGCCGACGTCGTGCGTGGTCACGCGCCGCCCTGGAGGCTGCCAAGTCGCTGCGGAGACGCTCGATCCCACGTGCCACCCCATCGCAAAGCCGTATGTCGTAGGCGGAGGACCGTACGGCGGTCGTGCCGATGTATGTCAGTCGCGTGGAGTTGGTGATTTGAAGCAGGGGGAGTGGATGAGCAGGGCGACCGCAGTTGGCGGGCGGGTGGTCTCGATGTCGATGTCGACGCCGTCGGGGGTCTTGGCGGCGAGGACGCCGTCGTTGGTCTTGATGGTTCGGTCGTCGGTGATGGTGTAGCCGTTGGCTTTCCAGGCGTCGCGTACGCGGTTGAACGTGGCGGTCTGCTGCTCGGTGGGAACAGCGATCTGGTAGGCGCCTTGGATGCTGAAGATCTGACGGTCGCTCTCACCGCCCTTGCCGCTGCAGGCGGACGAGCTGAGGGTGGGTTCCTCCAACCGGCTGCCGATCAGGGCGGAGACCTGGTCGGCGTACTGCTGCACGAGTGCTTTGGCTTCGGTTTCGGTCTTCTCGTCCACGTTCGCTCCTGTGCAGCCCGCAAGCATGATGGCGGATGCCGTCAGCCAGGTGACGGCGTGGGTGGTTCGGCGTCGAATCATGGCATCTCCGGCGGTGCTTGACCGCCTTTGTCAAGGGTGGTCTTGTCGTAGGCGCCGACCAGGATGCGAGCTTGATTCGTGAGGCTCTCGCTGTTGTTGTTCCAGTAGTCCGAGTGGCCGCTCGTGTCGACAGCGAATCGGTTGGCGCCGAAGCCTTCAACGCTGGGTGCAGGCGCTGCTTCTCCGCCGCGAGATAGGTGCGGTTGGCCTTGTCTCGGTCGATGGCAGGGACGCCGTCGAGCCAGCCGACCAGTTGCGGGAAGTCGCGGATCGCCTGGTTCTGCTGATCGCGGCTCAGTCCTTCCCACCAGGTGTGCACGTCGGCAGGAGAGCGGCCCTTCTGCTCCTCAGGGCGTTCGCAAGGTCGGGATATGTCCGTTCTAGGCAAGTCCGAGTATTTGTA
>CBIHNN010000166.1:0-5295 GCA_966211315.1 uncultured Micromonosporaceae bacterium | reverse complement strand
GCGAGCAGGGACTCAACTGTCCGCCAACAAGGATTTTTCAGCGTCCGCTAGCACCACCTTGTTCTGTTGTTTCTCACGCCGCCCGCTCGGTGCGGATCTGGGCCTCGTAGACCGCCGGTGGCAGGCGGCCCGCTGTCGAGTGCCGCCGATCGTTGTTGTACTCGTCGATGAAGCCGGCGACCGCGGTCCGGGCCTGCGTCCGGGTGGCGAAGCGGCCGGCGTCGGCGAGCTCTTCCACCTTCGGCAGGAACGCGTCGATCAGCTTCGGCCGCGGCGCCGTGCGCACCAGTAACGGGTCCCCACCACCGGCGCCGCGCAGCGCCACATACCGGCGCACCGTCGACCGGGCGGTGCAGCGAGCGGCGTCCGCGTGATGGGCAGGGTCCGCGGCGGCGGCAGCGGCACCGGCCCGGGCTGGGTCATGACCTGATGGCGTCGACTTGGGCGGAGCTCCTGGTGGGGCTGCTTCAGGCATGCAGGTCGCGGCGGCGGTAGCCGACTATGCCGACGGCGACGCCTACGGCGCCCAGGGAGGTCATGACGACGGCGGCGAGCCAGTCCGGCGCGGTGGCTGGTACGGCGGGCAGGTGCGCGAACGGCGACACGGCACCGATCCAGGCGGGTGCCTGGATGCTGTCGGCGATGACCTGCCACAGGAATCCCCCGGCGGTGGGAAGGGCGCCGATCGCCGCGACGGCGCGGGGCACCCAGCCCAGGGCCAGGACTGCGGCGCCCAGGCAGAGCAGCACGACCGGCACGACGTTGAGGGCGCCGGCGAGGGCGTCGCCCAGGTCGAGGCCCGCCCCGATGGTGGCCGAACCTGCCCAGACTGCGACGCCGGCCACGGTGATCAGGACCAGTGCGGCGCCGGTCGCGGCGGCCGCTTCGGCGCTCAGCAGCCTGGCCCGGGTCACCGGTGCGGCGAGCAGCAGGGCCAGCCGCCGGGAGGTCTCGTCCGCGGCCAAGGCTTCCAGCCGGGCGGCAACGAAGATTCCGACCGGTATGGCGGGCAGCGCGAACAGCGTCGCCGCGTAGCCCTCGATCGTGCCGAGCGCGAAGCCGGCCTGCGCCGCCATCGCGGCGAACTGCGGGTTGGCGGCCAGAAAGTCCGTCATCGAGCGGGCAACCAGGCCGATGAGCAGCAAGTACGCGGCTACGCCCGCCGCCCATCCGGCCAGCGGCCGCAGGGTGCGCCGCACCGCGAAGGCGATGACCGAACCGAGCAGCGCGGTATGTGCCGGTCGGCCGCCGGCCGCCGGCCGCCGTGATAATCAGCGGCTTTCGCGGGGTGCAGACGTGGCTGTCCGTTGCGGGTTCGGCTAACGGACAAGATCATCGCTACCGCTAACCGCTGTACCGATCTTCCTCAACCCCGCGTGTGGCATGGGCCAGGGCGGTAACCGCCGATGGCTGCGCCGCGGTGGCGGGGCCGGGTGGTCCTGGACTGGAGCAAGGGCGGCAGCGTCGCCGCCACGGCGCAGCCCTGCGCGATCTGCGCACGGCCCGCCGTCATGGTCAGCCCCACCGGCGCCGCCTGCCACAAGACCTGCGCCGAGGACTGGATCGAACGCAAGGAGGCCCGCACCACCACCGATCGTTGAACACGACCGCGTCTCCTCGGTCCGGGTCATCCCGGCGCACGCGGCGCGCAGCCCAGCTGCGGTGAGCCGCCGGGCGGGGCACGGGAACAGCTCGGCCGGGCGGCACAAGTGGCACAGCCCGTCGGAGGCGCGCAGGTGCACGTCGAGCAGCATCCGCACCAGCAGCCACGTCAACGGCCGGGTGCAGCCAGCCGGCGGGTCGAAGGGCACCTCACCGGCCACCGAGACGTCCAGGGCGTCGATGTCCACGGGTGTCAGTCTCGGCGCGCACTGTCACCTATGGAACGGCTCGGCTGTAGCCTCGCTGTAGCCTCGTCCGCCGCACAGACGGGTCACCGATGACCAGTGCTGACGACCTGATCGCCCACCCGCTGACTGCCGTGCGCCAGCTGCACGGGTGGACGCTGGCCGACGTCGCCGCCCTGGTGCAGGAGCACTCCGGGCTCAACATGCGCGCGTGGCGGCAGAAGGTGTGGCGGTGGGAGCACGGCACCGCGACCCCGGAACGCGCGGCGCAGCTGGCGCTCGCCGACGCCCTCGGTGTCGAGCACGCCCAGGTCGACGCGCTCGGGTGGCCCGGGTGGCTGATCCTTGCCGCCGGTGACGAGTCGACTGCCGCGCCGTGGACTCCGGCGAGCGCCGACTGCCGTCGGACTGCTGGACGTCGCCCGCCGCCACGTCGACCCGGCCGCCCGCACGGTGCTCGCCATGCTCGACACGTGGGCGGTCCGCGGGCACGCCGTCGCCGGCGACGCCAAGGCCGCGGCCGCCACCCTGAACCAGGCCGACGACCTGTGGCAGCGCCGGGTGCCCGGCGACGATCCGGGATGGGTGTACTGGATGCCGCAGCCGTCGCTGACCGCCGAGGCCGGGACCGCCCTGCTGGAGATCGGCGACCTGGACGCCGCCGAGCGGACCCTGACCGCCGGGCTGGCCACCCTGGACGGCGACGCCGCCCGCGACCGCAACCTGTACCTGACCCGCCTCGCCGAGGTGCAGCTGCGCGGCGGCCGCTTGGACGAGGCCGCCGTCACCGCCCGCGCCGCGATCGACGCGGCCGCCGCGATCGACTCCGCCCGGGTGCAGCACCGCGTCGACCAGTTGCTCGACCAGCTGCCCGCCGCCGAGCCGGTCACCACCGAGCTGCGCGACTACCGCCGCAGCCGGACCTCCGACTGACCCAGGACCCGCACCGCCCAGTTGTGTCGTACCTCAATGTCAGCATTTGCGGGATAGGCGAGGTACTTACCGACCACGGGAGGACCGCATGGCGACCGGAGACATCCACACCAGCAAGCAGGGCGACAAGTGGGTCAACAAGGTGGAGGGCAACCAGCGCGCCTCTAACACCGCACCCACCAAGGCTGAGGCCCAGGCTACCGGCAAGGACATGGCGATCGAGCGCGGCGTGGAGCACTACGTCCACGAGCAGGGACGGCACGATCGGCGAGCGCAACACCTACCCGGAGACCGGCGTTTTCCGTGGGAGGGCGCCAGGTCGAAGCCGAGCAGTCGAGTGATGCCGAAGCAGATCTCGGATTGGCCGATGGGCGACTACAGTGTGGTTGAAGGTTCCTTGTGTAACAAGGTATGCTCTTGTTGTGGATCGCACGCCCAGCCTCGCCACCGCTCTGCGCCGCGGAACCCTCGAGTTCTGCGTGCTCGCACTGCTGGCCGACGGCCAGCGCTACGGGGTTGAACTGGTGCGGAAACTCGGCGCCGAACTGGCGTTGGCGACTAGTGAGGGGACTCTCTACCCGCTCCTGTCCCGGCTACGGAATACGGGCTGGGTCGCCACCACGTGGCAAGAGTCCGCCGCTGGCCCGCCCCGGCGCTACTACACGCTCACCAATGACGGCCACGCCGCTCTCGCACACTTCAAGTCCGAGTGGGTGGCCTTCCGCAACGCCGTCGACCGCACGGTCGGGACGGAGCAATCATGACCGACGTAACTGAGCGCAACAACCAGCTTATCGAGGGGTACCTCGACGCCGTGCGCCGCGCCACCGCCGCTCTGGCACCGAGCCGACGTGAAGACCTACTGACCGACCTGCGTGAACACATCGCGGTTGTACGTGCGGATCTAAACCCGGAGACGGAGGCTGGCGTTCGGATCATCCTTGACCGTCTCGGTGATCCGCAGAGCATCGCGCACGAGGCGATGGCGGGGGAGCCGTCCAGCACCGCACCGGGCGGGGGCGGCAGCCGCCGCGCCCGCGTCGCGATCACGATCGTGATCACACTAATCGTCCTCGTCTGCCTTGCAGCCGTGTACCTCGGCATGGCCAGGGGGATCACCGGTGATCACCCCGTCCCAACCGAACCCCGACCACGACCGTCGAGCCTCGGCTAGCCAAACCCACGGGGCCGCTGGCGGGAGACATGCAAAAGGGAGAGTCCTCTCGCCAGTGAGTCACCAGTACGGGATCAGGTGTGGTTTGCGCCACCCCAGGCAGCGGTCGTGGCGCGGCCGTTACCGTAGGCGTCAACGTACTCGTAGGGGTACATGTGCTGGATGCAGATGATCCGCGGCGGGCAGTAATCAAACTTGCCTTGCGCATAGCTGCGGTACACCCACTTATCGCCGTAGTAGTCCCACTGCGACTTGTCGACGGTTCCGCCGTAAGACCAGCCTAGGGCGGCTGCCCACCCGTATACGTAGGCGCTAATCTGTGCCGGTGAGATGCTCGTGACCTGTGATCCGTTCCAGCACCAGTCGACGCGTTCGGACCATCGCCAGATGTCGTCGGTGCCATTCCAGGCATAGATGTTGTCGTTGTAGTAGCCGCAGCTGGCCGTGGCTATGGTGCCGGCCGCGCGAAGTTCGTTGAGCTGATCGGGCGTGATTCCGGTCCGTTCTTTGCGGAGGCCAACCACTACCGCTTTGCGCTGTTCAGCGGACAGCTTCGCAATCTGGTCTGCGGTTGGGTCGACACCACGGAATCTGTCGTGCAACGGACCGTTGGGTGTCGGCAGCGTCCCGCGAACGCCCGCACTTGCGGGTGAAGCAGCAGGCGGCGCCATCGATATCATGGCGGCCGATGCTAGTGCGGCGATAGTCCTAGCCGCTCTTCCAGTCATAAAGTTGAACATAGCCCTTCCTGACTACCCTTCTTGACTACTTTTCCAAGGGAGCAAGGAGCTACTCGCATAGCCGATGCCCACGCAGATTGAATTTCCTTCGTCTTGAGTAAGGTGAAATACCATGCTGGATTGGTCGGGGCGGCAGCGCCCCGTCAACAGCCCCAGATTTGGGCGGGGCAGTGATCGTGCATGGGGCCATTTCTGCGGTCACGAGTGACCCTCCTGAGCAGGCTCACACCTCACGTCGGCCGGTTGTTCCACGGTCCGGATGACGCTTCGGTTGCGCCGCTCCACACGTCTGCTGGCGACTGCCCCTTTGGCTTGGGGCTTGTCTCCGCTGCTTTCGACTGTCCGCGGATCGACGTCTCGTACTCTCATCGAGCATCGCAGATCGACCCGTCGCTGGGCCCCTGGCCTTCCGCGAAGACCCAGGGTGGTCCATCAGGCAGATCGCGCGGGCGGCTGGGTTGTCGCCGTCGCGGGACACCAGATGCTCTTGGAGTCGGCGCCGGTCTCTGTTACCTGTGCACTGTTACGCAGGGACTCCCGATGTTAGGTAAACATTCAGGGCCACTCCATGGCGTAGCCGTGGGTGGCTGTGGGTGATGGC
>CBIHNN010000165.1:0-5498 GCA_966211315.1 uncultured Micromonosporaceae bacterium | reverse complement strand
TCTCGGAGATGTCGCAGCGGTCGGCGGAGATCGCACCCCCGGCGGTGCCGCCGGGTCAGCAGGGTGGGCGGCAAGGTGAGCCGGCGACACCATCGCGGCCGGGTAGCCCTGAGACGGTTCCGGCCGGGGCCACGCCGCAACAGGCCGGGTCGCAGCAGGCCGGGCCGCAGGCGGTACTGTCGCAGGCTGCGGTGGGGGTGCCGGCGCAGGTGGAGCGTGCCACCGCGGCGTCGTCGCGTCCCCTAGATGTCCCCGACACCCCACCGAGTGGGGCGGGGGCAGAGGTGTCACGGTCGGCCCCGCAGCGGCGGTCAGCGGCCCGCACAGGGCCGGTGGACCCGGTCGCGCAGCCGGGCGCGGTGGAGCCGGTGCCGGGTATGGATGCGCTGGCGTTGGTGCCGCAGCAGCCGGGCGCGGCGGAGACGGTGCCGAACCAGCGGGCTGTGTCCCCCGTCGCGCGGGCTGAGGCCGAAGATCTCGGCAGCGATCCGCGGGAGGCGGTGCTGCGGTACCGGTCCGGCGATCCGCAGGCGGAGTTGACTACCGCGGAGAGGGTGGGGCTGATCCACCTGCTTCCTGAGCACGGTACCCCTGAGGACCAGCACGCGGTGGCAACGCTCCTGGAGACCAGTGATGATGCCGACCAGGCGGCGATTTTCGGTACCGCACCAGCGGAGCCGGTACGGCGGCTGGCGCACGGCCTCGTCGACGAGAATGCGCCCAGCCGGTTCGACTCGTTCCTCGACCAGCGCTTTGCGGGCGGCTCGTCAGCAGTGCCTACCGAGCAGGTGGTGGACGAGCAAGGCGGCAGTGAGCAGAGCGTTGACGTGCAAGGCGTTGATGAGCAAGGCGTTGATGAGCAAGGCGTTGACGAGCAAGGCGGCAACGATCAGAACGTCGACGAGCAAGGCGTCGACGAGCAAAGCGTCGACGAGCAGGTGCCGGCCGGGCACGTCCGCGGCGAACGGAGCGCGGTGACGGGAGATGGCGTACCGGTGCCGGACGGCACGGACCACGCGACGGCCCGGCATGTGCTGGCGGCGGATCCCGTACCGAGCGGACCGTCGCCGGCCGATCCGCTGACCGGACTCGGCCTGGTACGCGAGCCGGCCACTGCTGGGTGGGACAGCGCCTGGACGAGTCTGATCGAGGTTGGTCAGGCTCGGATGCGCGCGGCGCTGGGGTTGGCGGCCGACGCGGAGGTGCACCCGCAGACGCTGCGCGATGCCGTCGCGGACGCGCTCGCGGCGGACCTCGTCCGGCCCGAGAGCCGGTACCGGGAGATGTTCGACTTTGACCGTGACCGTGACCTGTCGGAACAGTACGGCAGGCTGGTGGACTCGGTCAGGTCTGGGTTCGTCACCGGCAGCGATCCGATCCTCGACACGGTGGTGCTCGACACGGTGGTGGAGGTCGCCGCGATCGAGTTCGGCCTGCCGCTGACCGTACTCGGGCCCGAGGGAGGCACGCGGGACATCGGGTCGGACGCGGAGGCGCGCCGGTACCTGGTCCGCGGGCATGACTACTACACCGCGATGAGCCCGGCGGCGCAGCTTCCCGAGGTGGCGGATCGGCTGGTGCCGGCCGTGGCCGATGAGGCGGCGGCCATCAGCCGTCTTGACCAGGCGACGGTGGTGCCGATCGTGCTGGCTCGGCCTGCCGAGGTGCCGGAGAACGAGCAGCGCGCCGCAAGCGTCGGGCCTGACGTACGGCTCCACCTTCAAACTCGGCAGGACGGCACGCCTGAGGAGATCGCGGCTGCCATGTCGGCCACGCTGAAGGCGCAGCAGCGTGTCCAGGGGCGGGCGGCCCGTGACCGGCACGAGAAGAAGGCTGATCTGGTCCTGGCCGAGTCGGCTCACCTGTCGGGTCACACGCTGCATATCGCCGCGGCGAGTCTGGCCGAGGTACGGGAGGCGGTTCGCCGCGTTGGTGAGGTGGTGCTGCGGGCCGGGCTCGGAATGACGGCGGCGCTGCGAAGGGACCGGCTCTGGGAATCGCACGGCCGGGGGGTGACGATCCATCTGCCGCGGCGGGCCACGGTTCATCGGGATGCGTCGTTGGTGGTTACCGCGCTGAGCGACTACCGCACTGAGGTGAGCGAGATTCCGGGCGAGGTGCGACTGGCGCCGGCGGTGTTCCACCGGTACGCGTTCCGGTGGGATCCGGGCATCGACGTCGATGTGACGAAGCCGGAAGGCCACCAGTTCCGGTCCATGCTGGACAGACCCGACGAGGTGACACGTTCCGTGCATGATCGTGTTACCTCGGATGAGGTTGAGCGGCGTTGGGTGTGGGCGCGGTTGCGGCTGGCGTTCGCCGACGGGGCGTTGGGCGAGATCGCCCGTGTGGTCGAGGGCCCGGACTGGCGCAGTAGAGGCGCTGCCGTTGACCAGACGGTTGAGGTGACCCAGCTCTACCAGGAGATCTACGGGGCGGGGCCCCACCCCCGGGCGGATCAGCAGCGGTTGATCGGTCTGTGGGGTGTGGTGCAGTGGGCGCGCCGTGCCTTCCCACACATCGGACAGCGGGGTCCGCTGGCGGCGGCCGAGCTGTTGCCGGCGGTGCGGCAGGTGGTGGACCCCTCCGCGACGCTGGTCGACGCGGATCATGTTGGCGCGTTGGCCGAGTTGGTCGCCGCGAACCAGGGGGAGGACGTGGCCGAGCTGGCCGAGCGGGCCCGCCGCAACGCCCCGTCCGCGGCCGTGTTCGACGAGGCGTACGTCGAGCGGGAGGTTTCCGCGGTCCGGGACGCGCTGCGGGGTTCCCAATTGTGGGTGGAGCAGCTCGACGAGGTTGCCCGGGCCGTGGCCGAGGTCCGGCACCTGGAGTACGGCGACTCGCGCCGCCGGCGGTTCGACCTTGACGACTACGCGCCGATGGTGCGTGACGTGCTGGGCGCGCCGCGGGTGACGGGGCGGGCGTTGCGGACGCTTGCAGAGCTGGCTGAGAAGATTGTCGCCAGCGATCATGCGGTGACGGGGGAGCGGCTGCGGGAGGCGGCGCGGCGTGCGCAGCCGGAGCAGCAGGCGCGGCTGGCGGCCGAATCGGTCGATGCGCAGCTGCGGACGGTGGTTGCGCAGCTGTACGGGCGGCTGGCCGATGGTTCGATCGACGCGAAGCGGCGCGAGGCGGTCCGTGCTGAGCTGGCCGATGCGATGAACGCCTACTACGCCGCTCGCGCCCGGCAGGTCGTGCCCGCGTACGACGAACTCGCCGGAATGCGGACCGCGGTGCAGCGGTTGGTCGACCTGAACCGGGACAACACACCGGTGACTGAGCGGCTGGCGGAGCATGGCCTGCGTCAGGTGGCGGTCTCCCCAGGGCGGGACAGCTTCTGGGACGGCCTGATCGCCGCCGCGTATGGCCCGATCCGCCACGAGTTGACGCGGCGGGGAGTGTTGGCCCCTCGGCGCAACGAGTGGCTGAGCGCCGAGCTCCTGCGTGAGTTCGTCGCTGACGTGCTGGAGCGAGACTTCGCCCGACCCGACAGCCGGTACCGCGACCTGTTCGGCTTCGACGCGGACGGCGACCTGGCCGCTGCGCAGCGGGACATGGTGGCGCAGGTGCGTTCCGGGGGCATCGTCTTCGACGATGCCGGCTACGACGCGGTGGTACCTGTCGCCGCCGCTGAGCTGGGGCTGGGATTGATCATCCTGCGGCCCGGCGGGGAGCGGCGCGTCAATCCTTCGGCCGAGCAGCAGGTGTACCTGGTGCGTGACGGCGCCCACTACGACGGCGCTGTGCCTGACGGCATCTTCGACGAGCTGCTGAACCAGGCCCAAGCCCTACTGGCGGCCGGTACGCCGACGTCCGGCACCACTGAGGAGCAACACGACGTCCGGCGCGAGTCGTGGGACGAGGCGGTTGGGGAGTTCAGTGCCGCCCACCGGTGGGCGACCGGCCGCGAGGGGAGCCCGACCGCGCACGCGTTGGAGCGGCTACGTAACGCGGTGCGCGCGCTGCGTGAGCTGGCTGCGCCGGTGGAGACTCCGCACGGGCCCGGCGTCGACACGGTTGATACCAGCCAGCGTGACCAGGCGACGGTGGTGCCGGTCGTACTGCCGAATCCCGAGGTGCCGGCGCACGAGCGTCTCATGAGGGTGCGGCCGGTGGTGCGACGCCACCTGCCTCAAGGGCGGGAGTACATCGCCCCGACGGACGCCGCCGCGGCCGTGTCCGCCGCGCTGGCGGCGCAGCAGCACGCCCAGGAGGGGTCCGATCGTGGGGCGCGTGGGACGAAGGCCCAGGTGGTCCTGACGGAGGCGGCCAGCCTGTCCGGCCACGAGCTGCACATCGCCGCGGCGAATCTGACGGAGGTCCGGGCTGCGGTTCGCCGCATCGGTGAAGTGGTGCTGCGGGCCGGGCTCGGGATGACGGCAACGCTGCGGGCGGATGCGCTCTGGCGCACGGACGGCAGGGGTGTGACGGTCCACCTGCCACGGCGGGCCACGGTTCACCGCGACGCGTCGCTGGTGATCGCCGCCCTGGGTGAGTACCGGACCTCGGTGAGCGAGGTCCCGGGTGAGGTGCGGCTGGCGCCGGGGGTATTCCACCGGTACGCGTTCCGCTGGGATCCGGGCACCGACATTGATGTGACGAGGCCGGAAGGCCGCGAGTACCGGTCCACGCTGCTACGCACCGATGAGGCCACACGTCTGGTACGTGACCGTGTCACGCCGGACGAGGTCGAGCGGCGTTGGGTGCAGGCGCGTCAGCGGCTGGAGTTGAGCGATGACGAGCTGCGGCCGATCGTGAAGCCCATCCCGGACGAGCGCAGGCGGGACGCCGATCGCCGGGCGGTCGAGGTGGCCGGACTATACCGGCGCCTGTACGGCCACGCACCTCGGCGCCTCACACTCGGCACGTCCGACGTTTGGCATATCAAGCGGCGGCTGACCGCGCTGAACACCGTGGTGCAGTGGGCGCGCCGTACCTTCCCACACATCGGGCAGCGGGGCCCGTTGGCGGCGGACGACCTGTTGCCGGCGGTGCGGCAGGTGGTGGACCCCTCCGCGTCACGGGTGAACGCCGACCTTGTCGGCGCATTGGCCGAACTGCTAAACATCAGCCCAGACGGAAGCGTGGCGGCGCTTGCCGAGATTGCGCGCAAGACGGCTAAGTTCGATAAGTTCTACGTCAACCAGGAGATCCCTGGCGTCCGGGGTGCGTTGCGGGCTTCCGGCCTGTGGGAAAATCCTCAGTACGAGTTCACCATGGCTGATGCCGAGGCCGTGGCCGGGGTCCGGCGGTCGGTGTACGGCGATCCGCGTCGCCGGCAGTTCGACCTTGACGAATACGAGCCGATGGTGCGCGACCTGTTGGGCGCGCCGCGGGTCACCGGGCAGGCGCTCGTGACGCTCGTCGTGCTGGCGCGTCAGGTCCGTACCGGAGCGGTGGCGTCGGTTGCCGATCGGGTGGTGACGCTGGACAGTCTGGCTGAGGCGGCGCGGCAGTGGCGTCGGCGGCCGGAGCGGCAGGTAGCGCCGGAGTCTGTG
>CBIHNN010000164.1:0-5506 GCA_966211315.1 uncultured Micromonosporaceae bacterium | reverse complement strand
AGCCAGCCCACCCTGTCGGTGCAGATCCGCAAGCTGGAGGACCTGATGGGCGTGGGGGGGGGGGGGGGGGGGGGGGCGCCCGGCCCCCCCCCCCCCCCGGCTCTCGTGGGGTACGGCGTCCGGGCCTCAGCCCTCGATCGCCGTGTCGACGTCCGGGTACTGGGCGAGGTGATCCGTCAGACCGAGAGTTTGCAGCAGCCGGCGCAGGAACCCGGACGGCGCGGCCAGCCGTACCCAGCCACCCTGCTCCTGGGCCCGCGCGTGGGCCGTCACCAGCACCCCTATGCCCATCGAGTCGACGAAGTCGAGGCCGGCGACGTCCACCACGACGTGTGGCGCCGGACGCTCGACGAGACGGTTCAGGTTGGCCCGCAGGGCCGGGGCGGTGTCGATGTCCAGTGACCCGCGCACAATCAGGACGGCCGTGTTGGGCGGGCGGTGCGCGACCGAGACCTGCATGGGGTGCAACTTCCGGTTGGGGTACAAGGGGTGCACACCACCCTAGGCGTTACCAGCTGTCCGCTGAAATCCCCGGCGCGGCTGGTGCGCCACACGGCGACAGGCTCGACGAGCGGTTCAATGATGCGGCGAGACGACGACGGAAGACCCCACTTCGCCTAGTGTCCTAGGACGCCCTGCAGGCGGTGGTAGCCGCCCCACGTCTTCCCACACACACGCACGACCCCCGCTGTCCTGTCCGCTCAAACCTTGCGGTGTCAGGGAGACAAATGCGACACCAGCGCCACCGGACCGCGACCGGGCCGCACACCCGACACCCGAATGGCGGAATCCGCGCCCGTCGACGGACGCGGCGACGTTGTGAGCCCGGATTACCGACGCCCGCTCTCCATCGTCGGAGTTGTTCAGCAGAACATGCTCGAGGACGGCGTCGAGATC
The DNA here is from genome assembly GCA_966211315.1 of uncultured Micromonosporaceae bacterium. Classification (GTDB taxonomy): domain Bacteria; phylum Actinomycetota; class Actinomycetes; order Mycobacteriales; family Micromonosporaceae; genus CBIHNN01. Next base: position 4,609 of record CBIHNN010000164.1, on the reverse strand, counting down.
CGCCTGGTGGAGGTGCTCAGGGGTGGGCGGGTTGGATCTGTCGGTAACGACCTGGTCGAGTGCCGAGAGCCGCATGCCGTACCCGCACCGGTCGGTGGCGCGGATGATGAGGGGCTTGGCGGGCGGAGCGGGCCAGCTGGTGAGGTGGTAGTACTCGCTCGAATCGTCGACGTAGTCGTCGGGGTGTTCGTCGCGGCCGCGGCAGATCTGGAGCCTGATCCGCCGAACGCGTCAGAGCCCGGCGATGACCCGCATGTCGAGAGCGCGGGTGGCCGTGCGACCCCGCAGGTCGGTGAAGCGAACCGTCAGGCTCGTCCCGCCCACCGCCGCCGTCGGGATGCCGACGATCTTGCCGTTCGCGGCGAGTGTGAGACCGGTCGGCAGGGTGCCGGCGGCGAGAGACCAGGTGCCGGCACGGCCTCCGGCGACGCTGAGGTGGCCGGTGTATTCGACGCCGGTGACTCCGGTCGGCAGGGCCGCCGTCGTGATCACCGGCGGGTCGGGGCGGACCGTGACGGTCAGGGTCCGGGTGGTGCTCTGCGGCACGTAGTCGGTGAACCGGACCGTGACCCGCCGGGTGCCGGTGGCGGTCGGGGTGCCCGACAGAACGCCGGCGGCGGAGAGGCGCAGGCCCGCGGGGAGGGTGCCGGCGGCGAGGGACCAGCTGCCCCGCCGGGTGGCGCCGAGGGCCAGCTGCGTCCGGTACGTGCGGCCGTGCACGCCGACGGCCACGGTACGGGTGCTGATCACTGGTGCCGCCGGGGGCGGCGGGACGTACAGCAGGCGGTCCGGCGAACCGGAGCGGTCCTGCACGCGGCGGGTGGCGGCTTGCCTGATCAGTATCGTCTGGACGGTGGCCGGGCTGTACGTCGGATGTGCCGCGAGGATCAGCGCGGCGGCCCCGGCGACGTGCGGGGCGGCCATCGACGTACCGTCCATCGTCGCCGTCGCGGTGTTGCTGCTGGACACGGCGGAGGGGATGCCGACGCCGGGGGCGAACAGGTCGACGCAGTTGCCGTAGTTGGAGAAGGACGCACGGCGGTCGTTGCGGTCCGTGGCGGCCACAGTGATGGCGGCGCGGACGTCGGACGGGCTGCCGAAGCACGCATTGCCGGCCTCGTTGCCCGCCGCGACGGCGTACGTGACGCCGGAGGCGATGGAGGATGCGACCGCCTGGTCCAGGGCGGCACTGGAGCCGCCGCCGATGCTCAGGTTGGCGACGGCGGGCTTCACGGCGTAGTCGGTGACCCAGGTGACGCCGGCGATCACGTTGCTGAGCAGGCCGGTGCCGTCACAGCCCAGGACGCGTACGGCGACGAGGCGGACGTTCTTGGCGACGCCGTACCGGGCGCCGCCGAGCGTGGCGGCGACGTGGGTGCCGTGGCCGGCGCAGTCGTTCGCGCCGCCGCCGTCGACGAAGTCGTGGCCGTAGCTGGCCCGGCCACCGAACTCGCGGTGGCTGATCCGGATGCCGGTGTCGATGACGTACGCCCGCACCCCGCCGCCCGCGTCGGACGGCGTGTAGGTGCCCGAGTACGCCCGCGAACGCGTGTCGATCCGATCCAGGTTCCACGGGGCGCGGCGCTGTGTCGTGGCGACGCGGACCACCCGGTCCGGTTCGACGACGGCGACGGCCGGGTCGGCGGCGAGCCGCAGCGCCGCCTGCGGGGTGAGCTGGGCGGTGAACCCGGGGGTGCGGACACCGAACACCCGGCCGACCGCGTCACCGGCGAGTCTGCGCGCGGACGCGACGGCGCCCTGCGTCCCGACCCGGTCGGCGCGCAGCATCACGACGTAGCGCCCGGGCACGGCACCGATCGCCGCGACGCCGGTGGTCGCCACGGCCGGCGCGGGAACGACGACACCGGCCAGTACGGTGAGGCAGGCGACGAGCAGCCGCGTCGGTGACATGCCCGCACCCTTCGCCGCCGGGGACGCCGGGGCGATCCCCGACCGGTCCAATGTTCCGGCCGGGGGGAGCGCCCCGGGTGCAGCGCCGGTTGCGGATCAGGAGTTGTTGCGCCAGGACCGCCCGCTGCGGCCGATGAGCCGGTCCGCGTCGGTCGGGCCCCAGGACGCCGCCTCGTACGTCGGGATCGGCGAGTCGTCGTTCGCCCAGTGCTCGATGATCGGGTCGACGATCCGCCAGCACTGCTCGACCTCGTCGGTGCGGATGAACAGCGTCGGGTCACCCACGAGCGCGTCCAGCAACAACCGCTCGTAGGCCTCAGGCGACTCCTCCTCGAAGGTGCCGTCGTACGAGAACTCCATGCTCGCCGTCCGGACCCGGAACGAGTGCCCGGGGACCTTCGCGCCGAACCGCAGCGAGATGCCCTCGTTGGGCTGGATCCGCAGGATCAGCGCGTCCGCCTCCAACTCGGTGAGCTGGGCACCGGGGATGGGCAGGTGCGGCGGCCGCTGGAACTGCAGGGACACCTCGGTGACCCGCGCCGGCAGCCGCTTGCCGGTGCGGATGTAGAACGGCACGCCCGCCCAGCGCCAGTTGTCGACGTCGAGCCGCATCGCCGCGTACGTCTCGGTGCGCGAGAGCGGGTCGACGCCGTGTTCGTCGCGGTAGCCCGGCATCAGGTCCCCACGGGTGCCGCCGCGCGTGTACTGCCCGCGTACGGCCAGCTCGGCGATGTCCCGGTCGGTGGGGAGCCGGATCGCCTGGAGCAGCTTCACCTTCTCGTTGCGTACGGCCTCGGCGTCGAACGACGCGGGCGGCTCCATCAACGCGAGGGCGAGGACCTGCAGCACGTGGTTCTGCACGATGTCGCGCATGGCGCCGGCGGTCTCGTAGAAGCTGCCGCGGGTGCCGACGCCGAGCGTCTCGGCGACCGTGATCTGGACGTGGTCCACCCAGGACCGGTTCCAGATGGGCTGGAAGATCGCGTTGGCGAAGCGCAGCGCGAGCACGTTCTGGACGGTGTCCTTGCCCAGGTAATGGTCGATCCGGAAGACCTGATGCTCGTCGAACGCGGCGTGTACACACGCGTCGAGCTGCCGGGCGGTGGCGAGGTCGCTGCCGTACGGCTTCTCGATGACGAGGCGGGCGAACGCGTCGCCGTGCGGGTGGTTCAGCCCTGCCTCGGCGAGCCCGTTGACGACATGCTGGAACGCCTGCGGGGGAGTGGAGAGGTAGAACAGCCGGTTGCCGGCGGTGCCGCGCTGGGCGTCCAGCTCGTCGAGGACACCGGCGAGGTTCTTGTACGTCTCGGGGTCGTCGTACCCGCCGGAGACGTAGCGCAGGCCGCCGCCTTCGAGCTGGCTGAGCGCGCCGAGGCCGTCGTCACCCAGGACGCTGCGCTGGAACGCACCGTCGTCCATGGGGGTACGGGCGACGCCGACGAGCGCGAACTCGCGGGGTAGTCGCCGGTGGCGGGCAAGGTTGGCTACGGCGGGCACCAGCTTGCGCCGAGTCAGGTCACCCGAGGCGCCGAAGATCACCAGCGTCGCAGGGGGTGCGTTCCGGTCGTCCGGGTATTGAGGGGCGTTGTCCATCGTCCGTTTCCTCCGACCGCGGCGGTCATGGTTACGGCAAACTCTACGCAGGCCGGTGCGCGGCGGTTCGGCGTGGCTTCGCAATGAACGTCACCATCCGTGGTGACACCTCAGACTGTGGCGCGTTCGGGCGGAATCGGGCATCCTAGGCAGAGCGGCGGGGCGGGGAGCCGCCACTCCCCGCCCCGCCCTGCACGGGTACCCCGGTGTTGCCGTTGCCGCAGCAAATCGCCGGTGTCCCTGCGCCGCGCCAGACCCCCTACGGTCCGTCGCGGTAACTCCAGGCCGTCACTCGCGGCCGGGAATCCTGCTGTGTGTCCGGTTGCTCGGTGTCATCTGCCTGCTTCGTGTCGTCTGCCTGCTTCGCGACCGTCACGGCGGGCGCCGCGTCGTGGACGTCACCGTGTGTGGTCGCACCGCCCGCCTCCCGGGTACGCCGGGCCCGCAGCGTCGCCGCGATGCCGAACAGCGACCCGAGTGCCGCCGCGATCCACGCGATGACCGCCCAGGCGTTCCCACCGGATGTCGCGGGTGCGGCCACCGGCGGCGGGGCGGCCGGTTCGGCGGCGGTGGCCCCGTGGCCGGTGTGCCCACCGGGCGCCTGCCCGGTGCCGGCGGTGAGGCTCATCGCCGCCTGGTACGGCGCGCTGCTCCCGTCGGCGTACGTCACCTGGACCGTGAAGGTGAGCGCCGCGGCGCGGGGCAGCGGGCCCATCGCCGCCGGAAGTTGCGTGCTCTGCCCGGGGGCGAGCGCTTTGCCCTCGGCGGCGGTCCACCGGATCGTCGCGGTCGCCTCACCGACCAGCGCCCCGTGGAACCCTTCCATCGGAGGGTTCAGGGTGCGGCTGGTGAGCAGCGGCGCCCAGTCGTCGACCGACAGCGGGTACACCTCGGCGATCGGCTGGTCGGCCGGCAGGGTCACGAGCACGGCGGTGATCGCCTGCGTGGCGTTGTCGTTCTTGATGCTGAAGCCGACGTTGACGCCGGTTCCCTGCTGAGCCGTCGGCGGGTTGACGGCGACCTCCGCGGCCGGCCCGGGGCCCCCCCCCCCCCCCCCCGGCGGCCCCCCCCCCCCGCCCCCCCCCCCCCCCCGCCGGGTCACGGC
>CBIHNN010000163.1:0-5512 GCA_966211315.1 uncultured Micromonosporaceae bacterium | reverse complement strand
GTCGGGCCCTGGGCGGCCGGGGTAGTCGGGCCCTGGGCGGCCGGGGTAGTCGGGCTTCTCGGGCATACCGGGGGCAGAGCCGTCGCCGGAGCTCGAACCGTCGCCGGGTCGGGCCGAACCGTCGCCGGAATTCGAACCGCCGGAATTCGAACCGCCGGAGGGCGACCGCCCCGTGACCAGGTTCGAGGAGCCTGAGCCGGACGAATGGGAGCCGGAGCGTGGGCCCGGCCGGGCTTTGCCGAGGGATCCGGCGGGGCGGGTATGGGTGCCCGGTGGCGGGTCCACCGGCTTTCCGGCGGGTTGGCCGTCGGGCGTACTCCCGGAAGCCGGTTCGCCGGACGGCCCAGTGGAGCGGGCGGGTGGTGAGGCCGGGACGACGACCGGGCCGGTCGACGGTTCCGGAAGAAACGGCGGCGCGGTGAGCGCGTTGCCGGCTTCCTCGTCGAGGGCGTCGGAGCCGGCGGTGATCGCGGCCATCGTAGGCAGCGAGGCGAGGGCGACGAGGAGAGCGACCATCAGGACGTAGCGGCGCGTGGGGCCCGCGAGTCCGTCGGCGCGATAGACGCCGTCGAGGCGGCGGCGCATGACTTTCATCGGCGGTACGAGACCGTCGTGCGGCTCGTCGTTGTGCTCACCCGGCACGGTTGATGCCCCTCCCGACAGTGGTGCGTGATGTGGGGAGAAGATCAGTACATCCCCATCCGGCTATCCGGTCGCTCCCCTCCTACAAACGACGTGATCTTCGATCGGCAGCGGATGATCGGGTCAGCAAATAAGGTCGGGGGGGACAAACTGCCCTCAATGCGACGAATAGGTCGGGAAAATCACGAAGAAAATTCCGGCTGTGATCAGCCTGGCCTGTGGACGCGGTCATCGCGGGTGCGAGGATAGAGGCGACGGCACCGCCGCCGTCGCCTCCACGCACCCAGCGGCAGGCACGGTGGAAGTCGTCGCTTCCCGGCGAGGGTCGACCCGACCCCGTCGCACCGCCGTCGCGACAGGCTCAACCCAGGCCGGACGCAGCGGCACCGCAGCGCCGCGTGGACGGGCCACCCCCGCCGCGGGGTACAGACGAACAGGGAGACACGGATGGCGAAGGGCGATCGCGGGTTGCAGGCCCCCGACACGGCCGGCGCGGATGCACCGGCCGGCGGCTACATCCAACTGCTCACCCCCGACGGCGAGCGCATCGACAGGTTCACCGGTTCCGACGGTACCGAGTATTCGGTGGACTTCACCGACGACGAGTACCGGGACCTGTACCGCGACCTGGTCGTCGTACGACGGCTCGACGCCGAGGCCACCGCGTTGCAGCGCCAGGGTGAACTGGGCATCTGGGCCAGCCTGCTCGGCCAGGAGGCCGCCCAGGTCGGCTCCGGACGGGCTATGCGGCCGCAGGACATGGCCTTCCCGACGTACCGGGAGCACGGCGTCCTCTACTGCCGGGGTATCGACCCGATCATGCCGTTCGGCCTGTTCCGGGGGGTGAACCAGGGCGGCTGGGACCCGTTGGAGTACAAGTTCAACCAGTACACCATCGTGATCGGTGCCCAGACGCTGCACGCCACCGGGTACGCCATGGGCATCACCATGGACGGCAAGACCGGTACGCCCGACGGCGAGGCCTGCATCGCGTACTTCGGCGACGGGGCGACCAGCCAGGGTGACGTCAACGAGGCGTTCGTCTGGTCCGGCGTCTACCACGCGCCGATCGTCTTCTTCTGCCAGAACAACCAGTACGCCATCTCCGAACCCCTCGAACGCCAGACCCGCATCCCGCTCTACCGACGGGCCGCCGGCTTCGGCTTCCCCGGCATCCGGGTCGACGGCAACGACGTCCTCGCCACGTTCGCGGTGACGCGGACCGCGCTCGACAACGCCCGCAACGGGCAGGGGCCGACGTTGATCGAGGCGTACACGTACCGGATGGGCGCGCACACCACCTCCGACGACCCCACGCGGTACCGGATGGCCGGCGAGCTCGAGGCCTGGCAGGCCAAGGACCCGATCGCCCGCTACAGGACCTTCCTCGCCAAGGAGCAGATCGCCGACGAGGCGTTCTTCGCCGAGGTCGACGAGTCCGCTCGCATCCAGGCCGTCGGGTTGCGCGAACGCGTCCTGACGATGCCCGACCCCGAGCCGGTCAGCATGTTCGATCACGCCTACCCGCACGGGTCGCCCGAGATCGACGAGCAGCGGGCAGAGTTCGTCAAGTACCAGGCCTCGTTCGAGGGGAGCGCCCGCTGATGGCCGAGACACTCACGTTGGGCAAGGCGCTCACCAACGGGCTGCGGCGTGCCCTCGAGAACGATCCCAAGGTCATCATCATGGGCGAGGACGTCGGCAAGCTCGGCGGCGTCTTCCGGATCACCGACGGCCTCCAGAAGGACTTCGGCGAGGACCGCGTCATGGACACACCGCTCGCCGAGGCGGGCATCATCGGCACCGCGGTCGGCCTCGCCATCCGCGGGTACCGGCCGATCTGCGAGATCCAGTTCGACGGATTCGTCTTCCCCGCGTACGACCAGATCGTCACGCAGGTCGCGAAGATGCACTACCGATCGCTCGGCAAGCTGCGGTTGCCGATCGTCATCCGGATCCCGTACGGCGGCGGGATCGGGGCGGTCGAGCACCACTCCGAGTCGCCCGAGGCGTACTTCTCGCACACGCCCGGCCTCAAGGTCGTGACGTGCTCGAACCCGGCGGACGCGTACACGATGATCCAGCAGGCTGTCACCTCCGACGACCCGATCGTCTTCATGGAGCCGAAGCGCCGCTACTGGGAGAAGGGCGAGGTCGACCCGTCGGACGAGGCGTACCCGCTGCACGCCTCCCGGGTGGTCCGCGAGGGCACGGACGCGACTGTCGTCGCGTACGGCCCGATGGTCCGTACGGCCCTGGACGCGGCGGCTGCCGCCGCGGAGGACGGCCGCAGTCTGGAGGTCGTCGACCTGCGCACGCTCTCGCCACTCGACCTCGACCCGGTCTACGAGTCGATCCGCAAGACCGGTCGCTGTGTGACGGTTCACGAGGCGCCGGGCAACCTCGGCCTCGGCTCGGAGATCGCCGCCCGCGTCACGGAGCGCTGCTTCTACTCGCTCGAGGCGCCCGTGCTGCGGGTGGCCGGCTACGACATCCCCTACCCCGCCGCGCGCGTGGAGGATGAATACCTGCCGGATCTCGACCGGGTGCTCGACGCCGTCGACCGCGCCTTCGGGTGGTGACGCCCATGTCGCGGATGAGGGAGTTCACGCTGCCCGACCTCGGCGAAGGCCTGACCGAGGGCGAGATTTTGACCTGGCTGGTCAAGGTCGGCGACACCGTCGAGCTGAACCAGCCCATCGTCGAGGTGGAGACCGCCAAGGCGGCCGTCGAGATTCCGGCCAAGTGGGCGGGCCAGATCGTCACGATCCACCACGAGGCGGGCACGGTCGTCGAGGTCGGCGCCCCGATCATCACCATCGACACGGACCCGGGCGCCGGCGACACCCCGGTCGAGGCCGGCAGGATCGGCGGCGAGGCGCCGGGCGGACGTACCGCCGTCCTGGTCGGTTACGGTCCGAAGACCGCCGCGGCCCAGCGCCGCCCCCGCCGATCAGACGGGAGTACGCCCACGCAGGCTTCCCCGCCTCCGGCGGCTGCCGCGCCGGCACCCCCACCCCTGAAGGAACCATCACGTCCCCCGGTCTCGGCTCCCGCCGCCCGCGTGGCCGGGTCGGTTCTCGCCAAGCCGCCGGTCCGCAAGCTGGCCCGGGATCTCGGCGTTGACCTGGCCGGTCTCGCGGGCAGCGGCCCGTCGGGCTCGATCACCCGCGACGACGTCCAGGCGGCCCTCGACCAGGCGGCCCTCAACGGTTCGACGGCTCCGGCCGTCGCCGGTTCCGGGCTCAACGGCACCGCTCCTGGCGCCCGTGTCCTTGATGCTTCGCGGGAACGGCGGATTCCCGTCAGGGGCGTGCGGAAGCTGACCGCGCAGAACATGGTCGCGTCGGCGTTCACCGCGCCGCACGTCACGATGTTCCACGAGGTCGACGTGACGCGCTCGATGCGCGCCCTCGAGAAGCTGAAGGCGCGCCGCGACTGGCAGGACGTCAAGGTGTCGCCGTTGCTGCTCGCCGCCCGCGCGATCCTGCTCGCAGCCCGGCGGCACCCGATGATCAACTCGTCGTGGTCGGCGGAGACGAACGAGATCATCGTCAAGGATTACGTGAACCTCGGCATCGCGGCGGCGACCGAGCGCGGCCTGATCGTTCCCAATATCAAGGACGCAGGCCAGTTTTCGCTGCGCGAACTGGCTGTGATGCTCGGGGACCTGATAGCGACGGCTCGCGCCGGACGGACAACTCCTGAAGACATGTCCGGCGGAACGTTCTCCATCACGAATGTCGGAGTCTTCGGCATCGACACTGGGACACCCATCCTGCCGCCCGGCGAGACTGCGATCCTCTGCCTCGGTGCGATCCAGGAGAAGCCCTGGGCACACAAGGGCAAGATCAAGATTCGGCACGTGACGACGCTAGGCCTGTCCTTCGACCACCGGATCGTCGACGGCGAGCTGGGGTCGCGGTTCCTGGCGGATGTGGCGGCCTATCTCAACGACCCGGAGGGGACCACGCTCGCGTGGTCCTGACTCCGTTCCTTCGACAGGGCCAATCCGAAACCTTTGGTTCTTCGGTAAGTAACGAGCCTCACCCCATAAATCGATAGTGGAAGCGGGTCCCGTGCGTTGTACTGGATGCAACAGCAGCCAGTCGCGCGGGAACCACCGCCCACACCGAGAAGGGGAACCGCCATGAGCCTCATCACCCGCCTCCGTGATCGCAAGACCGCACACCGCAACGCCCGTGCTATCGATCGCGCCCTGCGCGAGGCCCCCAGCCCCGCCGCCCGCGATGAGCTGCTGATCATCGCGCAGCGGTACATCAGCTGATCACCTCCCCGTCCCGGCGGACATGCGACGATCGCGCAGATCGACGCCCACCGGGTTCCCCGGATAGGACGTTCGCGTACCGGGCGACGTGACCGGGATTCCTCCACGCCAGGACGACCGGTACGGTTGGGCACGGTCGTCGTGCCGGTAGGCACCCCAGCCAGGCCACCTCGGACCCGGCCGGGTCCTGCCAGCGGCGACCGGAGCCTCCTCCCGGGCGACCACCACGGTCCCCGGGCGGCGGCCCCGCACGACCGGGGACGCCGACGCAGCCGGCCGCGCCGCGCCGCGCCGGCACGGTTGACTGGGATTCGAGGAGGCGCGTATGACGTCCGAGGGGCAGCATGCCGGCACGTCGCCGGCCGGGGCCACATCGGGCGACGGCTTTCCGCCGGACACGGACGACATCCGGCCGGGCACCATCGGCGCCCGCGTACCCGCCGCGAACCATCCGCTCACCCTCCGCGACGACGTCCCCTGGGCCGCCACGGCGCCACCGCCGCCTCCCGCTGCCGCAAATCCGCCCCGGCCGGACGTCATCAGGCCGGACGTCATCAGGCCGGACGTCATCAGGCCGGACGT
>CBIHNN010000162.1:0-5894 GCA_966211315.1 uncultured Micromonosporaceae bacterium | reverse complement strand
GACTCGAACCCCTGACCCCCACACTGCCAGTGTGGTGCGCTACCAGCTGCGCCACGTCCCCTTGCATGCATCCCCGGTCTCCCAGGCACGCAGGAAATACTACACACCGATTCGAGGGGTTCGCGCGTGGGTCCCCGGCGCGTCAGTTGAGGGAGACGTCCGGGGGGAAGTGGGCGACGGCGGCGAGGATGTCGCCCTGACGGCGCAGGACCATGGGCCAGAGGTCGTCCGGGCGAGGGGCGAAGGCGTCGCCGGGGAGGGCGTCGAAGACGAACCACGAGCCGGAGGCGATCTCGTCCTCGAGCTGGCCGGGTGACCAGCCGGAGTAGCCGGCGAAGACGCGGATGCCTGCGAGGCTGCCGCGGAGCCGGTCGGGGTCACCGGAGAGGTCGACGGTGCCGACGGAGCCGGCGACCTGGTGGAAGCCGCTGATCTGGCGCCTGACGTCGGGACGAGTACGGGCCAGGCAGATCGCGGACTCGGGCTGGACGGGGCCGCCCTCGAACAGGACGGCGGGGTCGCGGGCCAGGTCGCCCCAGTTGCCGAGCACGTCGGCGACGGGGACCTCGGTGGCACGGTTCAGGACGACGCCGAGGGCTCCCCCGGCCTCGTGGGCGACGAGCAGGACGACCGTACGGTCGAAGTTGGGATCTTTGAGCGTCGGAGTCGCGACCAGTAGTTGACCGGTCATCGACTCCATCGACCGACCTCCGATTCGCTGACCTTCACCGTGCACGGCGCCTCGCAGTCTGCCGCGCGGCCGCACCGGAGCGGCCGGGATCGATAGTGACTGAGGGTGCCGTCAACGCCATGCATCGCACCATAGCCTGCGTTCTGGGGCACCGATAAGGTCTGCCCATGAGTGAGCCCCTCCGGTACCTGACACTGGCGTATGCGACCCTGGGACGGTCGCGGTGACGGGGATGGCCGAGATCGGCGTGATCGGCGGCTCCGGGCTGTATGCGCTGCTCGACGGCGCGTCGCGGCACGAAGTGTCCACGCCGTACGGTGATCCCTCGGACCCGGTCACGGTAGCGGAGGTCGGCGGCCGTTGGGTGGCGTTCCTGCCACGGCACGGTCGGGACCACCGGTTCCCGCCCCACCTGATCCCCTATCGGGCGAACCTGTGGGCGCTGCGGTCACTGGGCGTACGCCAGGTGCTGGCGCCGTGCGCGGTGGGCGGCCTGCGGCCGGAGCTGGGACCGGGCTCGTTCGTCGTCCCCGATCAGCTGGTCGACCGGACGAGCGGGCGGGCGCAGACGTTCTTTGACACGGGCGCCGTACACGTGAACTTCGCCGACCCGTACTGCCCGGCGGGTCGGGAGACCGTGCTGGCCGCGACAACGCGCCGCGGAATCACGGCGACGGACGGCGGCACGATGGTGGTCGTCGACGGTCCGCGCTTCTCAACCCGCGCCGAATCACGCTGGTACGCCGCCATGGGCGGCGCGATCGTGAACATGACCGGCCACCCGGAAGCGGTGCTGGCCCGCGAGCTGGGCCTCTGTCTCACTGCGATCGCCCTGGTCACGGACCTGGACGCGGGCGTCGAGGGCGACCACGGCGTCACCCAGGACGAGGTCTTCCGGGTGTTCGCCGAGAACACCACGACTCTGCGCAGCGTCCTGCTCGACGCGGTCGAGCATCTGCCGACGACCCGCGACTGCCCCTGCGGCCACGCCCTGGACGGCCTCAAACTCCCGTTCGAGCTGCCCTAGGTGACTGGTGTTAAACGTGAGTTGATCGGAGATCTGATCGACCCGCGTTGACTTTCCGGGTCGGTGGGCTGGTCTGATGCCGTGCGGCGCTTGGTTGTGCCGGTGGGCGGTTCAGTGATGGTCCCGGGCTGTGTGAGGGTTGAGGGTTGGATAGGACCTGGTCGGAGCCTTTTATGGTGGTCAGGCGATGGCTCAGCCTCGGGGTTCGCGGGTGATGCTGAGAGTGGCGAGTCGGGCGAGGTTGGTGGCTGCGGCGAGGAGTGTGAAGTCGGCGGCGACGCGGAGTAGGCCGCGCATGCGGGCGCGGCGTCCGCCGTGGCGGCGGCGCATGAGGTGGGCGATTTTGCGTTCGACTTTGGGGCGGGTGGCGCGGTAGTCGGCCCGCCAGGCGGGGTCGGTTTGCCGGGTCCGGGCGGTCGTGAGGTGGGTTTCCCAGCGGCTGATGGTGATGTGTCGGCCGGATTTTGAGTTGGTGCATCGCGGGCGTAGCGGGCAGGTGGTGCAGGCCTTGCCGAAGTCGGCTTGGCCGCCATGACGGGGATGGTCGAGGGTGGGACGGATCGTGATGGTGACCTGGTTCGGGCAGGTCACCGTGCCGGCGTCGAGGTCGACGGTGAATCGGTCTTTGGTGAACTTCCCGCCGGGCGCGTTGGGGGCCTGGACCTTGGTCCTCACGTCGATCCCGGCCGTGTGCAGGTACTCCAGGACCTCGCCGGTGCCGTAGGCGGCATCGCCGTAGACCGCCGCGTCACCGGTGTCGTGGTCGCCGGGCTCGGTGGTGAGGTCGGCGATCAGATCAACGGCCGGTCCGGCGTCGCCGGTGTTACCGGCGGTGACCTCGGTAGCGGTGATGATTTCGCTGTCCGGGTCGATGGCGATGTGGCCTTTGTAGCCGTCGAAGCCGCGGTGGCTGGTCTTGTGTCCGTGCCGGGCCTGCGGGTCGACGGTGGAGATAACCCGGTCCGCGGCGACTTTCCGGGCGATGCGCAGCAGCCCGGCCTCCCGCGCCGCCGCGAGGGCGACCTCGAAGATCCGGTCCGGGCGCTCCGAGCGGCGCAGCCGTTCACGCATGTCGACCAGGACCGTGTGCGCGAACCCGGCCCGGCCGGTGCCGTCCCAGCCACCGACCCCGGCCGCGTATCGCCAGCGGACATCGAACGCGAACCGGTCGACGGCTTCGCGGTCGGACAGGCCTTCCAGCCGCTGCAGCACCATCACCGCCGCGACCACCGACGGCGGCACCGACCGTCGACCGACCGTCGCGAACAGGTCGGTGAACAGGCTGTCCGGGAACAACCGGTCACGGCGTTCGTGCAGGAACGCGTAGATCGAGTTCACCGGAAGAGACTCGGCACAGAACCGGCTGACCGGATCGAGGAGATCCAATTGCTGCGACGCTTTACCCAACGTCATCCCAGCAACTACTAGAATAGATGCAAACGATGGCCGCCACGCCGATGGCAGCCATCGTTTAACACCAGTCATCTAGCGGGCTTCTAGGTCTCGCCGCCGATGTCAGTGATGTAGGCGGCGTGCAGGAGGTCCGCGCCGCGCTGACGGTGGCGGCACCAGAGCGCCTCCAGGTCGGCGGTCCGGCGCCGCAGGGTGGGCGCGGGTTCACCGGCACATTCCCGGAGTACGGCGAACGCCTCGGCGATGAGGACGTGGTCCCGGATGAGGAGGCGGACGTACCGGGCCAGCCGTGGAGAGGAGTCGAGGACCTCCGCGTACAGGCCGTCGGCGCCCTCGGTGAGCCGGATGTGCTCGGTGTAGAGGCGGTCCAGGTCGGCGAGCCGGGCCAGGGCGTTGCGGCGCCAGGCCGGGTCCCGTTCGGCGTCGGCGACGGTCCGGGCGATACCGCGAATGGCACAGGTGAGTCCACCGCGGTGCGGGCGGGCGAGCGTGAGAGCCATGACGCACCTCCGCTACGAGGAGCCTTTCCACGATGGTGGGCTTGCCGGGGGGCTGTGTAAAGGGGCTTGCACGTCGAAGCCCCCGCTGGATCGCCCGGCACCGCCACCGTCTGGCGGGCGTCCGGGGACCGGGCCACCGTCGCAGAACGTGACGAGTGCCCCGGGTCCGCTTCCACGAACCGGGGGCACTCGTCGCGTTTGGTGGAGGTGCCGGGAATCGAACCCGGGTCCTTCGGCGTTTCGTCAGGGCTTCTCCGAGCGCAGCTCGCTATGTCTCTACTCGGCCCCACCGCTCACGCGAGCGAGTTGGTGTGACGGGCCCAGTCGCTGATTGATCTCACCGCGCAGCCCCCGCGACCGGGGCTGATTGGCTAGCCTTCTAGCTGATGCCGACAGACTGGGACGAAGGCGTTCCCAGGTCGACAGCTTCACCTACTCGCCTTAGCCGGCGAGGAGGTAAGCAGCGCGAGATTCACTCTTGGCGCTTATAAGTTTCCGACGACCGATTCTCGAGACGACGTCGGCTTCCTCGGCTCGCTTCCCCTGTCTCCACGTTCGAAGTCGAAACCTGTCACCCCCATGTCATGGCCGCCGTCTGCGGACCCTCACAGCGTAACGTGCCCGCGTCCGCGATTCATTCCGGTACCAGGCCCGTCGAGCGGGTATCCGCTCCGACGGGTGGTTCTCGGCCGGTCTGCCGCGACCGGAGGACGAGGCGGGCTTGTCGCCCAGCGGGTCAGCCCATGCCCTTGCTACGCCGCCCGAGCGCCCGGGTGATCTCCCGTTGGGCGTCGCGTTTGGCGAGGTCCTGCCGCTTGTCGTACGACTTCTTGCCCTTGGCGATGGCGATCTCGACCTTGGCCCAGCCGTCGTTGAAGTACAGCGAGAGCGGTACGAGGGTCACACCGTCGTCCCCGAGCTTGCCCAGCACCTTCCGGATCTCGGCCTTGTTCAGCAGCAGCTTGCGGACCCTACGAGGCTCGTGGTTGGTCCAGGTGCCCTGGGCGTACTCGGGGATGTGCAGGCCGTGCAGGTAGAGCGCGCCGTCCTTCTCGTGGCCGAACGCGTCGACCAGTGAGGCCCGCCCCAGGCGCAGCGACTTGACCTCGGTGCCGGTGAGCACCATGCCGGCCTCGTACGTGTCGAGGATGGCGTAGTCGTGCCGGGCCTTGCGGTTGGAGGCGATGACCTTGCGCCCCGTCTCGCGTGGCATGACTGTTCCCCCTCGAAGCTGTGCGGGCGGCGCAATGGTACCCAAACCACGCGCCCCGTCGACAGCGAGATCCTGCTTTCAGCACAGGCAGCCGGGCAGCCAGCCTTCGGGGTCGCGGGGTTCGCCGTTGACGCGTACCTCGAAGTGCAGGTGGTTACCGGTGGAGCCGCCCGTGGTGCCGACCCGGCCGATGAGCTGGCCCCGGCGGACCCTCTGGCCGGAGTGCACGTCGATCTCGGACTGGTGGCCGTAACAGGTGGTGATGCGCTTGCCGTTCTGCCGGCCGTGGCTCAGGCAGGTGTAGTTGCCGTATCCACCGCTCCAGCCCGCGTTGATCACGGTGCCGTCCGCGGCGGCGTGGATCGGCGTGCCGCCACCGGCGGCGATGTCCATGCCGGCGTGCAGGCGCCAGACGCCGTACACCGGGTTGAGCCGCCAGCCGAAGTCGCTCGACTTCCAGCCCCTGACCGGCATCAGGAGGCGGGCGCCGGACCGCAGGCCGGGGCCGCCGCCGTTCCTGGCCTCCCAGTCGCGCAGCCGCTGCTGGTTGCGCTCCTCCTCCGCCTTCGCGGTGCGGTACCTGGCGAGCGTGGCGGCGCGTTCGGAGGTGGCGACGGCGAGTGCGGCACGGCGCTGCGCGGTGAGCTGGATGACGGCGAGCCGGGCGTGTTCGGCGGCTACCTGCGCGGCGCGGGCGTCGGCGAGGGCGGTCTCCGCCTCGGCGCGGGCGGTGTCCGCGGCTCGCTTGGAGAGCCCGGCCTCGTCCTGGGCGACGCGGGCCTCGCGCCGGGCGACCGCCATCTCATCGATCGAGTCCTGCTGGTTCTCCATCGCGCGGTCGACATAACTGAGCCGGTCGAGGGCGTCCAGCGGCCCGGACGCGCCGATGACGAGGTTGAAATTGTTCAGGTTGCTGGTCTTGTAGCTTTCCTGGGCGATGCTTTCGAGCCGGTCGTGGGCCGCCGCGCCGCGGCGCGGCGCGGCCCCGGGCAAACCGGCGCGCCCCACCGCACCCACCCCACCCCCGCGGGCGCCGGCGGGGGCGGGCGG
>CBIHNN010000161.1:0-6026 GCA_966211315.1 uncultured Micromonosporaceae bacterium | reverse complement strand
CCTGTTTCCACAACTGTCCGAAACGCGCTCTTCATCCGTGTCGCGCCAATCAACCCTTTTGCGTTGCTGAGATCAGCTCACTGCAAGACTGGGCCAAATCGCGGCTTGTCGGGACCCGCCAAGAAATTCGCAATCAGCTCGATGGCTGGTGCGAACTGGGGATCGAGCAGGTCGTACTAAGCTGTGGCGCGCCTTTCGCAGTCTGGGAAGATGAGCAACTATCCCTCATCGCGGAGCTGCTTGACTGACGACCGTAGTCGTTCTTACAACCAACCGGCTCCGCCCACAATCGTGAGGACGCCTGGGCGCCCCGAGGGGGCTCATGGGCAGTGGATCGATCTTAGCCTCGGCCCTTCGTTAAGGGCTGCCCAAAGGGTGGGCTGGAAACGCAGAAGTGCCTTCTGATCAGGGAAAATAGGGCTTGTCGAAGATCCCATGTTCCCGTCACGGAAGGCACTTACAGGGTGAAGGCTACCCCAGCACGTCCGAAGATCGTGGTCACCAGTGAGGGACGGGGCGTGGTCGGTCACGCCGGCGCCCGCCTGTTGGCCGATCTCGCGGACGCGACCGGTTTGACCAGCAGGTTCAGCCAGGCTCTGGCCGGGTTGCGGCAGCGGCGGGGCGGACACGACCCGGGCCGGATCGCGGTGGACCTGGCCGTGATGCTCGCCGACGGCGGTGAAGCGATCGCCGATCTGGCCGTGCTGCGCGATCAGAGCGCGTTGTTCGGGCCGGTGGCCTCCGATCCGACCGCGTGGCGGCTGCTCGCCGACCTCGACGGGTCGATGCTGGCCCAGTTACGTGCGGCCCGGGCAGCGGCGCGTGAGGTCGCGTGGGCCCAGCACGCCGAGACCCGCGGCGCGCTGCCCGCGCCGACGGTGGCCGGTCAGCAGGTGCCCGGCCTGGTCCTGGACGTGGACGCCTCCATCGTGCTGTGCCACTGCGAAAAGGAATCCGCGACCCGCACCTGGAAAAAGACGTTCGGCTACCACCCGCTGTTCTGCTTCCTGGACAACACCAGCGAAGCGTTGTCGGGCCTGCTGCGCGAGGGCCGGGCCGGGTCGAACACCACCGCGGATCACATCACCGTCCTCGACCAGGCCCTCGCACAGATCCCCGATGCGCATCGGCACGGCAACCCGATCCTGCTGCGCTCTGATTCGGCCGGCTCCAGCCACGGCTTCCTGGCCCACATCCGGGCGCTGCGTGACCGGCAGCACCTGGACATCCGCTTCTCCGTCGGCGTCGCGATCACCGAACCCGTGCGGGAAGCCATCCGGGCCGCCACCGACTGGATTCCCGCCGTCGACGTCGACGGTGACCTACGCGAGCACGCCGAGATCTGCGAGATCACCGGCATGGTCACCGCCGCCGGGTTCCCCGACGGCACCCGGTTCATCGTCCGCCGCGAACGACCGCACCCCGGCGCCCAACTCACCCTGTTCGACACCATCGAAGGCTGGCGCCACCAGGTCCTGGCCACCGACACCCCACCCGGCCAGGGATCCATCCAGTACCTGGAAGCCCGGCACCGGGCTCACGCCAGGGTCGAAGACCGCATCCGATGTGGAAAGGACACCGGCTTCGGCCGGTTCCCATCCCGGATCTTCGCGATCAACCAGGCCTGGCTGCAACTCGCCCTGACCGGCATCGACCTGATCGCCTGGACCCAAACCCTGCTCCTGGACGGCAACCTCGCCAAAGCCGAACCCAAGAAACTGCGCTACCGACTGCTGCACGTCGCCGCCCGCATCACCCGCACCGCACGCACTACCCGCCTGGCCATCGCCGAACACTGGCCCTGGACCGACGCCCTCGTCACCGCATTCCGTCGACTCGCCGCGCTACCCCGACCAGCCAGCTGACCCGGCTCCCACATCCCGACGGAACACCCCGGAGGACCCCGGCCCCGCGCCGGGCCCTCACCATGCCCAAACAGCGCCTACACCCTGAATCCCCACCAAATAGATCAGCATTGATTGGGTCAATGGCTTAGCGAAAGAGGGAGGTTAGTTGGGACCTCAGCCTGCCGCGGGAGCCCCGGAACCCGCTGGTCCAGTTCCTTGGTTGGAGCGAACATCTGGATCTTGCGGTGTGCTCGGTGCGTGCTCGGTGAGTCGTTGGTACTGGTTGGCAGCCGCTGGTAGCGGTTGGCAGGCGTTGGCACGGCGGCGATCAGCGGCGGCTCGGTGTGCTCCGTGTGTGCTCGGTCGGTCGGCTGGGCGGCGCGCAGCAGCGGTTGGTACCCGTTGGCACGCCCTGTCAGCCGTTGGTACCGGCTGGCAGGTAAGCTGAGCACTCGCGCCCTCGTAGCTCAGGGGATAGAGCAACGGTTTCCTAAACCGCAGGTCGTAGGTTCGATTCCTACCGGGGGCACCCAGGTCAGAGGCCATGTGGCCGATCTTCAGGCAGGTCGCGTGGTGCGACTCATGGCACGAACGAGCTACGGTCGTGCCACGCCAGCAAAGTCCCGAGCCACGGGGCGCCAAGGTGGCCGCATCGAAACCTTCCCAGCGGATCGCTCAGGGTGAAGGTCCATGCCGGGACCGACCCCATCACCGGCAAGCGCCACGACCTCACCGACACCATCCCGACCGGACCGACGGCGAAGAGGGATGCACAGAAGGCGTTGACGCGCCTGCTCGGCGAACTTGACGAGAAGCGCAACCCTCGAACCCGGGCCACGGTCGGCCGGGATCCGCGAGGCGCGGCTGAGGGTGCTGGAGCTGGACGCGATCAACGGGACGCTGATGGCACGGGCGTACCACCGCCGGCTCTGCCTGACCTGCACCGACGACCCCGCCGGCGGCCCGCATGACGACGCGCCGCCCGCCCCGGACCTACCCACCCGCTGCCCGCGGTGCGGCAACCGGCTCAAGGTGCGACACAGCGACGCGATGCACACGTTCTCCGCCCGGCTCAGCCGCTACCGCGAGGACCGGCCCGCCCTGTACGCCGCCGCCCGCCGAGCCGGCATCGCATGGCAGCACCTCGTCACCACCCCGCGCGCCGCCACCGTCGACGCCGTGACGGACGAGGCGATGCACCTGCTCGGCGTCCCCCCTGACGTCGCGCTCGCGCACCCCGACCGGGGGCCGGCCGACTCGATCCCGGCGCCCCGCTCTGCCCTGGAGGACCTGTCATGACAGTCCACTTGGGCGGCGGCACGCGGTTGCCTGCGGACGTGAAACGCGAGATCGTCCGCCGCTACACCGCCGACGACGAGCCGATCAGGGTGATCGCCGCGGCGGTCGGCTGCTCCTACGTGGCCGCCCACCTCGCCCTGACATCCGCAGGGACGCCGAAACGATCTGGAGCCGGACCTCGAAAGCCCGCAGCAGCTCGTGCGACTCGGCGAACGGCCGCGGACCCGTCGGGCCGCACCCTGACACCCGGCGGCGGTGCGGCACCCGCTCCGGGCCGGGGCGGAAGAGCGCGGCCCGCTGCCCTCATGCGCGCCGCGGAACCCGAAACCCCGGCCGGGGAACGTCCGTTGCGCAGCCACGACCTCGACCACATCTCGGCCGCCGCCAATGGGGTGCTGCTCACGGGCGACCTGCGGAACCTGCCCGGGGGAACGCCCGTCGGGTGGAGTAACCAACGGAACATCGTGTGGTCGCTGCCCATCCCCGCCGGGATCCGCGCTCAAGCGGCGTTGCGCCTCGCAGCCCGCCCCGGCGTCCGCACCGTGACGATCGTGGGCAACCGCAGCAACCCCCAACGCCTCGCTATCGCCTGCACCTACGCGGCGCACCTCGCCGCAGCACGTACCAGCCTCCGGCGCACTGGACCGGCGATCACCGCCGAGCACCCGCCTGTCACGCCGCCCGGCACGGTCCGCGTGCCGCACCTCGTCACCACCACCGGCACCGTCACCAAGGACCTTGTGGTCTGGGAGCTCATGACCGTCGAGCAGGCACTCAGCTGGCTCGGGCCTGCGCTGCCCGACCCGCGGCTCGTCGAGTCGCGGATCCCGCAACTGCTAGCCCTGCGCGCTGCGGCCCGCTGCGGGCGGCTGCCCGCCACCGACGCCGGCCGTCGCCTTGCCGGCCTGCTGACCGACCGCCCGCTGTCGATCCGGCTGGTCTACCAACACCCCGCCCTGTTCGCCGAACTGCTCACCGACCGTCAACCGGCGAAGGCACATGAGAGCACGCGCCAATCGCCGACCCGATCACCCACACCACCCGCGCCGCCACCAGCCGCACGAACGCCTCACCCGTGGGAGTCACCCGTATGAGCAGCACCACCGCCGACACCACAACGGTGCCGGCGCCGAGCCTGACCGCCACGCCGCCCGAGCCTCGCACCACATGCGATTCACCGCGGTTGCAGTCGATCGTCGCGATCACCGGGCCCAGTTGCGTGGGCAAGCGAACCCTCGCCACGCTCCTGCCGACCGACCGAGTGCACGTCGTGGACCTGCAGGTGTTCGCTCGCGAACGCGCCGCAGCAGACTCGGCGGCCGGTCGTGCCATCGCCGGCCTGCCCTCCCCGCGGGTCCACCCGACCGCAGCGGTCGACGAGCTTCTCCGCGACGCACTCGTGCACACGATGATGCCGATCCTGCGCCGTACCGTCGTCCTCCCGGGCCTGCCGGCCACCGTCGAACAGGTACATCTGCTCGCACGGCTGGGGCTCACCCTCGGCGTGCCGGGCGCGGTCGTGGAGCTGCAGACGCTCGATCTGGCCCTGCGGGCCCGCCGCCAACGGCGCCGGACGTGTCTTAGCTGCCGCCCTGACCCTGGCGGAGAGCCGCACATCGTCGCTCCTCCCGGCGACGAGCGGTACATCATCGACGTCTCGGACGACCGGCTTCCGGACACCTGCACCGGCTGCCGGGCGCGGCTGTTCGTCCGCGCTCGCGACAACCCGCCGGCGTTCCAGCGTCGGGTGCACGCGTACCGCGCGGTGGCACCTGCGCTGCGTCGAGCTGCCCTGGCCTGCGGTCTGGGCTGGTACGCGATAGACACGTCGACCAACGCCGGACGAGAGCTGTACGAGGACCCGGAGTACGTCGGCTCAGCCGCGTTGTGGGCCACCGTGGACACCCGGATCCAGGTCGCCACCGACGTCGAAGCGGCGCTCACCGCAGCGCGGCTCCTCCCGCTGCGGGCACCCGCCCGCCTCGCCGCAGCCGCCCCGACTGGCGGCTGACCGGATGACCCGCCGCGGTCGGTGCCCTCTTTCGCAGAGCTGGCCGCGGCGGAGCACACCGGCAGGGCCGCCGGTTCCCCAGTTACCGGCGGCCCTGCCACCACGCCTAACGACCAGTCGCCACGCCAAGGATGGGAGAGCACCGATGACCGACCGCGGCACGTGGCGGCAGGCAACCAACCTGGTCGCCGCCGACCTTGAAGGCAACGGCGAGAGCGGCGACGCGGAGGCGATGCTGGAGTTCGCCGCCGTGCCCCTGGCTAACGGCGTACCAGCGTTGGCGAGCGCGTTCTCCACACTGATCAACCCGCAGCGGCCAGTCGCCCGCCGGCCGTGGATGTCCCCAGGAATCACCGGGAGGGCACTGGGAATGGCCCCCACCCTTGAGCAGGTCGCGCCGAAGATCACGTCCCGGCTGACCGGCGCCTACCTGATCGGCCACAACATCGGTGAGGACTGGACATTGCTGCACCGCAGCTGTCCGCGCATCGATGTGGCGGGACTCATCGACACCCTGGTTCTCGCCGAGCGAGTACGCGGGCGCAGTGGCGGGGCCGCGTTGACGGCGCTGCTGGACGAGTACCACCTCACCGCGTGGGTGCACGCGGCTGTGTCAGGCGGACAGCCGCACCGGGCGCTGTGGGACGCCGTCGGTGCGGCGTTGCTGCTGGAGGATCTGGCACGCCGCCACTGGCGTCACGACCCGCCGTTGGCCGAGCTGCTCACCGCCGCCGCGCCGTCGGGGTATCAGCCCGCACAGCGGCCGGTGTTCGACCCGCCCGGTCCCGGGCGCGATGCCCGCGAGGAGGGGCAATGAGACACCCTTTGTCAACCTCAGGATCAGGCGGCCTGTTTGAGGTGGTCGGGGC
>CBIHNN010000160.1:0-6048 GCA_966211315.1 uncultured Micromonosporaceae bacterium | reverse complement strand
GGGCGGGGGGCGCGCCCCCGACGGTGTGGAGCAGGCGGTGTACCTGCAGACCGGGCACGCGGCCGCGGTCAATCAATTGGTGCGCGCCCAGGTGCCGACCATCGCGGGTCTGCTGGTCATCGGTCGAAGGCTCCATGCGGTGATCGCCAACCAGCTGAGGAGGCTGCGCCCGGAGGTGTTGGACCGAACCGAGCGGCATGGCTTGCTTGGGTCCCGGCAGACCGTGAGGGAACTGGCCAACAAGTACCTGAACGAGGCATCGAGCGGGTTTGACAATATCGAGTCACAGATCGAGGCCCTGATAGTCAGGTACCGGGAGACGTCTTGTCTCGCCGCTGCCGAGAACGCGCTGCGGGGATTGATGCCGCAGTGGAGCAGGGCGATGCAAACGCTGTCAGCGCTGTCGAGCCTTGCGCTGTCGACCAACGGTTCCGGCAGGGTTCCGGTGCTCTTTCCCGCGTGGACCGAGCTGAACTGGGTACTCCGCGCCGCGATAACGGCGGTTGCCTGCATCGCGGCGGATTTCGACTGGGTGCGGCGGAGCCTACGCCCCGTCGGCAGAAACTACGGTCGGCTGTTGCAGGGCACCCTCGCCGCGCCGCTGGCCCGCACCCCGCCCCGCCGGACCGAACGAAATAGTGGCCTAGCCAGCGCCCTGTTCGACGAGCAGGCGGCGGACGGGGAGGCGTTCTGGCGCGTGGTGTGGCGGCAGCCGGGGCATAGCGTCCGGGTGACCGGCGGCTCGCCGTACGCGCCGACGTACGTGGTGCGGGCGACGACAACGCGTACCCGGCGGCTGTTCCTGGTCGAGCATCCGCTGCGTGGCGTGGCGGCGGCGGTGTCGCCATCACAGATCCACCGGCGCCTGAACGAACTGCGCGTGCGGGCGGTGCTGCTCCCGGTGAGGGAACTGCGGCCGCTCGTTGACCAGAACCCCGCTGCTGAGGCCTCCGTCGAGCCGGCCGCCGTACACGTCACTGAGATTGACCGGCATCGTGGTCTGTTGCCCGAGGACTTCGAGGGCACGGCATACGGGCGGAGGATCATCAACGGGCTGCGGCGCGGTGAGGTCCTCCTCGAACAGTTCGATCCCGATGTGCGCTCGGACCTGGCGCGCAATGTCCTGGGACAGCAGAGCAAGGAACAGGTCAAATCCGAGCCACCCCCGGAGCTTGACTCGGACGGGAGTGACTCGGACGAGGCCGGGTCACCGGACGGGGTGGATGCGCGGTCGGAACGGACCGTGTCAAGGGATTGAGGGCAACGGGAGATAAGCAACGTGATGTACGGGCTTCGTTTGCTGGTCGGGGTCTGTTAATCCAGTGTACGAGGCGCTGGTCCAGGCGGCCCGCCCTACTGGTGAGAGCGAAAGACAACGGCAAGGATTGAGGCATTGATCTAGCGCTGTCCGGCCCGTAGCGTGCCGTCCCGTTTGGTGGCGGTCGATGGCTGGGTGGTGGCATTCGTGCGGAGGTTCAGGTCGGGCCGCAATGTGCTCGGGGCTGCGGTGCAGCTGTGCACGCTGCCGCGGCTGGGCTACGTGCCGGACGACGTCTCGGCGGCGCCAGCCGCGGCGGTGGGCCGGTTGTCGCAGCAGCTCGGGGTGCCGATGGGTGAGCTGCGTGAGTACGGCGCCCGGAGTCAGACGTGGACGGAGCATCTGCGAGAGATCGCCGGGTACGGCGGGTGGCGCACGATGGACAGCGCGGAGTGGAAGGAGCTGGACGGATCCGGGCGCGGGAGGAGACGTGGACGCGGGTGGAGCACCTGCTCAGCGACCGTCGGCACCAGGAGCTGGATCTTCTGTTGGTGCCGGACGCGTACCTGGGGCGGACGCCGCTGGCGTGGTTGGGGATCGGGCCGACGTCGGCAAGCCCGGCCGCGGTAAAGAGCGAGCTGGAGAAGCTGGCGTACCTGCGCCGGCTGGACGCGGACACGGTGGACCTGTCGATGCTGTCAGCCGAGCGCTGGCCGGAAGTGCCAGGTGAAGCCGGTAGCCGCCGTCGGTGGTGGGCCCGGATTGCAGGTGCCCGCCGAGGGTTTCGGCGCGTTGACGCAGCCCGATCAGGCCGTGTTTGGCGCTGGGCAGGGCGAGGGTGGGCCGCAGGGCGGCGGTGTTGGTGACGGTGGTCAGGACGATGTCGTCGTGCCGGTGGACCCGCACGGTGGCGTCGGCTCCGGGGGCGTGTTTGCGCACGTTGGTGAGCGCCTCCTGGACGGTGCGGTAGATGGCCCGCTGCACGGGCGCGGGGAGATCGTCGGGTAGGTCCGTGTCGAGGATGGCGGTGATGCCGCTGGAGGTGACCAACTGTTCCAGCTCGGCGAGGCTCGGCTGCGGAGTGAGGTCGGTGGGCCGGCTTCCGGAGGCACGCAGCACGCTGATCATGTGCCGCAGTTCGTCGAGGGTGTGCACGCTGAGGCGGCGGATCGTCCGGGCGGCTTCCCTGACCGTCGGGTCCTGGGTGTTGACCTGCAGGGCACCGGCGCAGACGGCGATCAGGCTGACCTGATGGGAGACGACGTCGTGCATCTCCCGCGCCAGCTGGGCGCGTTCCTTGGCCAGGACGGTTTGACTGATGAGTAGACGTTCATGCTCGCGCACCTCGCTGATCTCGGCCAGCCGCAGGGACAAGTCACGGCGGGCCTGCACGAGTTGGCCGAGCAAGACCGCGGCAGCGGCCTGGGCCACCGCGTATCCCAGGGCCGCCAGGTCCCACAGGTCGTGCAGTTCGCTGTCCAACCGCCAATGGGTGGCGAGGCCGGTGGTCAGGGCAACAGCGCCGCCGATGACCAGAGCGCGGCGTCGGGTCAACGACGCCAGCGTGTACAACGCGATGAGTGAAGCGACCGTGACGCCGGCGGCGAGCGCGGCCAGCATCGTGACCATGAGGACGATCAATGGGTGGCGACGGCGCAGGAACAGGGCGAAGGCGGCCACCACCGCGCTGACGACGGCGAGCATCTCGCCGATGTCGAGGTTGAACGCGGCGTCCAGCACCGCCAGGGCGACCAGCAGCACGTTCGTGACGGGTGTGGGGAAACGCCGCGGGCTCATGGGCCGCTGCGATCGCCGCGTAGCAGGCCGGCGCGTTGGGCGAGCAGTGCTGCCTGCACCCGGCTACCGACCCGTAGTTTGGTGAGGACCGCGCTGACATGGTCCTTGACGGTGCCGACGCTCAGGTGCATGCGGGCGCCGACGTCGGCGTTGGACAGCCCGTCGGCGACCAGGACCAGCACGTCTCGTTCCCGGTCGGTGAGCCGGGCCACGCCGCGGGCTGCCGCCGCGTCGACGCCGGCGTCCAAGTAGCCGTCGACCACGGTGCGGGTGACCTTCCCGGACAGCACGACACCGCCGCCGGCCAGCGTGCGTACCAGGTGGGGCAGCTGCTCCGGATCGGTGTCCTTGAGTAGAAACCCGGCCGCGCCCGATCGTAGGGCGGCGGCGATGTACTCGTCGGTGTCGAAGGTCGTCAACATCGCCACCACCGGCGGGCTGGCCATCCGCTGGATGTCGGCCAGCACGCTCAGGCCGTCGACGTCGGGCATCCGCACGTCCAGCAGCACGACCTCGGGGTGGTGCTCATGGATCGCCGTGATGGCCTGGCCGCCCACAACCGCCGCCACGACGTCGATGTCGTGCGCCGCGGTGAGGATGTGCTGAAAGCCGGTCCGGATCAGTGCCTCGTCGTCGACCACCAGTACCCGAATCACCCGCGGCTCCCCTCGACCGTCCCGAAAGGACTTGCGTCGTCCCAGACCGATTCGTACCCCACGGTCGGGGTGAGTGCCAGCGATCGTAGGGCTTGCCCGCCATGCGGCGGGTGGTACCCCGCCGCATGGCGGGGGACCTCCGGCAGCCTGCCGGATGGGCTGCCGCCCGCGCTCGCGGGAGGCTGGGACGCATGACGCAAAAATTGACTCCGGTCGCGGCGCCGGACCAACCGGTCGTGGCGGCGGGCGCCGGCGCAGGGCCGTCGGTGGGTCGAATCGTCGGTCTCGACCTGGCCCGCGGCCTGGCGGTCTTCGGGATGTACGCCGTCCATGTCGGCCCGGACCCATCGGACGACGGGTTCGGTAACCGCCTGGTCCAGCTGGCGGAGGGCCGATCGTCCGCGCTGTTCGCGGTGCTCGCGGGCGTGACCCTGATCATCATCACGGGCCGCCGGGCGGCGACGACCAGCTGGGCCAGCCACCGGGCCGCCGCCCGGATCGTGACCCGGTCTGCCGTGCTCGTCGTGCTCGGTACCGCGCTGACGATGCTGGACACGCCCGCCTATGTGATCCTCGCGAACTTCGGGCTGTACTTCCTGCTCGCCCTGCCGTTGACCCGGTTGACCGCCCGCGCCCTTGCCGTGGTCGCGATCGGCTGGGCGCTGGTGGGACCCCAACTGCTCTACCTGATTGTGCGCGCGGTGTACAGCAGCGACTTCCTCGCTACCATCAGCGGCTATTGGCCTCTGACCACGGTCGCGGACTCAGCCACCGCCTACGACAGCGGCTGGGCGCGGACCCTCGCCGCGAACAACCCGCTCGCCACCCTCGGCGGAGAAGGCATCCTCGAGCTGCTGGTCACTGGCGCTTACCCGGCGTTGTCCTGGATGCCCTTCCTGCTGGCCGGCATGGCACTGGCCCGGCTGGATCTCGCATCACCGGCCGTGCGTATCCGGCTCGCAGTCCTGGGACCTGCGCTGGCAATGCTCGGCTACGGCGGCTCGTGGCTGGCCTTCCGCATTCTCCCCGGCATCGCGGCGGCTACCGGTGACCCCACTGCCTGGTGGTACGGTGCCGAAAACCTCAGCCCCGCCGCGCAACTGGTGGCGGCCCCGCACAGCCAGACGACGCTGTCGGTTATCGCCAGCACCGGAGTCGCGATCACCGTCATCGTGGCCGCCGTGGCCCTCACCGACCAGTTCCGTGCGGTACGCCGCCCGGCCGCGCCGGTGATAACCGTGGGTTCGATGTCGCTGAGCGCCTACGTGTTCCACATCCTCGTGATGGCGATGCTGGGTGACGAGAAAAGGGAGTCGCCGCTGCTGGTCCTGCTGGGACTCAGCATCTCGGTGACGGTCCTCGCGCTGATCTGGAAACGTCACTTCCGCCGCGGGCCGCTGGAGTACCTGGTCAGCACCGCAACCAAACTGGAACACCCCCGTCGTACGGTCGCGATCCTCGGCGGCGTCACCGCGGCGCTGGTGGCAGTGGCTATGATTCGGCCCGCCACCACGGACCCGGAGCACTCCTCGGTGGATGCCACCGGTGGGTCACTGGACCTCAGCGTCACTTGCACACTGGACCCGCGCACCCCCACCCCCGGCGTCACCGCGATCCTGACGTACACGATCACCTCGAACAGCCCCGCCGCAGTGGGCATGGCCGCGGACATCCACCGTAAGGTCGACGAAAGCGACGCCGACACCTCCTACCACATCGGCCTCGGCGACGTGGCGTCCCATCAGATCCAGGCCGGCACGAACCCGCCGATATCGCGGCCAATCATGATCCCGGCGAATCTGCCTGCAGGCGACTACACGGTGGTCGGCGAGGTCTGGCCCGCCAACAGGATCGACGCTGACGCCGTGGACACCTACGACGACAACGACTGCGCGGAGTTCACGGTGCAGTGAGGCGCGCGTCACTCGTTCTCCTGCTAGCCCGAGTGTCCTGGCTAGCGTTGATCGTGTTTGTGTTTGCTCTGGTCAGGATGGGTTTTCGGGTGGCCCGGGTGTATGACCTAGGTCGGGGGTGCCCATCGGTGTAGGTCGAATATGTCGAGTAGTTTGTTCTGCTCGCCGGTGGTTTGGGTGAGCATGCGGCGGGCTTTCGGCTGACCTTCCTCCGCGCGGGTGTTCGTCAGGAAACGTTGGTTTGTTGACGAACCGCGACCGGCGGCCGATCCGCTGCTTAGCGTTCAATCCTGCGGTTCTCCGCTCCCCCTCTCCTCGGACCCCGGGTCCGGTCGGGTCGCCGGCGGGCGCGGGCGGCGGTCTCGCTGTCTCGGTCGTGTTGTGTCGGGGGTCCCGTGCGGGTCGGTGCCCGGGCGGGCGCCGC
>CBIHNN010000159.1:0-6551 GCA_966211315.1 uncultured Micromonosporaceae bacterium | reverse complement strand
CGTGTTGCCCGGCATTCAAGATGCCGATGAAGGCGGCAGTGGGGATGCCGACGTGGCGGGGCAGCAACGCCCCGCCGGTGGTGTTCCGGCGGGGCGTTGGTCGGTGCGGTGTCGCTGTTCGTGGGCGAGGTGCCGGGCTAATCGACGACTTCGGTGACCGCCGCGCGAGCGGCGGGCTCGTCGACGAGGTTCTTGCCGGCTGCGAACGCGGCGACGAGGGCTTGCAAGGACAGGTTGTTGACCGCGCGGGGATAGCCGCGGGCGGTGCTGTGGATCAGATTCAGGGCGTCTTCGGTGAACAGTTGGTCGGGGCGGCCGACGAGTTTGATGTGGTGACTGACGTAGCTTGCCGTCTCGGCGGCGGTCATGCCGGGCATGGTGTAACGCAGCGCGGTGCGTTGTTCGAGAGCGGCCAGGACGGCGAGTTTCATGGTCCGGCGCAGCGTCGGCTGTCCGACGAGTAGACAGGCCAGCGGCGAGTCCTGGTCCATGCCCTGGTTGGTCAGCATCCGGATGGTCTCGAGTTGTTCGTAGGTCAGCAGGTGGGCTTCGTCGAGGACCAGGACGGGGGTGCGGCCGCGTTCCTCGCGTTCGGCGAGCAGCGCTTTACCGGTCTGGGTGATCAACCTCGAACCCAGGTGCGACGGGGCTTGACCGAACGCGCCGACGATCTCTTCGTGGATGCCGCGGACTCCGATCAGGGGGTTGGGTAGGTAGATGACGGTGTGCCGCGACGGGTCCAGGCTGGCCAGGACGGTGCGGACGGACACGGTTTTGCCGGCGCCGACTTCGCCGGTGACCACGCCGATGGAGCGTTCGCTGATGCACCAGCTGATCCGGGCGACGGCTTCGTTGTGAGAGGTGTGCCGGTGCAGCATGCCCGGGGCGAGGTCACGGCCGAATGGCATGCGGTGGAAGCCGTAGTGGGCTTGCAGTTTCTCGATCATGGCTGGTCCTCGGTCCGGTGGCAGTTCGTGGCGGCGATGCGTGTCAGCAGGTCGGTCTTCGCGGCCTGGTAGGCGGCGCGCTCAGCGGCGTCGCTGGGGTGGTGGGTGTCGCTCAGCCGCCGGGCCCAGGCGAGCAGGTCGGCGATCTGGGTGGCGGCGGATGCGCTGGTCATTGCTGGCCGGGCCCCTCGCCGATGGACAGGTCGATGGGTTGTTCAGGTGGGGGCCCGAACGCGGCGTAGTTGACCTTGTTGGCGAGGTCGGCGGTGTGCTGCGCGTCGATCAGGGCGAGGTAGTCGATGCCGGTCGTGGGTTTCGGCTGTTCGGCGGGGACCTCGGGACGCGCTTTCGGATGGCTGTGCCGGTTGATCTGGAACGGCAGGGCGGTGCCGGCGTCCGCGCCGTCGTTGCGGACTTGCAGGAATGTCAGGTCGAACGGGTCGAAGACCAGCTCGACGCGCCGCCCGACCAGGTACGGGTCGACCTGGTAGCGGTTGCCGTGCAACGAAACCAGGGCGGTCTTGGACACAGTGCGGTGTTCCGACCAGCGGAACGCCTCGGCCAGATCCGCCGGTGCCGGGACGGGAAACGGTGCCCCGGTCATCCATCGGGCCAGTGGTGCCATCCCGGTCTCGGAATGCTGCCGGCGGTGGTAGACGTTCTCGACCCAGGCGGTGAACAGCCGGTTCATCTCCGCCAGGTCCTGCACCTGCCGGCCGGGTTTGCCCTCGGCGGCGGCGATCTCGACGATGAACCCGTCGTTGACGGTGCGAAAGAACCGTTCGATCTTCCCGCGGCCTTGCGGCCGGCCCGGGGCGGAGTGGACCAGTTTGATGCCCAGCTTCGCGCAGGCTCGTAGCAGCCAGGAGTCCACGAACGCCGATCCGTTGTCGACGTAGACGTGCTCCGGAACACCCCGGGCGGCCAGGGCCGGGCGCAACGCGGCGGCGAGCCGGACGGTGTCCTCGGCGAAGCCCCACCGGTGTCCGACCACGGCGCGGGAGTGGTCGTCGATGAACGCGAACAGATACGTTTTCCGGCCGTCGACGCGCGGGCCGTGCAGGGCGTCCCCGGTCCAGATCTCGTTCGGCCGATCGGCTTCGAACCGGCCGAACACCCCCGGCGTCACCGGCTCGCCGGTAGTGACCAGGTTCAGGCCGGTGCGCATGAACATCCGTTGCAAGGTGCGCTCGTCCGGCGCCCAGCCGTGCTGAATCGACAAGATCCGGCGGATCTGCGCCGCGGACCGGCCCGGGTTTTCCTTCTTCAACGCCGACGCCAACTCCAGGACCTCGGCCGGGGTCCGCGGCTGCGATTGCCGCGGCGAGGGCACCAGAGCGTCGAACCCGGCCCGCTGCCACTCCGAAATCCACCGGTCCAACGTCCAGCGGCTGACCCGCATCGACCGGCCGTCGGGATCGGTATGCGTCATCGCGGCCAACGCCCGCACCAGCTTGCCCCGCTGCCGGCCGGTCAATGTCGGATCGGCGGCCTCTCTGATCAGCATGTAGCGGAACAGACCGATCCGGCGGGCTCGTTCAACCCGAGCGGTCTGCTCATCGTCTTGCTTACTCAACGCAGGTTTCCTCACACACTCGCGGGATCACAATCTCGCGAAGGGTGTCAGCGCCTCCTGCCCTTACGTCAGAGCGAACTGGTGTTGCACCCGCCTCACGGCCAGCACGGCGCCAACAGACGGCCAGCGGACGCCGCGCAAGCCCACCACCACGGCGACACCTCACCGATCCGCGGCCACCGCGACCGCGCCGCGACGACCGCGCCGAGCACCGCCGCGACCGCGTCCGCGAACGGTGTGCGCGTCACCGCCGGCGGCACCGGATCCACCCCGATATCGACCTGCAGCACCGTGAACCACACCCGCAGCGCCTGCGCCCGAGCGGCGAACGCCCGTAACCAGCCCCGCACCGTCTCAACGGGCCTGCCCAACCTGGCCGCGATCGGGCGAGCCCCCAGCCCGGCCGCCTTCGCCGACAGGGCCGCCCCGATCACCTCCGCCAGATCCGCGCGCCGCAACAACGCGAACACCGGTAGCAGCACATGCGACACCCGGCACGGCGAGCACCGCGTCCGCCGCGGACGCACCACCACCGACCCGGCCACACCGCGCAACGACCGGACCCGAGCCCATCCCCACGGACTCAACGAACCACCACAACCCGGACACGCCAAGGCGCCCGACACCAACCCCGTCTCGACCTCGACCGGGTTCGCCCCTACCGTGAGCACAGCGCCTCCAAGCGCTACACGGCCCTCCCGGGACGTCTGGCCA
The DNA here is from genome assembly GCA_966211315.1 of uncultured Micromonosporaceae bacterium. Classification (GTDB taxonomy): domain Bacteria; phylum Actinomycetota; class Actinomycetes; order Mycobacteriales; family Micromonosporaceae; genus CBIHNN01. Next base: position 3,314 of record CBIHNN010000159.1, on the reverse strand, counting down.
AAGAGATCACCGGGAGGGCCTTCGCGCGCCCTCCATCGGCAAGGTGCCGCCCCAAACGAACACCCGACCCGACCGGACACGCGCCAAGATCCGTCGCACACACAATGCCGCATCCACGCCGCTCCGGTGAGCACGCTCAAAGACGCGGGACACACCGCCGTCATCCCGCTGACCAACGGCGGAGGCATCCAATGACCCGCCCAACGCTGCCGGAACGAGTCGAGGCCCTGGTCCTCGTCACCATCCTCATCACCGTCGGGCTCGCCGCCGGCGCCGCCTCGTTCACCCACGTCCACGACTGGACCATGCACAACACCCCGGCCGGCACCCCTGGCTGGTTCGGCTGGGCCAACGCCGTCATCTCCGAACTCGTCCCCATCGCCGCGTTCCTGACCGTTCGCCGCCGCCAGCGGCACCACCAACCGATCGGCTACCCGCTCACCCTGCTCATCGCCGCCGCCGGCCTCTCCCTCGCCGCGCAACTCGCGGTCGCCAAACCCGGCCCATCCGGCTGGCTGCTCTCCGCCGTCCCCGCCCTGGCCTTCATGACCCTGGTCAAGCTCGTCCTCGCCCCGGTCACCACCGACGCCGAGGACATCACCACGACGCCGGCCGCCGACACGCCGGCCGCCGAACCCGTCGCCCAGCCCGTCGACGAGCACCAGCTCGCCCCGGCCGCCCCAGCAACGCCGCGGCCGGTACCGGTGGCTGAGCCGCCGGCTCACCTGCTCACCGTCGCCCGGTTCGCCGTCGTCAACCACGAACAGACCACCGGCCGCACCATCACCCCCGACGAACTCGCCGCCCGGATGAGCGTCACCCCGTACGTCGCCGGGCAACTCATCGCCTCCATCACCGGCCACCCCGCCCCCACGACGATCAACGGCACACCCGTCAGCTTCGGCGGTGCGCGATGACGTACGTCCTGATCGACGTCCACCACAAGACGCACACCTGCCCCGCCGATCCGCAGCCACACCCGTACGACACCACCCGCACCGTCGTAGGCACCGTGCCCGGCGGCCCCTGCCGGCAACCGGTCACCATCCGGTGCGGCGACACCATCACCACCATCGCCTGCGGCCGCCACGTGCCCCGCGACCAGCAGTGCCCGCCGTGCCGCATCACGGTCACCGAACGGCACATCACCACCGAACACCTGGGCCACCACGGCCCGCAGCACCCATCGACCGGGACGGCTGCCTGATGGTTTCGACGCTGGACCTCGCACCCCGGGACAACTCCGCCCAGGGCGCGGGCTCGAACACCGAAACCTGGACCCCACCCCCACCCCTGTTCACCGCCAACGGGCAGGCCCTGGCCCGCGCCGCCCGACCGGACTACTTCGGGTGGCTCGACCACGTCAAAGCGGCCGCCGGCTGCACCCGCCCGATCCGCCTGGCCGGCTCCGTGCACACCGTCGAAGCTGCGACGGGCCGGATTCTCGACGCCCGGCACACCGACCAGCTCCCCGACGCCGCCATCTACAAGGCGTGCGGCAACCGCCGCGGATCCGTCTGTCCCTCCTGCTCACGCACCTACCAGCGCGACGCCTACCAACTCCTACGCGCCGGCCTCGTCGGCGGCAAAGGTGTCCCCGACAGCGTGTCCCGGCATCCGGCCGTGTTCGCCACCTTCGTCGCGCCGTCGTTCGGCACCGTCCACACCCGCCGCATCGGCACTCACTCCTGCACCGATCGGCGCCGCTGCGACTGCCGGCCCGACCCGTGCCACGCCCGCCGAAACGCCGGCACCTGCGACCACAATCGACCGGCCGTCTGTTGGGCACGCCACGAGGCAGACGATTCGATCCTCGGGCAGCCGTTGTGCCTGGACTGCTACGACCACGACCACCAAGCCGTGTTCAACCTGTTCGCTGCCGAGCTGTGGCACCGCACCAAAACAGACCGCCGAGCGCATCCTCCGCAAACTCGCCCGCACCCGCCGCATCCCGTTCCACCCGGTCGCCGACGGCACCGGCACGGTCCGCTACCTGTCGCCGGTTCGGCTGTCGCACGGCAAGGCTGCCGAGATGCAACGCCGCGGCGCGGTGCACTTCCACGTTCTGGTCCGCCTCGACGGCGTTAACCTCGACGACCCGACCGCCGTCATCCCGCCACCGGCCGGGATCACCCTCGACGACCTCACCCAGGCCCTCACGAATGCGGCCGCATCCACCGGGTTCGCCACCCCGACGCATCCCGACCGCCCACACGGGTGGCCGATCGCCTGGGGCGACGAAGGCAAGAACCGCTACGTCGACATCCGGCCCATCACGCTCACCGGAGCGGGGGAGGTCTCCGACGGGATGGTCGCGGGCTACCTCGCCAAGTACGCCACCAAGAGCACCGAGGCCACCGGGCACACCTCCACCCGCCTCACCGCCGACACCGTCGACCAGCACGCCGACGCCGAGGGTGACCACATCGCCCGCCTCATCGACGCCTGCTGGCAACTCGGCCGCGCCACCCACACCCCGGCACCACTCGACAGTCGCCCCCGCAAACGTCAACCCGGCATTGACACCCAATCGCCCAGCACGGCGCCGCCGGCCAACCCGTATGCCCGGCTGCGCCGATGGGCGCACATGCTCGGCTACGGCGGCCACTTCCTCACCAAAGCCCGCCGCTACTCGGTGACCTTCAAGCTTCTACGCGACACCCGCGTGATATTCCGCCGCCGCCAGGACGAGAGCGCCAGCGGTACAAGCGCCGTCCGGGCCATCGACCACCTCGACGCCGAAACCACGCTTGTCGTCGGCACCCTCACCTTCGCCGGCGTCGGCTGGCACACCTCTGGTGACGCCCTGCTCGCCAACACCGCCGCCGCCATGGCCCGCGCCCGACATGACGCTGGCCGCGAAGAACTCGCCCACGAGGCGGGAACCGCCCGATGGACCGTCGCGCCCGTCGCGGCATGACCCCGAAAGAGACGGAAGGAGCCCATGACCACATCACAGATCACCCCCGGCCTGCTCACGGTCGAGGAGGCCGCCGAGCAGCTCGGCACTGGCGTGCGTTTCGTGCGCCGCCTCGTCGCCGAACGCCGTGTCCGCTTCTACAAGGTCGGCAAGTACGTCCGGTTTGACCCCGACGACCTTGCCGCCTACATCCGAGACGGCCGCGTCGATCCGATCCGACCGGTCCTGACCTATTCCACGAAGGGAGAGGCTGCCTATGCCGCCTAGAAAGCGCCGCTTCGGTCGCGTCCGCAAACTGCCGTCCGGACGCTTCCAAGCTCGCTACCAGGACCCCCAGGGGGCAGGGCGTTCGCAAGGTCGAGATATGACCGGATGGCCGGTTGTGGGGTAGTCA
>CBIHNN010000158.1:0-6696 GCA_966211315.1 uncultured Micromonosporaceae bacterium | reverse complement strand
CAGGGCCCCTTCGGGGGCCCTTTTTTTAGAGCCGGGAGGCGTGGGGGGGGGGGGGGGGGCGCCGCCCCCCCCCCGGCCCGTCGCCCGGCGGCTCGACGACGGCCTCACCCTCGAGGTCACCCGGGTCGCCACCGACGGCACCCGTAACGCCTGCTCGCTGCTGTACACGGCGGCCTGGACCGCGGCCAAGGCCCTCGGCTATCGCCGCCTGATCACCTACACCGCCGTCGACGAGCCCGGCAGCAGCCTGCGCGCCGCTGGCTGGAGCGTCGTCGCTCAACGGCCGCCCAGCTCCGGCTGGTCGCGGCCCAGCCGTCCTCGCGGCGACCACGGCGCCGACCACACCGCACGGTGCCGCTGGCACGCCCCGACCGGCACCTGCGGCACTTGATCACGCGACAGCGGCGCCAATTCGGTCCGCCCGGCGTCCTCGGGGTCCGTCCCTTGCAAGGCGGACCCGATCTTGCATTCCCTTCCTCTGTTGACCACTGAAGGTGGTGACCTCAATGTCTGCACCCCCCACAGCACGGCTCCCGCACACCCTCGACGAGCCGGGACCATTTCCCGTCACGGTGGTCCGTCCCGCGACCACCACCCTGCATCTGAGTCCGGTGCAACGGGCTCGCCGCCGCGACGCCGCCACCTGGGCCGCCGGCATCACCTGGCGCGCACAAGACAGCGGCACACGCACCGCCGTGGCCTACCGGCCACGTACCGCATCCCCGAGCACGATCTCGTGGGCGCGCGACGTCATCCGTGACGCCGTACCGCTCGCCGAGTCCGCGCACCCGGCGCGGGTCCAGATCGGCCGTACCCGCGCCGCGGGCATCGTCGCCGTTGTCATCCACGCCGACACGTGGAGCCTCGTCATCCGCACCCGCCACCGCAGCGGTGCACTCGACGCCGTCTACTCACTGGCCTTCCACGACGCCCACACCACCACCCAACCCCGCCGAGCGGCACCGATGTCTCGCCGCCCGGTCGCGTGGAACTTCGACACCGATACCACGGCCGCCGGCGCGGCCTGGCACCACATGCTTCGCGCCGTCCTGGACGCGATCACCTGACCCACCTGTCACTCACACACCCCAACTCGGGCACGCATTTGGTCACTCGCCGCGTCGGCGTGGCCCGGGCCGTGCCCGATTACCTGACCCCCACAGCCACGACCGCACCGCACCCGGCCTGGCACCGCGCCGGTCCGGCCCTCGCGGCGATCGCGTTCGCCCGCACCCTGCTCGCCTACGGCCCCGACCACCACCTGCCCACGCCTGCTCACCTGGCTCGACACCCGCACCACCGTTGGGAGTGGCAGAACGGTCGGGGCCCCCACCACCGGGGGGGGGCGCCCCCCCCCCCGGCCCCCCGGGGCCCCCCCCCCCCCCCCCGGTGGGTTTGGCCACACGGGGCGCCCCCCCCCCCCGTGGGGGGGTGGGGGCGCGGACCGCCACCCAGCCCGGCCCCGCCACTGGGCCGGACCGGCGGGCTTACCCGGCCGCCGGGCTCATCGGCCGGTGCACCGGCTCGTCCAACCTCAACTGGGCGCGGGCGCTGCTGAGCTCCGCGCGGGCATCGTCGAGCAGTTCCGTCACCCGCCCCAGGTGCTTGCCGGCCTGCTTCGACCAGTCACCCGCGTAGAAGCCGACGCCCGTCGTCATCCGTGCCACCGCGGCCACGACATCCTCGAAGGCCTCGACGGCAACCTGTGCCGGATAGATCCCGTTGACGTCCATCGCACTGCGCGCGTACCTCACCGCCTGCACCATCGCCGCCAGCGCCCGCGGAACCGCCCGTTCATCCTCAGGGTCAATCTCCACGTGCTGAGGCAGCACTTCGGACCCCACGACGGCATCCGACGTCTCGTCGTGATTTACGCGGTGGCTCGATTCGTTCTCCGTCACCGACACGATCCTTCCGTCACCGCAGCGGTCACCCGCCGGCGCCGGGCTCACCCCGGCGCAGACCCATGGACGCTTCCCGACCGGCACGGATCAAGTCCCTTCGATCCATCCGCTCGACGACCCGAATGCCCACCTCACCAGGGAGTCCCCATGCCCCACCCCGAACCCTCGGCGACGCCGCCGTGGACCGCAGACACGATCCGCGCTTTGGGCACGGTGACCAGCGTGGCAACGGCCGCCGCGATCTTCGGCCTCAACCGCTCCGTCGCCTACGACCTCGTCAAGGCCGACCGGTTCCCCGTGCCAGTCCTGCGCTTCGGCAACCGCTACCGCGTACCCGTCGCCGCCATCCTCACCGCCCTCCACCTCCCCGTTGCGGCCGACGATCAGCCACCCGCCATGCCCGACGACTTGATCAATCGCGGTGTTCACGCGTCGATCGACCACCAGAAATCCGCACGACGCCAACCGTCGTCACCGCCGTAAAGGAACCCCTACCGTGTCAGAACCCGCCGTCTTCAAGACATGCTCGGACCGCGACGACCGCGGCCTCAAACTCCGCAACCGCTGCCCCCAACTCCGCCGCACCAACGGCGCGTGGAACGCCAACCACGGAACATGGGGATACCAACTCGAACTCCCCAAACCCGATCACAAGCCCCGCCGACAACTCCGCCGAATCAACTTCGCCACCTCGACCGACGCCAAGGACGAACGAGCTCACGCCCTCAGCCTGCTCGCGCTCGCCAACGGCAACCCCACCGTCGCCGTCGAGATCGGCGACATGCTCCACGCCGTCAAAGCGCGGCAGCCGCTACCCGACCGCGACGTTGTAGCCCGCCGCGTCCGCGCGGGCGTGCCCGCCAGCAGCGACATGCTCCTTGGCGACTACCTCGCCCGGTGGCTGATGGGCCGAAAAATCGAGGCCACCACCATCCGCGCGTACGGCAGCATCCAGCGCAACCACCTTCTACCGCACCTCGGACACATCCCCATCGATCGGCTAAGAGTCCACCATGTGCAAGCGATGTTCGACGCGATCAGCGAACGCAACATCGAGATTGATATCGCCCGGGAAAGCGACGACCCGGCCATCCGGGCGAGCGTGCGAGGTGTTCGCACCACCGGCCCGGCGACGATGCACCGCATCCGCGCCGTCCTCCGCAAAGCCCTCAACGACGCCATCCGCACCGAACGGCTGATCGAGTTCAACCCCGCCGCCCACGTCGAACTGCCCTCCGGGAAACGACCCAAGGCCCGCGTCTGGACCCCAGCGGCGGTTGCGCATTGGAAGGCCACCGGCAAGCGACCCAGCCCCGTCATGGTCTGGACACCTGACCTCGCCGGCGAGTTCCTCGACTACGCCGAAGCCCACGACATCGTCCTCTACCCGATGTTCGCGCTCATCCTGTACCGCGGGCTGCGCCGCGGAGAGGCCGTCGGACTCCGCGACTTCGACACCGATCTCGACACCGGCGCTTTCATCATCCGCCAACAGATCACCACGATCGGCTACACACCCGTCACCAAGGACGTCAAGACCGACGCCGGCGACCGCACCATCACCCTCGACCGCGGCACCCTCACCATCCAGAAAGCCCACCGGGCACGCCGCGCGAAGTGGAAGCTCGTATCCGGGTCGGACTGGCCTGACACCGGACTCTTCTACGTCCAACCCGACGGCACCGCCTGGCACCCCGAAACCGTCAGCAACCGCTTCGAACAACTCGTGGCCGCCGCCGGACTACCACCGATCAGACTCCACGACCTGCGGCACTGCGCCGCCACCTTCCTCAAGGCCAGCGGAGCCGACATGAAGGACATTCAGGAACTGCTCGGCCACTCGTCCATCGCCATCAGCTCAGACACCTACACCTCGGTCGTCCACGAACTGGAGACCGAACGCGCCAAGGCCGAGGCCGCAGCCGCGATCATCCCCCGTAGCCGCAAGGCCAGTTAAGGTCTCCCACGAGGTTAGATTTTCGGCGCCTTGGTCCCGGCGAATCGCCCAGAACGGACCCTGTGCCCGCGCGGCGGCGAACCGCGAAAAGCCAAGAAACCGCAGGTCAGATAGGTGGGCCGCCGGGGATTCGAACCCCGAACCTAAGGATTAAAAGTCCTCAGCTCTGCCATTGAGCTAGCGGCCCGCGGTCTTACAGCCTACCTGGGACGCCAAGTCCTTTGCTGGACCAACCCCGACGCTAGCGTTTTCCCAGCTCAGCACGGGTTATCTGGCAGCCTCCATGATCCGCTGTCGTCCATGCCGACTGCGGTGCAGGGCGTCGAGTGGCGACGAAACCGGTAGGTAGCGCGGCAAGCGATGGACCACGGATGGACCAGCTCCACGTTAGTCCAGACTGCGGTTCGCACGTCCCGTGATCAACTGCGATAGCTCATCGTGGTCCGGCGACCAAGGCGCATCTGCCGCTTAACGGGCCAAACAGCAACACCGTCGACGACGGTGTCCGTCTCACCGAGCCGATGTATGTAGCTGGCACCGAGGCGGGCGGGGTCTTCGCCACCGACAACTGGCGCAGTGATTCGCCGACAGTGACGCCGCACCCGCCCCGGGCCCACTCTGGCGGGAAGTCGTCGCGTTCCCACGGTCTCCAGGGCAAGCCAGACCCCCGAACGGAGGCCAAGCACGAACCGGGCGACGTGGAGGCCGGACGACGACATGCGGAACACTCCAGTGCGGTGAGGCGACGAAATCTCGGAAGGTGCTGTCGCGGCGGCCTGTGCGCGTCGAGAGAGACGGTGGACGCGGCGGATAGGCGAGTACAGGCGCAGGCCCTGGGCTGGCCCAGCGACGAGGCATACCGGGTGCGGTGATGCGCCCGCTCGGCGGGCGTCTCCACCACTTGTGGAGCATCGACTACCCTGCGTCGTACGGTGACGCTGTTCGGGAGGGCGCGACGTGGGAACACGGGCAACCGTCGACCCGCAGTGGTGGGTGACGGCCTCGTACAACGGTCGCCCGGTTCCGGAGATCCTCCGGGCCCGGGACATCGGTGGCTTGTTCGGTTTCCTGAGTAGTCGCGGGTGGAGCCGATCTGCGATCGCCGGGGCGACCGGCCTGTCGGAGACCCGAGTCCGCGAGGTTCGTCAGGGCAAGCAGCAGATCACCTCGTACGACGTCCTTGAGCGGATCGCGAAGGGCTTCGACATCGATCGCGGCCTGATGGGCCTCGCCTACACCCATGCGGAGCCATCGGCGCCGCACACCTCACCCGGTCACGGGCACGCCGGTCTGCGCCACGTCACGCATCCCGTCGACGAGAAGACCATGGTCCTCGCGGAGGAGGGCGTGTTCCCGTACGGCCCGAGCAACCGGTTGGTGTGGCTGCCGGCCTTCTACATCGATCTCACCCCAACGACGAACGAGCAGTACGCGGCGTTCATCGAGCAGACCGGTTATCCCCCGCCCCGCCACTGGTCTGGCGTTCAGGCGCCCGACGGCCTCGGGGATCACCCCGTCGTCAACGTCACGCACCACGACGCAAGTACCTACGCCGCGTGGACCGGCAAGGCGCTACCCAGCGAAGAGGAGTGGGAGAAGGCTGCTCGAGGGACAGCGGGCAATCTCTATCCCTGGGGCGATCAGGAAACGCCCGCGAAGTGCAATGTTCGGGAGACTGGGCTCGGGCAGACGACCCCTGTCGGTCTGTACCGCAGCGGGGTGAGCCCGTACGGGGTGTACGACCTGAGCGGCAACGTGTGGGAATGGTGTCGCACCGAGACCACGACAGGTCGCTTCGCCCTTCGCGGCAGCGCCTTCACCAGCCCGTTCGCTGCCGCCGGCGCGGCCGAGACCAACGATGCCGCCGCCGAGATGCTCGACGACGACACCGGCTTCCGTTGTGTCTGCTTCCCAGACGCCCTGGACGGCTGACCTGTCGCTACAACTCCTCGCCGGGCAGCGCCAGGTACCTGTCGGACAATTCGTGCAGGATGGTGGCCTGCGCGTCATACCGGGTCTCGTCGATCGAGCTGATGGGGCGCACGCCGATGGCGGCGTTCGTCGCGAACGCCACCGGCAACTCGGCTGCCGCTGGCAGGGCCAGCTCAGCCGTGATCGATTCGATCCCATCGAGTGACTTGATCAGTTCCATAGTGACGCCGGGCAGCTGATCCGCGTGCGGCCACACCAGGCGATCGCCGTCGTGGAAGCCGACGTTCCAGGTCGCGCCCTCGAGGATCCGCGATTCGCCGTCCACGAAGAGCACATCGTCGAACCCCTCACGCTGCGCCAGGCGTCGCTGCCGGACGGTCTCGAACAGTCCTACGTGCTTGACCGGGGGCAGGTCGCGCCGGTACGTGGCGGACCGCAGCCGCAGCGGGGGCAGCGCCGCCACTGCCGCCGGGCGCGCGGTGATCAAGATGCGCGGCTCGGTGTCCAAACCTGGCCGGCCGAGGTCCAGGTCCGGCGCGTAGACGGTCACTCTGACCACCTGCGGTACGTCGGCGCAGACGCGGCGGACAAGTTTGCGGACCGTGCCGGGGCCGAGGTCGGTGTCGAAGAGCGTCCGGCAGTCATTGACCAGGCGCGTCAGGTGCAGCGACAGGCCGCGAACCCGACCGTCGTTGACCAGCATCGACGTGAAGTGCCCGTAGTTGTAGAGGGCGAGGCCGGCGAGATCGTCCGCCGTCACCGGACGGCCGTCAAGCTCGATCATGCGGCTATTCCACCACACCGTTGCGGGACCGATGCCGTCCGTGGTCTCGGAGGGCCATTCAAAGGTCGATCGACACTCACGGATGTCACGCTGGGTGAGATCTGGGGATGACCGTGTCC
>CBIHNN010000157.1:0-6827 GCA_966211315.1 uncultured Micromonosporaceae bacterium | reverse complement strand
CCACCCGGTCGGACCACCACTGGAACAGCTCGTCGCTCGGCACGCTCCAGCCGAGGTCGTCGCCGGACGCGGCGATGTAGCCGTCCAGGCTCAGGTTCATACCAAAGGTCAGTTTCCGCATGGTGTCAGCCTCCCGTGAGTCGGTACTCGGCGTACAGACCAGCACGGCACGGAAAAATCAGGGTCAGGCTATACCGAGGGCCGGTTGACCACCGCGCCAAGCGGATACTCGTACGGAAGGGGACCGCCCACATGTGTCGAGCGGTCACGCGTGGAGCACGGACACGTCGTACTTGTGGATCTCGGAATCACGGGTAACGAGCGTCAAGTCCTCGCACTGTGCCTGCGCGACGAGCATACGGTCGAATGGATCCCGGTGGATCAGAGGAAGTCTGCCGGCCGTAAGGGCGTGCTGCGACGTGATGGACAGTTCGCGGAAGCCGCTGGCGCGAATCCGTTCCGGCAGATCGGCTGGGTGCTGAAGTTTGCCGATCGCCTGCTTGATGGCAACCTCCCAGATCGTCGCTGCGCTGAGGAAGACGTCTGGCTCGTGATCCAGCTTCGCCTTGATGTCGTCCCCGAGGGTGGCATCGTCCGCGAGCCACCAGATGACCACATGCGTGTCGACCAGGAGCTTCACGAATTCATGCCGAAGTCGTTGGTGATGGCGTCGTTGACCTGGTCGGAATCCCAATCGTCCGCGAGTACAAGGCTGCCGCGCAGCGAGCCGCGGCCGGTCCGATTGACAGCGCCGATCAGGGGGACCACCTTCGCCACCGGCGTGCCGGCCCGACTGATGACAATCTCCTCGCCGTGCTCGACGCGGTCGATGATCCGGGACAGGTTGGTCTTGGCGTCGTGAATGTTGAACTGTGCGGCGGCCTCGCTGGACATGGCAAACCTCCTTAGCTAGGAGGTTAGCCCGCTGCCGGACCGGGTGTCGACTCATCGGCATGGAGGTTGCGTGACCGCGGACAACCCCTCCTCGACCCGGGTAGCGCTGGACATGGGTCTAACCATCAGGTTCGAGCCGCGTGGCAGCCCCACGTCTCGTTTGACCCGCGCTTCGGGTGGGCGGATGAAGCATTGAGCGGACCACGGACGGGTTGAACCCCTGTGGCGTCCTCAGTTGTCGCTCGTCGAGCGCAGCCGTCTTGGCGAGGATCCCGCCGATTCATCCGGTTCATCGGAATCGCGCGATGCATCGGTGGATGTCCTGGCCACATCGACTGCGTACGACCACAGTCGCCTCATGCCATACCGGTATATGGTGCTTGTATGGCGGTGAAGAAGGTCACGGTGACGCTTCCGGAAGAGTTGGTCGAGGCTCTCGGCTCGGCGGCGCGCGAGGACGGTGTCCCGTTGTCACGGCTGGTCGCGAGCGCGGCGGAGAGCGAGCTGCGGCGCCGTGTGGGCAGGCGACTCGTGGCCGATTGGCAGGCCGAGCACGGGGCGTTCACCGTCGAGGAGCTTGCGGCGGCGCGGGCTGAGATGGCTACCGCCGATGCCCAGGCGTTCGACCTCACCGGGCCTGACGCGGCGTGAGCATCCCGTACGTGTACGACGCCGGCATGCTGCTGGCGATCGATGGCAACGACCGGCGGATGTGGGTGATCCATCACCTGGCCGTTGAGGAGGGGCGTCGCCTTCTGGTTCCCGCCGTCGTCGTGGCTCAAGCCTGGCGTGATGCCCGCCGGCAGGTCCAGCTCGGCAGGTTTCTGCACAGCTGTGAGGTCGTTCCGGTCGGACTGGAGGTGGCGAAGGCCGCCGGCGTGCTGTGCGGCAAGGCAGGCACCCGTGACGTCGTCGACGCCACGGTGGTCACCGTTGCTCTGGCGTACGGCGCGATTGTCTTCACCAGCGACCCGGGCGACATCACGGTGCTGGGAGCTGCGGCGGATACCAAGCCAGGCCTGGTCGTACGTCGGGTGTGACCCGATGGCATCGGCAGGCGGGCCAGCCGGGCGGGATTGCGGTCCGCCCGCTGACCTGCCGCCGCACGTCCAGGCACCTGTCACCCCTGTTCGGACAGCCTCCGCGTCACCTCAGCGGCGTCGAATCGGGTCGGCTCGAAGTCGCCGGCTGACGCCAGTCCCAGCCATTCCAGTCGTTCTTCGTGCTCCGGGTGGGTGGGGTCGGCGAGGATGTCGACGAGCTCGGTGTAGCCCCAGATGCCGCCGCAGTCGTCCGGTGGGGCGGCACGCCGGCCCGCGGTGCAGCGCGGGTATGCCACTGCCTGGCGGTCGAGAAGCTTTTCCACCACGATCTCGTGTTCCCAGTTGTCACCGAAGTCGTAGACGTACCGCACCCTGTCTCCGGCGTCCGGTGTGACCTGTTCCAGGGTCACCGGCTTCTCGGAGCGGTGGCCCAGCTCTCGATCGGCGACGCCGAACGTGCCGTACGGAGTCTCGAAGACGTGCAGGTGGCTGTCATCCCAGCCGAAAGCCACCTGGATGATGTGGTGCAGTTCGGCCAGGCTGGTATCGCCCCGGAGTTCCAGACGCCGCCAGATCGGAGGCTTCGCGCCGCGCAAGCTGACCTTGATCTGATAGATCGGCGCCGCCCCGTCGGATTTCTTCCGCTTCGCCGGCAGTTTGGGAGAAGACGTACGGCGCAGCCGCTGGGCCTGGATCTGTTGCGCCTGATCGGCGAGCCTCGCCAGCATCTCCAGCGTTGCCAGCGAACCCGGCCGATCGCCGTTGCCGTGCGCAGCCGGTGGGCGCGATGGTTCGGGAAGTACCTGCATCCGGGCACGCAGCAGAACGGCCAGCGGGTGATAGCCGGGCCCGTCCTCATCGCCGAAGTCGTCGCCCAGGTCCGGCTCGTCGGCCTCCCCGTCGTGCACCGCGCGGGCGTCGAGGGCGCGTTCGACCTGCCAGCGCAGCTCGGCAGGTTCCAGTTCCTCGGCGTCGATCGACACGCCGGCACGGCGGCCGTCCGCCTGGATCATGGCGCCGACCTGGTCCAGCACCTCACCCGGGAACAGGATGACGTCCTCTGCCGCGTCGCAGTCGGTGTGGTCGACATGAACGAGGAAGCCATGCGAGCGCCCGGCCCGTTCGAAGGAACACAGCAGCATCGACGCTTCGCCGGCACGGTCACGGTAGCGGCGGCATACCCCGCCCTTGATCGGCTCGGACACCGCGCCCATCCATGCCGGCGCGGATACGCCGGCCTCCAACAGGCGGCGGGCCGCATCCGCGGCCCCCGCACCACCCTCCACTGTGTCGATCGCGAGCAGCACGCCAAGGGAGGCTGGGGTGGACAACTGCGCCAGCGCCGGAACGATGCCCTCAGCCAGCGCCTCCGCGAAGCCCTCGCCGGCCAGTTCTCCCGCGGCCACGAAGCTGGCCCCGAACAGCTCCGCCGACAACGGGTCATCGACCGTGAGGATCTCGGCAGCGCTTGCCGTCAGATCGTCGATGAAGGCTTGAGGGTCGTGCTTCGTACCCGAACATGCGGGGCAGTCGCACTCCTCCGGACCGGCCACTACCGGGCGCAGAATCCGCCGATCGGACCGGCGCGACTTTTCCCTTTTCCGACCACGGCTCACAGGACTCACGGGACCATCCTGCCTCACCGTCACGACGGGCTTCATCGGCCCTCATCCCCGGCCGGGATCCAAGCTACGGCGTACCGGCGTCCTCAGATTCCCGCAGCACCGGGAACCCGCGGGGCCCGCACGCCCAGCCTGGCCGGAACGGCTGCTCCGGTACTCCCGAACACCGTCAGGTCACCGATCGACTGCGGCTACCCCCACGTCGTGCTGGCGACGACGGGCGGGGTGTCGCCTGGCCGCATTCTGCGAACCGCTCGTCGGATCTACCGCTGGGGCGCAGCGGCGCGCTGTCGCGATGCGGGCACCCTTCCATGTGCTGGTCAAGATCTGACTCGGTGTGCCGGTGGAAGTGCGCGAAGGTGCCGGCCGCTGGTCCGGTGCGCGTGGTGGGCGTAGGTCTCGGCCAGTTTGCGGTGGGCGCGGTCGTCGGTACGACCGGCAAGGGCGCGCAGGTCCGCCGAGGCGGTGTCCGGGTGCCGTTCGCACCAGCCGGTCAACAGTTCGCGTCGAACCGACGGGGATGCGTCGGCGGCTGCGGTGACGACCACCTCGGCCGTCTCGTCGAGCAGGTCCTGCACGGTCGGCACCGTAACCCCTTGGCGGCGGAGGTGCCCGGCGACGAGCCCTGTGCCGAGCGGGGTCAACTCGGCCTTCCCGTCGTTCACGTCGACCGCGCCGAGCAGGGCGAGTTGCGTAAGCATGCGGTGCACGTCGTTGTCGCACTGGCGACGCCAGATGTCAGCGTGTGGCCAGTCCGGGTCCACGAACGTCGTCGCCTCAGCGATCCGAAACGCGATCTCCTCGAGGTCGGCCGTGTCCACCTGATCCTGGGCGAGATAGAGGCCCATCATCACGGCGAACGTCACTTCGTCGAATCGCCAGCGGATCATGGATTCGGCGTAGCGGGAGCCGCAGACGGCCCCGCCGAGGCTGAAGAACGCCTCGCACGCCCGATGCGCCAGAGCGAGCGGATCGGTGAGCAGTTTCGCGGCGCTCTTCACCGGTACCAGCCGGCCCTTGACCACGCGAACAACGCGGGCGGCTCGTGCCCAGGCGAACACGACGGAAGTCTCGTACAGGTCCTCGCTGCTCTTGGTCTTGAAGACTGTCGCGCCGATCTGCGGATCGACGACGTCTGGTACCTCCAAGATGGAGATCAGTTCCCGGGCGTCGGCGAGGCGCAGCCGACCGGTCGCGGTCAGGGCACGTCCGGGGCTCGCCCACTCAGCGAACCGCCGTATCCGAACCAGTGCGACCGATTCGGCCGCCAAGGTCGCCAGCGTGGCATCGTCGGGCATGGCCACCACCGGCAGCGGCGGCGGACGCTCGTCAGCGGTGGCGGTCAGGTGATTGTTCATCACCTGATCGAGCAGCTCCTGATCAACGGTGATCCGGCCGGCGCGCACGTCCGCGATGTAGCGCTCGGCCGCGTGTGGGTCGGCAGGGTCCACACCGGCGGCGAGCATCCGCATCGTCCAGAACTTCGCCAGACCGTAACGGGACTGGGTGCCCATCGCCACGTCGAAGTCGTCGGCGAGTCCGTCCAGCGCCGCATGCAGGTGGTCCGGCTCGGCACAGCGGGAATCGGCGAGATCCTCGGCGAACAGGAAGTCGACGAACGCGTGCACCGTCGGTACCACGGTCTGCCACTCGCCCGGCGGCATCGTCACCTTGCGGGGAAACCAGTCGAGGAGCGCCTCGCGCAGATCGGCTTGCTGCCACCGGCACAAGATGCCGTCACCGGCCTCCCAACGGTGATCGACCAGCGCCTCGACCACGAAGGCATCGACCGCTCGTCGCTGCCGCCGCGCCCATCTGCCGAAGGCCGCCACCAGCCGATCCCGCGCGCTGTAGTACGCCTCGCCCGGTGCAGCCGTGAACACCATCCTCATGACGTCGTACCGTACGCGCAGGACATCTGCTATCCGTCTACCCGGCTCCCCTGCCCGTCGTCGGCATGGAGGGGTCACGACTGACGGCCCGACGTTCATCATCAGCCCGACGCGCAGGCGGGTTCCGCTCCGCAGTGAGAGTTTGTGAATCTCAGACGAGGTGACACACTGCAGGCGGCGAGTTGCTGAGCGATTCTCTTATCTCGCGGGAGACGCGATGGGTGACGCAGAGACTCCGGAAAGGCCATTCGTGGCCGGCATGTACGACTATGCCTTGGGCGGCACCGCCAACTCGGTGGCCGACCGGGCCGCCGTCGAGCGGATCAAAGAGCTGTCACCCGACATCATCTCCTCGGCCTGGGCCAACCGCGGGTTCCTGCAGCGCGCGGTCCACCGGCTGGCGACCGAGTGGAACGTCCGACAGTTCATCGACATCGGGGCCGGTCTGCCAACCCAGCGCCACACGCACGAGGTGGTCGCCGACAGTCGGCCTGACTTCCGCGTCGTGTACGTCGACAACGACCCGCGGGTGATCGCCCGCGGCAACGAGATCCTCGCTGGTGTCGACGGCGTGACCGTGATCGAGGCCGACATGCGCAAGCCCGACGAGATCCTCGGTCATCCGGAGACTCAGCGGCTGATCGACTTCACCGAGCCGGTCGCGGTGCTCATGATCTCAGTGATCCAGTTCGTGACCGACTCGCAGGACCCGTGGGCGCTGGCGCGGCGTTATCTCGACGCCGTTCCGTCCGGGTCGTACCTGGTGCTCTCCGTCCCCACCGCGGACCATCAGGCCGAGCGCGTCGTGGACGGGATCAGGCAGGTCTACGCCAGGACGCCGACGCAAGGTCAGACGTACAGCCGGGCTGAGGCCCAGCGGTTCTTCGACGGCCTGGAGATCGTGCCACCGTACCCGGGTGCCGAGCCGGCGGTGACCTATGTCGGAGTGTGGGGCGCCGAGGATCCCGTCGCGGCCGACGACGAGGGCAACCGGTGGCTGTACGCGGCGGTGGGGCGCAAGCCCTGATGCCGACCCCCAAGCCGACGGCCGACGAGCTCGGTCTCGACCTGCGCACCCAGCCATGGCAGCGGTCCGGTGCCGGGGCGGGGGCGATGGAGGTCGCTATCGTCGAGGCGTTGGGGCAGCGGTGGGTGCTCATGCGAGTCGCCGGCGATCCGGTCGGCCGGGTTCTGGTGTACGACCTGTACGAGTGGGAGTGTTTTCTCGAGGGTGCCAAGAGCGGCGAATTCGACGATATCGCTGGTTGACGATCGCCGGTGAGCACTGCGGGCAGGGGCCGGACGGCCCCTGCCCGCTCCTCACGGGCGTTTCAACATCATCCTGTGAGGCCGAGGATGGTGAATGGCCTGGCCAT
>CBIHNN010000156.1:0-6936 GCA_966211315.1 uncultured Micromonosporaceae bacterium | reverse complement strand
ACTTGGCACTGGCTTATCAAACACCCTGTTGAGTTCTCAAAGAACAACCACACACTGAGTACCAATCCCGTTTCCGGGCCCGGCGCTCAGGGCTGCTCGGTAAACCTAGCTGGTCAATTCCGCCGGCGCAAATTGGCGCCCGCCTTGCCCAGAACCCGCGCGAATCCGAATCTCTTTCGAGATCTTCATCGTATCGGGGTGGCCTTGCAGACCGGCCGATGATCGCTCAGCAATCCATCCGCCCGGCTCCCTGCCGGCTCGAAAACCTTACCCGGTCGGTTCCGCAGACGCAAATCGCGTCCACCCCCACCCGGGGCCCGTACGGTCGTGGACTGGGACGATTTGCACCGTTCCGCCCGTCTTCCGCGCTGACAGAGAGAAAGTTACGCGCCACCGGACTCGTACGCAAATCGACGAGCGCCGCAGTCTCAAGCGCTCTTAAGGCCGACGAGATGCCAGAGTAGCTACATGCCGAGCTATCGGGTCCTGGCCGAGAACGCATTGACGGGTCTGCTACTGCCCTTCGGACAGTTGGTAATCGGAGCGTTTGTGCTGGTCACCTTCGTGGTCGCGGCGTACCGGCTGGCGCGGCGCGGTCCGTCACGGATGATGACGGCGCTGCTCGTAACGGGAGCGGCCCTCGTTTTCCTTACCGTCATCGGCGTCCTGATGCAGGGATCCTGAGGTGCGGGTCACACCCGAACGGGGTTCACAACCGCCGGTTCGCGAGGCTGGGCAGGTCCTGACGGATCTTCTCCAGGCGGTTCAAGTCCAGGTCCACGGTCGCCGCGCCGACCTCGTCCGGGAGCTGGGTGACCACGGTCCCCCACGGGTCGACAACCATGCTGCGGCCGAAGCACGTCCGGGCCGGGTTGTGGTCGCCGATCTGGCCGGATGCGACGACGTAGCACTGGTTCTCAATCGCGCGGGCGCGCAGCAGCACCTCCCAGTGGTCACGTCCCGTGTGCGCCATGAAGGCCGCCGGCACGACGAGGACGCGGGCTCCGGCAATCGCCAGCCGCCGGTACAACTCGGGAAACCGCAGGTCGTAACAGATCGACAGGCCGACGCCGACGCCGTCGACACCGGTCACGACTGGCTGGTCGCCGGAAGCGACCGTCCGTGATTCCTGGTAGGACACGCGGCCGGGGATCTCCACGTCGTACAGGTGGATCTTGCGGTAGGTCGCGGCCAGCCGGCCAGACCGGTCGAAGAGCAGGGTCGTGTTGAACGTCCGGTCCGCGTCAGGGCCCGTTTCACGGAAGGATCCCGCATGCACCCAGATGCCCAGTTCCCTGGCCGCGTCGGCGAAGAACCCGGCGAACTCGCCGTCCGTCCCCTCCGGCTTCGGCGCCGTAGCGGCCGGCCCGAGATAGTCGACGTACTCCGGAAGGACCGCGAGGTCCGCTCCGGCCGAGGCCGCGCGTTCCAGCAGGCCGCGGGCCACAGACAGGTTCGCGGCCCGGTCCTCGCGGGCGTTCAGCTGGCAGATGGCGACACGCATGAATTCGAGGGTACGGGCTCCGAGCCCTGCCGGACACGAGGAACCGCCCTGCGCGTACCCGGCTCAATCCCCGTTCGGGCGAGCAGGGCCTCGGCCCCGACCGGATGGAACCCGGCCGCCAGAAACGCCCGGACGCTCACCGCGTTCCCCGGAGCCACCTGTGCGCCCACACGGGGCGGCCGTTCGGGGACCAGATGCCGTGCCGCAGCGGCCAGGCGCCGCCCCAGGCCCACACCGCGGCGATCCTCGTCGACCTCCACGGCCATCTCCCAGCGTTCCCGCCAGTCCCCTGCCCAGGATGAGCACGGCCCGGGTGTGCCGTACACCCGGACGTCGGCGCGGTAACGGTGAGCCCTACCGACCCGGGGGTGATCAGAGCCCGTCAGGATTGTCACGTCCACCGGCGGTGGCCCGGCCACGGGGTGACCGAGCAGCACGAGGTCGACGTTGTTCACCGGACGACCGAACCGGGACTCCAGCGCCCCGAGGAACGGCGGGTTGAGCGGGGCGGACAGGTCATCGGTACGATTCCTGGCGCGTACCCAGGAATCCTGCACCGCGGCCGCGACGTACGCGCGGCCCGTGAATGCGATCACCGCCGCCCGATCGGACGACGGTGGTGGCAGAACCTGGAGTCAGGGGCCTCCGGCAGGTCGGCTCCGCGCTCGATTAAGTCGAAGATGCCGGCGAGCTCGGTCAGGCCGACTTCTCCTCGCGATCGCGACGGCGCCGGCCCACGAACTCACGGGGGACGATCGTCGGGTTCACATTCTCCAGGACGACCTCGCGCGTGATGACCACCCGGGCGGCATCTGGATTGCTCGGAACCTCGTACATGACCGACTGGAGGACCTCCTCCATGATCGCGCGCAGGCCACGGGCGCCGGTGCCCCGGAGCATGGCCTGGTCGGCGATGGCTTCGAGCGCGCCCGGGTCGAACTCCAGTTCCACACCGTCCAGCTCGAAGAGACGCTGGTACTGCTTGGTCAGAGCGTTCCGCGGCTCAGTGAGGATCTTGGTGAGCGCCTCGCGGTCCAGGTTGCGGACCGTGGTGATCACGGGAAGCCGGCCGATGAACTCGGGAATCAGGCCGAACTTCAGCATGTCTTCCGGCATAACCTTGCCGAAGACGTCGTCGGTGTTCCGGTCGGTGACCGAACGCAGGTGAGCACCGAAACCGACGCCGCTCTGGCCGACCCGCTGCTCAATGATCCGGTCGAGGCCCGCGAACGCACCACCGACGATGAACAGCACGTTCGTGGTGTCGATCTGGATGAACTCCTGGTGCGGATGCTTACGGCCGCCCTGCGGCGGGACGTTCGCGACCGTACCCTCGAGGATCTTCAGCAGGGCCTGCTGGACGCCCTCACCGGAGACATCCCGGGTGATCGACGGGTTCTCGCTCTTGCGGGCGATCTTGTCGACCTCGTCGATGTAGATGATCCCGGTCTCGGCCTTCTTGACGTCGTAGTCGGCGGCCTGGATCAGCTTCAGCAGGATGTTCTCGACGTCCTCGCCGACGTAGCCGGCCTCCGTCAGCGCCGTCGCGTCCGCGATGGCGAAGGGGACGTTCAGCATCCGGGCCAGCGTCTGCGCCAGGTGAGTCTTACCGCAACCGGTGGGACCGATGAGCATGATGTTGGACTTGGCGACCTCGACGTCGCTGGCGCCAGGGGCGCCGGCCGATTCGGCCTGGATGCGCTTGTAGTGGTTGTAGACCGCCACCGAGAGCGCTCGCTTGGCGTGATCCTGCCCCACGACATAGTTGTCGAGGAAAGCGCAGATCTCCATCGGCTTGGGAAGTTCTTCCCACTTGACCTCGCCGGACTCGGCGAGCTCCTCCTCGATGATCTCATTGCAGAGGTCGATGCACTCGTCGCAGATGTAGACCCCTGGCCCCGCGATGAGTTTCTTGACCTGCTTCTGCGACTTCCCACAGAAGGAGCACTTGAGTAGGTCGCCGCCGTCGCCGATCCGTGCCACCTACGTTCTCCCTGCGCTCATCGGGCCGGTATGACCGGCCCCTGGCCTGAGGAATGAATGTCCTCGTCGTCATCTGATCGTCTGGCGACCCAGGTTACTGAGGGTGCAGCCCTGACGTTACCCGCTGCGGGGTGGTTCTCCGACCCCCAAAACGGGCGTGTCAGGGGCCGACCGGGTAACGGACTCCGGACCGACCCCCGACCCCCTGCGGGTCAGCTCGCCGAGCTGGCAGCGAGCAGGCTCTTCTTACGGCTCGCCAGGACAGTGTCGACGAGACCATACTCGTGCGCCTCGGCGGCCGTCATGATCTTATCGCGATCGATGTCCTTGCGGACCTTCTCGATCGGCTGGTTCCCGTGCTTCGAGAGCATCTCCTCGAGCTGCGTCCGCATCCGCATGATCTCGCGAGCCTGGATCTCGATGTCCGAACCCTGCCCGTAGCCACCCTCGGTGGCCGGCTGGTGGATGATGATCCGCGAATTCGGCAGGGCCATCCGCTTGCCCGGAGCTCCCGCCGCGAGCAGCACGGCGGCGGCGCTGGCCGCCTGGCCGAGACAGACCGTGCTGACGTCGGGACGGATGTACTGCATCGTGTCGTAGATCGCAGTCATGGCCGTGAATGAGCCACCGGGCGAGTTGATGTACATCGTGATGTCGCGATCCGGGTCGGTGCTCTCCAGCGTCAGCAGCTGGGCCATCACGTCGTTCGCCGACGCGTCGTCGACCTGGACGCCGAGGAAGATGATCCGGTCCTCGAACATCTTGTTGTACGGGTTCGACTCCTTGACGCCGTACGACGTGCGCTCGACGAAGGAGGGCAGGACGTAGCGGTTGTGCACCGGTGCGAACTGCGGCGGCATGGTCAAATCAGTCATCGTGCAGCTCCTCAGTTCAGCGTTCCGGCACCCTCGGGCACCTGCGTGGCGCCCGTGATCACCTTGTCGATGAAGCCGTAGTCTCTGGCCTCGGTGGCCGTGAACCAGCGGTCGCGGTCCGAGTCGGCCTCGATCTGAGCCTGGCTCTGGCCCGTGTGGAATGCCACCCGCTCCTGGAACATCCGCTTCGTGTAAAGCATCTGCTCCGCCTGGATGGCGATGTCGGAGGCCGTGCCACCCATGCCGCCGGACGGCTGGTGCATCATGATCCGCGCGTGCGGGAGGGCGTAGCGCTTGCCGGCCGTACCGGCGCAGAGCAGCAGCTGGCCCATCGATGCGGCCATGCCCATCGCGACCGTCGACACGTCGTTGTCGATGAACTGCATCGTGTCGTAGATCGCCATGCCCGAGTACACGGAGCCACCGGGCGAGTTGATCCAGAGGTTGATGTCGCGCTCCGGGTCCTCCGCGGCCAGCAGCAGGAGCTGGGCGCAGATCCGGTTGGCGACCTGATCGGTCACCTCGCTGCCGAGGAAGATGATGCGTTCGCGGAGCAGCCGGTTGTAGACCGAGTCGTCGAGGTTTCCACTGAGACTGTCCCCACCGCGTGCCAGCGGGGACGCAGGAATATGCAGATCGGTCATGGCAGCCCTTCGCAGCTGACTGTTGCCGGCCGATGGCTCCGGCCGGCGGCTTGTCCGTCGTACGACCGACCCTAACCGCTGATCGGGGCCTCAGCTTCCCGCTCGGCGAGGTGTTCGCTGACAGCGCATACGCGTCGGCGCATCTCGGAAAGACGGTGATGGGCCGCGCACTGCGGCCCATCACCGGTCTCCGTCAGTGCTGGTGGTCGTGGTCCTGGCCGCTGGCCTCGCGCAGGTCTTCCACGGTCAGCTTGTTGCCGGCCGCATCAGCCATCTGGACCTGCTCCATGACGTACGCGAGCGCCTTGCCGCGCCGTACGTCGCCGTAGACGGCCGCAGCCGCTCCGGAGCGCGCCAACTGGTCGTAGTACTGCTGCGGCTGCATCTGGGCACGCTGGGCGCGGTGCACGATCTCGTGACCGAACTCGTCATCGGTCACCTCGATCTCCTGCGCGTCGGCGATGGTGTCCAGTAGCAGCTGAATCTTGACGCCCTGAGTCGCCGCCTCGGAGAGCTCGGCGTCGATCTGCTCCTCGGTCTTCTCCTCTGAGGAAAGGTAATCCTCCATCGAGGCGCCGATCCGCTCGAGCTGGTCAGCCATGGCCTGCTTGCGGCCCTCCACCTCCTCGCGCACGACTCCCTCCGGCGCCGGGATCGCGGCGGCCTGGACCAGCTCCTCAAGCGCCTTGTCGCGAGCCGCGTAGATCTGCTCGACCTTCTTCACCTTGCCGAGCCGCTCACGAAGGTCGTTGCGGAGCTCCTCGAGGGTGTCGAACTCGCTCGCCAGCTGGGCGAACTCGTCGTCGATCTCGGGCAGCTCCTTCTCCTTGACCGTCCGCACGGTCACCGCGACATCGGCGTCGCGGCCGGCGAAGTCGCCGCCGACCAGCTGGGTCCTGAAGGTCGCCTCCGCACCGGGCAGCAGACCCACGAGGACCTCGTCGAGGCCCGGGAGCAGCTGCTTGCTGCCCACCTCGTGCGAGATGTTCGTCGCCGAGCCGCCCGGAACCTCCTCGCCGTCGACCGTCGCGATCAGGTCGAGCTGGACGTAGTCGCCGTCCTGCGCTGCCCGGTCGACGCCCTTGAGCGTCGCGAATCGCTCGCGCAATCCGGTGACCTGCTCGTCGATCTCGTTGTCACCGATCTGGACGTCGTCCACGGTCACCGAGATGCTGGAAAGGTCGGGGATGGTGATCTGCGGGCGGACGTCCACCTCGGCGGTGAACTTCAGCGGCTCACCGTCGTTGAACTCGGTGATGTCCACCTCGGGCCGGCCCAGCGTCTTCACGTCGTGCTCGCGGACCGCAGCGAGGATCTGCCGGGGGATGACCTCCTGCACGGCCTCGTTCAGTACGGCACCACGGCCGACCCGCTGGTCGATGACCGCCGCGGGGATCTTGCCGCGGCGGAAGCCCGGAATCTGCACCTGCGAACCGATGTCGCGGTACGCCTTCTGCAGGCTCGGCTTGAGCTCGTCGAACGGCACCTCGATGGCCAGCCGCACCCGAGTCGGGCTCAGAGTCTCGACGGTGCTCTTCACAGGCGTACTCCTTGTGGATCTTTCGATGTGGTGGCAAGCGCGACGTGCGGACCGACCGAGTCTAGGCCAGCCGTCGCACCACGCGTCCCAGCGGGCGCTGCGACCGGCGCAGACGTACGACAGTCGGGGTGGCGGGATTTGAACCCACGGCCCCTCGCTCCCAAAGCGAGTGCGCTACCAAGCTGCGCCACACCCCGTGGCGACAGAGAGTGTATGCCGTCCATGACGCGTCGCTCCCGTTGGTGTACCCCCCCGTCCCGCGCCACGGGGTAACCGGTGCGTGCGACCGCGCGGGGATTCAGTACGCTAGGGACCGCACCCGGTCGTCCGGGGTGTGCGGGCGTAGCTCAATGGTAGAGCCTCAGTCTTCCAAACTGATTACGCGAGTTC
>CBIHNN010000155.1:0-6937 GCA_966211315.1 uncultured Micromonosporaceae bacterium | reverse complement strand
CACAGCTCAATTTCTCCCAGGTTTCGATGTCTCCATCAAACCCGGTGCGAGACAAACGTTCGCCGCGGCCGTATGTGTTGTGGGCCGGACGCTCCCTCACGACGACGCCCTCGCGTACGCCCTCAATGAACGGCGGTCGCCGGCGCGTTACCCACCATCGAAGGCGCCGTCGCCCCTGACGCGCCGCGAGCGCGAGATTGCCGGCCTCATTGCGGAAGGGATGAGCAATAGCGAGATGGCTACGTAAACCTTGGTCATTTCACAACGGACCGCCGAGAGTCATGTCGTCCACGTTCTGGCGAAGCTGTCGGCCACCAACCAGGTCGCAACCGTGATCCGGGTGGCGGATCTCTCGCGCGACGGTGCACTTCGGGCGTTCGCGGAGGCGATCCAGGCGGGTCGGCTCGTCGCGGTGGCCATTCGCAGCCGCAGGCCGACGTTGAACCATATTGCTCCATGTGCACAGCCCAACGGCTACGCACCGTCCTGCATCCACATTGGATGCGGATGAGGTTCAGCGAGTTCGTGCATGCCGGACGAGTGTTGGACTCGTCCGATGGCATGACCGCCGGATACGCGTTCTTCACCATGGTTGACCACCGCAACGCCGCAGTCCACCTCGTCAGCACCGAATCGGAACGCTGAACTCGACCTGTCGGCGGCGCGAAGGGCCGGGCGCTGCGGCACGGTGGAAGCGGCCAGCCATTACGTGCGGCCTCGATTGCCGACGCGTGATGCGACGCATACGGAAGGCGCCACGGTGTTGGCCGCCCTCGCCGTGCAGTTCCGCCCAGCCGCCCAGTCGCCCAGCCACGCCTTCGACTACGGCCCCACGTCAGCGTCGAGCACCTTCGAAAGGCCGGGAGCGGCGACGCTACGCTGTGCTGCGTGACGGATGCAGACAGCAAGATCGAGGAAGTGACCCCCGACCTGATCGCCACGCATTACCTCTCGAGTCTCGACGATGTCGTTGAGCACCTTCGGGCCGCCAGCCTGCTCGGCCTCGGCGTCCGGATCAGGTCCTACCTCGAGCAGGAGGAGGACGGCGAGACCGTTGGCGAGCGCTGGGAACTGGAGTTGCTGACGTCGCCGCCGTTGAGCGAGGACGAGCCAGCGGAGAGTGAGCCGGAACTCGAATAGGTCAGAGCGCGTCTCGGAGGCTGAGCGCCGGGTGGGGGAGTCCGGGCGGCGAGTACCAGGAAGGCCCGTCAGGGTCGTCGGTCGTCTCGAGCAGCAGGCTCGCCCACCCGTCAAGCTCCGGCAGGGAGTCCGCTGCGTACCAGCCGACCTCGGTGGATTCGTCGTCGTTGACGCGGGCGGAGCCGCCGACGGCGCGGCAGCGGAACCACACGTTCAGGTATTCGCAGACGTCGCCGTTCGGGTAGGTAGCGGGGTGCAGCGCGACACCGCCGAGGCGTTCGATCTCCGCATCGACGCCGGTCTCCTCCCGGATCTCGCGTAGGGCGGCGTCCGACGGTTGTTCGCCGGGGTCGACGATGCCACCGGGCAGGGTCCACCGTCCGTTGTCGGCGCGGCGGGCCAGCAGGATCCGCCCCGCATCGTCGCGTACGACGCCGGTGGCGCTGGGCAGCATCAGGAGGTCGTGCCCGATGTGGGCTCGCAGACGGGCGACGTACGGCGGTAGTGGCATGCGTCAGTCGGCCCCTTCGTCGGTGAGCAGGCGGACGCGGCCAGCTCGTCGACTGCCGTGAGGAAGTCCGGCTCGCCGAGTGGCGTCCACACCTGGGCGAGCTCATCCTCCCACTACGCGGCGTTCACGGTGATCACCGTACTGTCCGACGTGTGGCTGAGCTGCTTCGGACCGCTGCGGCCGCGGTCGGTCTCTTCGCTGGTACGAACGTCGACGATCTCATCGTGCTCACGGTGCTGTTCCTCTCCGCACGGTCCGGCGGCTTGCCGAAACCGTGGCAGATCTGGATCGGGCAGTACGCCGGTGTCGCCTTGCTCGTCGCCGCCTCGCTGGTGGCGGTGCTGGGTCTTTCCGTGTTGCCGGACCGCTGGGTGCACGTCCTCGGGCTGATTCCGCTGGGCATGGGCGTCTGGGGTCTGATCGGCGCACTCCGCTCGCGGGGGAGAAGGGAGAAGGCGACACCGGTCGCTACCGGCTGGGTGTCGGTCGCGGCGGTCACCGTAGCGAACGGCTCCGACAATCTCTCCGTCTACATTCCTGTGTTCCGTACTCAGGAATGGGCCGGAACGGTCGTGGCCGTGACGGTCTTCGCGGCCATGGTGGCGGTCTGGTGCCTGGCCGGTTCCTGGTTCGGCTCGCATCGCAAGGTCATCACGGTGGTCGACCGGTGCGGACCGTGGTTGGTTCCCCTTGTCTTCGTTGTGCTCGGCGTCATCATCGTGGCTGCTTGAGCCACGGTCGAAGCCGCGGCGCCACGGCGCTGGCCGGCAGCGCGACCGCGATCCGCTCCCACCGTGGGACGTTGTACCGACGTCGTTCCAGCGTCGGTTGATCGTCGTAGATCTCGACCTGTTCGGAGGGCTTGCGGGATCATCGCACCTAGTGTCCGCCGGTGTTGATCAGCGTCGTCCTAGTTTTACCTGAACCCACCGACCAGCAGGAATGGACTATGCAAGCCACTGTCACCGATCATCGGACAGGCATCGCCGTGCTGCATCTGGACGGCGAACTCGATGCCGACACGGCGGAGACTCTCCGCGAGTCGCTCAACGACCTGGTGGCGCGCGAAGCGCGCCGAATCGTTGTCGACCTTTCCGGCCTGCGCTTCTGTGACTCGATGGGCTTGAGTGCATTCGTCTCGGCCTACCTGGTTGTCTCGGAGCGCGGTGGATGGCTGCGCCTCGCCGGCGCGAACCCGTTCCTCCACAAGCTGATCGAGACCGTCGGCCTGACCCGCTACATGGGCCTCTATGTCGACGTGGCTACGGCCATGCGCGCCGCCGACCCCACCCGCTAGACCTGTGACCGATCGGTCACCTAACCTGAGCGGGTGACCGACGACGACCGGGTGTTCAAGGCTCTCGCCGATGTGACTCGGCGCTTCCTGCTCGACCTGCTCTTCGCGCGCGACGGCCGCACCCTCACGGAACTCGAATCCGAGCTCGAGATGACCCGCTACGGCGTCATGAAGCATCTGAGGGTCCTCGAAGAGGCCGGCCTGGTGATCACCCGGCGCTCGGGGCGCGAGAAGCTGCATTTCCTCAACCCGGTGCCGATCCGGCTCATCCACGACCGCTGGATCGACAAGTACATGGAGAACCGGGTCGCGGCGCTCACTGAACTCAAGGCCAGACTTGAGTCCTAGCGGCCGCTCCCTGCGATCCGACACGACGGCCCTACGTGGTCTCGAACTCGGCGAGCTGGCGCTGTTGCTCCTCGAGCCAGCGGCTGTGTGTCTCCCAGGCGGCCTGCTTGGTGGTTCCGAGCGCCGCCCCGATCTGCGCCCAGGAGGCTCCGGCCCGCCGCGCCGATCGTACGCCCAGCTGCCGGCCGTAGCCGGCCTTGCGAGCGATCAGCTCGCCAAGTGCCAGCATCTCGAGGGACTCCTGCTGGGTGGGCGCCGGACCGCCGAGGTCGTCGTCATCGTCGGCCGCCAGGGCGTCCTGCATGCGGAGTTCCTCGTAACGAGCGGTTGCGGTGATGAGAGTGTGCTGCCGCTCGAGATCACCCGGAGTGGTCATGCCCTCAGCATGACGTCAAGCTGTCTTGACGTCAAGTGAGCTGAACTGTCGAAGAGTGCGATGCGGGCAATTCGGGTCCCTACCTGTGCGAACGAGACCACTAGATCGACATAAGTCCGATGCCGTGATCATCCGTTCGGACAGGTTTTGTTGCGGGTCCTATACGGTACCGCTGCCGACCATGTGTGACGCCTGAGGCGTGTGGCACCATCATGTGACCCCGAACTTTTCTTACTAACTACAGGGGAGCAGGACATGCGCGCAAAGAAGGTGAGCCGAGTCGTCGGCTTCGTCTTCGTCGTCGTCGCCGCCGGAGGCGTCGGCGCGGCGGCGTGGGGGTCAGAGGTGGAACCTACTCCTGCTCCTGTCATGGTCACTCCCGCGGAGGTGTCGCCGGAGCCGAGCACCACGCCCGATGCGCCTCCCGCTGACTCCGACGGCGACGTGCACACCAACGACACGACCTGGTCATAGTGCCGATCGCCGTCATGCCGCGATCTTGCGTGGGCCTTTGCATCTGAGGAGCACCCGATGGCTAGGCGAACGCTGCCCACGGAGCGCTCCGCGGATTTCGCATGGTTCATCACCGCGCCGTTGGCGCTGCTCTCGATCGGTCTCACCACGGTGCTCGCCGTCTCCAGTGGCCGGGGAAGTACGTCGTGGTTCTTGATCCTCATCATGCTGGTCGCTGGAGCGATCGCCAACCTGCAACTCGTCAGGCTGGTCGTCGGCCGGCAGGGCATCAACGCGAACTTCCACGAGATTCCGCTCGTGCTCGGCTTCTACTACTTGAAGCCGCATCTCGTCGTCCTGGTCGCGGCGGCAGCCGCGTTGATCAATGAACTCAGTCGCCGGCCACCCGCCGCGAAGATCTGGTTCAACGTCGCCCGTGCCGGCGCCGGTGCCTGTGCGGCAGGCCTGGTGTTGGGTCTGCTCCCACCGATTCACGGTGTGGGCCCGTCGACCTGGGGGATCCTCTTCGCGGTAGTGATGACGAACGCGGTCGTCACGGCCTCTGCGGTGATCGGTGTCATCGGTCTGCTCCAGGGCCGTGAGTCGCTGATCGGGGCGCTTCGCGCCTCGATATCGTCGTTGGTCGTCGGAGCCATCGGCATCGTCGTCGGACTGATCCTCCTGATCACCGTTTCGGCAACGCCGTGGGCGCTGGTACTGATCGCGGGCCTGGCGGCCGCACTGGTCGCCGTCTACCGCTCCTATGCGGAGTTCTTCCGCCAGCATCGAACGCTTGCGGATGTCTCCGAGCTGACCCGAGCGGTCAACGACTCGACATCGGACGGCACGCTCGTCGATCAGCTGCTGGTCAGGGTGCGCGCCATGGTTCAGGCGGAGTACGCAACGCTGTGCATGCCGGCGCTCGGCCGTCATCCGGAGATCATGTTGACGTCCCGCGTCGGAGGCGCCGGCCTGCTCGATCTGTCGTACACGCCCGCCGCTGTCCGGCGGAGGGCCCGAGATCAGGGGCGCAGCGTGGGTGTGAGCCCACAGCTTCCGGATGACGTCGATCTGCAGCCCGACGTACGAGGCGCCGGCGTACGCGACGTCATTGCGGTGCCCCTGCGATCCGGCGCGACGACGATCGGCACCCTCGAGGTCGTGAATCGGCTGGCCGGGTACCACTTCCGCAAGGCCGATGTCCAGGTGCTGGAGACCGTGGCGGCCCACGCGGCGGTGGCGGTGGAGAACTCCCGGCTGGTGGAGCGCCTCCGCTACGACACCCATCACGACCGGTTGAGCAAGTTGCCGAACCGGCGCCGCGTGGTCGTGGCGCTCGCGGCCTCGGTGCGAGTTGCTGCGCCCGACGACGTCGTCGCCGTCTGCCTGTTCGACGTCAACGGGCTGCGGGATGTCAATGAGTCGATGGGGCGGGCGGCCGGAGACAAGCTACTCGTCGAGGTGGCTCGGCGGCTCAAGGCGGGTGCCGAGCCCGGCGCGCTCGTCGGACGGATCGGCGGTGACGAGTTCGTCGTGACGTTCCGGGCCAAGAGTGCGGAGGCCGCTCTGACCCTCGCCGCCGACCTGCGTAAGAAGCTGCGTACTCCTATGGTTTTCGGCTCTCTGGCGCTGGACGTCGACACGGCGGTCGGCGTTGCGGTTCACCCAGATCATGGGAATGATCCCGAGGCCCTGTTGCAGCAGGCTGATCTTGCCGCCACCGCCGCGAAGGCGCATGCCTCGGGTGTGCAGCTGTTCCATCCTGCCCTAGAGTCCCGGGCCGTACGGCGGCTGGGGCTGGCGGGAGACCTGCGACAGGCGCTGGAGGACGGCGGGATCGAGGTCTACTTCCAGCCGAAGGTCACGCTTGCGGACCGGCGGCTGGTCGGGGTCGAATGCCTCGCCCGCTGGGAGCATCCGGCGCACGGTGCCGTCGCTCCGGAGGACTTCGTGGCAGTGGCGGAGCACACGGGGCAGCTCGGCCGGTTGACCGAGGTGGTGTTGCGGGACGGGCTGCGGCGGTGCCGGGACTGGGCCGACGCCGACCGTCCACTGGCGATCGCGGTGAATCTTTCCGGGCGTACGCTCGCCGATCCCCTCTTTCCCGACCTGGTTGAACAATTGCTCACCGAGTACGGGGTGGCCCCGGGTCAGGTGACGTTCGAGCTGGCGGAGCCGGGGGAGGGCGGTGACCTCGAGCGGGCGCTGCCCATCCTGGCCCGGCTGCGGGAGCTCGGCGTACGGCTGTCCGTAGACGACTTCGGCACCGGGGCGTCGTCGTTGTCATACCTGCGACGGTTGCGGGTGCACGAAGTCAAGATCGACGGCGGTTGCATCCAGGGCATGGCGACCGACGAAGGTGATCTCGCCGTGGTGCGTGCTGTGGTCGGGCTGGCGCGGGAGTTCAAGCTCGCCGTGGTGGCCGAGGGCGTGGAGAGCGAACGGACGCTCGGCATGCTGGAGGAACTGGGCTGCGAGATCGGTCAGGGGTACCTGTTCAGCCGGCCGCTGCCGTACGAGCGCCTGGAGGCCTGGTTCGGGGCGCGTACCGAGGCCGAATCGACCCCGACGGGAGAGGTCCGGCGACTGCGGGCTGTACCGTGAGCCGGGACGGACGAAGGCTTCAGCGGGGCCGGAGAGCGAGCTGAGGGCGGTCGGAAGGTAAGAGTGCGGCATGCCGGGGATCCGATTTCATCCCCCGCCTACGGCCGTGTACTCTTACCTCTGCGCATCACGCAAGCGATCGCGTGTGCCCCCTTAGCTCAGTCGGCAGAGCGTCTCCATGGTAAGGAGAAGGTCTACGGTTCGATTC
>CBIHNN010000154.1:0-6983 GCA_966211315.1 uncultured Micromonosporaceae bacterium | reverse complement strand
GGGGGGCGGTGCGGGGCGCGGCGGGGGCGCCGCCCCCGCGGCCGCGGGGGGGGGGGCCCCCCCCGCCCCCCCCCCACGCCCGGGCGCCGCGACCACCGCATGGTGTTCATCGCCCGCCCGCAAGCCGCGGCACAAGCCCGTGAAACCCTTGTGACGTGGATGTCTCCTGGCTTGCCGCCCCCGCCGCCGACGTGGTGACCACGGCCCGAACACTCCTCGGCTGGCAGGTGTCAGCCAACGGCGTGACGATCCGGCTGACGGAGGTCGAGGCGTACAGCGGCCTCGGCGAGGATCCGGCCAGCCACGCCCACCGCGGCCGTACGCCCCGCAACGCCGTCATGTTCGGTCCCGCCGGTGTCCTGTACGTCTACCGGATCTACGGTCTGCACGACTGCGCCAACATCGTCTGCGGCGACGACGGTGAGGCCGCTGCGGTTCTGCTCCGGGCCGGTGCGGTCGTCGAGGGCGCCGCGATCGCCCGGAGCCGCCGCCCTGCCGCGCGCACGGACGACGGGCTGGCCCGCGGCCCGGCCAATCTTGTCCGTGCCCTCGGCGTGGACGGCGGCGCGAACGGCACGTCCGTCGTCGACGGCTCCGGCCCGGTCGTCCTCTCCCCGCCCGCCGCGCCGGTCCCGCCGGGCCGGATCGCCGTCGGTCCCCGGGTGGGGGTCGCAGCCGCCCACGACGTGCCGTGGCGGTTCTGGATCGCCGGCGACCCGACCATCAGCGTGTACCGGCGTCAGCAGCCACGCGTCAGGAACACCGGACGGGTGGGACCACCACGTTGTTGAAATGAGGAGTTGTCCGAGGGCACCGTCCGTAACCACCTGTCGTCGGCGATCGGCAGGACCGGAGCCCGGATCAGGGCTGAGGCGGTCCGCCTGGCCCTGGACAACGGCTGGTTGCTGACCTGGAGGTCAGGCCTTCGTCAGGGCGAGGATCGGGATGATCCGGCCCTGAGAGTTCTTTTGGTACTCGCCGAAGCCGGGCATCTTGGCGGTGATCCGTTTCCACAACTCGTCGCGTTCGTCGCCGGTGATCTCGGTGGCGTCGACGTCGAACGTCTCGGTGCCGACCTCGACGGTGATCCGCGGGTGGGCCTTGAGGTTGTGGTACCAGTCGGGGTTCGTCGGCGCGCCGCCCTTGGACGCCATGATGATCATGCGGTCGCCGTCCGGGAAGTACACGAGCGGGTTGACCCGCTCGGTGCCCGACTTCGCGCCGATGTGGTGGATGAGGATCATCGGCGCGCCCTCGAACGGGCCGCCGACCCTGCCCTCGTTGGCGCGGAACTCAGCGATGATGTTCGCGTTCCAGTCACTCATGTTGCTCATGCAACCAGATGGAGCGCCGCCGCGCTCACTACAGGTGCGCGTGTCATGCTGCCTGGATGTCTGATGGAACAGCGGTGCAGGCGCGCGCCGGCAGGCGGGCGCCGATGCGGCCGGTCGTGATGGGGTTGTCGATCGGTGCCGCCCTGGGACTGCTGTTCGGGGTGCCGTGGTGGACCCTCGTCATGTCCGGCTCGAGGTGGCCGACCCCGGCCGTGGTCGCCGGAACGGTGCTGTTCGGCGTCGCGGTGGTCGCCTTCCCCTACCTCATGTACCGCGGGCACGGCCGCCACCACAGCGACGTGTCCGCCCGCATCGCCGACACCACGCTCGGCGTGGTCTGGGTGCTGCTGGTCCAGTCGCTGATCGGCAACGTCTTCGGCCTGGTCCTCGCGGCCGCGGGCGTCGAGGACCCCCTCCGGTCGCGGGTCGTCGCCGCGGAGGTCGCTGCCGTGTCGGTGGTCCTGCTCCTCTGGGGGTACGCCGAAGCGATGCGCGTCTCCCGCGTCAAGCGCGTCGACGTCACCCTGCCGAGGCTCGGCGCCGCCCTCGACGGCCTCAAGGTCGTCCTCATCACTGACACCCACTACGGCCCGATCAACCGGGTCCGCTGGTCGCGCGGCGTCGTCGACATCGTGAACTCCCTCGACGCGGACATCGTCTGCCACACCGGAGACATCGCCGACGGTAGCCCCGAGCAGCGCCGAGACCAGGCGGCGCCACTCGGCGACGTCCGCGCCCGGGACCTCAAGGTGTACGTCACCGGCAACCACGAGTACTACAGCGGCGCCCCCAGCTGGATCGACCGGATGAGCGAGCTCGGCTGGGAGTGGATGCACAACCGGCACGTCGTCGTGGAGCGTGGCGGACACCGGCTGATCGTGGCCGGTGTCGACGACCGGACCGCGGCGACATCCGGGATCCCCGGTCACCACGCGGACCACGACGCCGCCCTGGACGGCGCCGACCCGGCACTGCCGGTGCTGCTGCTAGCGCATCAGCCGCGGCAGATCGACCGTGCCGTCACATACGGCATCGATCTGCAGCTGTCCGGCCACACCCACGGGGGGCAGATCTGGCCGTTCCACTACATGGTCCGCCTCGACCAGCCCGTGGTGGCGGGTCTGAGCCGGCACGGCGAGCGCACGCAGCTCTACACGAGCCGGGGGACCGGCTTCTGGGGTCCGCCGTTCCGGGTGTTCGCGCCCAGCGAGATCACCCTGCTGACGCTGCGTGCTCCGGCCTGATCCGGTACGAGCCGGTCGGTGGTGTCGCCGGTCAGTACCAGGTCACTGCCGCCATAGCGCAGCGTGTTGCCGCCGCTCGCCGCGTGCGGGGCGGCCCCACCCGGCTGAGTACGCCGACTCATCCCGGCCTAGAGTCTGCGCGGTGACCAGTCTCTGGAAGGACGTCGCGCAGGTCGTCGTCCGGGTTCTCACCCGCCCGTCCGTCCCTCGGCGGGCCCCGACCGGCCCGCAGCCGACGCCGGCACGTCCCGGCCCCGCCTCGTCGGGCAAGCCGCAGGTTCGCGGCACCCGCCTGCTCGATTACGCGCCGAACCTCGACGGCGATGCCGACCCCGGCGAGGTCGTCTGGACCTGGGTCCCGTACGAGGAGGACGCCAGCCAGGGCAAGGACCGCCCCGTGCTCGTCGTCGGCCGCGACGGCCGCTCCGTACTGGCACTGATGCTCTCCAGCCAGGGCGAACGCGACGGTCAGCGGAACTGGTTCGCACTCGGCCCGGGGGCGTGGGACCGGGAGGACCGGCCCAGCTGGATCCGCCTCGACCGAGTCCTCACCGTCGACGCCGAGGGCATCCGCCGCGAGGGCGCTGTGCTCGACCGCTCCCGGTTCGACGCCGTCGCCGCGCAGCTGCGGGCATATTACGGCTGGGCGTAGGCCCGGCGCGCTAGCCTTCGAGTGTGGAAGGCGAGGCGATGGTCGGCTTCGGCGGCAAGCAGGGTTGGGTCGCGGTACGCGACCGGGATCAGGCGGCCGTCATCGCAGCTCTGGGTCTGCGCGATCTCGGTGAGGTGCCGTGGCGCGAGGGCGTCGACCTCGCGTACTTCACCGACGACCGGGTGGCGGTCACCCCGCCGCTGGACGGCGCGGACGATGCCGAGTGGACCCTCGTCGCCGGTCGCTGGCTGCTGCGCCCGGACGTCTCCGTCGATGTCGTCGGTCTCTCGGCGGAGCTCGGCACCGAGGTCCAGCTCTTCGCCAGTCACCGCGTCACCGAGTTGCACCGCTGGAAGCGGGCCCGCGACGGCGAGCTGATCCGGGCCTTCGGCTACGTCGGTCAGCTCGTCACGTCCTGGCAGGGCGTGCCCGACGCCGCCGAGCGCGCCGCCGGCCTGCCGTCCTTCATGGAGGACGAGTCCGACGTGCTCGTGTCGGAACATGATGTCATGCGCGTCGCGCACGCCTGGAGCGTCGACCCTACCGGCCTTGGCGCGCGCCCCGCGCCGGGCCAGTTACGCGCGGCGGCCGTCTGACCGTGCGAAGGTGCTCGTCATGCGCAAGTACGTGATGATGGGCGTCCAGGGCAGCGGGAAGGGAACACAGAGCATGGCGCTCTGCAAGGACCTCGACATGGTCCACATCAGCGTCGGCGATCTGTTCCGCTGGCACGTGCAGCAGCATACGAAGATCGGCGCCCAGGTGCGTCGTACCGTGGTCGCCGGCGAACTCGTCGGCGACGACATGGTCGAGTCGCTCGTCCGGGATCGTCTCGACCAGCACGACTGGAACTTCGGCTTCGTCGTCGACGGCTTCCCGCGCAACGGCCGCCAGGCCGAGTTCTTCCTGGAGAGCTACGACATCGACGGCGTCATCCACCTGGACCTGCCCGACGAGGAGGTCCGGCGCCGGGTCCTGAATCGGCGACTCTGCACCGGATGCGGCATGGATTACAACCTCATCGCCGACCGGCCCGAGGTTGAGGGCCGTTGCGACATCTGCGGGGGAGAGCTGGTGACCCGCTCCGACGACACTTCGGAGGCGCTCGCCGCCCGGCTGCGCGACTACCACGAGAAGACCAGACCGGTGCTGGACACCTTCCGCCGCAAGGAGGTCGTCCACGACATCGACGCCCGCCCGGCGCCGGACGAGGTCCAGGCGGCGATCAGGACGGCGCTGGGTCTGCCGCTGCCGGATCTGCGGCGCTGAGGTTGTAGCCGCGCCGCTCCAGTTCCCCCTCGACCCGGTCGGCGACCGTCTCCACCACCGCGACCCGGGCGTAGCGTTTGTCGTCGCCCGGCACAACGGACCACGGCGCACTCTCGTGGTCGGTACGCCGCAGCATCTCCTCGACTGCCTTGGTGTACTGCGGCCGCTTCTCCCGGTTGCGCCAGTCCTCGTCGGTGAGCTTCCACGCCCGCAACGGGTCGGCTTGCCGGTCCTCGAAGCGCTTGAGCTGCTCCTGGGGAGACACGTGCATCCAGAACTTGACGAGAATCATGCCCTCGGCGACCAGGGTCCGCTCGAACTCCACGATCTCGTCGTACGCTCGCCTCCACTGCTCCTTCGTTGCTAAGCCCTCGACCCGTTCCACGAGAACCCGGCCGTACCAGGACCGGTCCAGCACCGTCATGCCGCCCCAGCCCGGCAGCGTCCGCCAGAACCGCCACAGGAAGTGGTGCCGCTTTTCGTCGTACGTCGGCGCCGCGAACTGCGCAACCCGCACGTGCCGTGGGTCGAGCGGATGGACGAGCCGCTTGATCGCCCCGCCCTTGCCGGACGCGTCCCAGCCCTCGAAGACCACGCACAGTGGCGGTCCGATCCGTCGCCCGCCGATCTGGCCGCCGAGCAGCAGCCGCAGCCGGAGCAGCCGCTGCTGCGCGGTTTCCAGCTGTTCCCGGGCCTGCTTCTTCGGCAGCTGTAAGGACAGGTCGACGTCGCCCAACCGGCTCATGGGTCCACTCTTGCGCAAACCCGGTGTCGCCGCGATCCGGTCGTACGCGAGAATCGGCGGCGTGACCGAACCCTCCTCCCTGGTCGACGACCTGCTCTGGCGTGGCCTCATCCAGGACTCCACCGATCCCGAAGACCTGCGCAAGCACCTCGACGGCGGTTCGCTGACGTTCTACGTCGGCTTCGACCCGACCGCCGCCAGTCTGCACGTCGGGCACCTCATGCAGGTGCTGACGGCACGGCGGCTACAGCTCGCTGGGCACCGGCCGCTGCTGCTGGTGGGGGGTGCGACCGGGCAGATCGGCGACCCGCGGGAGTCGGCCGAGCGCGCTCTCAACCCGACCGAGGTCATCGAGGGCTGGGTCCAGCGCATCCGGGACCAGCTGTCGCCGTTCGTGGCCTACGAGGGTGGGAACGCCGCGATCCTGGTCAACAACCTGGACTGGACCGGCCCCATGTCGGTGATCGACTTCCTCCGGGACGTCGGGAAGCACTTCCCGGTGAGCAGGATGCTGGCCCGCGAGGTAGTCAGGGCCCGCCTCGAGTCGGGCATATCGTTCACCGAGTTCAGCTACCAGCTGCTGCAGTCGCACGACTTCTTCGAGCTGAACCAGCGGTACGACTGCCGGCTCCAGTTCGGCGGCTCAGACCAATGGGGCAACATCACCGCGGGCGTCGACTACATTCGCCGCCGTGGCGGCGGATCCGTACACGCGTTCACAACGCCGCTGGTGACAAAGGCCGACGGCACCAAGTTCGGCAAGAGCGAGGGCGGCAGCGTCTGGCTCGACGCGGCGATGACGTCGCCGTACGCCTTCTACCAGTTCTGGGTCAACAGCGACGACAAGGACGTCAACCGTTACCTGCGGTACTTCTCCTTCAAGTCGCGCGTCGACATGGAGGAGCTCGAGGCGGCCACGGCCGAGAAGCCCGCCGCGCGGCTCGCGCAGCGCGCGCTCGCCGAGGAGTTGACCACCCTGGTCCACGGCGCCGACGAGTGCGCCCAGGTCGTCGCGGCAAGCCAGGCTCTTTTCGGGCGAGGCTCGCTCACCGACCTGTCCGAGGCCACCCTCCGGGCCGCTCTTTCCGAGGCTGGACTTCACGGGGTACGTGGTGGGCTCCCCGTCGTGGCAGCGCTGCTGCGGGACACCGGCCTGGTGTCGAGCATGAACGAGGCCCGCCGGGCCATCGCTGACGGTGGCGCGTACGTCAACAACGAACGCGTCAGTGACCCGGAGGCCGTTCTGCCTCCGTCGATGTTCCTCAAGGGCAAATTTCTCGTCCTTCGGCGAGGTAAGCGGAACTTCGCCGGAGTTGAGCTGCTAGCATGACCCTTGGTTACGTCGGCGTTGCGATGGGCTACGGGTGCTCGCCACTCTTGCGTGCACCTCGATTTGACGATCACGACTCCCGCGACGTAGCTTTCACCGCGCTGCCGGGCCCGCTCGGCGGTGTTGTGGATCGGGCGGTGCGCCGACCCGGGGTCCGAGGGGGCCCCGAGCGTAGGGCGCGAAGCCGGCCGGGTACAGTAGGAACCGGCAGCGAAACGGACGCCAGGCGGCGGACGAGTTGCCACAACCCAGGATCTTGAACGTGGCGTTTCACGCCGCGTGCTGGAGGCTGGAAAGCTCGATCTTTGCACTGCGGGCCGGGATGAACCCGATTTGACGGTGCGAAAACGGGTGAGTAAAGTTGAGCGAGTGCCCCGGGGTCGGGGGTCCGGAACGGGCCTTCTGGTTG
>CBIHNN010000153.1:0-7359 GCA_966211315.1 uncultured Micromonosporaceae bacterium | reverse complement strand
TGAACTGGGCCGAGGCGCAACTCGACCTGCCGACCCTCGCCGACTCCGGCTACGACAGCACAGGTCACGGCATCAAGACCCCGATCAAGCATCGGGCAGGAGGCCAAGGGTGCGTTGCTCACGCTCGGCTCGGGCGACCTGACAGTGGTGGCCCCAGTGCCGCCCGAGGCTGAGCCGGCGCTGTCCGGCAAGGCGGAGCTGACGTTCGGTGCCGGCCCGCTGGAGGGCCGCGGGACGGAGTTGCTGGATCGCCGGGAACGACCGGCGGCGGACGGGCAACCCGCGGTCCGGGAAGCGGTCTTTCGGGTGGACGGGCGCGCCGACGCGGATCCGGCCGCCGGTCAGGAGGTGCTTGTGGTCCGTCACGGCAGCCGCAGTAACGCCCTCATCGTGCCGTTGTCGGCACTGTGGACGGCGGCCGACGGCACCGTGACGGTCGTCGTCGCCCGCGGCGGCGAGCGGCGCTCCGTTCCGGTCAAGGTCGAGGTGTCGGCGCTGGGCGAGGCCGTCGTCGTCGGCGACCTGGCCGAGGGCGATCCGGTAGTGGTGACTTCGCGGTGACGCGGCCGTTGATCGAGGTGACCGACGTCGGCCGGGTCTACCCCGGGCCGCCGGAGGTACACGCCCTGCGGCGGGCGAATCTGACCGTGTCCGGCGGCGAGATGGTGGCGATCGTCGGACCGTCCGGCTCCGGCAAGTCGACGCTGCTCAACATTCTCGGGCTGCTCGACGGCCCGACGTCCGGTCGGCTGCGACTGTCCGGTACCGACGTCGCCGATCTGACCGACGCGCAGCGCACGGCGCTGCGGGCCACCCGTATCGGCTTCGTGTTCCAGGCGTTTCATCTGGTTGCGCACCTCGACACGGTGCGCAACGTGATGCTGCCCCTGGTGCACCAGGGGGTGCCGGCGCGGCGGCGGCGGGAGCTGGCCGAGCGCGCGTTGCGCCGGGTCGGGCTGGGGCACCGGCTGGCCGCCAGGCCGCCCACGCTCTCCGGTGGGGAAAAGCAACGGGTCGCGGTCGCCCGCGCCATCGTGCACAGTCCGCAGCTGATCCTCTGCGACGAGCCGACTGGCAATCTCGACCACGCCAATACCGTGGCCATCCTCGACCAGCTGCGGGAACTCGTGGACGCGGAGACGGCGGTCATCGTCGTGACCCACGAGGAGGAGGTCCGGCGGGCCGCCGACCGGGCCGTGGAGGTGTCCGATGGCCGAACCCGGTGACCGTACTCCACGGACCTCGGTCCGCGACGTCGTGGCGCAGGCCTGGTGGGCGGCGATCGGGCGGCCGACTCGTTCGCTGTTGACCGCGGCCGGGGTCGGGCTCGGCATCGCGGCGACCATCGCGACGGTCGGCGTGACTGGCAGCGCGGCGGCCGCGATCTCGGACCGATTCGACGCGCTCGAGGCCACCCAGGTGACGGTCCGTTACCCGGAGAACCTGCCTCGGCCACCGGTGTCGACGGCGTCCCGGGTGCGTCAGCTCAACGGGGTGACGACCGCGGGCCTGCTCTGCCAGACCCGGGCGGACAACAACCGGGCGTCGGCGGTCAGCGCCAGGATCGCCGGCGGCGCCACGGTGCGCCTCAATCTGCTCGCCGCCCAGCCAGCCGCGCTGGCGGCATCGGACGTCCGCTTCTTCTCGGGTCGCGGCTTCGACGACGGGCACGGTGGTCGCGGCGAGCCGGTCGCGGTCATCGATGCGGTCGCGGCCCGGGACCTGCATCTCGCCGACGCGCCGGGCAAGATCGTGTACGTCAACGGCCGCCCGGTGACCGTGGTCGGGGTGTTCCAGGCGCCGGCCGGCGCTTCGAACCTGACCGCCGTGGTGATCGTGCCGTACGAGGTCTGTCAGCGCGACGCGGTTGGCCCGTCGTCCGAATTCCGTCCGGCGGACGTGGTGATCCGGACCCGGCTGGGCGCGGCCGAGCAGGTGTCCCGTGAGGCGTTGGTCGCGGTCGAACCGACGCGGCCGACAGCGCTGGTCGCGATGGTGCCACCGCAGCTGGCCTCGTTTCGGCAGGGTGTCGAGGCCGACACCCGCGCGCTGTTCCTGGGTCTGGCCCTGGTGTCGCTGGTCATCGGCGCGTTGGGGGTGTCCAACACGACACTGGTCTCGGTCCTGGAACGGCGGGCCGAGATCGGGCTCCGGCGTGCCGTGGGCGCGTCGCGCCGCGCGGTGGCCGCCCAGTTTCTCCTGGAGTCGGGGCTGCTGGGCCTTGTCGGCGGGGTGCTGGGCACATTGATCGCCGTTGACATCACGGCCGTCGTGGCGCTGGCGAAGGGCTGGTTGGTCGTCCTGCCGTCCGGTCTGGTGGCGGCCGGTCCTGTCCTCGGCGTGGTCGTCGGCACCCTGGCGGGCGGCTATCCGGCCTGGTCGGCCAGCCGGGTCACCCCCGCGGACACGCTCCGCCGCTGACATTTGCCGTACCCCTCGAGATGCGGAAATCAATATGAACTGTCCAAATTGGACAAAACTTCTGTCCATCGCTCTGCTGGTGGGATCCGCCCTGATCGCCACCTCGTCGGTCGGGTCCGCAGCCCCGTCGGACGACGTCGCGGCCGTCCGCACCCTGCCACCCGGCGTCCCCTTCGTCACCCTGCAGCTCAACCTCTGCAACAGCGGCTTCGCGCCGTGCTACGCGAAGGTCAACAAGGGCCGAGCGGTGAACGAGGCCCGCGCCGCCATCATCGCCAACCGACCCGACGTGGTCACCCTCAACGAGGTGTGCCGCAACGACGTCGTCACCGGGCTGTACCCCGCGATGCAGCAAAACTTCACCGGCGACCACACTTTCTGGGACTTCGTGCCGGCCGGCAACCGGGCCGCGGGCGGACAGGCCTACAAGTGCAAGAACGGTGACGAGTACGGCATCGGCATCCTCGGTCGAGTACTCGCTGGCACCGACCCGGCGACCCGCTCGATCAAGGGCCTCTACCCCCAGCAGGACACGTCCTCCAACGAGATGCGCGCGTGGCTCTGCGTCGCCACCGCACCCTACGTCGCCTGCACGACCCACCTCGTGTCGACCTCCAGCTCGATCGCGATGCAGCAGTGCAGGCAGCTGATGAACGTCGAGGTGCCTGCCATCCGCGCCGCATCCGGCGGAGCCGGCGTGCCGGTCGTCGTCGCCGGCGACCTCAACATGAAGTTCGGCGGTTCACCCAACGTGCAGAGCTGTGTTCCAGCCGGCTGGTACCGCAAGGGCGACGGCGATGTTCAGCACTTCATGGCCACGAACAGTCTCTCGTTCGGGTACGGCACCGCGGTGGATCTGTCCTTTACCGACCACGACGGTTGGCAAGTCGGCGTTCGACCGTAACAGAGTTCCACGCCACAGCGTTCGGGGGGTGTGTCATCCATCCATGAAGGAGCGAGGCCGGTCAAGGACCTGGTTTGAGGCTTTTGTCGTGGGCCAGGGTTGTTAGCTGACCATGCAGAAGTACCGCGGTGTAGCCGCGGTTCGGTGCCGGTATGGGTGTGGTCGTCGTCGCCAGGTTCCGGGTAAATGCCGGAGGACAGGCCGAGGCTCGGCTGTCGGTCATCCATTCGCCCCGCGAGATCAAGGGGGCATGGTGATCTGCGACCGTGACCGGACGAGGTCAATCAAGTTAGCGACCACGCCGCCGGCCGACGGGGGTCAGACACAGCACGACCCGCGTCCGATCACGTCCGAACCCGCTCACACCGCCGACCCGACCCGGGCGAGGGCGCGGATGTGCCGGATGTGCCCGTCGCGGAGGCCGTAGTAGACGAGAGTGAGCAGCTTACGTGCCACCGCGACGGTGGCGATGTTGCGCCCGCGCCGCTCGCCGATCCGGGTCCGCGTCGCGGTGAACCAGCCCGTGTGGTGAGGGCTCTGCGCGGCCTCGACGGCGGCCCAGCGCACCAACGTCGAGCCCTGTTTCGTGATCGGTCCGCGCCGCACCACGGTGTCGGACTCGCGGTGCCGCGGCGTCAACCCCGCCCATGACGCCAGATGAGCGGCCGTGGCGAATCGGGTCACCTCACCGATCTCGGCGACGAAGACCGCCGCCAGCACCGGGCCCACGCCCGGCACGGCCTGGATCGCCTGGTAGCCGGCGTGCCCGGCCAGGGTGGCGCGCAGCGGTCCGCTGACCGCCTGCAGTTCGAAGTCGATGGCGTCGATCAGCCGGCCGCAAGACGGCCGGTGTGGACGGCGCAACGGCGTTGTGGTCCGAGGCGAAGACTGAGCTGGCCCGGTGGGTTCAGCAGCGATCGTCGTCCTGGACGCCGATGCCGGTGCGTCGGGTGTTCATTCCGAAAACCAACGGCAAGCAGCGCCCACTGGGGATTCCCGTCATTGCCGACCGCGCGTTGCAGGCGGTCGTGGTCAATGCGCTGGAGCCGCAGTGGGAGACCCGATTCGAGCCGCGATCCTATGGATTCCGGCCCGGCCGAGGCTGTCATGACGCGATCGAGGCGATCTTCTCCACCGGCAAGGGCGTCCGGTCCAAGCGGGTGTGGGTCCTCGATGCCGACCTGGCAGCGGCTTTCGACCGCATCGACCACAATCATCTCCTAGACCAGCTCGGTTGTTTCCCCGCGCGGGAACATGTCCGTCGCTGGTTGACGGCGGGCGTGGTCGACCGTGGCCGGTTCGCCCCGACGGAGGAGGGCACGCCGCAGGGCGGTGTCGTGTCTCCGTTACTGCTCAACGTTGCGCTGCACGGGATGGAGGAAGCCGC
Source organism: uncultured Micromonosporaceae bacterium (assembly GCA_966211315.1). Classification (GTDB taxonomy): domain Bacteria; phylum Actinomycetota; class Actinomycetes; order Mycobacteriales; family Micromonosporaceae; genus CBIHNN01. The sequence goes on along the minus strand of CBIHNN010000153.1, from coordinate 2,647 downwards.
CGGGGTGCGGTATCTGGCCGGCACGCATGTCGGTCACACCGCCCCTGACAGCCCGGTCGTGGTGAGATACGCCGACGACCTGGTCGCCCTGTGCCACTCGCGGGAACAGGCCGAGCAGGTCAAGGCGCGGCTTGCTGACTGGCTGGCGCCGAGGGGATTGACCTTCAACGAGGACAAGAGGCGCATCGTCCACCTCACCGAAGGATTCGACTTCCTCGGGTTCCACGTCCGCCGATACGTCAACAACAAGCTGATCATCAAGCCGAGCAAGGCGGCGGTAAAGCGGTTCCGGCAACGGCTGCGCACAGAGATGCGCGACCTGCGCGGCGGGAACGCCGCGATGGTGATCTCGCGTCTCAACCCGATCCTTCGGGGCTGGGCAGCCTACTACCGGACGGTGGTCTCCAAGCACACGTTCACCACGATCGACAGCTACCTGTGGTGGCTGACGTTCAAATGGGCCGTGCGGAGCCACCGGAATAAGTCGAGGAAGTGGGTGACTGCCCGCTACTTCGGCGCGTTCAATAGGGCCAGGTCCGACCGGTGGGTGTTCGGTGACCGTGACAGCGGCGCCTACCTCACCAAGATGGCCTGGACAAAGATCGTTCGGCACCAGATGGTCGACGGGTTCGCCTCCCCGGACGACCCCGACCGGAGCGACTACTGGGCGGCCCGCAAGCAACGCAGGAAACCTCCCATCGACCGATGGGGGCTCATCCAGTTGGAACGTCAGCACGGGCGATGCCCGCACTGCGGCCAACTACTCCTGCACGCCGACCACGAACCACAATCTCCGCACGAGTGGGAGCAGTGGATCACCGTGGTCAGGTCGGCGATCCGCCGTCAGGCGATCACCGCCGACCAGCAGGCCGTCTCGCCGAGCGGTCCCCACGCTTCACGCCTCGTGCACACGTACTGCGCCCGCAAAGCCGCGCGGCGCAACGAACGTGCACGGCACCTCGCTGCAGCTCGTGACACCTCTGGGCTTGCTTGAGCCGGATGCGGGGACGACTCGCACGTCCGGTGTGCGCCGTGAGGCGCTTCGTTGTATCCCCCGCGCAGCGGGGATGGACTCGGAGGGAGGTTCATGGGTCGCCCGGCTTACCTGGAGGGGAAACCTGAAGGGGACCAGAGCATGCCGGGGAAGCGGTGGTCGTCTGGAGGCGTCCGGGGCGGGGTGCCGCAAGACCCGCACGATATGGCCAAGGCTGGATTGCTTGAAGCCCAATCTCCAGTGGTGAAAGTGCGCACCCACCGGAACGACGCCTGAAACCGGTGCCGTGTCATGTCCCGGCATGAACCGTGAGACGGGGCAACCTTCGTGACGCGGAACGTCGCCCAGCGAGGGCGGTCAAGGAGATGAGTGGGCGGCCTACGTCGTGCTCGACACGTATGACGAAGACGTACCACGGGATCGCCTACAGGGCGCGAGCCCCAGGGCGACGGAGTGCCGGTAGTAGTCGCGGGAGTCACGCCCCGCCGGGGGGGCCGGGAAAGCCGGTCACAGGGCGAAGCGGCACAGGTGATCATGACGTTCAGCGATGGGAGGTACGCGTGATGCGAGACGCCGCAACAGTGCTGGATGTCATCCGGGAACGCGGCAGACGGGGCCTGCCGCTGGAGAGACTGTATCGACAGTTGTTCAACCCGCAGTTGTTCCTGCTGGCCTACGGACGCATCTACGCCAACAAGGGGTCGATGACGCCCGGGACCACGCCGGAGACCGTGGACGGGATGTCCCAGGCCAAGATCGGGGCGATCATCGACGTTCTGCGTCAGGAGCGCTACCGATGGCGGCCGGTCAAACGCGTGTACATCCCGAAGAAGAACGGGAAGCGGCGCCCGTTGGGCCTGCCGACCTGGTCGGACAAGCTGGTCGCCGAGGTGGTGCGCTTGTTGTTGGAGGCGTACTACGATGTCCAGTTCTCCGACCGTTCCCACGGTTTCCGTCCCGGCCGAGGCTGCCACACCGCGTTGCGGGAGGTCGTCGAGGTCTGGAAGGGCACGCACTGGTTCATCGAGGGCGACATCTCCGACTGCTTCGGCAGTCTCGACCACCAGGTCATGACCTCGGTGCTGGCGGAGAAGATCCACGATGGCCGGTTCCTGCGGCTGGTGTCCAACATGCTCACGGCCGGGTATCTGCAGGATTGGCGATGGCACGCCACGCTCTCGGGCGCGCCCCAGGGCGGGGTGGCCTCGCCGATCTTGTCGAACATCTACCTGGACCGGTTGGACACCTTCGTCGAGCGGACTCTGCTGCCTGACTACAACCACGGTGACCGGCGTCGGCGCAACCGCGCCTACGAGGTCGTCGACGACCAGATCGCCAAGGCCCGACGCCGCGGTGACCGCACGGCGGTGCTCATGCTTGCTCAGCGCCGTCGCCAGTTGCCCAGCCAGGACCCGAACGATCCGGGCTACCGACGGCTTCGATATTTGCGCTATGCCGACGACTGGCTGTTGGGGTTCGCCGGACCCCGGCACGAAGCCGAGCAGATCAAGTCGCGGATCGGGATGTTCCTGCACGATCAGCTCAAACTGGAACTGTCCGAGTCCAAAACGTTGATCACCCACGCCGCCAGCCAGGCGGCGCGGTTCCTCGGCTACGAGATCCGAACCCAACTGTCCGACACCAAGCTCACCA
>CBIHNN010000152.1:0-7509 GCA_966211315.1 uncultured Micromonosporaceae bacterium | reverse complement strand
TGCGGGCGGGTGCCGGGCAACCCGACGTTCTGGGTACTGATGGCGCCTGTTGTGCCCGGCGCCGCCGGGGCCCCGGCGGGGTTCGGCAACACCGGATCGATCAACGACGGCGACGGCGACGGCGACGGCTGCGGGCCCACGGGCGGCGGCGCGGTGGGACCGAGGTCGAACGTCGCGTCCGCCTTGTCGGCCGCGGTCACCGTGCCGACCGACAGCAGATTGTCGGCGCCCTTGCGCAGGTACCTACCCGCGGGCTGGCCTACCGCCTCGAAGGAGACACCCGCGCCGGACAGTCCCGGCCGCTGGAAGAAGCTGGCCGCCGAACGATAGGCATCGTTCGATTCAGCGTCCTTCACCCAGGCTTCACCGTTGAGGTCCCGCAGATAGTGGTGCGGGATGTTGGCCGATTCCAGCGAGATGGTCGGGCCTTCGGCCAGCCCGGGCATCACCCGGAATTCGGAGTCCGCCTTGGGCGTCACGTTCGCGTCGAGCCGTGCGCGGAATGCGGATTGCCGGACGGAGAGCTCCGGCGCGGAGTGCAACCGAAGCTGGACTGGCGCGGGGTCGGCGACCGGTACGCCGAAGTTGGGGCTGCCGTCGCTGTTCCAGGTGAACTTCTGGATCCGCGTACGCCGGTTCACGTCACTGAGCGCGTTGCGTTCCTCGTCCTTGAACGAATAATTCCGGTCGTGGTAAACGAGGATGTCCGTCTTGCCGTCCTCAGCGACGACGAACGCGTTGTGGCCGGGACCGAACTGGCCGGTCGCCTCGTTGGACTGGAAGACCGGGTCCTTGCTCTTCGCCCACGACTTCGGGTCGAGCAGGCTGGCGCCCTGGTTGGCGGTGAGCATCCCCAAGCAGTAGCGAGTGTCGGTGGCGCTCGCCGAGTATGTGAGGAACGTCTTGCCGTTGCGCTGGATGACGGCCGGGCCCTCGTTCACCTTGTACCGCTGAATCTCCCACGGGTGCTCGGGCGAAGAGATCTTGACCGGCTTTCCGGTGATCTCCCAGGGGTTCTTGCCCACCGCCGCGATGTAGAGGGCGCTGTTGACGTCCGCACCCTCATTCGCCGGCGGCTTCTGCGCCCAGACCATGTACCGCGTCTTCTTCGAGTCGTACTCGTCGACGAACGTCGTAGCGTCCAGGGCGAACCTCTCGTTACTGATCCCGGTCTTGATCACGCCCTTCTCGGTCCACGTGGCGGTCAGTGGGTTGTCGCCGGTGCCTTCGAGCACGTACATCCGGATGTCCCAGATGTCGGTGGATCGGCTGGCGGCGAAGTAGACGTACCACTTGCCGTTGATGAATTGGATCTCGGGAGCCCAGATGTTGGCGGCCATCTCACCGGACGCGTGCTTGCGCCAGATCACGGTTTCCGGCGCACTCATCAGGCCCTGAAGGGTCTTGGCGCGACGCAGGATGATCCGGTCGTACTCGGGAACCGTGCCGGTGAAGTAGTAGTAACCGTCGGTGTGCTTCATGATCTGCGAGTCGGCCCGCTGCTGGACCAGCGTTCCCTCGTACTCCGGCGTCTGCCCGGCGTTCGCTGTCGGCATCCCGGGTATGAGTCCGAAGATCGCTGTCAGTACCGTGGTGGCCGCAAGGACGAGAAGTCGGCCAAGTCGCCTTTTCATCTATCTCCCTGTATCTATTCCCGTCAACCCACATGGGGCGCGGGCAGCAACGGCTGCCGCGGTGATGGCGGGTCCCCAGAGACGCGATATCGGTGACGTGGTCTCAGATCGCGTTACGGCAGTGTGAACGCTCACATCCCAGAGGTCAAGTGGTCGCTGCCAATGTGAGAGCCGTCGGTCACACCCATGTCTGGTTGATCCAGATATGCCCATGCGTTCGGGCGCCGACTGGCCGTTTTTGCTGCTCACGGCACTTCGGCCACGCAGCTATATCCAGGCACCAGTCGGTCGATCACCGACGAACCGGTATGTCCATATGCGACGAATATCAGTTCGTCCATATGCGACGGACACCGGTATGTCCATGGCGATGACACTGGCGAGAGCGGTGCGGACACTGGCGAGAGCGGCGCGCCGACGCTCGACATGAGCATCCCCAGACGTGCGCGCACCGCAGGACCCGTTCCGGCGTACGTAGGCTGAAGGCCTGGATGCGGATGTGATCGTCGTCGGGGCGGGGCTCGCCGGATTGGTGGCCGCCACCGAGGTGGCCGACGCGGGCAAGCGGGTGCTGTTGCTGGATCAGGAACCCGAGCAGAGCCTCGGCGGGCAGGCCTGGTGGTCGTTCGGTGGCCTGTTCCTGGTGGACTCACCGGAGCAGCGACGGATGGGTATCCGCGATTCACTCGCGCTGGCCTGGCAGGACTGGCAGGGCAGCGCCGCGTTCGACCGGCCCGAGGATTCCTGGCCGTCGAGGTGGGCGGAGGCGTACGTCAACGTCGCGGCCGGGGAGAAGCGGGCCTGGCTACGCGCGATGGGTCACCGGTTCTTCCCCGTGGTGGGCTGGGCGGAACGCGGCGGCGGTGCGGCGGACGGCCACGGCAACTCGGTTCCGCGTTTTCACGTGACGTGGGGCACGGGGCCCGGCGTGGTGGAGCCGTTCGAGCGCCGGGTACGCGCGGCCGTCGCCCGGGGACTGATCAAGCTGTGTTTCCGGCACCGCGTGGACGACCTCGTCGCTACCGGCGGCGTCGTCACAGGCGTTCGCGGCCGGATCCTGGAGGACAGCGACGTCCCGCGCGGCGTGGCCAGCTCGCGGGTGGAGACCGCCGATTTCGGGTACGCGGCCGCCGCCGTCATCATCACCTCGGGCGGGATCGGCGGCGACCACGACCTGGTCCGGAAGGCGTGGCCGGAGCGGCTGGGTAGGCCCCCGAAGCGGATGGTCGCCGGTGTCCCGGCACACGTTGACGGCCGGATGGTCGGCATCACCGAACGCGCGGGAGGCCACATCATCAATCCGGACCGGATGTGGCACTACACCGAGGGCCTGCGGAACTGGAATCCGATCTGGGTGAACCACGGAATCCGCATTCTGCCCGGCCCCTCCTCGCTGTGGCTGGACGCGACCGGCCGTCGGCTGCCGGCTCCGTTGTTCCTGGGCTTCGACACCCTCGGCACCTTGAACCATCTGATGACGACCGGTTACGACTACAGCTGGTTCGTCCTCACACAGAAGATCATCGAGTGGGAGTTCGCCCTCTCCGGCTCCGAGCAGAACCCCGACCTGACAGACCGCAGCGTCCGCCAGGTCCTGCGGCGGGTGCGTCGCGGCGCACCCGGCCCGGTCGAGGCGTTCAAGCAGCACGGCACCGACTTCGTGATCGCGCCCACGCTCGACGAGTTGGTCGCCGGGATGAACAAACTCGCCGCCGAGGCGGACGGCCCGGTTCTGGACGTCGCCGAGGTGCGGCGCGTGGTCGCCGCCCGGGATCGGGAGATCCTCAACGCTTTCACCAAGGATGCCCAGATCACGGCGATCCGCGGCGCTCGCAACTACCGCGGCGACAAGCTCATCCGGGTCGCGACGCCGCACCGGCTCGAAGACCCGGCGGCGGGCCCGCTGATCGCGGTACGCCTCAACATCCTCACTCGCAAGACCCTCGGCGGCCTGCACACCGATCTGTCCGCACGCGTGTTGCGCTCTGACGGCACTGCCCTGCCCGGCGTGTACGCCGCCGGCGAGGTCGCCGGTTTCGGCGGCGGCGGCATGCACGGCTACAACAGCCTCGAAGGCACGTTCCTCGGCGGCTGCCTCTTCTCCGGCCGCACGGCCGGGCGGGCGGCCGCAGCAGCGGTTTGAGCGGGTACGACCGGCCGGACGACACGATGACGCCGCTCGGCTCCCGTGAACCGGCGCCCGTCCCGGGTAGGGCCGGCCTCGCACCTTCGGCTGGTCGCCGGTCATCCTGTCGGCTACAGTCGTTGCAGTACGACAAATATCTGTGCCTGCATATGCCCCGGTACGCGCGACCCGACGGGACCGCCTACCCCGCATCAGCGCCCTGGAAACCCCCGAGAGAGGCGCTTCATGTCCATGGTTACTCACCACGACACCGAAAAGCTCGCTGACGCCCGCGTCGCGGCCTTCACCAGCCTCCCCGCCGACGACCCGACGCGTACCCTGCGCCGGACCGAGGCCATCGAGGCGTGGATCCCGCTCGCTCACCGTCTCGCCCAGCGCTTCGCGGGCCGCGGTGAACCCACCGACGACCTGGCCCAGACCGCGGTGCTCGGGCTGATCAAAGCCATCGACCGCTTCGACGCGGGGCGCGGCATCGACTTCGCCGCATACGCCATCCCGACCATCGTCGGCGAGATCAAGCGCCACTTCCGCGACCGCACCTGGTCGGTACGGGTCCCCCGCCGCCTCCAGGAACTCCGGATGGCGATCAACGAGGCCAACGCCCGCCTCACCCACCAGCTCGGCCACGCCCCCACGGTGCCCGAGGTCGCGGCCTATCTGGAGATCACCGAGGAAGAGGTCCTCGAAGGCCTCGAAGGCGCCCGCGCCTACAACGCGACCTCGCTGTCCAGTCCTATCGCCGCCCACGGAACCGTCGAACTCGCCGAAACCCTCGGCGGTGAGGACCACGGCTACGACCTCGCCGAACTCCGCCTCGACCTCGGCCCGGCCCTCGCCTCGCTGAACGCCCGCGAACAGCGCATCCTCACCCTGCGCTTCTACGGCAACCAGACGCAGACACAGATCGCCGACCAGATCGGCATCTCCCAGATGCACGTCTCCCGCCTGCTCACCCGGGCCCTGGAGAAACTCCGCGATCACATGAGCGTGTAGGACGATCCGCGGCGACCCGGGCCGCCGAAACGATGTGGCCCCGCCGCGTAGCCGTTACCCCGTACCGTGGCGCCTGTTCCCGACATGGCGGAGGCGCGGCGATGGTGTTCGGCAGGATCATCCAGCGACTGCTCGGCGACCGGCAGAGCCCGGATGCCGCCGGTACGCGGCAGCCGAACCCGGCCGCGGTCGTCGACTGCGCCCTCTACACCGCGGGCCGCCGCGAGCCGGGCCACCTGCACTTCACCGGCGCGTACGCCCGCGCCCGCCGCCGCAACTCGTTCGTCTGGCTGGGCCTGCACGAACCGGATCACGAGCTGATGGCCACCATCGGCCGCACGTTCGGCCTGCACGAGCTGACCGTCGCGCACGCCGTCACGGGCGGCCATCGGCCGTCGGTCGAACGGCACGACGACCTCACCGTCTTCGTCATGCGCACGGCCCGCTACGTGGACCACGACGAGCTCACCGCCACGTCCGAGGTCGTGGACACCGGAGACATCACAGTCTTCCTGGGCGAACGGTTCGTGATCACCGTGCGGCACGGACCAGCCGGCGCCCTCTCGGGGGTACGCGATGCGCTCGAACGCCGCCCACAGGTGCTCGCCGAGGGCCCCTGGTCGGTGGCGTACGCCGCGTGCGACCGGATCGTCGAGCTCTACCTCGAGGTCGCCGCGCACCTGGAGACGGACCTGGAAGAACTCGAGGAGACAGTGTTCGGCCGTGACGCTGTCCCCGACATTCAGCAGATCTACCAGCTCAAACGCGAACTCGTGGAGTTCAAGCGAGCGGTGATGCCGCTGCACCCACACCTGCAGGACATCGCCACCGAGGAACGCGGCGACGTCCCGGACGGTCTGCACCGGTACTTCGCCGACGTCAGCGGCCGCCTGAGCCGGGCCGTCGAACGACTCAACGCGCTCGACGACCTGCTGAACTCGATCCTCCAGGCCAGGCTGGCTCAAATCTCCATCGACCAGAACAACGACATGCGAAAGATCGCCGCGTGGGCCGCCATCGGGGCCGTACCGACCGTCATCGCCGGCATCTACGGGATGAACTTCGACTCCATGCCCGAGCTGGGCTGGCGGTACGGCTACGCGTACGCCCTCGCACTGATGGCCACCGCTGTCGTCCTGCTGCACCGACTGTTCCGCCGATCAGGCTGGCTGTAGAAGAGTTGGCACTATCGGCGCGCCTGCGAACGCGGCTATCCAGAAAACGAGTCGTAGTATATCCGTTATGTCCACCTATGCGGTCCCTCCGACCCGGCGTGAAGCCGTCGTGCGCCAGCTCCGGGACGAGATCGTCAGCGGCGTCCTGCCCCCAGGCACCCTGATCAAGGACGCCGAACTCGCGGCCCGGCTGGGCGTCAGCATCACCCCCGTACGCGAAGCGATCGCGCAACTCTCCGTCGAGGGCCTCATCGACATCGCCCCGAACCGGGCGCGCCACGTGACCAAGGTGACGAACGAGAACGCCCTCGAGCTCATCGATGTCATGGCGATCGTGACCTGTGCCGCGTTTGAGCAGGCCCTGCCCAACCTGACCGACAACGACCTCAAGGCCATGCAGGAACACCTCACCGCCTTCTCCACCGGCGTACGCGGCGGCCAGGTCCTCGCCGGCCTGACCGCGGCCGCCGAGTTCAACAGCGTCATCACCGCGGCCTGCGGCAATCGCGAGCTCCAGTCGATGATCGACCTCCTGGTCGCCCGCGAGATGCGGGTCAGCGCGATCAGCCGCGAAGGCGTGTGGGACATCTGGATAGACGGCTACACCGAACTGCTCGACCTCCTCGCACGCGGCGACCAAGCAGCCGCCCTCGAACGTTACCGGCAGATCTACGTCGACTACCGCGCCCAGGCGGAGACGATCCTGTTCCCCGACACGGTCGCCTGAGTCCCTCCCCGTCCGCCGAACGCCTCCCCGTCAGAGGGCTGGAACAGCACTGACGCAGTGACTGGCGCCACCGTACGCACCGTTGCGGGAATCGACCCCGCCGTGGTGGTTGGCACAAGGTGTCGGGTCCCCGTACCGGGTCCCGGCGATGCCTTCCCAGAGGACGGGGAACACCATGACCACGGTCGACGACCCGCTCGTCGGCTCCCCCACCGAAACCGAGATCTCACCCGGTGACCCGCTGAACGGCGCCCAGCAAATCCGGCTCGTGCTGATCCTGGGCGCACTCATCGCGCTCGGACCGCTGACCATCGACATGTACCTGCCCGCACTGCCGACCATCACCGAGGACCTGCAGACGACGGCCGCCGCCGTCCAGACCACCCTCACCGGCACGCTCGCCGGTCTCGCCGTCGGCCAACTGCTCATCGGCCCGCTCTCCGACAAGGTCGGCCGACGCGCACCACTGATCGGCGGCGTCGCCGTACACGTCATCGAGGTGAGCGACGACAAGTTCGCCCTCGTCGGCGACAACGGCGACGGCACCGAAGACGACGCCAAGGCGAAGGAGCCGTTCAGCAGACGCACCGTCGCCCTTGCCTCCTTGCTCGTCGCCGGCCTGGCCGGCGCGGCCGTGCTCGGCACGTTCGGCTGGCAGGTCGCCCGGGAGAACGACGCGACACTGGCCGCTCCCGACCAGGTCGCGGGCCTCAAGCGGGACGACGGCGAGGCGGCCCGTGAAGCCGCGGAGAGCCTGCGGACCGCACTCTCCGCCGAAGCCGACGGCACGATCGCGGTCTGCGGCTGGGCCGACCACGGAAGCCTGGGTCTGGC
>CBIHNN010000151.1:0-7533 GCA_966211315.1 uncultured Micromonosporaceae bacterium | reverse complement strand
CATGCGCGTCGACAAGAAGGCCCGCGCGGACCGGCTGCGCTTCGTGGTCCTCGACGGTCTCGGTAAACCGGGCATTCTGGACGAACCGGATCTTGAACTTCTCGAGGCGGCCTACGCCGAGGTGGCGCGATGACCGTGTACGTCCTCAACGGCCCGAACCTGGGACGGCTCGGGACCCGGCAACCCGAGGTGTACGGCTCGACCACGTACGCCGACCTCGTGGCCCTCTGCGAGAAGGCGGGCTCCGAGTCCGGCCTCGACGTGGTGGTCCGGCAGACCGACGCCGAGCACCAGATGCTCGCCTGGCTGCACGCCGCCGCCGACGAGCAGGCGCCCGTCGTCCTGAACCCCGGAGCCTGGTCCCACTACTCGTACGCGATCCGCGACGCCTGCGCGATGCTCACCGCACCCCTGGTCGAGGTGCACATCTCCAACATCCACGCCCGTGAGCAGTTCCGGCACCACTCGGTCGTCTCCGCGGTCGCCACCGGCGTCATCGCCGGACTCGGTGTCGACGGCTACCGGCTGGCGCTGCGTCACATCGCGACGCTGTCGTCCTGACGCCGCTGTCGTCCTGACGCCGCTGTCGTCCTGACGCCGCTGTCGCAGGACGCCACATCGCACGGTGGCGTCGGCGTCGCGTAAACTCGGTCGGTCTCAGCTCATCCGCGTCTAGCAAGGTAGGACATGGCTTCCACCAACGACCTGAAGAACGGCCTGGTGCTCAACCTCGACGGCGAGCTGTGGGCCGTCGTGGAGTTCCAGCACGTCAAGCCGGGTAAGGGTGGGGCGTTCGTGCGCACCACGCTCAAGAACGTCCTTTCCGGCAAGGTCGTCGACAAGACGTTCAACGCCGGCACCAAGGTCGAAACGGCCACGGTCGACAAGCGGACAATGCAGTACCTGTACCTCGACGGCGAGGACTTCGTCTTCATGGACCTGGACACGTTCGAGCAGATCCACGTGCCCGGTGGCACGGTCGGCGAGGCGGCGAACTACCTGTTGCCCGAGGCTGAAGCCACCGTCGCCACCCACGAGGGCGTGCCGCTCTACATCGAGCTACCGACCAGCGTCTTCCTCGAGGTCACGTACACCGAGCCGGGCCTGCAGGGCGACCGGTCGACCGGCGGCACCAAGCCCGCCACGGTCGAGACCGGCGCCACGGTGAACGTCCCGCTGTTCATCACGACCGGTGAGAAGATCAAGGTCGACACCCGCGACGGTCGCTACCTCGGCCGTTCCTGATGTCCTTCCACCCCGACACGGAGGGCGCCTGATGGCCGAAGGCGCGAAGACGTCGATGCCCGCCCGCCGCAAGGCGCGCAAGCGGACACTTGACGTGCTCTACGAGGCCGACATGCGGGACAAGCCGCCGACCGAGGTGCTGGTCGGCTACCTCGACCGCATGGATCGTCCGCTGCCGGAGCACATCGGCTACACGACGCTGCTCATCGAGGGCGTCGGCAAGAACCTGGACCGCATCGACGAGCTGATCGCCAGCTACGCCGAGGGATGGACGATCGACCGCATGCCGGTCGTCGACCGCAACCTCGCCCGGATCGCCATCTTCGAGCTGCTCTACGTTGACGAGATCGACGACCCTGTGGCCATCAGTGAGGCCGTCGAGCTGGCCAAGCAGTTGTCCACCGACGATTCGCCGCGTTTCCTCAACGGCATCCTGGGGCGGATCGCGGAGTTCGCCACCCGATGACGAATCAGCCGAAGGCGCCCCGCGGGGCGCCTTCGGCTGTTCAACGGGCGCACCGGCCCCGAACGGGCGAGAAGCCCGCGCTGTGCGGCGCGGGCTTCCCGATGGTGCCGTTGCGGTGCGGCGGGCGATTGGTGGCGGGCAACCGCGCTGCGCTGTAGGTCAGGACGCGAAGAACGCCCGTGGATCTGCGACAAGGACACCCTGCTCGGTCAGGCGCTCGATGAGGCCGGACGGCGAGATGTCGTACACGATCGCGAGCGCGCGGAGGTCGTCCGCCCGGATCGACAGGACGCGGCCGTTGTAGTCGCCGCGTTGCTGCTGGATCGCCCGGGCGTACCGCGCGACGTAGGCCAGGTCCTCGCCGGCCGCGTCGTACAGCTTCTCCAGGTCTAGAACGATCTTGTTCGTTGCCTCCAGGCGGACACCACTGCCGTCGGGCAGCAACTCCGAAACGGGGACCCGGTAGAAGTCCGCGAGCTCCGCGAGGCGGGACACCGTCACGGCGCGGTCACCGCGCTCATAGGATCCCACGACGACGGCCTTCCAGCGCCCGTTCGACTTCTCCTCCACGCCCTGCAGGGAAAGGCCCTGCTGCTGGCGGATGGAGCGCAGTCGTGCGCCCAACGATTTAGCGTACTCAGACGGCATTCGCCACACTCCCACTGCTCGGCTGGCCCGGGGGCATGCACGGCCCCCAGCGATCGCTACGCAGCGTGACGGTACGGCGGAAGCGACGCCCGGTCAAGTGCTGGTCACCGGACAGTCGTGAGGCGGGTCCGGGACTTGCCCCTTTCGCCCCGGTCGGTCCGAGGGTCAGGCACGTCACGCTGGCCTGCGACTCGGGCGCTGGTAACGTAGCGTCAGCCATCGGCCGGGTGCTCGCAACCCAGCCGGTCGACATCCTTTAACGACCCGTCCCGTGAGGCGGGGAAGGAGGTCCATCGTGGCCCCTCAACAGGCTGCCCATCCACCGATGACGGGAATTCCCGATTCGCCCGGTGACGCGAAGGTCATCCTGTCGGACGCGGATCTACAGCGCGTCGTCGACCGGATGGCCCACCAGATCCTCGAGAAGACGTCCGGCGCAATCGGTACCGTTCTGCTCGGCATCCCCACCCGAGGGGTGCCCCTGGCGAACCGGCTGGCAGCCCGCATCCACGCATTCGAAGGCATCGACGTGCCGGTCGGCGCGCTCGACATCACGCTCTACCGCGACGACCTGCGCCTCCAGGCCACCCGGGCGATCGGCAAGACCGAGATGCCAGCGGGCGGAATCGACGGCCGCCGGTTGATCCTCGTCGACGACGTCCTCTTCTCCGGACGTACGGTCCGTGCCGCGCTCGACGCGCTGAACGACGTGGGACGCCCCAGCTCCGTACAGCTGGCGGTCCTCGTCGACCGTGGTCACCGCCAGCTGCCGATCCGCGCCGACTATGTCGGCAAGAACATCCCCACGTCGCTCGCCGAGAGCGTCCGGGTCCGCCTCGCCGAAACCGACGCGGGCACCGACGAGGTCAAGCTCCTGGGAAGGGGTACGGCGTGATCAGGCATCTGCTCTCGGCGGCGGACCTGGACGCCGACACCGCCACCCTCATCCTCGACACGGCGGGTGAGATGGCAGCCCTCGCCGGCCGCGAGGTCAAGAAGTTGCCGACCCTGCGCGGACGGACCGTGGTCAACCTCTTCTACGAGGACTCGACCCGGACCCGGATCTCGTTCGAGGCGGCCGCGAAACGGCTCTCCGCCGACGTCATCAACTTCTCGGCGAAGGGGTCCAGCGTCTCGAAAGGCGAAAGCCTGAAGGACACGGCGCTGACGCTACAGGCGATGGGCGCCGACGCGGTCGTCATCCGCCACCCGGCCTCCGGCGCCCCGCACCGGCTCTCGTCCTGGGTGGACGGTTGCGTGGTCAACGCGGGCGACGGCACGCACGAGCACCCGACCCAGGCCCTGCTCGACGCGTACACGATGCGGTCGCGGCTCGGCAGGCTCGACGGGCTGAACGTGGCGATCGTCGGCGACGTCCTGCACAGCCGGGTCGCCCGCTCGAACGTGCTGCTGCTGACCACGCTCGGCGCGAAGGTCACGCTGGTCGGCCCGCCGACGCTGATCCCGATCGACGTCGCCGCCGCGCTCGCCGGGGACACGAGAGTGTCGTACGACCTCGACAGCGTCCTGCCCGACACGGACGCCGTGATGATGCTGCGGGTGCAGACCGAGCGCATGCAGGATTCGTACTTCCCGAGCGCCCGCGAGTACGCCCGCCGCTACGGACTCGACATGCCGCGCATGCGCAAGCTTCCCGAGCACGCGATCGTCATGCACCCCGGCCCCATGAACCGGGGCATGGAGATCGCACCCGAGGTGGCCGATTCACCCCGCTCCACGATCGTCGAACAGGTCGCCAACGGCGTCAGCGCCCGGATGGCCGTTCTCTACCTGCTCCTCGGAGGAAAAGCCTGATGACGACCTACCTCATCAAGAACGTCCGGGTGCTCGGGGCGGAACCCGCGGACCTGTTGATTCGCGACGGTGTCATCGCCGCGGACGGGATCCCCGACGAGACGATCGACGCGGCCGGCCTGGTGGCGCTGCCCGGGCTGGTCGACCTGCACACCCACCTGCGCGAGCCCGGCCGCGAGGACGCCGAGACGGTCGAGAGCGGTTCGCGGGCGGCGGCGCTCGGCGGCTACACCGCGGTCTTCGCGATGGCGAACACCTCGCCGGTCGCGGACAGCGCGGGCGTGGTCGAGCAGGTGTGGCGGCTCGGCCGGGAGGCGGGGCTGGTCGACGTGCAGCCGATCGGGGCGGTCACGATCGGGCTCAAGGGCGAGCGGCTCGCCGAGCTCGGTGCGATGGCGACATCCGCGGCGAACGTCCGGATCTTCTCCGACGACGGCCATTGCGTCGCCGACCCGCGGCTGATGCGCCGCGCCCTGGAATACGTGAAGGCCTTCGACGGGATCATCGCGCAGCACGCCGAGGAGCCGAAGCTCACGCAGGGCGCGCAGATGCACGAGGGCGAGGTCTCGACGCGGCTGGGCCTCACCGGCTGGCCGGCGGTCGCGGAGGAGGCGATCATCGCCCGTGACGTGCTCCTGGCGGAGCACGTGGGCAGCCGCCTGCACGTCTGCCACGTCTCCACCGCCGGTTCCGTCGAGGTGCTGCGCCACGCCAAGGCCCGAGGGGTACGCGTCACCGCCGAAGTCACGCCGCACCACCTGCTGCTCACCGACGAGCTCGCCGCCAGCTACGACCCGGTGTACAAGGTGAACCCACCGCTGCGTACCGCGGCCGACGTCGCCGCCCTGCGCGAGGCTCTCGTCGAGGGCGTCATCGACGTCGTCGCCACGGACCACGCCCCGCACGCCGTCCAGGACAAGGAGTGCGAGTGGGCGTACGCCCGCCCCGGCATGGTCGGCCTGGAAACGGCGCTGCCGATCGTGCTGAGCGTCCTCGGCGAGCGGTGGGACCTGATCGCTGAGCGGATGTCCCGCGCCCCGGCCCGCATCGCCGGGCTCGACGGGCACGGCGGCACACTCGCCGTCGGCGAACCCGCCAACCTCACCCTGGTCGACCCGGCCGCCCGGCGGCAGGTGGACCCGTCGGAGCTGGCCAGCCGCAGTCGCAATACCCCGTACGCCGGAATGACCCTGCCGGGTCGCATCGTCGCGACCTTCCTGCGTGGTGAGCCGACCGTGCTCGATGGAAAGGTCGTGAAATGAGTAGGAAGCCAGCGATCCTCGTTCTGGAGGACGGGCGCACGTTCCGTGGGGAGGCGTACGGTGCGGTCGGGGAGACGTTCGGCGAGGCCGTGTTCACCACCGGGATGACCGGTTACCAGGAGACGCTGACCGACCCGTCGTACCACCGGCAGGTCGTCGTGCAGACCGCCCCGCACATCGGCAACACCGGCGTGAACGGCGAGGACGACGAGTCGGACCGGACCTGGGTGGCCGGCTACGTCGTCCGCGACCCCGCCCGCCGGCCGTCGAACTGGCGCTCCACCGGTGACCTGGGCGAGCGGCTCGCCGCCGACGGAATCGTCGGCATCAGCGGTATCGACACCCGCGCACTGACCCGGCACCTGCGGGATCGCGGCGCGATGCGGGTCGGCGTTTCCAGCACCTCGCTGGACACCGACGCGCTGCTGGAGAAGGTGAAGGCGGCGCCGGAGATGGTGGGTGCCGACCTCTCCGCGCAGGTGACGACGCCGGTGGCGTACACCGTGGACGCCGACGGTGAGCACCGCTTCACGGTGGCGGCGCTCGACCTCGGGATCAAGCGCAACGTGTCGCGGCGCCTCGCCGCGCGCGGCGTCACGACCCACGTGATGCCGGCGTCGTCCACCCTGGACGACCTGCTGGCGGTGAGCCCCGACGCGGTCTTCTTCTCGCCCGGCCCCGGCGACCCGGCGACCGCCGACCACGCCGTCGGCCTCGCGCGGGACGTCATGCGCCGGGGGGTGCCGCTGTTCGGCATCTGCTTCGGCAGCCAGATCCTCGGCCGCGCGCTCGGCTTCGGTACCTACAAGCTGGGGTACGGACACCGCGGCATCAACCAGCCCGTGGTCGACCGCACCACCGGCAAGGTCGAGGTGACCAGCCACAACCACGGCTTCGCCGTCGACGCACCGCTCGACCGGCGCTCCTCGACCCCCTTCGGGGACGTGGAGGTCAGCCACGTCTGCCTCAACGACAACGTGGTCGAAGGGCTCCGGGCTCTCGAAGTGCCCGCGTTCACCGTCCAGTACCACCCCGAAGCCGCCGCGGGTCCGCACGACGCGGATTACCTGTTCGACCGCTTCGCGGAGCTGATTGAGGGTAAGCAGCATGCCTAAGCGCGACGATCTACGGCACGTCCTCGTCATCGGCTCGGGGCCGATCGTGATCGGCCAGGCCTGCGAGTTCGACTACTCGGGTACCCAGGCCTGCCGGGTCCTGCGCGCCGAGGGCCTTCGCGTGTCGCTGGTCAACTCGAACCCGGCCACGATCATGACGGACCCGGAGTTCGCCGACGCCACGTACGTCGAGCCGATCACCCCGGAGTTCGTCGAGCTGGTCATCGCCAGGGAGCGCCCCGACGCCGTCCTGCCGACACTCGGCGGCCAGACCGCCCTGAACACGGCGGTCGCCCTGCACGAGAACGGCGTGCTGGAGAAGTACGGCGTCGAGCTGATCGGCGCGAACATCGACGCGATCCGCAAGGGCGAGGACCGGCAGCTCTTCAAGGAGATCGTCGCGAAGGCCGGGGCGGAGACCCCGCGTTCGCGGGTATGCCACTCGATGGACGAGGTCCGCGCGACCGTGGCGGAGCTCGGCCTGCCGGTGGTCATCCGGCCGTCGTTCACCATGGGCGGGCTGGGTTCCGGCATGGCACACACCACGGAGGACCTGGAGCGCATCGCCGGCACCGGCCTGACCGCCTCCCCGGTGCACGAGGTGCTCATCGAGGAGAGCGTGCTCGGCTGGAAGGAGTTCGAGCTCGAACTCCTGCGCGACAAGCACGACAACGTCGTGGTCGTCTGCTCCATCGAGAACATCGACCCGATGGGGGTGCACACCGGCGACTCGGTGACCGTCGCCCCGGCGATGACGCTGACCGACCGGGAGTACCAGAACCTCCGGAACGTCGGCATCGCCGTGCTGCGCGAGGTCGGCGTCGACACCGGTGGCTGCAACGTCCAGTTCGCGATCAACCCGCTCGACGGCCGGCTCGTCGTCATCGAGATGAACCCGCGGGTGTCCCGCTCCTCGGCTCTTGCCTCGAAGGCGACCGGCTTCCCGATCGCGAAGATCGCGGCGAAGCTCGCCATCGGCTAC
>CBIHNN010000150.1:0-8045 GCA_966211315.1 uncultured Micromonosporaceae bacterium | reverse complement strand
GGCGAGTTGAAGCTGAACACCTGGTGCAGCAGCATCCAGGTCAGCTCGTGCTCGAAGATGTCCGCGTCGGCGGGGGAGGCGAAGTAGCCGTACTGCTCACCGGCCGCCCGGTAGGTTTTCACGACACGGTCGATGAGCTGCTTGAGCGACCATTCGCGCTGCTCGGTGCCGACCGCGCCGCGGAAGTACTTCGTCGTGACGATGTTGGCGGCGTTGACACTCCAGAAGTCCGGGTACTCGACGCCGCGCTGCTCGAAGTTGATCGAGCCGTCGCGCCAGTTCGTCATGACGATGTCGCGCCGCTCCCACGTCACGTCGTCGTAGGGGTGGACGCCGTCCGTGGTCCACACCCGCTCCAGTTTCAGCCCCCCAGCTGCGCTGCCTGCGCGCGTGCCGCGCGCCTTACCCGTGCTGATGCCGTCACCGGCCATGCTGTCTTCCCCTCGACTGGTACAAATCAAATGCTCTTGGGAGTACGCCCACCGGCGGACTCGGGCACTCTGGCCGCTCGGGTGCCGGGGCGACCGCCCACGGCCTGCCGCACCGGCGCTGCCGCACCGTCGGCCTGCTCCTCGTCGGCCTGCGGGTCGCGCTGCTCACGCAGGGCGGCGATCTCGCGCTCGAAGGCGTCGATCGAGTCGAACGCCTTGTAGACACTGGCGAAGCGCAGGTACGCCACCGCGTCCAGATCCTTCAGCGGCCCGAGGATCGCGAGCCCGACGTCGTGGCTGGGGATCTCGGCGGCCCCCCGGGCCCGTACGGTCTCTTCGACCTTCTGCGCGAGCAGCGCGATCGAGTCCTCATCGACTGGGCGCCCCTGGCAGGCTTTCCGTACCCCACTCATGATCTTGGTGCGGCTGAACGGCTCGGTGACGCCGCTGCGCTTGACGACCGCGAGCACCGCCTCCTCGACCGTGGTGAACCGCTTGCCGCATTCGGGGCAGGAGCGGCGGCGGCGGATCAGCGCACCGTCGTCGGCTTCGCGGGAGTCGACGACGCGCGAGTCGGCATGCCGGCAGTACGGGCAGCGCACCGGGTTTCCTCCTGCTTTCGGGCACGGCGGAACACAACGCTCCAGCCCGCCGAGGGATGCCGCGCTGTGGATAACGTGTGGACAATGTGTGGCTGAAACCCAACCTGTGGTCGACTTACACCACTGTAACTACTACATGTTGGGGTTGACGTTAGGCCTCGCGAGTGGCCGTTGCAAGTCACCCGGCGCGATTCGCCGCGTGTCGAACTACTCAACACGTGGGGTGCGGAACCGGTTACCGGCGCCCCGCGTTCGAGCCTCGCGGGAGGACCAGCCGATCTCCCGCGTGGATCACACTGCCGGCCAGCCCGTTGAGCTGGCGGATCTCTGCGACCACCTCGGGAACCGGCCGATGAGGGGCGTGCCGCGCGGCGATAGACCATAGCGTGTCATGGAACTCGGCAACCACCGCAGGCGGCGGACCGGCCGTCTCCGCGGCCCGCGAGGCCGTGGCCAGGAGCACACCGGCGGCCGAGTTCGCCAGAAGCAACAGGGAGAGCACGACAAGGCGCCCACGCCGGGTCAGCCGCAGTCGCACAGGTCGCCGCCACGCCGCATCACCGCTGGTCACCATGGACGTTACCCCTCCACTCGTACGCCCGTTCGATCGAACGGGCGTACGATTATGTATCAGAACACGCGTACGGAAGTCGAGCACCCACGGGCGACACGCCGACAAAATTCGTACTGATGTTTGAAACTGTCCCAGCCCACCGATACCTTTCCGGCAACAGGGGTTTCAGCCGGGCACCGTCCCTCCCCACGGACGGGTTCCGGTTCCGCGACGCAACCACGCCCGCCCCCGGGCGTGGCCGACAGGGAGGGTGGACGTGTCGACCGACGACCGGGCCAGCCGACAGGCGCAGCACCAGCACGACCTAGACATGAACACTGCGGCCGCGGCCGTGCGGCGCCGGTCGCCGAGCCGCACGCGCGCCGCCCAGCCACAGGTCCGCCAGGTCACTCCGGTGGTCAGCGCATTCCCCGATCCGGCGACGGTGGACCTGACCGCCCGGCAGCGGCGGATCCTCGAATTCATCCGGGACTGGGTGGAGCGGTACGGCTACCCGCCCAGCGTCCGGGAGATCGGCGAGGCCGTCGGCTTGGTTTCCCCCTCGTCCGTCGCATACCAGCTCAAGGAGCTGGAGCGGAAGGGCTTCCTCCGGCGCGACCCCAACCGCCCCCGCGCCGTCGACGTACGCCCGCTGAACGAGGTCGTCGACGAAGCCGCCGTACGCGCCCAGCGCCCCACCCCGGCGTACGTGCCGCTGCTGGGCCAGATCGCCGCCGGTGGCCCGATCCTCGCCGAGCAGGCTGTCGAGGAGTTCTTTCCCCTTCCCCGCGAGCTGGTCGGCGAGGGGGAGGTGTTCATGCTGCAGGTCAAGGGTGACTCGATGATCGACGCGGCGATCTGCAACGGCGACTGGGTGGTGGTACGGCAGCAGCCGAACGCCAACTCCGGCGACATCGTGGCCGCCATGATCGACGGTGACGCCACGGTGAAGAGCTACCGGCAGCGCGATGGGCACGTCTGGCTCATGCCGGCGAACCAGGCCTACGACCCGATCCCCGGCGACACCGCGACCATCATGGGCCGCGTTGTCGCCGTTCTGCGCCGAATCTGAGGCGATGGACCGCCGATGGCCGCGATCTGCACTTCCGAGTTCGCGGCCGTCGCCCGTTGCCGGTACGGCCCCGTCACCGGTGACGTGTCACCGGTCGAGTGGGGTGGGGTATCCCAGTGCTAATCGGCGTACCCGGGTTCGCCAGCCCGGTAAGCGGTGCCGCCGGAGCGCTCCTGCGGCGAGTACCGGCCCGCGCCGTAGTGGCGGCGGTCGCCGTCGGGCTCATTCGGCTGGCTGCCGTTGAAGGGAGGCTGCGGCGCCGCTGCGCGCGAGCCGTACACACCGGGCGCCTGAGGAGCCGGCGGGGCCGGAGCAGGACGGGCCGGAGCAGGACGGGCCGGGCGGACCGGCGCCGGAGGGGCGGGCTGGCCGCCGTACACCGAGCCGGCCGGGCCGCCGCCGTAGACGCCGCCACGGGTGGGCCCTGCTGGAGGCGGACCGGCGGGGAGCGGACCAGCGGGAGGCGGACCAGCGGGAGGCGGACCAGCGGGAGGCGGACCGGCCGGGTTCGCGCCGACCGGGGTGCCGCCGGGTTTGCCACCGTAGACGCCGCCGCCACGAGTGGGCGCTGCGGGGGGGGCGGGTGTGGCGAACGGCGAACCAATGACGGTGCCGTCGCCGTATACCCCGCCCGGTGCCGATGCGGCGGGCGCGGACGGGTGGGCGCCGCCGTAGACGGCGCCGGATCGATTCGGCCGACCGGCCGCCGCACCGGCCCGGGCCGCGGGCTGCTGGCCCGCGGGGACGGACACGGCGTCGGCCGAGACCGGCCTCATCATCGCGGTGTCCGCGTCCGCGGCACCGGCCTCGGCGGCCTCCTCAGCGTCGGGGCGGCGCCGGGCCCGGACGATGCCGACGACGCCGGCACCGACGAGGACGGCACCCAGGATGCCGACGGCGCCGATCAGGTAGGTGATGTCCGAGAGGGTCAGCTTGTCGTACCAGGATCCGGAGGCCGCGGCCTTGGCCTGGGGGGCGGTGTCGCCCTTCACCGCGGACTGCATGACCTGTTGAGCCCGCGCGTAACTGAGCATCTCGGTCGTCGTGTCGGACTGGTAGTCGCCCATGTCGGAGACCGTGAGGAACCGGGTCCCGTCGGGCGTGTACGCGAGCGACTCCCCCCGGGGCTCATCCGGCAGCGGCGTCACCCTGGGCGGCTTCTGGATCGCGGCGACGACGTCACCGTTGGCGACGTCCCACTCCAGCGCGTCCGCGTACGTGCGCAGCGCCGCCCGTGAGCCGTCCGGCGCGACCGCGCCACCGGTGACGAGCATCCGGCCGGGCGCCTGCAACGGGTTCGAGGTCGTGGAGGGCGGCAGCGTGATGGTGGCGACCTTCTTGAGTTCGACCGCCTCGTCGGCGCTGTTGTTCTCCTTCAGCGGCGCGGCGGGTACGTAGACGCCGGGGGTCGCGCCGTCCTTGGTGACGATGATCGGAGTACCGTCGCCGTTCATCAGGAGCGCCTCGGCGTCGTGCTTGCCGTCGGGGTACTTGATCCGATGGATGATCGGCTTCTTCGAGCCGTCGACCGGCATCGACCACAGCGCGACGGTGGCACGGCGGTCCGAGTTCGTGACGTTGTCGCCGATGTCGGCGATCCACAGCTTCGTGCCGTCCGGCGAGAGGGCCAGGTCCTCCACGTCGCGCGGCAGGCCGTCGAACGCGACCTGCTTGGTGACCTTGCACTTGTCGTCGAGGAAGAAGACCTTGCGGCGGGACTCGACGTCGGTCCCGTCGTTGATGACGACGTAGCCGTCCTTCATCGCGACGAGGCCCGAAAGCTCGACAAGGAGCTTGTTCTCGATCTTGCAGATCTTGTTCGGCGGTTCCGTCGCCCCCGCGGAGGGGGCCGGAGCAGCCGAAGCCGACGCGGCACCGGCTGCGAGCAGCCCAAAGACAGCCACCACCGGAATCACGAGTCGACGCATCCCGACAGTGTTGCACGCGATCGCCCGCGCAGGTGTTGGACGTAGATCAGCGGTCGCTCGGCGACGCCCCAGGACGTCGATCAACGAAGCGAACGCCCACCCAGCGCACACGCGACCGAGCAGTGCGTGACGAATCCTTCCCTCGTTCCACAATGGATGCGTCATGATCGCACAAACGCTGCCCGCCGGTGGGCCGGTATGTACCTAACGGGACAGCGGCGCGAGTTCGGCGGCGAGTTGCTCGTCGACGCGGGCATGCAGCTCCGTGCCCTCGTCGAGATGCCGGGCGGAGAGCACCTGACCCCGCCGGTGCACCCGGGCCACGAGATCACCCCGGTCGTACGGCACCAGCACACGCAGTTCCACCCTCGGCCGCGGGAGGCGCTGCTCGATGGCCGTACGCAGCTCGTCGATGCCCCGGCCGGAGCGGGCCGACACGAACACGGAATCCGGCCAGGCGCGCTTGAGCCGGAGCAGGGTCGCCTCCTCGGCGGCATCCACCTTGTTGACCACGAGGAGCTCGGGCAGCTTGTCGGCACCGACCTCGGCGAGCACTTCGCGTACCGCGCGGACCTGGCCCTCCGGGTCCGGGTGTGCACCGTCGACCACATGCACGACCAGGTCGGCCTCGGCGACCTCCTCCAGCGTCGAACGGAACGCCTCGACGATCTGGTGCGGCAGGTGCCGGACGAAACCCACCGTGTCGGACAGGGTGTAGCCACGGCCGTCCGTGGCCTGGGTCTGCCGGGTGGTCGGGTCGAGGGTGGCGAAGAGCGCGTTCTCCACCAGCACACCCGCGTCAGTGAGCCGGTTCAGCAGGCTCGACTTGCCCGCGTTGGTGTAGCCGGCGATGGCGACGGAGGGCGTCGAGTTACGGACGCGGTTGGCGCGCTTCGTCAGCCGTACCGTCCTCATGGCCTTGATCTCGCGCCGCAGCCGCGCGATGCGGGTACGAATCCGCCGGCGATCGGTCTCGAGCTTGGTTTCACCCGGACCGCGGGTCCCGACGCCACCGCCCGAGCCGCCGCCCGCGCCACCGCCCTGCCGGGACAGCGACTCACCCCAGCCGCGCAGCCGCGGAAGGAGGTATTCGAGCTGGGCGAGCTCGACCTGCGCCTTGCCCTCCTTGCTCTTCGCGTGCTGGGCGAAGATGTCCAGGATCAGTGCGGTCCGGTCGACGACCTTGACCTTGACGCGCTGTTCGAGGTTACGCAGCTGGGACGGGGACAATTCGCCGTCGCAGATGACGGTGTCGGCGCCGGTCGAGATCACCACGTCGCGCAGTTCGTCGACCTTGCCGCGGCCGACGTAGGTGGCCGGGTCCGGCCGGCTACGCCGCTGGATGAGGCCCTCGAGCACCTCAGAACCCGCGGTCTCGGCGAGCGCCGCCAGCTCGGTGAGCGAGTTCTCGGCGTCCTCGACGCCACCCTCCGTCCACACCCCGACCAGTACGACCCGTTCAAGGCGCAGTTGTCGGTATTCCACCTCGGTGATGTCGGTGAGCTCGGTCGACAGACCGGCCACCCGCCGCAGGGCATGGCGTTCGGCAAGCTCGAGATCACCCGTCGTGGTCACGTCGTCGATCTCGTCGTCCTGGAAAGTTCGCACTCAGCAGTCCTCCTAAGCCCCGATCGTGACACGTCGTTTACCCGCAGCGCATCCGCATATGCCCGCGGCGCGTTGTCGCAGGTGTCGGGCACACCGCCGAAAAGGGGACGGGTTGAAAGCGGTGGGAGCGGGCGCGCAAGAATGCGGGGACGGCCGCACGGCCGTGAAATGCAACGACGGAGGGAACACCGTGGTCACCACCCGCCTGCCCAGCGCCGGCTTCTCCATCACGATCCGGGTCAGCGTCACCGCCGACTCGTCCGCCATCGGACGCCTCACCATGTGTGTCGGCGAGGCGGGCGCGATCGTGACCGCGCTGGACGTGGTGGACTCCGACCCAGTCAGCGTGCTGGTCGACCTGACCTGTGACACCGCCGACTCCAGCCACGCCGACCAGGTCGTCAAGTCACTCGAGAACCTGGACGGGGTCGGCGTCCGCAAGGTCTCCGACCGGACGTTCCTGCTGCACCTGGGCGGCAAGATCGAGGTCACCTCCAAAGTCGCGCTCCGCAACCGCGACGAGCTCTCGCGCGCGTACACCCCGGGTGTCGCCCGCGTATGCCTGGCCATCGCCGAGAACCCGGCGGACGCCCGCCGCCTGACCATCAAGCGCAACACGGTCGCCGTCGTCAGCGACGGAAGCGCCGTGCTCGGCCTGGGCAACATCGGCCCGGCCGCCGCGATGCCCGTGATGGAGGGCAAGGCCGCGCTCTTCAAGCGGTTCGGCGGCGTCGACGCCTGGCCGGTCGTCCTCGACACCCAGGACACCGACGAGATCGTCGCGATCGTCAAGGCCATCGCCCCCGCGTACGGCGGCATCAACCTCGAGGACATCGCGGCTCCGCGCTGCTTCGAGATCGAGGAACGCCTCCGCGAACTCCTCGACATCCCCGTATTCCACGATGACCAGCACGGCACTGCGATCTGCGTCCTCGCGGCGCTCACCAACGCGCTGCGCGTCGTGGGCAAGCGGCTCGCCGACGTCCGGGTCGTCGTCTCCGGTGCCGGAGCCGCAGGTACGGCGATCATGAAACTTCTGCTCCGCCAGGGCGTAGGCGACATCATCGCCTACGACCGGCGCGGCGCCCTGCACCTCGGCCTGCCCGACCTCTCCCCCGCCTGGCAGTGGCTCGCGGAGAACACCAACAGGTCCGGCTACTCAGGCGACCTGGCCGGCGCGGTCCGCGGCGCCGACGTCTTCATCGGCGTCAGCGCCCCCAACCTGCTCACCGGCGACGACATCGCCGCGATGGCCCCCCAGTCGATCGTCTTCGCCCTCGCCAACCCCGACCCCGAGGTCGACCCCCGCGCCGCCCGGGAACACGCAGCCGTCGTCGCCACCGGCCGCTCCGACCAGCCGAACCAGATCAACAACGTCCTCGCCTTCCCCGGTGTCTTCCGCGGCATGCTCGACGCCCACGCGGAGGAGTTCACCGAGGAGATGGCCCTGGCCGCCGCCCGCGCCATCGCGGACGTCGTCGGCGAGGACAAGATCAACCCGTCGGTCATCGTCCCCAGCGTCTTCGACTCCAGGGTGGCCCCGGCGGTGGCGGCCGCGGTACGTGCCGCGGCCGTCAGCACCCAATCCACCACCTTCGCCACCCCGGACCCCACCGACCTCACGCCCCACTACCACGTGACACCCGCCTTCTAAGCTGACGCGGTGCCGGGGAGACACGTGGTCGAAGGCCGGGTTCTCGAGCGGAACCTGGAACCGTGGGTGCGGACACTCCTCGGCTTCGGCGGCGACGCCGACGACCCCGGGGCGGCCCGTCAAAGACGAAAAAGGCGCCCCCCGCGGACCCGGGCCCGGCGCCAACGGCAGCGCGCTGGTCATGAAGTCGCGCCACA
>CBIHNN010000149.1:0-8186 GCA_966211315.1 uncultured Micromonosporaceae bacterium | reverse complement strand
TTCAACTACCTCGGCCCGACCGGCAACCAGCGCGACGAGGTCACGGTCATCCGCCGCCGGTCCCAGGAGGTGACGTACTGATGCGCGTCATGGCTCAGATGTCGATGGTGATGAACCTCGACAAGTGCATCGGCTGCCACACCTGCTCCGTCACGTGCAAGCAGGCGTGGACGAACCGCTCCGGCGTGGAGTACGTGTGGTTCAACAACGTGGAGACCCGCCCCGGGCAGGGGTACCCCCGCACGTACGAGGACCAGGGCCGCTGGCAGGGCGGGTGGACCCGGACGCGGACCGGGCGGCTCAAGCCCCGCGCGGGCGGGCGGGTGAAGAAGCTGTTCGGCATCTTCGCCAACCCGAAGATGCCGTCCATGCAGGACTACTACGAGCCGTGGACGTACGACTACGAGCACCTGCTGAGCGCCCCGGCCGGAACCGACACCCCCGTCGCCCGGCCGAAGTCCCTGCTGACCGGCGAGAACACGACGGTCACCTGGTCGGCGAACTGGGACGACTCGCTCGCCGGCGGCAACGAGATCGCCGCCGGCGACCCGGTCCTGCGGCAGCTGTCCGACCGGGTGCGCCAGGAGTACGAGAAGGCGTTCCTGTTCTTCCTGCCGCGCATCTGCGAACACTGCCTCAACCCGTCCTGCGCCGCGTCCTGCCCGTCCGGGGCGATCTACAAGCGGGCCGAGGACGGCATCGTGCTCGTCGACCAGGACCGCTGCCGCGGCTGGCGGATGTGCGTCACGGGCTGCCCGTACAAGAAGGTGTACTTCAACCACCGCACCGGCAAGGCCGAGAAGTGCACCTTCTGCTTCCCCCGCATCGAGATCGGCCAGCCCACCATCTGCTCCGAGACGTGCGTCGGCCGGCTGCGCTACCTCGGGCTGATGCTCTACGACGCCGACCGGGTCGGCGCGGCCGCCGCCGTCAAGGACGAACGCGCCCTCTACGAGGCACAGAAGTCGGTGTTCCTCGACCCGAACGACCCGCAGGTCATCGCCGCCGCCCGCGCCGCGAACATCCCCGACGACTGGATCACCGCGGCGCAACGATCGCCGATCTGGGACCTGATCATGAAATACGAGGTGGCCCTGCCGCTGCACCCGGAGTACCGCACCATGCCGATGGTCTGGTACATCCCACCGCTGTCACCGGTCGTCGACATCCTGCGCGACACCGGCCACGACGGTGAGAACCTCGACAACCTGTTCGGTGCGGTCGACGCGCTGCGGATCCCGGTCGACTACCTCGCCGGGCTGTTCACCGCCGGCGACCCCGCACCGGTCACCGCTGTGCTGCAACGCCTCGCCGCGATGCGTTCCTACCAGCGCCGCGTCAACCTCGGCGAGGAGCGCGACGAGTCCATCGCCGCCGCGGTCGGGATGACCGGCCAGCAGATGGACGACATGTACCGCCTGCTGGCCATCGCGAAGTACGAGGAGCGGTACGTCATCCCCGCCGCGCACGCCGAGGACGCGCATCACCTCGAACAGTTGGCCACCCAGTGCAGCCTCGACTACGAGGGCGGACCCGGCATGGGCGGCGGCGGCCCGTACGGCCAAGGCCCGTTCGGCGAGTCCTCCGGAACACCGGCACCCATCCAGGTGGAGACGTTCCACATGCTGCGGAACCGACAGAACGCCGATTCGACGGCAGCGCCGGACGACAAACAAGGCCGGGTCAACCTGCTCAACTGGGACGGCAAAGGCACCCCCGAAGGCCTGTTCCCGCCGAAGAAGGACGGAGGCGACCCGTGACCGCCACCGCCGACACCACCGACCACAGCGTTGCCGGCGACCGGGGCGAGCCGACCTGGCGGGCGGTCGCCGCACGCGCCGCATCGCTGCTACTGCGCTACCCCGACGCAGACACCCTGGCTGTCCTGCCGACGCTGACCGCCGCGCTCGACGGCCTGCCCGCATCGGTCGCGGCACCACTGCGGTTGGTCGCCCAGCACCGAGCCACCACCGATCCCGGCCAGCTCCGCTCCGCCTACGTCGAGCTGTTCGACTTCCGCCGCCGCTGCTGCCTGCACCTGACCTACTACACGGCCGGCGACACCCGCAAACGCGGCGAGGCGCTGGTCCTGTTCGCCGCC
This sequence comes from uncultured Micromonosporaceae bacterium, assembly GCA_966211315.1. Taxonomy (GTDB): domain Bacteria; phylum Actinomycetota; class Actinomycetes; order Mycobacteriales; family Micromonosporaceae; genus CBIHNN01. The sequence continues at coordinate 6,085 of CBIHNN010000149.1, read as the reverse complement.
GCCTACAAGTCGGCCGCCCTGGAGATCATCGACGGCGAGCTGCCGGACTACCTCCCGGCCGTCCTCGACCTGGCCGCCGTCCACGACGACGGCTGGCGACTCCTACGCGAGAACCGCGTCGGCCTCGACCTGCTCGCCAAGGCCCTCGACCACGAGAAGTCGCCCTACCGGCACGCGATCGAGGCCGTCCGGGCGATGCTGCCGCCTCCGCAACCGGGCGACATCGCCGCCGCCATCCGGCTGGCCCAGACCGGCCCACCGGTCGAGCAGGTCGGTCTCGAACCGTTCGGCCTCGTCGACACCACCGGAGGCCGCCGGTGAGCGCGAGGAGTGCAGCGGAGCGGAGCCCCGCAGTCGCGAACGAAAGGCCGATCCCATGAACGTCCTCCTCTGGGTCGTCTACCCGTACGTCGCCATCGCCGTGCTCGTCGGCGGGCTGATCTGGCGGTACCGCTACGACAAGTTCGGCTGGACCACCCGCTCGTCGCAGCTCTACGAGTCGGCGGTCCTGCGCTGGGGCAGCCCACTGTTCCACTTCGGCGTGCTGATGGTGCTCATCGGGCACGTCGGCGGCCTGCTGATCCCGAAATCGTGGACCGAGGCAGTCGGGGTCACGGAGCACACGTACCACCTGATGGCCGTGTTCGTCGGCACCATCGCCGGCTTCTGCACACTCATCGGCATGGTCATCCTCATCGCCCGGCGCCGGCTCACCGGCCCCGTCTTCGCGGCCACGACGAAGAACGACAAGGCCATGTACGTGGTGCTCGCCTCCGTCATCGTCATGGGACTGTGGACGACGGTGCGAGCCAACATCGTGGGCGGCGGCTACGACTACCGCGCGACCATCTCGCCGTGGTTCCGGTCGCTGTGCTACCTGCAACCGGACCCCGACTTGATGACCGCCGTACCGATCGGCTTCCAGCTCCACATCATCGCGGCGTTCGCCCTGTTCGCGTTCTGGCCGTTCACCCGGCTCGTGCACGCATTCAGCGCCCCTCTCGGCTACCTCACCCGCCCGTACGTCGTGTACCGCTCCCGCGACACCCGCCCCGGGTTGCGCCCGTCGCGGCCCGGCTGGGACGGCCCACCCACCGCACCGCACCCAACGAGCAAACGATCACGGGCGCACTCCCGCCACTGAGCCTGAGCTGCCTGTACCCCGCCGGACGCGCCGGCACGACCGCTGCGAGGGAGTGTTCATGACCACCACGCGGGCATCGACACGCAGTACCGCGCCCACGACCCCGGCGGCGGCCACTCCGGCCGGGGCAGGCCGCAACCTGGTCATCGCGACCATCGGGTTCACCGTCAACTTTTGGGCCTGGGCGCTGATCGGCCCGCTGGGCCCGGGGGTCAAGGAACGTCTCGGCCTGGGGTTCGCCGCCCAGTCGCTGCTGGTCGCCGTACCGGTCGTGGTCGGTTCCCTCGGTCGGGTCCCCGTCGGCGCGTTGACCGACCGGTTCGGCGCCCGGGTCATGTTCCCCCTGGTCACGGTCGCCACGATCGTGCCGGTGCTGACCCTCACCGTGGTCTCGTCGTACCCGGCTCTGATCGTGGCCGGATTCTTCCTCGGTATCGGCGGTACCGCCTTCGCGGTGGGCGTTCCCCTCGTGTCCGGCTGGTACCCGCCCGCCCGCAAGGGTTTCGCCCTCGGTGTCTTCGGCATCGGTACCGGCGGAACCGCCATCGCGAACTTCACCACCGTCCGGCTCGCCGACGCGTACGGGCCGAACACGCCGTTCCTGCTCGTCGCCGGCATCCTCGCCGTCTACGCGGTCGTCGCGTTCCTGCTGCTGCGCGACCCGCCGAACCGGCAGCGCCCCGCCGGAACCGCGTGGTCGCGTACCCGGGACGTCGCCCGCCTGCCGGTCACGTGGCAGCTCTGCTTCCTGTACGCCGTCGGGTTCGGCGGGTTCGTCGCCTTCAGCGTCTACCTGCCGGCGTACCTACGCACCGCCTACGGCCTCACCGCCGAGGACGCCGCCCTTCGTACCGCCGGGTTCGTGGTGCTCGCCGTCATCGCCCGCCCCACCGGCGGCTGGCTCGCCGACCGCATGCACCCCGTACCGGTGCTCGTCTGGTCGTTCTCCGGCGTTGCCCTGTTCGCGGTCGTGCAGGCGTTCCAGCCCCCGCTCATGCCGGTCGGCACCATCGGGTTCCTGTCCATGGCCGCCCTGCTCGGCGCCGCCGGCGGCGCCGTGTTCGCCCTGGTCGGCAAAGTCGCCCCGCCGGACAAGGTCGGCACCGTCACCGGCGTCGTCGGCGCCGCCGGCGGACTCGGCGGGTTCGTCCCGCCGCTGATCATGGGCTGGGTGTACGGAGTCCAAGGCTCCTATGCCATCGGGCTCATGCTGCTGTCCGACGTCGCACTCGCCGCAGCCGTCTACACCGCCGTCAAGATGAGCGGGCTTCGACACGCGACGCAGTGACCGCTCACGCACGACGAAAGGACACGCACGACGAAAGGACACGCACGGAGACATCGACGCTGAACCCCCTGATCGACCAGCTCCTCGCCGCCGCGCGGAACTCGTCGAGCGGCCGCAGCGCAGAGACGCTGTACGGCGGGCGCGACCGTACCCTCCGGCAGACCTTGATCGCACTCGCGGCCGGCCAGCGACTGGACGAGCATGAGAACCCGGGCGAGGCCACTGTGCACGTCCTCCGGGGGCGGGTGCGGCTCGCCGCTGGCGACGATCACGTCACCGGAACGGCCGGAGACCTCCTGGTCGTGCCGGACGCCCGACATGCGCTCGATGCACTCGAGGACTCGGCGGTTCTGCTGACGGTGGCCAAGATTCACTGATCGGCCGAAGCCAGAAGGCAGGTGGAACGCTTGGGCGAGGGCCGATTGTTCGGCCCGTCGCGCTACTGGCTGGCCAACGTCATATCCAGCATTCCGCCGCCGCCCTGTGGGGCGACGGTGTCGATCGCCCCTCGGACACAAAAACGTTGCACCAATGCCCCATCAAACCAGCCCAAACTGGTTACTTGAACACGCAGGGCATTGGCAGGGTCGTCAGACCGTAGCCAAATTGCGGGTCGCGGGGTGGTCGAGATGACCGCCAAATCGCGGCTGCCCGTCGTTCCGCCGGTGATCCCCACCCTTGCGGGATTGCGCGACGATGGCGCTCTTCCCTCCTCTGCGGCGCGGGACCATCGCCTGCCGATGCCTCCCATCGCGGCTTCCCGAAAGCGTTCCTGGAGCTATGCCGTCGTCGCCCTCGACGACCGTGGCAGGATCGCCGCCCGGGCGCTTCTCCAGCGGTTGGCCTGGCTGCCGGGAACGACCGTCTCCATCCGCGAGGTGTCCGACCTCGTGATGGTGACGCCGGACCCGTCGGGCGTAGCCACGGTGTCGCCGCAGGGTCATCTGCGGCTGCCGGCGACGCTGCGCCATCGGTGCCGCTTGGTCGCTGGCACGCAGCTGCTCCTGGTCGCCGACACCACGGTTGGGCAGCTGGTGATCCATCCGCAGGCCGCGGTGGACGCGATGGTCGCCGCCCGGTACGCCGACGTGTTCGGCGGTGAGGCGTCGTGATCGCGTCGGAGTCGGGCCCGGTTCGGCCGGAGATCGAGGCGGCGCTGCTGCTGTTGTCCAAGCTGGGCGTCACTCAGGAAGATCTGGCCGCGGGGGCCGCCGGTGGCGGACGGCGGGTGCCGTCGTTCGCGGAGTTCGTGCCGCAGGTCGCGGCGGCCACCAGCGCCGGCACGTTGAAGGCGTACGGCACGTACTGGAAGCGGGTCGTGGAGCAGTGGGGTTCCCGGCGGTTGACCGAGCCCACGCCGTTGGAGATCGAGCAGTTCGGCAAGCGGCTGCGCGCCGCGCGGGTGATCCGCCGCAACGGGCGGACCGGTGCGGGTGCGGAGGAGAACTATGTGGCCGCGATGCGCTGCCTGTATCGGCGGGCGGTCGACAGCGGCTACCTGACGGCGGCGGAGAACCCGGCCGCCCGGGTGGCGAAGCCGCGCCGGCCGGCCAGTACCCGGCGGGCGTTGCCGGACGCCCGGCTGGCGGAGATCAACCAGGTGGCGGCCACGACCGGGACGACCCGGCGCTGGACATGCTGCTGCTGCGGTTGCACACCGAGACCGCCTGCCGGCGCGGAGGAGCGTTGAACCTACGCCGGCTCGACCTCGACCAGGAGCAGTGCCTCGTCCGGTTACGGGAGAAGGGTGGCAGCCAGCGCTGGCAGCCGGTGTCACCGACCTTGATGGCGGCGCTGCTCGCGCACTGGGACGAACGCGGCGACGGCGATCCGGGAAGCGCGGGTCAGCTGCTGCGGTATGTCAGCGGTCGTCCGATCACTCACCGCCGGTACGACGGGCTGTGGAAACGGCTGGGGGAGCACCTGCCGTGGGTGGCGACCCAGGGGATCTCCGCGCACTGGTTGCGGCACACGATCATCACGTGGGTCGAGCGGGCGTTCGGGTACGCGGTGGCGCGGGCGTTCGCCGGCCACAGCGAGTCCAGCGGGGACACCGGTGCCACGGCGACGTACATCAAGGCAGATCTTGCCGAGGTCGCCGCCGCTCTGGCGGCATTGACCGGCGAATCGCGCCCGCTGGCACAACGGACCGAGTGAACGATGGTGACACGCCCGGGACCCGGGCCGGAAAGCCCGGGGCCCGGGCGGGTTCAGGACTTCGAACTACGCGGGCATACCACGAATGGGCGGGCTCATGTCCGCCGCGCACTGTCGCGGACGAGTCGAAGATTGGCTGGGAGCACGCCGTGCGGGCGGAGGACTTTTAATCGTCAGGAATTCCTGCTTACTCTCTGTAATCGCCGATTTGAATGCCAGACTGCCTGCGGCGGCGCCCCAACAGATTTCCGAGCCACCGTCCATGTTGGCGTCGGTGGTGCTCCGTGCTAGCTCCGCGCTCACGTGCGACACAGAGCCGTTCGAGGCTGCGCTCAACGTTCATATCTGCGCGCCCTGTTCCCTGATCGACGAGTGGACCAGAGCGGCCCGCGTCACGCGGCTCGGTAGGGCATTGGGACCGGTAGCCTGCGCTGAAGGGGGTGGGGCTGGCGATGACGTTCGGCACCGAATGGGACCTGGACGAGCAGCTGAAGGCGCTGGACGAGGACACGGACGCACGCGGGCGTGGCGTGCGGTTCGAGACCGTGATCGCTGACCTGTTCCGAAGGAACCGGTTCGAGGTGAGACTGAATCCGGGTACGGCACTGCCCCGACAGACGGATCTACTCGCCGTCCGCGGTACTGACCGGTATCTCATCGAGTGCAAGTGGCGTTCGAACGCAGCCGATATCAATGACATCGACAGCCTCCGGGCGCGTCTGCGACGTACTGCTGGTGCCACTGGACTGATGATCAGCATGGGGGGCTTTTCCGGTACAGCCGTCTCGGATGTATCAGCTCACCGCGAGCAGCCGGTCCTACTGCTCTCGGGCGCCGAGTTGCGCAGCATTGGCCGGGACAGCGCCGGGCTGCTCGATCTTCTGTGGCGCAAGCGCGAGGCGTTGTTCACTGATGGCCAGGCATTAGTCGACGAGCCAACTGAGCGTCGACGCGCTGTCGAGCGGTCACCGTTGCCAAGTTCGGCCGCACGATTCGTCGTTGGCAGTGGCGAGCCAGCTTCCGCGATTGACTTCGGTGGACAGTTTGGTCAGATCGCCTTCGCGCTCGAGCTCCAAGACATCGATTGGGTTCCTGCGTCGGGCAACGGCGTAACCCTCGATGTGCGGTTGCCAGCCCTGACCGAAGAAGGCATCCCGGATCTCCTGTCGAAGCTCGCTGACCTGGGCTGGGCGTCGCCCGACGCCTGCTGGAGTGTTCAGCAGAGGCGCGCGGTCTGGCACGGATTCGGCGCAGCCGCGTTTGCCGAAGCGTTCCCCCACTGGCGATCGAGGGCCACGGGCGACGAGGCGCATGATAGCGAAGAGTTCTGTTACGTCGATCGTTGCTCGGGCGGATTCTATTCGCTGACAGCGACGATTTCAGCCCATGAAAGCCGATGGGCCCACAGCGTGATGCTGAGCTTCCAGTTTCAGGGAATCCCTCTTGATCCAATGCCGTTCAGATAGGGCTGTTGGGGCAGGCCAGTAGCGGTATCG
>CBIHNN010000148.1:0-8235 GCA_966211315.1 uncultured Micromonosporaceae bacterium | reverse complement strand
TGCACCCCTGGAAACCAACTAACCAACTCTCCATCAAACCCGGGGCTTGACACCACGCCTCCTTGCGCCAGGTCGCGATCGCGGCTTCGTCGCGTTCGACGGCACGGTGTTTCGGGACCTGCACCGACCAGCCGAGCCGATACAGGATGTTCGCGGTGCCCCGAGCGTGTACCGGGTGTGGAACAGCCGGGCGATCAGGTCCGACACCCTCGCCAGGGTCCAGCGTTGATCGGCGCCGAACCCGTGCACCGCGGGGCCCTCGTCCAACGCCTCGTCGAGGCCCCGTAGCCGGGTCTGGTCGAGGCGACACCGACTCCCGGACGGGCCTTTCGAGGCCAGGGCCTGCTCGCCGCCGGCCCGCCACTGTTGCCGCCAGCCGTACACCGCGGTCCGTGACACCCGTAGCCGCGCGGCGATCTGGGGCACTGGCAGGCCTTCGGCGAACCAGCCGGCCGCCTGGCGCCGTACCTGTTCTCGTTTGACCCGTCCACGCTCGGTCAGACCGCCACCATCGGGATATCTCACCCCTCCGGCATACAAAACCAAGCGATCGATGCCACGCAGACACGCCGGAGCGGCATCGATCAACTCGACCGTTCAACCTCTGTAGCGGCCTGACCAGGCCGGTGACCGAGCTACGCGCTCAGGCCCGTTGAGGTGCGCTCGCCGGGCACGCCAAGGCTGCCGGGCACGCCAGGGCTGCCGGGCACATCTGGGCTGCCGGGCACGCCGGGGACGGTCGCCGACGCCGCCACGACCGGCGTGGTGTCGGCGGCGGGGAGGCTGACCGTGACCTCAAGGCCGCCACCCTGCTGCGCGACCGCGGAGACGGTGCCGCCGTGGGCGTCACAGACCGCGCGGACGATGGAAAGGCCGAGGCCGGAGCCGCGCGCCCCGGTGCGTTCCCAGCCGCCTCGCCGGAACGGTTCGAACAATCCGGGTACGTCGCCCGGCTCCACCTCGAAGCCGGTGTTGCCGACGACGAGGCGGACCTGACCACCGTCGGTGCTCGTGCGGACCCACAGCCTGCCGTGCAGGTGGTTGTAGCGAATCGCGTTCTCGATGAGGTTGCCGGCGAGCCGGTCGAGCAGACTGGGATCGCCGACGACGGACGCCGGTTCCAGCTCGGTGGTGACCTCGAGGTTGAGCCGGTTCGCCTCGGCCTGGACCGCGGACATGGCAGTGAAGACGCTGGTGGCGAGATCGGCGGGGACCTTGCGGACCAGCCGCCTGCCCGACTGGGCCTCGCTGCGGGCGAGGACGAGCAGAGCGTCGACCAGCCCGTTGGCGCGTTCGGAGGCGTTGCGGACGACCTTGGCCATCCGGCGGTACTCGGCGACGTCCGCCTCATCGTCGCTGAGCGTCACGTCAATCTCAGTCCGCATCACTGCGAGCGGCGTCCGCAGCTCGTGCGAGGCGTTGGCGACGAAGCGTTTCTGCGACTCGAACGACTCGGCGAGCCGGTCCAGCATCGCGTCGAACGTGGCGGCGAGCTCGGCGACCTCGTCGTCCGCGCCCGAGTAGCGGATCCGCTGGTCCATGGTTTCGGTGCCGAGCCGGCGGGCGGTAGCGGTCACGTGGTGCAGCGGCCGCAACGCGCGGCCCGCGACGGCGTACGCCCCCGCGATGCCGATCAGGCCGATGGCGAGGAGCGCGACGAACCCCTTGACCAGGAGTTCGTCGGAGGCCTCGTCGACCAGTTCGGTCTGCCACTTGTGGGCGTCCACGACCTCCCCGCCGGCCCTGACGGTCGATCCCGGATCCAGCGGCCGGTCAGGGCTCATGGCCTCGCCGACGAGTAGCCAGGCAAGCAGCACGAGAACGGCACCCGCGCCCACCAGCAGGATGCCGTTGAGAAGCGTCAATCGCAGCCGCAGCGTCGGACGCAGCTGACCCCCGCCATTGCGGGTCAGATAGACGGTCACACGTCACCACCAGTCACCGTGACGGGTTCGGGGACCCGGTAACCCGCTCCGACGACAGTCTCGATCAGGGCCGGATCTCCGATCTTCTTCCGCAACGTCATCATCGTCACCCGTACGGTCGTGGTGAACGGGTCCGTGTTGGCGTCCCACACGCGTTCGAGCAGTTCCTCGCTGGAGACCACGCCGCCGCGGGCCTTCAGCAGCTCCTCGAGGACGCCGAACTCCTTGTTGGTCAGGTCGATCGGCGCACCGCCGCGAGTTACCACCCGCCGTGCCTGGTCGAGCACCAGATCGCCGACGATCAGCACGGGCGGCGCCGCCGGGGTGGCCCGGCGGCCGAGTGCCTGGACGCGGGCGACGAGTTCGTCGAACGCGAACGGCTTCGGCAGGTAGTCGTCGGCGCCGAGCTGGAGTCCCTCGACGCGGTCGGCGACGGTGACGCTGGCGGTGAGCATGAGTACCCGGGTCAGCGCGCCGGACTCGACGAGGGCCGCGCAGATCTCGTCGCCGTGCATGCCTGGAAGGTCACGGTCGAGCACGACGACGTCGTACCGGGTGATGTATGCCATCTCGTGCCCGGACAGCCCGTCGTACGCGACGTCGACCGCCATGCCCTTGCGGCGAAGACCGCGGACGATCGCGTCGGCGAGGTTCCGCTCATCTTCGACCACCAGTACGCGCATCCCCGCGACTCCCTCCGACCCCGGCAGGTCCGACGGCACAGCCTGCCGTTTGAGCCGTGAATCCGGTGTAAACCCACGGTAGCGCTCCAGAGCGCGCGTACCCCAGGGGGTGATCGAGGGCGGTGTCAGGGTGGCAACCGCCAGATCCCGGCGCCCGCGCCGCCGACCGGGTCCTCGCGGACGATCGCCCGCGCGGTACCACCAGGTTCAGAACCGCCAGATCAACAAACGGCCGTCCGCGCGGCAGACCAGGCGGTCGGCGGTCGACCGGCAGTCGCCGGCCCCGCGGGGCAGCTGGCCGATCAGCCGCGGCGCCGGGTTCGCGCCGGTCACGACGCCGACCAGCGTGGGATCGTCCCCGGCCTGGTCACGGGCGACGAGGACCGGACCGGTCAGGCCCGACGAGGGGACGGTGTCCCACCGTCGCAGATCTGCCAGGAGGCGCCCGTCCGCCGGGTCGGCCACCCCGACCAGCGAGGTCCCGTCCCCGCCGTCGCCGTACGCGAGGAGGACGTCGCCGCGCTGTTCCACCTGACGCCAGTCGCGGTGCGCCCACCGCTCGACACCGTTCACCGGGTCGACGGCCCGCACCCCGAAGCGCCCGACCAGGCAGGCGAGGTACCCGCACACCTGCGCGTCGTACGCCAGCGACGCCCGCATGCTCCACCGCAGCCCCAGTGTCTCCAGGTCGTAGGCGGTGATCCGGTCGCCGTCCTCGGACGGGTGCCGGAGCACTATCGCGTGGCCGATGACGGACGGGTTCGTGGTGCTGTAGGAGGCGAAGGGAAGTTTGGCGGCGGCGACCGTCGCCCCGGTGCCGAGGTCCCGCAGCTCGGTGTTCCCGTCGTCGTACACGAACAGGGCCCGCGTCGGTGTGCCCGGGACGGCCTGCAACATGGCCGGCGCGATCAGCTGCAGGGTCCACCGGGAGGATCCGGAGACGGGGTCGACGCCGACGACGGTGCCTTGGACCCGCCGGCCGGTGCCGGACACCGTTCGCAGCTCGGAGACGGCCAGCACGGTCGGCGAGCCGGCGATCGCGACAACGGTGTCGGTGGTCCGCCACCGCGTGGCGCCGCGGTCCATGGACAGCGCAGTGGTCTCCATCTCCTGGGAGCCGGCCCGTTGGCGGAGCAGGACGAGGCCGCCCCCGAAGCGCAGCCGGTACGACACCGCCGGGGCGGCCACCCGCCAGCGCAGATCTCCGTCGGCCAGGTCGTACGCGGCGAGCACGGCCCGGTGCGGGGAGTGCACGAGCAGCACGGACTCGGCAGTCACGGCGTACGTGTCGGCGAGCGACAGCTCGACGTCGGGAAGTTCACGCAGCCCGCCGGCGCCCGGGGCCGCGGAGGCGACGGTGCCGTAGAGCAGCAGCAGGACAACCACGATGATGCTGGTCCAGCCCCGTCCGGTGCGGGGTGGGGGTACGTCGAGCGGGTCCCGATCCTCGCCGAGGTCGATGACGACGTAGCCGCTCTGAGGCCCGAACTCGTCCATGCGTTCCGCGAGGGTCGGCATCCTCCTACGATAACGCCACGATAACGATTGGGCTCAGACGGCCACCCGCGCGGGGATGGATCAGGCGTTGCTGTGCAGCGGCGCCTCGATCCGGCTCAGGGCACCGGTGACGTCACGGGCGACGTCCTGGGCGGTCAGGCCGAGCGCGGCGAGGATCTCCTTGCGGCTGCCGTGCGCGTGGAACTCGACGGGCACCCCGAAGTCCTTCAGCGGGACGGTCACGTCGGCGTCGCGCAGCGCCTTGGCCACGGCGTCACCGACCCCACCGGCACGTACGCCGTCCTCGACGGTGACGACGAGCCGGTGGTCGCGGGCGAGCGCGACGACGTCGATCGGTACCGGACGGACCCAGCGGGGATCGACGACGGTGACACCGTACCCCTGCTCCCGAATTTTGTCGGCCACCTCGACGGCGAGCGACACGAACGCCCCGACCCCGACGAGCAGCACGTCTTTGCGGGTGCCCTCCCGCAGGACGTCGACCTGGCCGACCCGGCGCAGCGCCGGGAGGTCGGCGGCGACGGACCCCGTCGGGAAGCGCAGGATGGTCGGGCCGTCCGCGACGGCGACCGCCTCGCGCAGCTCCTCTCGCAGCGTCGCGGCGTCGCGCGGGGCGGCGATCCGCAGGCCCGGTACGACGCCGAAGACCGCCATGTCCCAGACGCCGTAGTGGCTCGGGCCGTCGGGGCCCGTCACACCGGCCCGGTCCAGGACGAACGTCACCGGCAGCCGGTGCATCGCCACGTCCAGCAGAACCTGGTCGAATGCGCGGTTGAGGAATGTGGCGTAGACGGCGACGACGGGGTGAAGGCCGCCCATGGCGAGGCCCGCCGCGCTCGTCGCGGCGTGCTGCTCGGCGATGCCGACGTCGTACACCCGATCCGGGTGCTTGCGGGCCAGGGTGGCGATGCCGGTCGGTTCGGCCATCGCAGCGGTGATGCCGACGACGTCGGGACGCTCGTCGGCGATCGCGGTCAGCTCCTCCGCGAAGACATGCGTCCACTTCGTCGCGGGCGCGGCGAGCAGCTTGCCGGTCAGCGGGTCGAACGCGCTGCCGGGCCCGTGCAGGCAGTCGGCTTCATCGTCCTCGGCCGGCCGGTAGCCGTAGCCCTTGCGGGTGACGGCGTGCACGATGACCGGGCCCTTGAAGTTGCGGGCGCGACGCAGCGCCGACTCGACCGCGGCGATGTCGTGCCCGTCGACCGGGCCCAGGTACTTGATGCCGAGGTCTTCGAACATCGGCTGCGGGCTGATCGCGTCCTTGATGCCCTTCTTGACGGCGTGCAGCACCTCGAACACCGGCTTGCCGACCACCGGGGTCGAGCCGAGCGCGTCCTTGACCAGGTCCAGGACCTTCTCGTAGCCGGGGTTGAGCCGGAGTGTGGCGAGGTGGTCGGCGAGCCCGCCGATCGTCGGCGCGTACGACCGGCCGTTGTCGTTGACGACGATGACCAGGGGGTTCCCGGCACCGGCGATGTTGTTCAGCGCCTCCCAGCACATTCCGCCGGTGAGCGCCCCGTCGCCGACCACCGCCACGACGTGCCGGTCCTCGCCACGCAGCGCGAACGCCTTGGCAAGCCCGTCGGCGTACGACAGTGCGGTGGAGGCGTGCGAGTTCTCGATGAGGTCGTGCTCGCTCTCGGCCTGGCTCGGGTAGCCGGACAGGCCGCCCCGCTGGCGCAGCGCGTCGAAACCGTCCTGCCGCCCGGTCACCATCTTGTGCACGTACGCCTGGTGGCCCGTGTCGAAGAGGAGCCGGTCGCGCGGCGAGTCGAAGACCCGGTGCAGCGCAAGCGTCAGCTCGACCACGCCCAGGTTCGGCCCGAGGTGGCCGCCGGTGCGGGACACCTTGGCGACAAGGAAGTCCCGGATTTCGGCGGTGAGCAACGTCAGCTGCTCAGGCGTCAGGCGCTTGAGGTCGGCGGGCGACGTGATGGAGGCGAGCAGCCCCCCGGTCTCGGACTGCGGTTCACGACGCTCGCTCATGAGGCGCCAGTCTATCGACGCGGCGCCGCTGTGCATCCGCGCGGAGGCGTTCTTCACCGAACCCGCACATCGCAGGCCCTTTTTTGCAACGGGCGTGACGGCAGTCATATCTGGGTAAAGGCGCGCCCATGACCGCCGATGCCGCCACCGTAACCGTACGTAAGGACCGGACCCACTACCTCTACCTGGCGGTGCTCGTCGCCATGGCGGCCGGTATCGCGGTGGGCCTGCTTCTGCCCGATACCGGCAAGGCGCTGCGCCCACTCGGGACCGGCTTCGTCAATCTGATCAAGATGATGATCGGCCCGGTGATCTTCTGCACGATCGTGCTGGGCATCGGTTCGATCCGGCAGGCCGCAAAGGTCGGGAAGGTCGGCGGCCTGGCCCTGCTCTACTTCCTGACCATGTCGACGGTGGCGCTCGCCATCGGCCTGGTCGTCGGCAACATCATTCACCCCGGATCGGGGCTGCACCTCAGCGATGCACTGCGAACGGTCGGCGAGGCGCAGGTCGAGGGCGAGGTGAAGTCGGGCACCGAATTCGTGCTGGGAATCATCCCGACGACCCTGCTGTCGGCGCTGACCCAGTCGCAGGTGCTGCAGGTGCTGCTGGTGGCGCTGCTCGTCGGCTTCGCCGTGCAGTCGCTCGGCCCCAAGGGTGAACCGGTGATCCGCGCCGTCGCCGTCATCCAGCGGCTCGTCTTCAAAATCCTTGCCATGATCATGTGGCTCGCCCCGATCGGCGCCTTCGGAGCCATGGCAGCCGTTGTCGGCGCGACCGGAGTCGACGCGCTCAAGAGCCTCGCGCAGATCATGCTGGGTTTCTACGCCACCTGCCTGATCTTCGTCATCGTCGTCCTTGGCACCCTGCTGCGCCTGGTCAGCGGACTCTCGATCGTCAGGCTGCTGCGCTACCTCGGCCGCGAGTTCCTGCTCATCGTGTCGACGTCGTCGTCCGAGTCGGCCCTGCCCCGGCTGATCGCGAAGATGACCCACCTCGGGGTCAGCCGGCCCGTCGTCGGCATCACGGTCCCGACCGGCTACTCCTTCAACCTGGACGGTACCGCGATCTACCTGACGATGGCGTCGCTCTTCATCGCCGACGCCATGGACCGCCCCCTATCGGTCAGCCAGCAGATCTCCCTGCTCCTGTTCATGATCCTCGCTTCCAAGGGCGCCGCCGGCGTCACCGGCGCCGGCCTGGCCACCCTCGCCGGTGGCCTGCAGAGCCACCGCCCAGAACTCGTCGGCGGCGTCGGCCTCATCGTCGGCATCGACCGCCTCATGTCCGAGGCCCGCGCTCTGACCAACTTCGCCGGCAACGCCGTCGCCACCGTCCTCATCGGCGCCTGGACCCAGGAATTCGACCGGGGCAGGGCGCAACGGGTGCTCTCCGGCGACCTCCCCTTCGACGAAGGCGACCTGGCCGACGATCCGCACGATCCGGCCGACGACGGACCCGGCGCGCGAGAGAAGCTGGCGGAACCGGCGGTGGACGACGGGGGCGGCGATCCCGCGCGGCCACCCGCCACGGTGCACTGACCTCGGCACGATTCCGACGGACGGTCTGCGGTGGTCCGAACCGTCGCCCTCCGCCGAGACCGGGCGCGGGCATCCATTCGCTCCACTGTGGAACCGGACGCCGACGCCCGGCAGGTCCGCTCGCGGTTCGGCGACGCGGTCGCCGGACACGCCGGTCCTGCCTGGCTGGTTTCAGGACGGTGGGAGCAGCAGAGCGACGCATTCGACGTGCTGGGTCATCGGGAAGCAGTCGTACGCCCGCAGATCGGCGAGCTGCCAGCCGAGGTGCCGGAATACGCCGATGTCGCGGGCCAGGGCGGCCGGGTCGCAGGCGACGTAGGCGACGGCTCGGGGGGCGGCGGCCGCGATGCCCCGGACGACAGCGGCGCCGGCGCCCGTACGGGGCGGGTCGAGGACGACGACGTCGACCGGGGCGGTGATGCGGCGGCGAGCGAGGGCGACGTCCACCTTGGCGTGAACGACCTGGACGGCGGGGAGGTCGGCCAGGTTCGTACGGGCCGCGGGGCGCGCGGGCGCCGCCCCCGCCCCCCGGGGCGCCCCGGGCCCCCCCCCGGCGGCGGGCGCGGCCGCCCCCCCGCCCCC
>CBIHNN010000147.1:0-8255 GCA_966211315.1 uncultured Micromonosporaceae bacterium | reverse complement strand
CCGCCCTGGAACTCGTGCGGGGCGCCCCGCTCGACGGCGCCGACCGCGCGTACGCGGCGACCGCCCGCAACCCGTTCGCCTGGCTGCCCGAGTCCGACATCTACCCGGGCCACATCGCCTCGGCCGTCGTCGACACCGCCCACCAGCTCGCGCAGCTGTACCTGGACGCCGGCGACACCATCGGCGCCCGCTGGGCGGTGCACTGCGCCTGGCAGGCCGACCCCACCCGCGGCGACGACCACCCCTGGCAGGACCTCATGCGTGCCGTGCACGCCGACGGGCGCACCGCCGAGCTGCGCAACCTGCTCGACGAGCTCGTCCGCACCCGCGACGCGGAGTACCCCGAGGATCTGCCGCCAGACACCTACGCCCTGCTGCAGGACCTACTGCCCGACGTCCTCGGCGCTCACTGATCACCGGCAGGGGAGCCGTTCGGAGAGTGTCCCCAGAACCCGCTGGACGTCAAGACGCTGGAGCGGGAGACGCACGCCGCGGCGGCCATCCACAACCGCAACGTCATTGAGGCGCTGATCCAACGGCTTCCAGTGCGGTTCGAGAACCGGCCCGGCCACCGGGACTGGGTGATGGCCGGTGTTCGCGACGAACTGATCGCCGCGTACCCGCACATCAGCCAAGCTGCGGCATCCGCCACCCGGATTTACCCGCCAGTAACTTTGGGGCTGGTGACGCCTATCCCAGCGCGGGGCCTTGCCGGGCGTCTGGTCAGAGGCTCAGGCGCTAAAGACGATCTTGGGTCGAAGTGCCTGGTGCGGACGAGCTTTCGGCCGTGCCAGTCACGCGGGCATGATCTGGACGTGTTCGATCGCGACAGCTACGCCGATTTTGGCGGTTAGCGCTTGTGCAAGTGTGGCGTTCGCGGTGGGGATGCCCTCGGCTGGGGGGTGGATGTAGACGCCTTGGACGACGATCCCGTCGAAGTTGATGTCGAAGGTGGAGATCGCGCCGACCTTGAAGTTTTGGAACACGCCGGTGCCCGAATCGATGGCGCTGAGCTGTTTAGCGGCCCGTTCGAGGTCGTCCATGCTGTGGTTGCGCTGCTGGATGGAGATGGGGATGCGCCGGCGGCGGGCCTCGTCCATGATCTGCTGTTGCATGCGGTCGGGCGGTCCGTGCCAGACCAGGGTGGTAGAGCCGGTTTCCGGGTCGTTGATAGAGGTGACGTAGCCGCTGGTCTTGATGCCGGACTGGGCTTCGATCCAATATCTCAGATCGCTGAGCAGTTCCTGGCGGTGCCAGAGCGCCTCCTCGGAGCCCGATGCCGCGGGTTTGGGCTTTTCGACTGCCGGTCTAGTTACGTCGGCCGACGCCGCATGCACCCCGGTGATACCGGCGATGGCGGTGAGGGCCACTGCCGCGGACGTCAGGAGTCCACGACGCCCCCTCGGGCCGGAACTGGGCCTCATGCCGGCCGGCGGCTCGTCCGGACTCACAGGCTCAGGGTGTGCCGAGCTATCGTCGCATTCATCGAAAGTCATGTTGTTCCTTCGATCGGCCTGCCTGATCGCGGTTGATCGGAATGGTAGCGCCGGTTTCAGTGAGCCGTTACGGCTCGTTTGGTGCACCGATGCCGTAACCGGACGTCAGTGCTGTTTATACCGGAAGAGATGTCACTGTGGTTGGCCGCAGGCGGAGGCGAACACCAGATAGAGGGTGTTCGCCTCCAACGCTGCGATACTGCTCTTAGCCATGGACGAGAGAAGCGCCGGAAATGCTTCGGATAATGGTGTTGATCGACGTGTAGTAGAGCGTCTTGCCGCACTTGGCGGTGCTCTGGCGCACCGGTCCGCACGACACACCGCCGCTGATTGCTTGGATCATCCCGACGGCGTAGACCTGCGTGGTGGTCTTGTTCTGGTAGACCGGGCCGCCGCTGTCACCGCCCACCGCGGCGACGCCGCCATCGATCCGGTCGGCGATGAGCTGGGACCGGGACCCAAATCCGTCATCCCAGCCAACGCTATACGCGCGTACCTTCAGGCTCTGACCGCCACCGCAGTGGGTGCCTGAGTTGCCGCCACTAGTGCAAACGTAGTCGCCAGCGCCGACGTTCTTCCCAGCGCCGGTCTTCGGGTCAGCGACGACGGTTGCCTTCAGCGTGCTGGCGTAGCCGCCGTAGAACATGAGCTTGGATCCGCCTGCGGTCAGCAGCCTGGCCTGGCCATCACCGGAGAGCATCTTCGTGCCGTAAAACGAGGGGAAGAATGCGCTCGAGTCGTACGCCCGGTACGTCGGATCGGTGCAATGGCGCGCGGTTGTGGTGTAGGTGGCCGTGCCGATTTTCAGGCCGAAGCCTAGCGAGCAGCCGGGCCACATGTAGGCGCCGGCGTTGAACGGGGATGAGTCGTCGCCTCGCTTGGTGGCGGTGGGAACGGGAAGCGGCTCGGTCGTGACCTTCACCGCGACGCCCAATGCCTGGGTGGCTTGCTGGGACAGCGCCTGGTCCGCGGCGGCGGTATCGGCGGGGTTGGACTTGTGCTGACCGGTGATGGTGACGCCGTCGAAGTCGGATGAGACGGGTATCGCCGAGCCGATGGTGAAGTTGGCGAAGACTCCCGTGCCGGAGGTGGCGCTGGCCATAGCCGCATCGGCCGCCTGAGTGAGCTGGTTCTTGGTGTACACGCGTTGTTTGACTGTCGCGGTGATGGTGCGGCGCTGAGCTTCAGCGAGGACGGCTGCCTGCATCGCGTTCGGCGCTCCGGCCCACAGCAGGGTGACCGACGTGGTTTTCGCCTCGTTGACGGACTCGATGTAGCCGCTGTTGGTGCCAACCTCGGCGACCGTCCAGTCCCTGAAGTCGCTCAGCGTGCTCTGCGTCGCCCACAGGGCGGCATCCGGATCGACGGGATTGGGAGGCAGGCTGTACCACACCTCGACGAAGGGGGACTTCGACGAGTCGGCGGCGTTCCATGACCAGAACTGCTTGTACTGGTTGGTGGCTGTCTCGTCGGCGGCCCGCAGCCCCATGGTGGGCTGGCCGACCTCCTTCTCAACGGCCCGCTGGAAGAAGCTGGTGGCGTCCGCGGTGACCCAGCCGTCGGTGCAGCTGGTGCTCGTCGAGGTGGCCTCCCTGAACTGCCACTCTGGCTGGTTGGTCCAGGACGTCGTGGCGGTGATGGGGGCGGTGGTCCAGATCTCCCACGGGGTCTGCGAGCACGTCGTCGAGTACGGGTTGGCCAGGTGCAGGGTGGCCTGGTCGACCTGGTATCCCTGCAGGCCCGTCGCCCACCAGCTGATGAATGAGCGGCCAGTCCAGGTGCTGTCGTATTTGCCGACGAACAGGGAGTCCGAGTTCGGCATGCCCGTCGAGTAGCTGTTGACCACCGTGGTGCTGGTGACCGTGGTGGACCAGTCGTAGTACGGGTCGATGGTCACCGGGTAGACGGTGTCGGGGCTGGTCAGCCAGTTTTGGTCCGGCTTGAGCGTGAGGTTGACCGGGTCGGTGGCGTCCACTCCCTTGCGGGCCTGCCCCGGGGCGGTGTGGGTGACGTCCACGGTGACCTCACGGTGCCGCGGCGGGCCGCCGTGTACCTCTGACTGCGAGTCCCACATCATCGGCGTCGGGATGGCCATACGTGGCTCTCCGCCGCGGCCATGGACCCGAATCCGGCCCTTGTCGTCGGCTCTCACGACCGAGACGCCCCGGCCCGAGAGCGGCAACGTAATCTGATCGGCGTACTTCGCGGCGGCAGCCGACTTCAGGACGGCGAACTGCTCGAAACCGGTCCGGGTTGCCTGGACCACCAGGTCAACGCCGGGCATCACGTCGGGGTAGGTGGCCTTGCTGCCGTCCAGTCTGGGTTCCGGCAGCGCAGTCTGCCAGCCCACGGCGACCTTCTCGTCACCGGATCCCATGGTCGCGAGGTCACCGGTCTCCGTGGCGCGCGCACCGGAGAACCGCATGTCCTGCGGATAGGCGGCGGGGGCCACCGAACCGTCGGCCTGCTTCTGCAGCGTAAGGTCGATCGGCACCCAGACCCCGTCACGGCTGAAACGCTCGGCATTCGCCGAGATCTTCGCGGTGATCTTGCCGTCGGGGGTTGTGTAGAACTCCGACGTCTCCGTGGTCGCATCGTCGATCTTGACGCGCTGGCCGGTCTCCTTAGCAGTGGCCATCGCGGCGCGCACGCCCTCCAGCACCCAGCTGGGCGTGTCGGATGGCGTGTCGGCACGGGCCGGCCCGGCCGCCATGGACACCACCGCCATCAGGCCTGCTGCCGCAGCCATCCCGATGCCCGCCCGCCGGCGAAACGGGGAAAGGGCATCAGCCATGGCTACCGTTCGTTCAGCCGCCTTCTTAGAATGCCGTTCGGGGTTGTCAGTGGAAGATGTGACAGTCTCGGCTGACTTGCGCCGTGGGGGTCGAGACATTCAAACCTCGTGTCGAACAGCGCCGCCCCTTGTAAAGGGAACGGCAGCATCGGATCAATGGGAGAGCTACGAGGATGGCTTCGCGCACCACGGCAATGGATCCACCGCCCGGCGACCGCGCGTGAGCCACCCGCCTAGCCTGCATTGGTCATCCCGGGATAAATCTTGGCCGCCAGGATCGGACCAGACATACTCAGCCGTCCATACCAAAACTTATGCAACAAAATACCCAAATCGGACAGATTTGGTGACGTACTGTTACTGAGCTACTACGAAGGGTAGCGAACCGTTGTTGCCTAACCAGCCAGCTAGGCAACGGTGACTGTTCGTCGCCTTGTGCGCCTCAGCCGCCGGACAGCATTTCGATCTGGCTGTCCCTGCACCCGGCCGCCGTCCGTGACGTCGTAGACGCGATCAACACCGGGCGCGACCGGGTAGGTCGGTGAGCGTTTCGCACAACGGCGGCCTTGTGGATCCAGGACCGTCCCTGAGCTGCGCAACTGCGACCAAACCAGCCCGTTTGCCCTGGTCAGCCATATCCGTTGTTTTTGGGCTGGAAACTACAACCGCCGCGTATTCGATTTGATGCGAACACAAGACAGTCTGCGTACGAACCGTGGCCGAGGTTTGCGCTGCTGGTCGCGTGAGTAGCGGTTTCGCCGACTGTAGACCCCGCGGATGCGACCCCCTGCCACGAGGGTGCGGATCCAACCCTCCTGACCTGCATGTTTGACAAGAGGGTCGCATTGGATGCGAAGATCTCGCATCCAATGCGAGTGGTCGGAGGTCACTGTCGGTGGACGTCGAACGCGCCGGGATCAGCGGTCCTGCAACTGGCCGACGGCGTCCGGCTGCTGCGACCGGACGAGCAGGTCTTCACCGCGATGCTCGACGGCTGGCGTAACCAGCAGCTCGCGCGGAACCTGTCCTTCGGCACCGTGGAGAGCCGGCAGCGGTCGGTGCGGGCGTTCGCCGAGCACGCGCAGGCGCTGCCGTGGCGGTGGACTCCGCAGCTGGTCGACGAGTGGTGCACCGACCTGCGGGCCGTGCGCCGGGTACGCCGCTCGACGCTGCGCGGCTACCAGGAGGCGGTTCGGCTGTTCTGCGCGTACCTGACCGACCCGGCCTACGGCTGGGTCGGCGAGTGCGAGAAGCGCTTCGGCACGCACCCCGGTGCAGGTTGTCCACGAGTGGAACGCCGCGGTCCACGTCGCCGCAGCCGAGGGCGACCCGGCCAAACGCGCGTTCACACTCGACGAGATGCAGGCCCTGCTGGACTACGCCGACGACCAGGTCACCCGGATCCGTGCGGCCGGGCGTAAGGGCTGGCTCCCGGCGTTCCGCGACGCGACCCTGTTCAAGGTCGCCTACGGGTACGGACTTCGGCGCAACGAGACCCGGATGCTCGACGTGGCCGACTTCGGCCGCAACCCGCACGCCGACGAGTTCGGCGGGTACGGCGTGCTATACGTGCGCCACGGCAAGGCGATGAAGGGCTCGCCGCCGAAACGACGCAGCGTGCTGACCGTCTGGGCATGGGTGCCCGAGATCCTCGCCGAGTGGGTCGAGGAGATCCGGCCGCTGCTGGCCGTCGACGGCAACCCGGCGCTGTGGCCCTCGGAACGAGCGCCGCGCGTCGGGCTGGCCCAGCTCAACGCACGGCTGTCCGCCTACCGCGACCTACCGCGACGCCCTCGGACTGGACGCCGGGCTCGATTTCCACTCGCTGCGAAGGGCGTATGTCACCCATCTGATCGAGGCCGGTTGGGATCCGTTGTTCGTGCAGCAGCAGGTCGGCCACGAACACGCTTCCACCACGGCGATCTACACCTGCGTGTCGTCGGACTTCCGCACCCGCACGCTGCGGCAGGCTCTCGACGCGACCATGAACGCGGCACTACGACCGGCACGGAGGGCGCAATGAGCATGAAACGCCAGGTCAGCTACCGATGGCGGTTGCGGGAGATGATGGCCGCCCGCGGCGTGTTCACTGCCACCGAACTGGTGCCGCTGCTGCACGACCGCGGCATCGACCTGTCCGCCTCCCAGGTCCACCGCCTCGTCGCCGGCACCCCGGAGCGGCTGTCGCTGCCGGTGCTCGCCGCGCTGTGCGACATCTTGGAGGTCACCCCCGCCGACCTGGTCGTCACGACGGCGGCCAACGTCGCCCCGCGCAAAGCGGTCGCCGGTGACGCCCCGGCGCCGGTGGACCTGGCCACGGTCCGGCCCCGCCGGGCCCGCGTGCGCCCGGACTGATGGACCGCCCCTACGCCACCGCCGAGCAGTACGAACGCTGGTTCGTCCGCGACTGCGCCCGCTGCGGCCGGCGCGGCAACTTCGCGACACGCTGGCCCGACGGGCACATCTGCCGCACCTGCCAGGACCGGGCGTTGCGCACCCACGGTCGCTGCCCCGGCTGCGGCGACGACCGGGTCCTGGCCGGACGGCGCACCGAGGACCACGCTCCGATCTGCACTGGCTGCGCCGGATTCTCCACCTCGCACGCCTGCTCCGAGTGCGGGCAGGAGGGCAAGCTGCACGCCGGCCGCCGGTGCACCCGCTGCACGTTCACCCGTCGCGTCGCCGAACTCCTCGACGACGGCACCGGCCGCATCCAGCCCGAGCTGGTGCCCCTGGCCGAGCTGCTGACCAGCATGGACAACCCCCTCACCGGCCTGTCCTGGGTCTCCTCCCGGCACGGCCGCTCCGCCCCGGCAGCGGATCTGCTACGAGGTCTGGGCCGCGGCGACATCGAACTGAACCACGAGGCGTTCCACCGGCTGCAACCATGGCGGGCTGCCGCTCACCTGCGGGAACTGCTCATGCAGTGCGGTGTCCTGCCCCTGATCGACAAGCAGATCCTGCTGTTCGAGAGATGGCTGATCGAGCACCTGGACACCATCACCGACACCGAACAACGCCGGCTGCTGCGCCAGTACACGACCTGGCACCTGCTGCCCTGGCTACGCGGCCGCGCGGACCGCGGGCCCGTCAGCAGCCGCACCCGCAACGAGCTCGGACAGCAGGTCCTGCGGGTCGGCGACTTCCTCGCCGGGGTCCAGGAACAGGGACTCATTCTCGCCCGGCTCCGGCAGGACGACCTGGACCGCTGGTTCGTCACCCACCGGCCGCATCAGCGGCAACTGCTCAAACCGTTCTTGACCTGGGCCGCCCACGCCGGACACATGCCACGGCTACACGTTGCTGCGCACCGGTCCGGTCAGCAATCCCCGATCACCCAGCACCGCCGCATCGGGCTTCTCCGCAAGCTGATCACCGACGACACCGGCGAGCTGCGCGCCCGCGTCGCCGCGATCCTGCTGCTGCTCTACGCCCAGCCGCTCGGCCGCATCCTGCGCCTGACCATCGACGACATCGACACCACCGGCCCCGACGTCCTGCTCCGGCTGGGCGACCCGCCGACGCCGGTCCCCGAACCCGTCGCCGAACTACTGCTGGCCCTACGTGACCAGCGCACCAACATGCGCACCGCCACCAACCGCGGCGCCCGCTGGCTATTTCCCGGCCGCCGCGCCGGCCAGCCGCTGACCACCCGCACGATCGCCCCGCTCATCCGCGACCTCGGTGTCCCTACCGTTTCGGCCCGCCTCGCCGCACTGCACCAACTCATCCTCCAAGCCCCGGCACCGGTCATCGCCCAGGCCCTCGGCTTCCACCACACCACCACCCAGCGCCACCATGCCGCCGCCGGTGGAACCTGGAACCGCTACAGCCCAAGCCGCAACACACCGTGATCAGTGGCAGGGGAATACAAGACAGTCGGATTACCTCACCCTGCCAGTCTGGGACCCAGGGCGTTCGCAAGGTCGGGATATGTCCGTTCTAGGCAAGTCCGAGTATTTGTA
>CBIHNN010000146.1:0-8494 GCA_966211315.1 uncultured Micromonosporaceae bacterium | reverse complement strand
GGTCAAACACACACCGCGAGCCCGCCCCCCGGCGATCCCGAGCTAAATACGTACGATCGGCCGGCATTTTGAATATCTAGGGAACCGTTGGCAGCTGAGCGACGAACGCTTCTCCGCGAGAGCGACGACACCTCGACTCAGCCATTGAGCGGTGTGCTGAATGAGGCGACCGACCGCGGACGCCTCCCGTTCTGCGAGCCCGCCTAGAACAGACTCAACTGGGTTACCCCTCCGGCTCGGATCGTTCGCTCTTTCGCCGCTTTGGTTCGAGCACGCCCGGTATCAGACGTCCCGCTCTGCCTCGGTGCCAAGGCGTCGGGCATCCATGCAGCGGCTTAGCTAGCGCTTCTACCGGACGTCAATTCGTAGTCAAGGCCCCCTTGACACCCGAACGGCACTCCGAGTGGGTGACGGGTGCGGCGGTGCGCGACCTGATGAGGGCAGGCCACCGGCCTGCCCTGTGACCAACCTGCCCCAAGGGTCGCAGAGGCTCCGAGGTCAAGGGCGGCCCGTAGGGCCGTCGCTCGCGACGCGAAGCGCCCTTGAGCTTGGAGGGGCGGCCCGTCAGACTGCGCGCCGCCGCGCCTGGCGCTCGACGGCCGTGACTCGCCCTGCGGCCCGGCGCGGCCAGCTGGCCCGCGTCGCCCAGGCCGCGCCCGGTCGGCCCGCCCGGCTAACCCATCTCCGTCACCACTACACCGGACTCTGTCGTTGCTGCGGCCCGATCCCGCTTCCCACGCCAGCCGCCGGGCTGCCTGCGTGCGCCGACGCGTGCGAAAGCTAAGCGCCGGCCACGCGCCCAGGCGGCGGCGTGAGCGGCCCGTTTCGGGCCGCTTTAAAAGACGTACAGAAAGTTTGAAAGACGTACAGAAAGTTTGAACGGCCTCACCGGCGACACCCTGTCGTGTCTCACGACCTGCGTGACACATCGGTATCAGAAGGCGCGTGACACCAAGCGCCGCTGGTCATTTCACGGTCAGTGATACACAACCAGCGAACGACGCGCGGATCGCGGCAGATCCGGGCGTTGCGAGGCTCAGCCGATGCGCTCGGCCAGCGAGACGATGATCCCTTCCGGCCCCCGCACGTAGGCCATCCGCCAAGCACCCTCGTACTCGCCGATCCCACCGACCAGTCCGTAGCCCTCACTCGCTGCCCAATCGACAGCGGCCTGCAAGTCGTTGACCTCGAAGGACACGTTGCGCAATCCCAGCTCGTTGGCCATGGCGGCCGGCGGGCCCGGCACGGAGTCGGGCCGCACGAAGCTGGCGAGCTCCAGGCGGGCGCCATCGTCGGGCGACTTCAGCATGACGATCTCGGTGCGAGAGTCGGGAATGCCGCAGACCGTCTCCAAGAACTCGCCCTCGACGAACGCCCTGCCCTCGACCTCTAGGCCGAGCGCCACGAAGAAGGCGGTCACGACATCGAGATCTGCGACCGTGATGCCGACGTGGTCAAAGCGTCGTACATGTGACATGGACCGTGCTCCCCGTCGTCGTATCGGTTATGCATCTGCCACGGTAGACGTTCCCAGTACCTAGCCCAATCGAGGAGGCCGGTCGTCACCGCCTGCTCGCGCGGCCAGGACGTCGGCGACGACATTCCTAAGGAACTCGTTCCGCTGGAAGCGAGAGACCTGCGGTTAGCTGTTAATATCAGCTAATGAGCGACGTTCCGGCGATGCCGAGAGAGGCGTTCGTCTCCGCCTTCATCGCAAAATTGGGCGAGGAGCTAGACTTTTTTTGCGCGCGTCATGACGTTGTGATCGAACGATTTGACACAGGCGGCGATGAGGTCGTCCATGCCCGAGTGTTGGGCGTTTTCCGTAGTCGGAAGTTTTCCTTTCGACAGCAGATCTGGCCCGCGTATCACCCTCCAATGTTGGCTGGCGATCTGTACGTGACTCATCTTGAGGAACGCCTTTTGAGTCGCGCATGGGGCAATTCTGACCCGGCATCCATTACCGAGGTTTAGCGCAGTCACGGCCGAGTTTGGCGAGCAGGTCAAAGACCATGCCGGCGGTTCTTCCTCAAACATGGTGTCCGCATCGTCAGCTCGGATTCCCACCGACTGGCGTCCGCGCCGGGGGGGTGCTTGGGCCGAAGAGTTCGGTGAGGCAAAGGTTACGAGCAGCCAAATGATCACCGCGTCGGTAGGCGATCAGACCGCAGATGCTGCCCTGCCCTGGCAACGTGTTAACCACGCAGGCAGTCATGTCGGAAATGGTTGAGATAAGACGCGGTAGCGTCAGCCGTTCTGCCGTTGCGGCGATTGAGCTTTGCCTACGCTGGTGTGCGTTTTCGGGTGAGGGCCACGCCCAGGAGTACCAGGAGGACACCCGCCACCATGGTGACCGTCACGGGTTCGCGCAGTGCCACCCAACCGAGCAGCACGGCGACGATCGGCAGTAGGTAGGTCACTACGGACGCCGTCGTCGGTCCTTCGTCCTGGATGATCCGGTAGTTCAAAACGTAGGCCAAACCAGTCCCGAACACGCCCAGGATGGCGAGGCTGACGGTGGCATCCCACCGCCACATCGGCATGTCGAACCCAGAGAACGGCATAGCTGCCGCCAGCAGGATCGTGGCGGCACCCAACTGCCCCACCGACAGCATCAGTGGGGGGATTCCTCGGTTGGTGAGGTACCGGCCCATGTAGAGGTAGCTGATGGCGTAACTGGCTGCCGCTGCAAGGCACGCCAACCCGCCCCAACTGGTGAATTCGGCGGCTGATTCCCACGGGGAGAACATGACGGCGACGCCCAGGAAGCCCAGGGCAAAGCCTGCGACCTTCTTGGCGCTGTGATCTCTGTCAACCCCAACCACGAAGGCAAGCAGCAGTGTCCAGAGTGGCGTAGTGGCGTTGAGAACTCCCGCCACGTTCGACCCGACGGTCTGTTCCCCGATGCCGAACAGTAGATATGGGATGGCGTTGGCGACCGCTGCCGCAACGAACAGGTGCCCCCACACACGCCATCCGCGGGGCGCCTTTAGCCTGTTCCACAGCGCGATGGGCAGTAGCGTGGCGAAGCCTAAGAGCAAGCGGGCGAACACGATCTGCACGGGATTGAACCCGCGAAGCCCCAGCTTGATCCAGAGAAATCCGGACCCCCAGAGCAAGGCTAAGGCGCCTAGCCGCACTAGACCGGCACCGCTGGGAGCGTTCCGCTCAGCCATCGACCGGCATCTCGTAGTCGAGCCCGTTCAGGTCAGCCCGCATGACGAACCGAGTCACTTCAAACGGCTGACCCTGGTGGTTGACGCTCGTGTGAAGCACGTCAATGACCGGCACTCCAGGCGGAATGCTGAGCCCTGCAACCTCGTCCGGGGTCGGCATCCGGGCGCTTACCTCGTCCCGAAGTCGTGCGATCGGATGACCCAGGTCCTCGAATCTTTGATAAATGCTGCCCTTGCCCAGTGTCCTCTCGGACGCCAGCGGTGAGTCCTTGACGATGTCGGCGGGGATGAAGGTTACGCCCACCTGGACGGGTTCGTCATCGGCGAAGTACCAGTTTTCCCGACGAACCACCCGACGGTCGTCCGTCAGGAGTAAGCGATCCGCGATGTCGCTGGGAGCATCGACCGTCGTCACCGACCGACACTCGGTGCGTGGTACTCGTCCCTGCCTCTGAACCTCGATCCGGAACGGCGACAGGCCCGTCTCTTCTCGTGCTGCTCGTGAGTACCGCTCACGCCCCATCCGCATCAGCGGTCGCTGCTCTCGGACGAAGACGCCTCGCCCATGATGAGCGACGGCAAGTCCCTCTGTCTGCAAGATGCTCAGCGCCTCACGCGCCGTGTTCCGTGCGGTGGCGTACCTGGACGCGAGTTCCCGCTCGGAGGGTAGTTGGTCGCCGTCTACGAGTTCGCCGCCCTTGATCGCGGCCCGTAGGTCTTCGGCGATACGACGGCTGGCTGGCCGCCGGTCTGCCTGGTCAGTCATCTAGACACCTGTTCGTTGAGTACTTCCAGGCTATCCCAACTGGCTCAAGCCACCTATTGACACTCGCCACACCGGAGGAGTAGAACTGGCTCAAGCCAGTGCTGGCTTAAGCCAGGTACTGAAACCGAGCAGTCGTCGTATACGACGCGCTCAAGATCAGGGAGGTAGCTCTCGTGAAGCTCTTCGTGGACACGAAGCACAAGCAGCTGCAGGCGACGCAGGAACCGGGTCCGAAGAACGACCAGAACGGCAACCAGCGATCCGAGAAGGGAACGGGTCGGCTGATGTGGTCCACCCAGGTCTTCGTGCTCGATGAGACCGGCGGCGAGGTGATCGCTGTGACGACGGCTGGTGAGAAGCCGAACGTCACGGTGGGTCAGCTCGTCGAGATCGAGCAGTTGGAGGCCATCCCGTGGGCGACCAACGGGCGTAACGGCGTCGCGTTCCGCGCGGCATCGCTGAAGCCGAAGTCTGTTACTCCGGCGGCCAAGTAGTTCACGTTCGTCGTACCGCTTGTCGCACGTGTCCGTGCATCCGCACCACCGGTAGCGGCTTCACCGCTCCACTGAGAACTGAATGACAGTCCGGGAGCGGTATCGACTCCTACGCACCCGGCCCGGTGACCACGACTGGTGGCCACCAACCCCCGCAAGAGCTGGCGCGGGGTCGGTTCGACTCCTACATCTACCGACCCCGTGCCCTCCAACAAATCCCGATCCCAACTGATCCTTGGGAGGACTCGTCGTGTCCAAATCTACCCCCCGCCGCTCGTTCGGTCGACGTGGCCAGACGGTGACGGTCATCGAGGCGAAGGTGCATCGCTCGTCGGAGCGCAACGCCCGCTTCGCGTTCATCATCACCGCCCTCACGGTTGGCCTGGTGACGATGCTGGTCGCCTCCGAGCACCTGCCCCCGATCCTGTGCGTGCTGCTCGGCCTGCTGGTCGGCGGCTGCGCCGGCGCCCTGGTATGGGCGCTCGTCCGCGTCTGGCCGGTCCTGCGGCTGATCTGGTGGTGGACTCCGGAAATCGGGTCGACCACTGCGCTGATGTACGGCTGGATTCAGCTCGTCGAGCACACCACCCTGGGGATCCGCGCCGTCGTCGTCGGCCTGGTCGTGGGCGTCCCCACTGCCGTGCGGCCGATCCGCCGGCGGATCGTCGCGCTCGCCTGGTGCGTGATCGTGCGGCACCGGCTCCGGGTCTGCTTCACCGCGTTCATCGTGACGAACCAGTCCGGCAGCCTGCCGCTGATCCTGTGGGCCAAACCCACCCCGGTCGGCGAACGCGTCTGGGTCTACCTGCGCCCCGGCCTGTCCGTCGCGGACTTGCAGGGCCGCCTCGACAAGATCGCCGTCGCCTGTCACGCCAAGACGTGCCTGGTGGAGAACGCCAGCGACGGCAATTCCGCCTACGTGCGGTTCGACATCAAACGCCGCGAGGTGCTCACCAACACCATCGGCTCGCCGCTGGTCGACGCCGTCGACCCCGACGCCCCCAAGGTTGCCCGCGAGCCGGTCACCGTACCGACCGCCCTGGACCTGCCCGACGTCACCGAACCGGTGACCATCCCGGCCGCGAAGTCGGCCACCAGTAGCAACGGCAAGAAGCCCCCGGCTTCCCCCGCCAGCTCGTCGACCGATACCGGCGACGACGTCAACGACTGGATTTAACCCCATCCGACAGGGCGCGGGCTTTCGCCTGCCTGTGGAGGGTCCGCGCCCACCGACGCCTCAAGGAGGCCCACCGTGTCCACCATTGCCCGTGACCCGCTCGGCGCCGACCGGGTGCCCGTCGGGCCCGGCATGTCGATGTTCGACCCGATGTTCGTCGGCGTCGACGAGTTCGGCGAGGCCGTCTCCCTCGACGTCGTCTACCGCAACCTGCTCGCCGCCGGCGAACCCGGCGGCGGCAAGTCCGGCCTATTGAACCTCGCGGCCGGCACCGCCGCGTTGTGCGACCACACCCGCCTGGTGCTGTTCGACGCGAAACTCGTCGAACTGGGCCCGTGGCGGCACATCGCCGACGAATTCGTCGGCCTGGACATCGACCACGCCCTGTCCGTGCTGCGGCGGCTGCTCATCGTCGCCCGTAACCGCTACGCCTGGCTGCTCGCCCACGACCGCCGCAAGGTCGACCGGGGCGACGACCTGACCGTCATCGTCACCATCATCGACGAACTCGCCATGTACTCCACCGTGCTCGGCACCAAGGCCCAGCAGGAGGAGTTCACCACCCTGCTGCGCGGGCTGGTCTCCCTCGGCCGCGCCTGCGGCATGCCCGTGGTCGCCGCGACCCAACGCCCATCGTGGGACATCATCCCGGCCAGCCTGCGGGACCTGTTCGGGTTCCGGGCCGCTTTCCGCTGCACCACCGTCGGCAGCTCCAACGTCATTCTCGGCCAAGGCTGGGCCGAACAGGGCTACAACGCCACCGACATCTCACCCACCAACCAGGGCGCGGCGTACCTGCTCGCCGAGGGCGGCTTCCCCCGCCGGATCAAGGCCGCCTACCTGTCCGACGCCGACATCTACGCCATCGCCGACTACGCCGCCTGGCTCCGCCGCCCCACCACCGCAATGACGGATTGGGGGATGGCGGCATGACCACCACCACGACGGCGCCGCCGTTCTGCGACCTCACCATCACCGGCACCCGCACCGAGATCACCCAAATCCGCGAGATCGCCTACCGATGTGGGCGGCTGGTGCACATGACCACACCTGTGCCCGCCGGACCCCACGACCCGCGCTACCGGGTCGCCATCCGGCTGCGCAGCGACCGCTAATCGCGGTCGACAGAACCCGACCCAACGCCTGGCAGCAAACGGCGGGTTCTGCCGACCTCCACCACCAGCCATCCCCAACGGAAGGACGTGGCTGCCATGAAGGCTACCCACGAACCACCCACCACACCGGCAGGCGCCGGCACGACACCGGCGGACCTGCTCCGGTGCGCCGCCCGCTACCTGCAGCTGCACGGCTGGATCCAGGGCCAGTTCTTCGACCTGCTCTGCGAGCAGCCGTTCCCGCCCGCCTGCGCCCTGGGCGCCATCTCCATCGCCGCGTCCGGGCGCTGCATCGCCCAACCGCTCACCGATTTGGACGACGAATCCAGCGACGCCACGATCCGCGCCACCCGAGCCCTGGCCGCCTATCTCGACCCGGACTACGACCCCGGCTACCTGTCCGCCATCGACATCGTCGGCGACTGGAACGACCACACCGGCCGCACCCTCGACGACGTCCTCGACGCCCTCACCACCGCCGCCGACGGCTACCTCCTCACCCCCACCAGGGGTGCCCGATGAACCCCAACCGCGTCAACCACGCAGCAGGGCGCTCCGAGCCGCGCCGCCGGCACGTCGTCGAGAACGACGAATACGCGGCCTTCACCCGCCGCATCGTCCGCGCCTACGCCAACCGCATCTCGTCGGGAGACGTTGACGCCCTCACCGACATGGTCGCCCTCTCCGCCGACCTCGACCGGGCCATCGGCCACGCGGTCACCGGGCTGCGCGGCCACGGCTACTCCTGGGCCGACATCGCGCTGCGGCTGGGCATCACCCGCCAGGCCGCGCAACAGCGCTGGGGCGGTACCGCATGACCGCCACCGCCATCGCACCCACCGGGCTGTCCAACGCCGAGCTCGACCACCTGACCACCGACCGTGGGTTCTTCAGCGAGTTCTACGACCCCACCGGCAACAGGTACGGCTTCCCCACCTTCCCGTACCACAGCGCACCGGCCGGGCTCGCCACCCGCCGACAGCTGCGCGCCGACGGCCTCCGCCCCGCCGGACAACCGATCATTGCGCAAATCCTCTGGCGACACCGCACCGCCACCCGGGTCGCCTACCTGTATCGCCGCGACCTCGCCGTCCCGAAACGCACCGCCACGGCGGCACAACTCCGCGCCGTCCAGCGCGCTCTCGCCGCCCGGCGGACCTGCCCCGACTGCGGCCAGCTCCGCGACTACTACATCCCGCGCCGCACCGGTGCCTGCCTCGACTGCACCCCCGGAGGTGCCGCATGAACCTCGCCGCCACCCAACCGAACGCATCGATCGACGGCACCGACGACATCCAACACCTGGTCTGCTGCGACCCCAACACCGCGCTGTGTGGCCTCGACGTCACCGACCTGGGGTGGACCGACATGCCCGAGCAGAACGACTGTCCACTCTGCGTCCTCGTCGACGACACCGAAACCTACTGCACCCACCCCGCCTGCCCCGGGGAGAGTCGATGACCGCGCCACTGCGCCACGACCAGGAAACCGACCCCCGCTGCCCCTGGTGCCTCGACGGCTTCACCCCTGCCGGCCTGCACCCCGTCCTGGGCGCGGTGTACCGCATGTGTCCCACCCGCGACTGGTGCCACGAATGCGGCGACACCTCGGTCTACCCGGCCGCCTTCCGCCGCATCGACGACCTCACCGCCACCCTGCTCGCCGACGGGCTCGCCCCCATCTACTGCCCGAACTGCCTCGGCGTCACCGCCGTGTTGCCCGGCATTCAAGATGCCGATGAAGGCGGCAGTGGGGATGCCGACGTG
>CBIHNN010000145.1:0-8536 GCA_966211315.1 uncultured Micromonosporaceae bacterium | reverse complement strand
GCGGCGCCCGCCCGGGCACCGACCCGCACGGGACCCCCGACACAACACGACCGAGTGTCGGCGTACTGGTGAATGTGTCCATTCAGGTACGCGTGAACGGGGTCTGTCGCTGATCTTGTGACGGTGGCTCATGCTTGGAGCAGGATCCGTTTGCGTAGCAGGTCGAAGTTGGCGCGGCCGTAGCCGAGGCGTTTGACCAGCTTGGCTCTGGTGTTCTGGCCTTCGACCTGCCCGGAGCTCCAGGGAGTGGACAGCCCGGCGGTGACCGCGTCCAGGTCGGTGGTGAGTCCTTGGGCGAACTGCCGCAGGTGGGGCAGGTCGTCCTGGCGGACCTGCGCGATCCAGGCTGGCAGGTCCACGCCGGTGAGGTTGGTGAGCATGGCGGCGAAGCCGCGCACGTGTCGGGCGGTGGCGGCCAGGTGAGGGCAGGCTGCCTGGATATCGCCGAGGGTGCGGGTTTGCTCGGGCGGGAGCCGGTCCGGGTGGGTCCGTAGCCAGCTCGCCGCGGCCCGGGGTGCCGGGACCGGTCGCGCTGCCGGTGGGGTGGTTTCCCGGCTTTGAGCAGGCGCAGGTAGCGGCTGACGGTGGCCAGGGCGCCGGTGTGGCCCAGCTGCCGGATCTGCCGGTATAGCTCGGACGCGTTGCCGTGGCCCTGGCAGAACTGCTCGTACAGGTAGGGCTTGAAGGTGTCGAGCACGGTGCGGCGATCGATCGCCGGCGCGATGAGCTCGTCCAGGCCGCCGGTGCGGGCGTAACGGCGCACGGTGTAGTAGTCCAGGCCCAGGTCACGGCTGATGCCGCGTAGCGACCGGCCGGCCGTGACGAGTTCCTGAACTGCTTTGTGCCGCTCGGCGAGGCGGGCCGCCAGCGTCCGGGGCCGGCCGCGCACGTCGCAGTGCTGGTCGGGCAGTGGCGGCGGGGGCAGGTCGGCCGGTGGTGGGTTCGGCCGCGGTGAACGCGGTCTTGATGCAGCTATGGTGCGCTGCGACGGTCTTGTCCACCGCTTCGCCCAGGTTCCTCCACGGGTGCCAGCGGTCGGCGACCTGCTGGGCCTGGGGAGCTCCGACGCGGGCGGCCTCTGCGTAGGCGCGAGCCCGGTCACGGCAGACGACCTCAATCGCCGGGTGTTGCGTCAGCCAGGCGGCGACCGGTCCGGCCTCACGGCCCTCGAGCACCTCGATCGGGCGCCGTGTCTGCAGGTCGACGACGATCGTCGCGTAGATGTGGCGGCGGCGCACGGCGACGTCATCGATGCCCACCGCCCGCAGGTCGGCAACGGGCGGGTCAGGCAGGGCACACCCCCACACCACGCCTGTTCACCCTGGTCGGGGCGTCAGACTAGAGTCGCATACGCCGTTTCTTGACGCTTGTCGGGCGACGCCATAGAGTCCAGCCTGACGTTTGTGGCGAAGGGAGCGGCGGGTGCGGGTCGGCTACGTCAGGGTGAGCACCGTCGAGCAGAACACCGTGCGCCAGCTCGACGGGATCAACGTGGAACGCACCTTCACCGACACCGCCTCCGGCAAGGACACCGCCCGCCCACAGCTGGACGAGCTGATCGCGTTCGTCCGCGCCGGGGACACGGTGCTCGTGCACTCGATGGACCGGCTCGCCCGCAACCTCGACGACCTGCGCCGCCTGGTTCGCACCCTGATCGGCAAGGGCGTGCGCGTGGAGTTCGTCAAGGAGAGCCTCACCTTCACCGGCGAGGACTCCCCGATGGCCACCCTGCTCCTGTCGGTCATGGGCGCGTTCGCCGAGTTCGAACGGGCACTGATCCTGGAACGCCAGCGCGAGGGCATCGCCGCGGCCAAGGCCCGCGGCGCCTACACCGGCCGCAAACCCGCGTTGACCCTGGCGCAGGCCGAGGAGCTGCGCCAGCGGGTCGCCGCCGGCGAACGCAAGGCCGACCTGGCCCGGGAGTACGGCGTCAGCCGTGAAACCGTGTACGCCTACCTGCGACCCACCATCGCGGCAGGAGCAGCCAGCGCATGAGCAGCCTGGAAGAGTTGGAACGACGCATTACCGCCATCGAGGACCGCCTCGGTGTCGAGTCGGGGCTGCGCGCCAGCGGCGACCGCGACCTGGCCGACATGGCCCAGACCTTGCGCGCCCAGCAACACACCATCCAGGCGCTGGCGATCATCCAGTCGCAGCACAACGAGAAACTCGACCGGCATGAAGAGTCACTGACCGCCGCGCACGGCAAGCTCGACCGGATCATCGCCATGCTCGACCGCCTCATCGGACAGTAGCGCACGCCTACGGCGGCCGGCCCACGCTCCGCGAGATCGCGCAGTGGATCCGAGACCACGCGGACTCCCGCGACCTCCGGGGCACGGCGAGCACGGAGACGATCCGGCGGGTGTTGAGCGGCGCCACCGTGCCGCGTTCCTGGCACACCGTGGCGACGATCGTGGAGGCGCTCTGCGGCATCGCTGGCCGATCTACCAGCGAGGAACGGTGGCCCGAGAGGGACAACTGGAACCGAAGCGATGAGAGCTGGACGTTCCTCGAGGAGATGAAGCGGCGATGGAACGCCGTGCTCGATGATGACGAGACGGCCCGTGCCGGAACTGCCTCCTCCACCCTCCGCTTCCACTCCACCGGCCCCGCGCTCGCCTGACCCTTGGGACACCGCAGTGGTACGTGATCTTCAGGAAACGTTGGTTTGTTGACGAACCGCGACCGGCAGCCGATCCGCTGCTTAGGGGTCGCAGATAAATAACACGTGTGTTTGGTCTTCATGGATGGGTGTTTCGCTGCGTGACGGTGGCGGCGAGGAGGTTGACCAGGGTGCTGGGTGGGGTCGGTGTGGCGGTGATGCAGGTTCCGTGTTCGTCCAGGAGTTGCCGGGTTTCGGTGACGGCCCTGCGGATGGTTGCGCGGCTGGTGGTGAACAGGTGCGCGAGGGTGTTGTCGGGTAGTCCGAGTCGTAGGTGCAGGACGGTGGCCAGGACCCGGTCGGCGAACGCGAACGTGGGTGGCCGGCCCGAGCGTGGGGCGTGGGGGTGGATTCCGTTATGGCCGGCCGCTTCCAGGGCTTGGCGGTATGCGGCTTGGAGGGCTTGTTGATGCGCGTTTCGCAGGGTGTCGAGTGCGGTGGTCAGCGTGGTCAGTTCTTCGGTGGTCATGCCGGTCAGCGTCGGATGTGGCGACGTGTCCGGGGCGGCGTGGTCAGTGGTCTGGCTGGTCGTCGCGGTGGCGTCGGTGGGAATGCTGTGCGGGTGCAGGGTGTGGTTCCAGTCGCCGTGGAAGGCGTGCCGGGCGATCGGGAGGGCGGCCATCTCGGCGTCGCTGACCGGCCCGCCGGTGGGGTAGTCGCCGGTGTCGAGTTGCGCGTGCACACGCAGACCGGTGCCGGTGGTGGTCGCCGCGATGGACTGCAGGATGACTTCGTGGCTGGTCAGGGGCCGGCCGCGCCAGTTCATCGTGATGGCCGAGAACAGCCGGTGCTCGATTTTGTTCCATTTCGAGGTGCCGGGTGGCAGGTGGCAGACGGTGATGGCCAGGCCGGTCTCGACGGCCAGGGCGGCGAGTTCGGCTTTCCAGGTGCGGCTGCGGTATCCGTTGGACCCGCCGGCGTCGGCGGTGATCAACAGCTGGGTGGCGTTCGGATAGTCGTGGCTGCCGCGGGCGTGCCACCAGCGGCGGATCGACTCGACGGCGAACGCGGCGGTGTCGTGATCGGTGCCGACGTCGACCCAGCCGGTGTTCGCGGTGATGTCGTAGATGCCGTACGGCCCGGTCTTGCCTGCGCTGTCGCTCGGGAAGTCGTGGGTGTTGACCTCGACCGGTTTCCCGGCCGGACGCCATTGCTGGCCGGGGTTCTTGAACGTGCCGAGGAGTTCTTTCTTCTTCGTGTCGACGCTGATCACCGGCTGGCCGGCATCGCGGTGGGTGCGGGCCTGCTCGTTGATGTAGCGGAACTGCCCGTCACGGTCCGGGTGTTGCTTGCCCTCCAGGGTTTTCGTGTTGCCCTGCAAGCTGAACCCGTCCTCGCGCAACAGATCGGCGACGATGTCAGCGGAAACCCGATGGCCCTGAGACGTGAGCTCGGCGGCAAGGTTCCGGGTGGATTTCGTGGTCCACCGCAGCGGTGACATCGGATCACCGCGTTCGTCCGGCTCGACCAAGGCCAGCAACGCGGGACGCAACCCGGGATCGAGGTCCACCGCCCGTTTGCGGCCCCCGCCAGGCTTACGGACCCTGCCCAACGGAGCCGTGCGCCGCGTCGAGCTCGGCTATCGGCATCGACCGGCGTTCGCCGACGCTCTTGGTGTCAGCACGCGCGTGCTGGGAGATGTGGAGACCGGCCGACGCGGCAACTTTGACTCCACGACCCTGGCGGCTCTCGAAAACGTCCTTGGCTGGGCCACGGGCAGCGTTGATCGCATCGTCGCCGGCGGCGAGCCCGTCCTCACTTCCCGGGTTCCCCGGCCGGTGACCGTCAGCAGCAAGGTTCGGTTCGGCGCCACCAACGTCGTTGCTAACGACACGGCCTCCGGCGTCGGCGTCCAGCACTGCGGTGGCGGCGGCTCCGTCTTCATTCACGATCACACCGAAGGCAATACGGAGGGCGACGATCAGGCCCTGGTGAGGGTCATGCGGAGCAACCTCCCGGACAGTAAGAAGCGGCAGTTGGTGCGGCTGCTCATCGCGGAACGAGAAGCCCTCGAGAGGCAGCGCCTCGAACGTGCCGACGAGCTGATCCGCCTCCTCAAGGACGAGACCACGGAGTAGACAGGCAGCGAGTGCGACAACACGGCCCCCGTCGACCTTCGGGCAGGGGCCTGTGCGCGTGGGTCCGTTGCTGCCGAGTCCCCCCACGTCCTGGCTGTCGGGTCGGCTGTGGGGACGGACGAAAGGCCTGGGGCCGCGGGGCCTCAGGCCGCAACGGGGGTCGCGTGGTCGAGCCGGAATGGGTGCGGGTACTCGGCGGGTGCGCCGGTGGTCGTTCGCGCCGGTCGATCACCTCGCCGGCGAACGGCAGTGGCGCGACGTCTGCCCGCACGGCCACCCGCTCGTCACGTACCCGCGCCCGTACCGCAGGGAGGGCTGGCTGCCGTGCGCGGGCTGCCCCGGGCATCACCTTGCGGTCTGCCCGACGTGCGGCGTACGGATGATCGAGCCCGAACCGGGCGACGAGTGCGGGCCGCCGGCCGACTGGAGGTCGAGGGCGGCCCGCCACGGTGGTGATCGCCGAGTAGACCAGTCTGCTGGCGTGCGACGCGACGATGCCGTGATCGCAGGAGTCAGGCCGCCGGGTCGATCGTCTCCGGGTCGATCAGGGCCGAGGCGATCTTGGCGGCGATCTCCTGGACGCTGTCCTCGGCGGTGGTGAATCCGTGCTTGTCGCCGAGCAGGGTGCTGTACTTCGCCACGTCGGCGAACGTGACGTTGTGCAACACCGGGATGACGGTGTCCTTGTGCAACAGGGCACCCAGCTCCATCTCGGACCAGAAGCGCCCGGTCAGGTACGCCGGGGTGATCACGACAATGCCGGTGCGCGCCCGGCCCAGGGCCCGGTCCAGCTGCCGGGCCACGCTCTTGCCGGGGATCATCTCGGCGGTGTCGAGGAAGGCCGTCACCCCGAGCGAGGTCAGCGCCTCGTACAGCTCCCCGGTCACCTCCGCGCCGTCGATCCGGACGTAGCTGAGGAACGTGTCGTACTCCCGGACGTCGGCGGGCAGCGCAGCCTGGACCCGGTCGACCAGCTCCTGCTCCGCCGGCGTGTACTCGACGGTGACCTGCGGCCGAGCGGCGGCCGCGAGGCGCCGGTTGATCTCGGCCACCACCTTCTTGTTGTGCTGGTCGGCGCGGCGGTTGTGCTGTTCGATCGCACGGTTGTGGTCGTTGACGACCTTGCGGTTGTGGGCATCGACCCTGCGGGCTTCGGCGGCGACGTTGCGGTTGAACGCCGCCATCTGCTGCTTGACCTGCCGCTCGGCCTGTTGCTGCGTGGCCCGCAGCTGCCGGTCGAGATCCTGCTGGGCGCGGCGCACGGCCTGCCGCATCTGGCTGTTGAACTGACTCGCGTCGAACTTCGCCACCGCGATTCCCCCTCTTCCCCCCTGAATGCCCGCAGATCGGGCGTCATGCACGATATTCCCCGGGTACGACACTGGGCCCCCTCAGTGACGGCCGGCACTGAGAGGTACGTATCCGACGCTCGAACAGATCAACGGCGCGCTATACCTCGTGACGGCATTGGCCTCGATAAAGTCCACAAGGGAAGGGTTATCCACAGGCGCCGGATGTACGGGTTGCCCCCGACGAGCCGGGCACGCTCGGCCCGGTCGACGCGACCACCGATCGGCGCGCCCGCCGCGGCCGCGTGCAGGTGGGGCGCAGCGCGAGCGGCAGGTCATCGACATGCCGTCATTCCCGCTGCTGGTCCCGTTTGACGGAATACGCCGAGCACCTCATCGCCACCGGCCGGTGGACGATGATGGCCCACCACTTCGGTGATCAGCACGAGCGCGGCAACTCCCACTGGCAGATGCTCGACCGCTACCAGCGCATGCTGACCGCCTACCGGGCCGTCGTGGCCCGCAAGAAGGCGGCCGCAGGATTCCCCGGCGCCGATGCCTACAACTTGCGGAAGTGGCGCGCTGGGCTGATGCACGAGCATCTGGAATCGGCGAGCCCTGATGTGCTGCGGGCGATGGTGAAGACGTTCGCTGACGCCTTGATGTCCGCCGAGGCCGACGCGCTGTGTGGGGCTGGCTACGGCGAACGTAGTCGCGAGCGCAGTAACTCGCGTAACGGCTATCGGCAGCGGGAGTGGGACACCCGGGCCGGCGCCGTCGAGCTCGCCATCCCGAAGCTGCGCTCCGGCTCCTACTTCCCGGATTGGCTGTTGCAGCACCGGCGCCGTGCCGAGCAGGCGCTGGTCAGCGTCGTGGCGACGTCGTACCTACTCGGTGTGTCGAAGCGACGGGTGGAGAAGCTGGTCGAGCAACTCGGCGTCAAGCAACTGTCCAAGAGTCAGGTCTCGGAGATGGCGGGTACGTGGGCCGAACGCGGCCCGCAGCTCGTCGGGGTCGAACGCGTACCGGCCGTCTATGCCGGGCCGGAGCGTGACCGGGCGGCGGACCGCGCCCGCGAGCGCGATCGACGCCGCGTACGAGTCGTAGTACGGCTCGGAGCAGACCACCTCGTCACCGGCCTCGCAGAGGGCGAGCATCGTGGCGGCGACGGCCTCGGTGGCGCCCGCGGTGACGAGGACCTCGCCGTCGGGGTCGTGGTCGAGCCCCCAGAACCGGCGCTGGTGCTCGGCGATCGCGGCGCGCAGTGCCGGGATGCCTGGGCCGGGCGGGTACTGGTTGTCCCCCTTGCGCAGCGCGGCGACGGCGGCGGCGAGCATCTCGGGCGGCCCGTCGGTGTCGGGGAAGCCCTGCCCGAGGTTGACGGCACCGGTGCGTACGGCGAGGGCGGTCATCTCCGCGAAGACGGTGGTGCCGAACGGGCGCATCCGGTCGACCAGGGGATCGGGGGAAAGGGTCACGCGCCCAGCCTAGGCACGGCGCAGATGCGCCGCGGATGACGGTACGCGCCCGTGCCGCCGCTGCGCGCCCGCGGAGGTGGGCCGTAGGGGGTAAGCCGGACCTCTATAGATGTCAACCGAACGGCTATTTCGATCAGAACGCATGCGTAGAACCGGGTCTATCAATCATTGCTGATGCGCGAAGCTTGCTAGGCTGCCCCGCATGTGTGGAATTGTGGGGTACGTCGGCAGCCGTCCAGCGCTCACGATCGTTCTCGACGGGCTCCGCCGGCTGGAGTACCGCGGGTACGACTCCGCGGGTGTCGCGGTGATCTCTGATGGTCAGATCCGCACCGAGAAGCGGGCCGGGAAGCTCGTCAACCTTGAAAAGGCGCTCAGTGATCGCGCCCGCGACGGCATCGCCGAGGGCAGTACCGCCATCGGCCACACCCGATGGGCCACCCATGGCGGCCCCACTGACCGCAACGCCCACCCGCACCTCGCGGCCGACGGCCGGGTCGCGGTGATCCACAACGGCATCATCGAGAACTTCGGGAAGCTGCGCGCCGAGATCGAGGCGACCGGTGTCGAGTTCAGCAGCGACACCGACACCGAGTGCGCCGCACACCTGCTCAGCGCCGAGGTGCAGAGGCTGCGCGGCGACGGCGCGACGGACGGGCCGCAGCTGCTCGCCGAGGCGATGCGCCGGGTCTGCCGCCGCCTCGAAGGCGCGTTCACGTTGCTCGCCATCGACGTCCTGGTGCCCGACGCCGTGGTCGGCGCCCGCCGTAATTCGCCGCTCGTCGTCGGCCGCGGCGAGGGAGAGAACTTCCTGGCCAGCGACGTGTCGGCGTTCATCGAGCACACCCGGGAGGCCGTCGAGCTGGGCCAGGACCAGGTCGTGCTGATCACGTCCGAGGGCATCGAGATCACCGACTTCGACGGCCAGGTCGCGATGGGCAAGGACTTCCACGTCGACTGGGACGCGTCGGCCGCCGAGAAGGGCGGCTACGACTACTTCATGCTCAAGGAGATCGCCGAGCAGCC
>CBIHNN010000144.1:0-8628 GCA_966211315.1 uncultured Micromonosporaceae bacterium | reverse complement strand
GCTTGCCGGTCTCCCGGACCAGCCGTACCGCACCGTCTCTGAAGTCCTGATCAAAACTTCGTCGTGTCTCCATCATCGCCAGTCACCAATCCTTTAAGGCGACGCCTCCACGTTACGAGGGGAAGCTCAGCTCCACGTCGTAGTGCTGTGCGTCCTCGTGCCGAGTTGGCCGAGGGTGTTGTGCTGGAGAAACGCCTCGGATCGCTGCCGGTGATCGCGGATTTCTGCCGCCGGATCGACATCGCCGGGATCATCGACGAGCTGTGCCCGATCCGTGATGTCGCTCTCGCGACGCATGGCCAGGTCATCGAGGTCCTGATCGCGAACCGGTTGACGAACCCGTCCGCGATGGCCGGGGTTGCTGACTGGGCGCGGGCGTGGGCGGTCGGTGAGGTGTACGGGATCGCCGCGTCCGGGTTGGGCGACGACCGGCTCGGCCGGGCTTTGGACGCGGTCGCCGAGCACACCGACACCATCGTCGGGACGGTCGGCGCGGCGGCGATCGACAGGTTCGGCATCGACGTGACCCGGCTGCACTGGGACATGACCTCGATCTCGCTGTACGGCGCCTACGGCCACAACGATCCCGATTACCCGGCGCCCGGATGGGGGCACCCGAAGGACCGGCGGCCGGACCTCAAACAGATCCAGGCGGGGATCGCGGTCAGCGCTGACGGGGCGGTCCCGGTGTTCCACCAGGTCTACGACGGCGGCGCGAGTGAGATCACGCAGGTCATCGACGCTATGCACGCCCTGCAGCATCTGGCGGACACGCCCGGGTTCCTGATGGTCGGTGACTCGAGACTGATCTCCTACGGCAACGTCACCGCGATGACCGACGCCCGGGTCAGGTTCCTCGCCCCCCTTGCGGCAGCGAGGGTCCCGGCCGGTCTGTTCGCCGGTATCGACCCGGCCGCCACCGTGGCGGTGGATTACATCGCCCAGCGAGACACGAACAAGCCGGCCGGGAAGCGCTGCGCCTACCGGGTCACCGAAGACGTCATGTACCTTGCCGGGCCCCGCAAGGCCGACCCGGTGCACCAGGTCCGCCGGATCCTGGTGCACTCCACCGCGAACCAGCACGCCGCCCAGGCCGCCCGCGAGCTGAAACTCGGCAAGGCCCGTACCGACCTGGACACCCTGGCCCGGACCGCCGGCACCCGGTACCACCCCGACATCGCCGCCGTGACCGCGAAAGCCGCCCAGATCAGCAAGAAACGCCGCGTCGGCGCCTACCTGCGCACCCACATCACCACCGACCCGGACACCGGCAAACCCGTCTTCGCCTGGCACTTCGACCAGAACGCGATCGACGCCGAAGCCGCTACCGACGGCTGGTACGCGCTGCTGACCAACCTCGCGGCCGCCGACGCCGACCCCGCCGAAGTCCTGCGCCGTTACAAAGGCCAATCCACCGTGGAACAGCGTTACAGCACGATCAAAGGACCCCTCGCCGTCGCACCGATGTTCCTGCAGACCAACCGCAGGATCACCGCGCTGATCACCGTGATCTGCCTCGCCCTGCTCATCTTCAGCCTCATCGAACGCGAAGTCCGGCTACGGCTCGCCGAGCAGGACCAGACCGACATGGTCGGCTTCTACGCCTTCGACAACCGGGCCGTCAGACCCACCGCCCGACTCATCCTGCAAGCCCTGCACGACCTACGACTCATCCCCGCTCACCACCACCAACCACCCAAAATCCCCACCCAGGATGGCTCCAAGCCCAACTCCTCGCCCTGCTCAACGTCGACCCCACCCGACCACGCTGGCTATAACGGCAGTCCACAACCATGTGCGAAGTCCGGGGCTAGATGCGCACTGATCTCGCCGTGCGTGAGCCCCTTGGCCGACAACGACAGCACCAGGTCATCGACCCCGGACAACCGGCGCTGCCGCTTGCGCGCGATCTGCGGCTCGAACGTACCCGCCGCGTCCCGGGGCACCCGCACCTCGACCGGCCCGACATCGGTGAGCACCGTCTTGGTCCGGCTGCCGTTACGGGTGTTCCCGCTGCCCCGACCCGCCCGGTCGTGCTTGTCGTAGCCGACGTGATCGGTGATCTCACCGTCCAGGGCGGACTCCAGAACCCGCTTCGTGAGCTGCTGCAGCAGCCCGCCCTCACCGGTCAGCTTCAGCCCGTCACCACGAGCCCGATCGACCAACATCGCGATCAACTGCTCATCAGAAGCCCCAGCCACCGACCCGGCGGCCGGCTCCTGTCCCACGATGGTCTCGGTCGTCATCTGGCGTCTCTCCCTTGATCGGTCGATCAGCCGTTAGTTGTACACACCCCGTCCCCCCGGACCGACCCCACCGCCGTCCCCGTATCGCATGCCCTATCCAGACACAGAGCGAACCGCACGAAATCACCCTAACCAGCGATATGGACACAAGAGTGACCCTGACCCCTGAAGGTCAGTAATTCTCCTACACGGAGCCGCGTCGGGCCCGAGCCGGCGTCCACTGGGGATGCGGCAGCTGCAACCAGACTCTCTCCTGAGGTATCGTCTACCACGGCGTGGGGGGGGGCCCCCCCCGCCGCCCCCCCCCCCCCGGCTGTGGGGTGTTGGGGTGCTGCTGGGGGGGGGTGGGGGGGCCCGGCGCGGGCGCCAAGGGGGGTGGGGGCTGCTGAAACCATAATCTCTCGGTTGTTTTGGTCTACCCGGGGGGGGGGCGCCCAACTGGGGGCCCCCCACTGCTCGACTGATGTGGAGTTGGCATGAGATGTGCGGGTATCGTCGGCGTTTCGCTGATGCTGGCGGTCGTGTCCGGATGAACGGAGGCCACGCCGTCGGGCGGAAGTAGAGTCGATTCCGCAGTAGCACAGGCATGGGCGTTGAACGACGGTGCGGTGACTGTTGACGAGTACCGGACCGCCGTTGACGACTACATCCGGTGCATGCGCGACTACGGATTTCAGTCGACGGAACCGATGACGAGCCCCATCGAGACCTGACCCTGTTGTTCAACACGGCGCCGTCTGGTGACACCGGCGCGTACAACAAACGACTCGATTTCTGCAACGACACGCACCTGCTCGACATCGAGCTGGCGTACGTCGAGGCCAACGTCCGGGTCATGGACGAGACACTGCGTCAACGATCGGTGTCATGCCTCTCCTCGAAGGGCTACGGATACACCGGGACGGGACCGGACCGCCGGTGAGCTGGCGCGCGCGGCCGGCGACTCCATGCCCATCGCAATGGATTGCGTCACGTCGGTGGCCCGCGAGCTGTTCCGAAGCTGCCGAACGAGTTGAAGGTCCGTTGGTGACCGGCTGAATCTGGCGACGTGGTCGCGGCGCTGACGCGTGTAACACTTCATGGCCGTGGCGGCTCGACGCCTGGTCCGACGGGTGCCGGATGTGTCCGGCCCCGACCGGTAGGAGGATGGTTCATGGCAACAAGCGAATCGACCCGGCGCAGCCCGCGATGGCTGACCGGCCTGCTCTGGGGCGCCGCGGTCCTCGTCGCTCTCTCCCAGGCGTGGGGCGGGCTGCGGCGGCCGACGGTCGATCGGCTCGCTGACCTGCAGGTCTACATCGGGTCGGTCGAGGCGCTCTGGGACAAGGGCAGCCTGTACGACTTCGCCGCAGAATGGACCGGGGCGCCGTTCACCTATCCGCCGTTCGCCGGGCTGGTGTTCAGCCCTTTGCCGTTGATGCGGTTCGCGGTGCTCGCGCCGCTGTGGAGCGCGGTCACGATCGTGGCCGTCGCACTGCTGGCCGTGGCCGTCGCGCGGCGGTCGGAACTGCGTGGGCTGCGGGCGCCGTGGCTGCCGGCGGCCATCGCCGTGGCGTTGTTCGCGTCGGCGCCGATCTCCAGCAACCTGCGGTTCGGGCAGGTCAGCGTGTTCCTCGTGGCCCTCGTACTGGTGGACTGCCTCCGGCTGGTCCCGGACCGGTACGTGGGCATCGCCACCGGGGTGGCCGGTGCGCTCAAGCTGACCCCGTTGATCTTCGTGCCGTACCTGTGGTTCTCCGGGCAGCGACGGGCGGCGGTCACCGCGACGGCGTCGTTCCTGGCCTGCACCGCACTCGCGTGGGCGGTGCTGCCGGGCGACTCGCTGCGGTTCTGGTTCACCAAGCTGTGGGACGTGAACCGCGTCGGCAACATCGCCACCGGGGGTAATCAGTCGCTCAACGGGGCGCTGCTGCGCTGGGACGTACCGGAAACCGCCCGCACCCTCGTGATGGCCCTGGTCGGCGGTGCGGTCGTGGTGTTCGCGCTGGTACGGGCGGTGCGTGCGGCCCGCAACCAGCGGCCGCTGGCCGCGGCAGTCATGGTCGGAGCGGCCGGGCTCGTGCTCTCGCCGGTGTCATGGACGCACCATCAGGTGTGGCTGGTACTGGCCGCGCTTGTCGCGGTCAGTGACCGCCCGCGCCGCAACCTGGTCTGGGCCGGTGTCGTGCTGGCGGTGATGGTGTTGCCCGTCACGTCGGTCGGCGCGAGCCTCTCCGGCTCGGCGGTGACGGGCAACGCGCGGCTCTGGCTCGCCATCGCCGTTGCGGCGGTGCTGCCGTTCGTGGCGGTGCGGCGCCCCGACACGCCCTCGCTGACCGACGCCGGGGCGCACTCCCGCGTGGGTTAGGAGCGCCGAGGAATAACACG
Source organism: uncultured Micromonosporaceae bacterium (assembly GCA_966211315.1). GTDB lineage: Bacteria > Actinomycetota > Actinomycetes > Mycobacteriales > Micromonosporaceae > CBIHNN01. The sequence goes on along the minus strand of CBIHNN010000144.1, from coordinate 4,015 downwards.
TTTGTTTGATCTTCATGGATGGGTGTTTCGCTGCGTGACGGTGGCGGCGAGGAGGTTGACCAGGGTGCTGGGTGGGGTCGGTGTGGCGGCAGGGCTCCGGCAAGGTAGCGATATGACAGTTATGGGTGTTTCGGGTAGACGCTCCTGACCATAGTGGTATGCAGACGAGCGCGGCCTTTTCGATGATCATCCAGGTGTCGCATCGACTGGGACGGCCCGGCGGCGGACGCGTTCGCGGGCAACGGGCTAGCGGGCCAGCAGTTGCCGGACTTGGTGGCCGGGGCGCAGAACGTCGCGGGCTTCAGCTACCAGACGGGCGTCAACGTCCAGTACATGAAGATCATCGTGCTGGAGGAGTTGCTGATCCTCGCGGGGCAGATCGCCCAGATGCTCACGATGGCGGGCGCGACCTTCGGCGCGTCGCTGGCCGCGGTGGCGGGGTTGAAGGCGCTGGGTCAGTACCTGGCCCGTGCGGCGGTCACCGGGCTGAACGCCTCGATCGCGTCCCTCGCGATCAGCGAGGGGCTGCAGTTGGGCGTGGACGCGGTCGGTCAAACGGTGCAGTTGGCGCTGCGCACCCGTCGACGCTGGGACGACGCGCTGACCGTGGATGCCGCGATCGTGGGTGCGGTCGGTGCGGTGCTGGGGCCGGTGGCGCACCACGGCTTCGGCGCCCCCCTCAACATGATCAAAGGCAGGGTCGGTGAGGGCCTGTCCCGGATTGTCAGCAACGCCTCCCACGAATACCTCACCGCCGGGTCGTCCGGTGCGATCACCGGCCGGGGGTGGAGCGGCACACCGTGGGACGTGACCGCCGGCGGGGCCGAGGGCACGGCCGAGGCCCTCACCCGCCGACGGCAGCACCACGGTGCCGTGTCGCCCGACGCCACCCTGGACGTACCGCGGCTGCGGGCGTCGGTCGACAACGTCAGCGCCGCACCGGGGGACCGGTCCATCACCGTGCCCGCTGACGGGCCCAGCCGGTACGACGTCCCGTCAACCGGCGAGGATCGCGGTGGACGGCGGGCCGGTGAAAGCGAGGTCGCTGAGTCCGTGCGTCCCTCCGCGGATCAACCCGGCGGGCCGGAATCCGACCCACGGCCGGTACGGCGGCTGCGTGCCGACGCGGTCCAGGCACAGCCCGGGCAGGCGCACACCGTCATCGCGGCCGCGCCGCAGACGCAGCGCGTCGAGGCGTTCGAGATCAACCCAGACGGTCAGGTCCACCGCGTCGACAGCCCCCACGAAGACCCGGTCGCGGCCTCGCTCGCCTCCCGCCACGGCGATCAGCCGAATGATCCCGAACCCGGCACCACCGCGGCCCCCGTCCCGCCGGCCCGGCGGCTGCCTGAGCGGCTCCAGCAGGGGGCGGACCCGGCGGGCCTCGTCGCCGCCCCGCACCCGGTCCCGTTGGACGTTCCCCGCGATGGTGAGCGCTCCTCCACCGGCCTTCTGCGCGCCGATCCGGACCGCGCCGAGGTCATCGAGGGGTCGGGGCCGGCCCCGCGGCGCACCGCCCGCCGGCTGGGTGAGATGCGCGACCGCCTCGACCAGCTCGCCATCGCCGCCCGGAAGGCGAAAGGCACCGTCACGCGGGCCCTGCACGTGAGCGGTACCCGACACCCAGCCGCGCAGGACACGCCCCGCCGGCGCCACACGCTGCGACCGTCGTACGTGAAACTTCCCAAACGCACCGGCGAGGTGGAACTCGTCGCGGTCACCGACGCGACCGGCACCGCGCCCCCGGTGCCCCAGCTCCCTGCAGGCGCCGTTGGGCAGCTTCGACAAGGCCCGGCCGAAGCCGCATCGTCTGCCCGGCAGGGGGACGCCGTGTCGGCGCAGACCAGCCCGGCCGGCGAAGGTCACCTCAACGGTGCCGGCATCGGCGGCGCCACCGCACACCTGCCGCACCCCGACCCCGACGCCAATCCCCACCCTCAATCGATCATTCACGCGGAGTCTGCGGGCTCCTGTAGCGACGCTCCCCGCCCACCTCGCGACCCAGCCGCGGACGACGCCGACGCCGCAGCCGTCGCGTACCGGGGGCAGCCCCCCCCCCCCGCGGCGCCCACCGCCACCGCCCCGGCCCCCCCCCCCCCGGCCCACACCCCCCCCCACGCGACCCCGCCGGGGACGACGCCGCCGCCGCCGCGGTGGCTTCGGGTGGGCAGCCCGCCACGCCCGCGGCGCCCACCGACCGCGACGGCGCCGCCGCCCACCCGGCCGAAACGCCGCCCGACGGGTCGGCCACCGGTCAGGCGCAGTCCACGCGGCCGGGTACGCACACCAACCTGCACGACCCCGCCCACCACAACGACCCTTCCCACCGGGAAGAAGACCAGAGCACCACCGGGCACGCCACCGTCGTCGCCGAGCCCGGGCACCCCCGGCGGTCCTGGATACGGCGGCATTGGTGGGTGCCGGTCGCCGCACTTGTCGTGCCGTTGCTGGTCGTCACCGGGGCACTGGTGGTGCGTAAGGGCAACGACCAGCAGCCCCAGAATCCCTCAGCCGACCCCCTGGCGCCGTTCTACCAAGCGGTCGGCAACCTCGCCGCCTCGCCGGTGATCCGTTATCAGATGTCGGCGGCGTCTGAGCAGGCCGACGTGCGGGTCATCAGCGACGGCACGGCAGTCGGTGAATACGGCACCGGAATTAGCGACATTCAGCGGTATCAAGTGCTCACCGCCGCCGGCAAGTCCTATTTCAAGGATTCGCAAGGTCTGGTCCACCCGCTGCTGAAGGATCAGTGGTTTATCCCGAGCCCCGACGACGGGGGGTTCTCGTCAGCGGCCGACGCGTGGCCGTCACCGGCTCAGGCGGCGCAAACGCTACGCACGGTCGTTGACCGGGCCGAGCCCGAGGCCACCGAAACCTCAGTCGACGGCACACCGGCGCTGAAGGCCGCCATCAAGATCTACGGCAGCACTCGGGACGAGCTCTATATCACGCGGCAGGAGCCGTACCGGGTCCTCAGGTACATTCCGTCCGAAGACACCGCGAGACTAGGTCGGCGTTTGGGCGAATCCGACCGCCCGAAACCGTTGTCGGGGGAGCGCAACGGCCAGATAGACACGTCCGCGTTAGGCAGTTTTCTGAGCCTGCCCCGAGCACCCTCAAAGCCAGACCCGGATGACTACAAGACCCGTTACGACTTCATCCCGCAGACATTCGACGACTACAACCAAACATTTGCGGACGCGGTAACCGCGATCAAGCAGACAGCCAACGCGGCCGACCTCACAATCAAGTTGCGGGCGCTGAACGACGAGGGGCAATGCGGCACCGCTGGCTGCACGGTATCCGTAACTGTCAGCAACACCGTCAATCCTGAACCGGCCGGGCAAATCTGGGCGAGAATGCAGGCCCAATTCACCATCAATGGCACGCCCGTCGGATCCTGCGTCACCCCGCCGCAACAGATGCCGGCCAACGAGTCGTCGACGCTCAGCTGCTCCGATCCCAAGGCAGTCCTGCCAGGCGTCAAAGGCGAGTACCGCTGGTACATCCCGTGGGTGGTGTACGCCATCGCGAACACTCAAGATGACGTCGATCGGCAGGTCGACCAACTCGATCGGCAGCAGCAGCAGGCCGACGCCTTCCTATGCGTGATCGACTCCGAGTCCTGCACAGGTACCCAACCCATCGACGACCTGGCCCAGTACCGCCAGCGCCAGGGGCTACCACCGGTCGCAGGTGGCGGCCAAGCCACCATGGTCGCCCGGCTGGACGTAGGCGGGCGCACCTACTACGGCAAGGGCGGGCAGGAACGAACTGGGGACCGCGCTGAGGCCGACGTGTTCCAACAGGCCGACACCGACAAGGTCACTTCACCGACAGCCGTCCTGTATGTCGACACTAAACTCTGTGAGACGTGCGGAGACCTCGCCAGGATCGGCGATCTGCTGCGAAATACCAAGATCCAACAGGTCATCGTGGTCACACCCAGCGGACGGCGGGTCTTGATCCAATGCCGTTCAGATAGGGCTGTTGGGGCAGGCCAGTAGCGGTATCG
>CBIHNN010000143.1:0-8776 GCA_966211315.1 uncultured Micromonosporaceae bacterium | reverse complement strand
TGGGACGGCAGTGACTGGGACGGCAGTGACTGGGACGGCAGTGACTGGGACGGCAGTGACTGGGACGGCAATGACTCGGACGAGATCGGGTCCCCGGACGGGCCGGACGCGCGGTCGGAACGGACTGTGTCAAGGGATTGAGGCCATCGGGAGTTGGAACCGTGTGTCAGCCGGGGTTGTTGCTGGTCAACAGGTTGAGTCGGTCGGGGCGGCGGTAACAGATCAGAGCGCAGGCCAGGCGCAGGAATCCGAGGAAGTGGAAGCTTCGCGTTCGTAGCGGCGGACCAGGCGCCGGAACCGGGTGGTCCACTCCAGGCAGCGGTCGAAGACGTAGCGGTACCGGCCGAGCCGCTTCGATGACTCGATGCCCTGGCGGGCGATCCGCGGGACGATGCTGCGAGCCCGCAGCAGTTCGCGGCATTCGGCGTAGTCGTAGCCGACTGGGGGTAGAAGACGTTCTCGTCGCACACCCGGTTCAGGTCATCGATGTTGACCGCCGGGTACGTGCTCGCCCGCGGCCCCGGCTGGGCCTTCGCCGGTCTCGACGACGTGGTGGAGGCGGGACAATGTGGCCGTCCGTCCCGGTCCGACGCCGATGCGTCTGTGGTGCTGCGAGCCCGTGAGTTCAGGATGGGGGTGGGACCGCCCCTACCGCAGGAGCGGTGGATTGTTGCCCGAGCACGTGATGGAGACTCTTGATCTTCTGCTGGCCCCCCAGGACGGACGCCTCACTGTCACTGCCCATCGTGGGAAGGACCAGGTGCCCTATGGATGTCCTCCACGAGCGCGCCGCCGCGCTCGACATGAAGGTATACGCACCCTCCACCCCAGCCGATGCAATGCCCGGCACAGCGAGGTCCGTACATTCGCCACGACGACGAACTCGTTGCTGCGGCTACGCGACTGGTTGGTAGCCGAACAGGTGTCGATCGTGGTCATGGAGGCGACCGGCGACTACTGGCTTCCACCGTTTACCTGCTCGAAGACGTTCTCAACGTCATATCCGGTCAACGCCGCGCATGCCAGGAACCTCGCCGGGCGTAAGAGCGATGTCGCCGACGCCGTCTGGCTGGCACAGCCGGCCGAGTGCGGCCTGTTCCGCGCCTCGTTCGCCCCGCCGGAGCCGATCCGGCAGCTACGCGACCTGACGCGCCCACCGCAGCACCCTTCTCACGGAACGCCCCCGCGAGGCCCGCCCAAGCTTCGGCCGTCTCGGGCGCGGCGGCGAAGATCAGGGCGACGGTCAGGGGCGTGGCCGACGTGGTCGAGCGCATGCGCCATGTTGTGCGAAGGTGCTGTGCGCGCACTTGGCAGATCGGCCGTCGCTTCCTACCGTGCGAGAGGTGGGGCTCGCCGGACGCCGGCACGACTCCCGGCCCGCCCGGCGGACCACCGCTGACGTATCGAGACGGTGAGGAGAGGCGGTACCTGTTATGACCACGACCAGTCCCGCGTCCGCAGACACCGGGCGACGCGATGCGCTCGTGGAATCGATCTTCCAGGCGACGATCGGCGCCCTGGAGCTGATGCATGTCTACCTGGGCGACCGGCTTGGGCTCTACACCAAGCTGGCGGAGGCGGATTCGACATCCCCCGAGGAACTCGCGAAACTCGCGGGGATCGCGGAGCGCTATGCCCGCGAGTGGCTCGAACAGCAGGCGGTCGCCGGTGTGCTCGACGTTGCCGACGACTCCGGTGACGCGCGCACTCGTCGGTACCGGCTTCCGCCCGGATTCGCTGAGGTGCTGTGCGAGCCGGAAAGTGCCCACCTTCTGGGGCCTCTCGCACCGTTGGCGGTGGCCATCGCCCAAACCATGCCGCAGGTGATCGAGGCGTTCCGCAGCGGCGGTGGGGTGCCGTACGAGGCATACGGTGCCGACCTGCGCAACGGCATCGCACGGCTCAACCGGCCGATGTTCGTCAACCAGCTCGCTGCCCAGTGGCTCCCCGCGATGCCCGACATCCACGCGCGGTTGCAGCGCACCGGTCCGGCCGCCAGCATCGCCGATCTGGGCTGCGGTTCCGGGTGGTCCACGATCGCACTGGCGCGCGCCTATCCAGCGGCGCACGTCGACGGGATCGACCTCGACGAGGTGTCGATCGAGGAGGCCCGGCGCAACGCGGCCGAGGCCGGTGTCATCGACCGGGTGACCTTCGCCCGCCGGGACGTCACCGACCCGAATCTGGTCGGGCGCTACGAGCTCGTGACGCTGTTCGAGACGTTGCATGACATGGCCCACCCGGTCGCAGCGCTGCGTGCGGCACGAGCGATCCTGGCGCCCGGTGGGGCGGTACTCGTCGGCGACGAGCGTGTCGCGGAGAGGTTCACCGCGCCAGGCGACGACCTCGAGCGGTTCAACTACGGCTGGAGCGCCGTGCATTGTCTCGCGGTAGGTCTGATCGAACCCGACGCCGCCGGCACCGGCACCGTCATGCGGCCCGAGTCGGTACGGCGCTACGCCGACGAGGCCGGCTTCAGCACCATGACCGTCCTGCCCATCGAACACGACTTCTGGCGGTTCTACCGCCTCGACCCCTGACGGCAAGCCCCTGCGATCAGCCGCGCCAGGCCCGGCGGTTGATGAGGCTGGCCACCACGGTCGCCAGGTGGCCAGCCGCGATCCGGCCAAAACGGGCTCCTGCCAGTCGACCAGGCCATGGGGGCTTGCAGCGCACGTACTGGTGCCGCCTCGGGCGCGGCGACGACGCGGTCCTCGACTGGCTGCCGATCTCCGCGGTCGAGCGCGTCCTGGCGGAGGTGGGCGTGGACCTGGCCACGCTGGTGCCGGTGGTCGACGCCGCGGTGGACGGCCCGGAGCAGACGCCCGGGATGGCCGCGAACCGCGCGGCCTGACCGGGACTGTCGGACCCTGGCCGTGCCGTCAGGCGATGACCAACCCGGGGTCCTGCCCGTCGACGGAGCCCCGGCGGCCGCCAACCTCGATGTCTCCATCAAACCCGGTGCGGGACACCCTTTCGTCTGCTACCTGCGGCCTTGGTCGCCCTTCGCGTTCACCGGTTCTTGGCCGTGAAGGTCAGGTGCGTCACGCCGCTCGGGGTTGAGACCGCCTCAATGTCGTAGTCCTTCTCGAGCGCCTCCAGGCCGTCCCAGACTCGGACCCCGCGACCGAGCACGATCGGAACCTGAACGAGGTGCATGTGATCGACGAGTCCGGCGGCAATAAAGTCGCGTACGACGGTGGGTCCGCCACCGATGCGCACGTCCTGGCTGCCAGCGGCTTCGCGGGCCCTCTGGAGCGCCTCGGCGGGGGATGCGTCGAGGAAGTGGAAGGTGGTGCCGCCTTCCATCTCGATCGGTTGCCGTGGCCGGTGGGTGAGCACGAAGGTCGGCGTGTGGAACGGCGGGTTCGGGCCCCACCAGCCCTTCCAGTCTGGGTCGTCCTGCCAGCCCGGCGGGCCGAACTTGTTCGCGCCCATGATCTCGGCGCCGATGCCGAGCTCGTGGCGCTGCGCGAAGGCGTGGTCGGCGCCGACGGTTCCGCCGGGCTTTGCCCAGAACCGGGTGGCGAACATCCATTCGTGGAGCCGCTGGCCCGCGTGGCCGAAGGGGGCTTCGGCGGATTGGGGCTCGCCGGTAGCGAAGCCGTCGAGCGAGATGGACAGGTTGTGGATCCGGGTGAGAGACATCGGTGTGCTCCTTTGGACGAGCTGCCCGTCAGACATCAGCATGGTCCATTACATTTGTGACCGAGCCAACGGAGGCGATCCGCTCCGCTAAAGAGCTTAAGGCTGACGTCTGGCTGGTCATGGGGGCTCGGGCTCGAGTGTCATGCCCGTCTGCGCGAGGAAGCCGGCGATGAGGCCGGTCTGCTGTTGGCAGGCGCGTAGCCGTTGTTTGACGATGTGGGCGAGGTGGTCGACGCCGTGGACGGCGATGTTGGTGATGCCGCGTTTCGTCCAGAACCAGACACCTTGGGTCGGGTTGAGGTCCGGGGCGTTGGCCGGTAGCCGCACGACGGTCAGCCAGCTGCGGGCGGCGATCAGCGTGCATATTCGCTTGTATCACCAGGGCGGATGAGGTTTTCGGCAGGCGCACGGCCACTCGCCTTCGACAAGACCGCGTACCGGTAGCGAAGGTCGCCGAATGCTGCATCAACCGGCTCAAACAAGGGCGGGGCCTGGCCGTGCGCACCGACAGACTCGCCGTGCACCACCAGGTCGCATGTCCCTCGTAGGCATCTTGCAGTGGACCGAACCATGATCCCGAAGACGACGTCGGCCTACTCTCCGCCACCGCTGCCTAAGTGGTCCCTAGGTCAACGACGCCGGGTCGCGGACCTGCAGGATCCGCTGAAGCTCGTCGGCCAGCACCCAAATCGCCGTGATTCGGCCGGTCGCGTCGAGGGTGAGCACGTCGATGCCCAGGCCGGTGACGGTCCGCCCGGTCGGGGAGATCTCGCCCAGCGGGGTCGCCCACGGCCCGGTGTGCCGCGCGCGGTGCCGGAACGCGACCGTCAGCTTGTCCGGCGCCTCGACCACATCGACCACGTCGATGACGTGCTCGGTGAACGCCTCATGCAACGCCCGCGCCCGCGCGACCAGGTCGGCGACCGACATTGCCACCCCGTTGATGATCGTCGGGTCGGCGTACAGCCGGCCGAAGGCGGCGACCGGGTCGCCGTGCTCGTCCGGCGGGACGCTCCACAGCTCGAACAACTGCCGCTCCATGCCCATCCGGTCACCGTACGCGGCAAGGCATCTCCGCCGCACGCTCAGGCCGCCCACCGTTGCGCGGTGACGCACGAGAAGCTCGGGATGGCCGATTGCCACACCGCGCTTGGGTAGTCGTCCCTGATCCTGTTGGTGAACGGGCTTGAGCGGAGTTGTTCGTCATAAGCGGACCGATCAGCCGGACCGTGAAGTCGCGTCGGGAGGAGCCGAACGGGGCAGCGGACATGCAGCCGGCGTCGACGTAGTGCTCGTCCGGCAGCGGAGCGCGCTCGGCGAGGCGCTGGTGAATCGGCGCGGTCATGGCCTGGTCCGGCACGGTCGCGGCGCAGCTCGCCACGTTCGTCATCACGTTGGGTCTGCCGTCGTCGGGGGTCGCAGGTCTCGGACAGGTGGACCTTGTAGCCGTTCCAGATCACCGCGCCGCGGACCTTCGTCGACCCGCACGTGCAGGTCATACGGTGACGTCAGCCGCGTACAACCAGGCGGCAGCCCCTCGGTATCGGGCTGCCGGTCCCGCACATCGTGGCCGCCGTCGGCGTGTGGTTCCCCTCGTAGCCGGTCATGGCCTCTGGCGAGGCCGCCCTTGACGGATGAAAATTGTGGGCACGGCGGCCCGGTGACATCGTTCCACACTGGTGCCTTGAGCCCGTCTCGTAGCCGGACGCTGCGGCCACGCGTCAGGCACCCCTGATTGTTGCCCTGAGCACGTGACTCAACGTCTTCGCACCGGCGTGGCCGTCCGGGTCGCCCGTTTCGGATTCGATGTTGAAGAGGCGGTGGTCGCGGTGGAGGCGCGTTCGCCACCACGACCGGGTCGCTGTTGCAGCTGCGGGAGTGGCCGGCCGCTGAGCATGTCACGGCGGTCGCGATGGAGGCGACCGGCGATTACTGGAAGCCGGCGTACTACCTGTTGGAGGATGCGTTCGAGCCCAAGCGGACAAGCTCCAGCCACCCATGCGGCAGGCCGGCCGCCGCCGCGGCCTGCTGGGCTACCCGCATGGCGCGGTCCGACGTGAACTCGCCAGACACGGAAGACACCGTCACGCCGCTAGTCTCCACGACGGCACCGCCACGGCGGACATCGATTAACCGATCGAGAGCTCTACCCGGCAGTTTCGCAGGGGCTTCGCCGGCGCATGGTCCCTCCGTGGTCCCTCCGCTGCCCGCGATCTCCCCGGCTCCGTGAGGTAGTCGTTACGATGAGCAACGATCGTCACCTGGTGGTCGCGAGATCGCCGGGCCGGAGGACGCCGCTGACCTGCATAAACGCACTCCGGTGGAGGGGCTTGCCGCACATTTCCGGATCACCGGTACGCGGTAAAACCGCGGGCCGCTACAGACCTTGAATGGTCAGGTTGTGTCGGGTTCGAGGGTCAGTCCGGTGTGGGTGAGGAAGCCGTCGAGTAGGTCGGTGCGGTACTGAATGGCCTTGAGCCGGTTCTTGATGATGGCTTGCAAGTGGTCGACGTCGTTGACGGCGAGGTTGCCGATGCTGCGTTTCAGGTGGGACCAGACCGCTTCGGTGGGGTTGAGGTCCGGGGCGTAGGCCGGTAGCCGGATGACGTGTAGCCAGTCCCGGGCGTCGATCATCTGGCGCATGGCGACGCTGATGTGGGTGTTCAAATTGTCCCAGACGACAACGATCGGGCCGTCGAGTTGCTGGTGCGCGGCGTCGAGCAGGCTGATGTAGTCGCGTTCGCCGAAACTGCGCCGCTCGCCTTCACGGTTGCGGTGCACGATCGTGCGATAGATCAGCCGGGGTCGTTGTCCCGGCCGGTAACAACTCAGTCCGGCGATCGAGATCCGGCCGGATCCCTTACCCGACACCGGGATCACCGGGGTCCGGCCACGGCGGCCCCAGGTCCGGGCCTTGGGTGGGCGCAGTGTCTGGCCGGCTTCGTCTTCGAAGCAGATCCACGCGTGGCGCTGCGCCGCTACCGTTTTCCCGCCGGCCACGCCTCCTTGCGCCAGGTCGCGATCGCGGCTTCGTCGCGTTCGACGGCACGGTGTTTCGGGACCTGCACCGACCAGCCGAGCCGATACAGGATGTTCGCGGTGCCCCGAGCGTGTACCGGGTGTGGAACAGCCGGGCGATCAGGTCCGACACCCTCGCCAGGGTCCAGCGTTGATCGGCGCCGAACCCGTGCACCGCGGGGCCCTCGTCCAACGCCTCGTCGAGGCCCCGTAGCCGGGTCTGGTCGAGGCGACACCGACTCCCGGACGGGCCTTTCGAGGCCAGGGCCTGCTCGCCGCCGGCCCGCCACTGTTGCCGCCAGCCGTACACCGCGGTCCGTGACACCCGTAGCCGCGCGGCGATCTGGGGCACTGGCAGGCCTTCGGCGAACCAGCCGGCCGCCTGGCGCCGTACCTGTTCTCGTTTGACCCGTCCACGCTCGGTCAGACCGCCACCATCGGGATATCTCACCCCTCCGGCATACAAAACCAAGCGATCGATGCCACGCAGACACGCCGGAGCGGCATCGATCAACTCGACCGTTCAACCTCTGTAGCTCCTGTGTTCCACAGATGTGGTGGTCGTCTAGTACCAACGCCGCTCGGTTAGGGCGGTCGGGTGGTTAGCAATGGTTTGTGATGATGTCGATGGTGATGGTGGCTTTGTAGCTGTGTCGGTCTATGGTGGGTCCGCGGGCTTGGTATTTGGAGTTCGAGCGTTTGATCATGCGGGTTTTCACCCGGATCCTGCGGTCGGGTAGCAGGTGGGCCAGGACCGCTTGGCCGATGACGCCGACCAGGTCGATGACGGTGTCGGCGATGACGCCGGCGGCGTTGGTGAGTTGGTCGCTGCCTGCCACCCGCGACCTGACCGGCGAGATCGCCCGCAAAGGCGTCAAAGCCCCCGTCCAGGCCACCCAACGCTGGCACATCGAGCGCACGAATGCCTGGCACAACGCGTTCAACCGGCTGCAACGCTGCTACGAACGCAACGAAGACGTGATCCACGCCTTCTTCGACCTCGCCGACGCGATCATCACCGTACGTAGCCTCATCCGACAGGCCTGGACCCTCTACCGATGGGACAACCGACCCGCCCGCCGACCATGACACCTCGCCTATCTGCGCGACCTCTTATTGGACACGCCGACTTCCTGGACAGGTTTCTCAGACAGCTCCGACCGGCTTGAGCGGCAGTTCTTGATCTTGTCCGGGAAACGATCGATTCTCGGACACTGCATCAGCTACCCAAGTTTGCGACACGCGCTCGTCGGTCACCCCGCGGCGCAGGCCGAACAGCTCCAGGGCGTCGTCGACCGCCTTGGCCTCCAACGCCCGGACCGTGGCCACGAGGGTGGCGAGCATGCGCGTGTACGGGTGCCGGCGCAGGGTCGGCGCCTTCGCCTCCAGCCCGTACCGGGCCAGCTCCCACACCCGCCGGCGCGGCACCACCCCGACATCCAGAGCGCCCAGGCCCAACCCGGCGACCTCACCGGCCCGCTGCAGCGCACGGACCATCCCGGTGCCCGACGTCCTGGTCACCGGCGTGCGCAACCTCTCCAAATGCGAGAACCGGGAGCCGTCCGGCACGTCGAGCAGGTCCTCCAGCAGCCGAGCCTGATCCGCCGACACCAGGTCGGACAGCCGCTGATGGAGCCGGTCCGTGGCCTGCGCCCGGCCCTGCGCGACCAGCCGGGCCAGAGTGCTCACCGCCGGGAGCAGCACCTTGCGCTCGGGCAGCCAGCCCACCGCCGCGTCGAAGATCGCTTTCGGCCCGTCCCCGGTGGTCCACGCCCGGTCGTCGATCCAGCGCACCAGGTCCAGTTCTGCGCCGGCGAAGTCGCGGTATCCGTACGCCTCGGCGATCTCCCACTGGTGCTCGAAGCGGGTCTTCTCCCTCCGCAGATACCCCTTCGCCACCGACGGATCCGCCGCGCCGACCTGCCCCGCGATGTAGTCGACCGCCTCGGTCGGAACCTCCAACGGATCGGCAAGGAACGTCCCGAGCGCCCGGACCGTGGCCACCTGCATACCGAACCCGATCCGGTTCTCGTCACCCCGGCGTCGAGCCACCAGTGGCAATCCCCTGAAACCGTAGAGACTTTGATCTTGCGGTTTTTGGATCTTGATG
>CBIHNN010000142.1:0-8838 GCA_966211315.1 uncultured Micromonosporaceae bacterium | reverse complement strand
CCGCGCGCGCCGCGCGGGCCGCCGGCGCCTTGGGAGGGGGGGGGTGCGGCTGTGCCGGGCCCCAGGCCCCGGTCATGCGGGGGGCGCCGGCTCCGTCGTGGTCGTCGCGACGACCTCAGGAGTACGGCGACGGGCCCGCCGGATCAGCCACAGGAGCCCGGAGACGGGCAGGCCGATGGCGATCAGCCACGGCAGCAGGGCACCGAGGACGGTGAGCAGCACCTTCAGCGACGCCACCAGCGCGTCCCAGCCTGCGCTCAGGCCACCCACGAAACCGCTCTGCTCCGCGGTCGGCGCGGACGTCGACGCGTCGAGCAGGACGACGGTGATCGTGGAGAGCGCGGTCAGGTCCGCGAGGCGGCGCTGCTTGGCCTGCAACGACGCGAGGTCGGCCTCGCGCGTGGCGAGTTCCTTCTCGAGCATCACCAGGTCGGCGAGGTTCTTGGCCTGCGCGAGCAGGGCCCGGCCGCTGTCGACCCGGGCGCTCTGGCTCTTGATCCGGGAGTCGAGGTCGAGGGTCTGCTCGGTGACATCCTGAGTGTCGATGCTGCGCCGCTCCTCGCTGCCGAGAGTGGCGAGCTGGTTCACCACGGTGGTGAACCTGCCGGCCGGTACGCGCAGTTCCAGGGTCGCCTCGGCGTGGCCCGTACCGCTGCTGCGCTTGTCGGAACCCACGAACCCGCCGGAGCCGGTCGCGATCGACGCCGCGTTCGCCGCGGCGGCGTCCACGCTGTTCCCGGCCCTCATCCGGACGTTGATCGTTCCGGTGTAGATGATGGACCGCTGGTCGACGGAGAGGTCCGGCGCCTGCGCCGGGACCTGCTGTCCCGTGCCCGTCAGGCCCTCCGCCGGCAGGGCCCCCGGGGCCTTGCCGTCGGTCGCGGGCATCCGCTCGGCGGTACCGCCCGCCGGTGCCGCTGCGGTACTCGTCGATCCTTCGTCGCGCTGCCCGCCGCTGCATCCTGCGAGCGCCGCCATCGCGACCACCGTGAGAAGCGCTGACCGTCCCCGTACCTTCATGCCGTCCTCCTGTGTCGGTCGTACCGCGGGTGGGACGCGCCGTGCGAGGGTACGGGTTCCGGCAGACTGCAGAGGAAAATGGTCACGGTTCGGCTGCGGAGGACATCGTGCGCGTCACCAAGTTCACCCATGCCTGCGTCCGCATCGAGGGCGACGGCGTTCTCGTGATCGACCCCGGCTCGTTCAGCGAGCGGGCCGCCTTGGACGGCGCCGACGCGGTTCTCATCACGCACGACCATGCCGACCACCTCGACGTGGACGCGCTGGCCGACCTCGACATCGACGTCCATGTCCACCCGGACGTGCTACCGAAGCTCACCGACCTGCCGGTGTCGGTCCATCCCGTGACCGCCGGAGAGGACTTCACGGCGGCGGGGTTCCAGGTGGGCGCGTTCGGCGGCACCCATGCCCGGGTCCATCCGGACATCCCGCAGGTGGCGAACCTGGGCTTCCACGTCGTCGACAGCCATTCGTCGCTCTACCACCCGGGCGATTCGCTCGAGGTACCGGCCGGCGTCGAGATCGACACGCTGCTCGTCCCGATCTCCGCGCCCTGGCTCAAGCTCGCCGAGGCGGTCGACTTCGTCCGCGCGGTCAAGCCACGCCGGGCCGTCGCCGTGCACGACGCGCTGCTCAGCTCGATCGGGGTGGGCATCACCGACCGGATCGTCGGCCAGCTCTGCGGCGCCGAGTTTGCCCACCTCGAACCCGGCACCCGCCTTTGATGTCCTCCGCGCCCAAGGTCGAATGCTGATGTCCACCGCGCCGCTCACGGACGTCGTCCGCCGCCTGTACGAGTCTCACCCCGAGGACTTCGTAGCGGCGCGGGCGGCTGCCGTGGCCGCCGCCCGCAAGGCCGGCGACGGGGCAGCCGCCCGGCGGATCGCCGCCCTGCGCAAGCCGACCGTCGCGGCGTGGCTGGTGAACCTGCTCGCGCTGCGAAGGCCGGAACTCGTCGAGGAGCTCGCCGAATTGTCGAGGGCGCTGCGGGCGGCGCAGCGCAACCTGCGCGGGGACCAGCTACGGGAGCTCTCGACGCGGCGCAGGCGGGCGGTGTCGTCGCTGGTGGCTGAGGCCCGCAAGCTGGCGTCGGCGGCGCGGCCGGGTCTGTCCGCGGCCAAACTGCCGCTCGCGGACGTCGAGTCGACACTGACCGCTGCGCTGGCCGACGAGGAGGTCGCCGCCCTGGTCAGGACGGGCCGGCTGGTCCGCACGGTCACCTACGACGGTTTCGGTGAAGTCCCGAAGCCGCGTCTGCGCCTCCTCGTGAACGACGACGAGACCGATCTCGACGACGAGAATCCCGACGACGCCGAGACCGAGACCGACGACGCCGATGCTGACACCGCCGATGCCGACGGCGCCGATGCCGACGGCGGGGTCGTCGATGACGACGATGCGCCGGTCGAGCTGCGACCCAGGACCGGCGTGGGGCGGGCCGGCGCCGGAACAACCCTGGCCGGAACAACCGCCGGAACAGCCCGCGCCGGAACAGCCCGCGCCGGTCGGGCCGAGACGCCTCGGGAGCGGGTCACCCGGGAACGGGCCGAGCGGCTCCGCGCCGAGCAGGAGCGGGCCCAGCGACAGCGGCGGGCCGCCGAACGCCGGGCCGTCGAGAACGAGATCGCCGCCGCCGAGCAGGCCGTACGCGACGCCGAGGCCCGCGCCGACGAGGCGTCCGACGCTGAACTCCTCGCCGTGCGTGCGGTCGCCGACATCGAGGCGGAGCTCGCCGACCTCGAGCACCGCCGCGCCGCGGCCCAAACCGACGTGAGCCGGCTCAAGCTTGAACACCGCTCCGCGCAGCGCGACGCCGCCGTGGCCCGCCGCCGGTACGGTGACGCCCGCGCGGCCCTCGACGACATCGACCGGCACTCGTGACGGCCGCTACACGCGCAGAACGCCGGACTGTTGCTGATGGGACGGGCGGGGCAGAATTTCGCGCGTGACCCCAGAACAGGCGGCGTCGTTCGCGAAGATCGGGGTGAACGCGCTCACCGATGCGTTCGCCGAGTCCCCGCAGACCCTGCGGCGGGCCAGACTGATGGGGCTGTCCGGGTGGGCGTACCACGTGGCGGCGCGGGCCGGTGCACTCGGCGACGTACGCCCGGAAACCGTCGCGGCCACGCTCGGGTTCATCGCCCCCGAGGCGGTCGTCGACGGCTGGGAGGCGGCTGCGAAGTTGGTCCCGCCGTCCGAAGTGGCGACCTGGCACCTGCACGAACTGTGCCGGTGGGGCGCCGAGCGGCTGGCCGGGTTCTCCCGGCTGGGCCGGCTCACCGACCTGGTGGGGCGGGTGGTGGCGGCCGCGGATCCGGCGGGACTGCCGCTGTTCGCCGCGTGGCGGGCGATGCCGCCGCCGGACGACGCCCCGGGTGCCCGCCTGGCGGTGCAGATGCACCTGCTGCGGGAACACCGCGCGGGGGCGAACGTGGTCGCCGTACGCGCCTCCGGGTTGACGCCGTTGCAGGCGATCATCGCCGGCCCGGACGGGGAGACGGGTGCCGTCGCGTACGGCTGGCAGCCGCCGTATCCGAGGCCGGGCCCGTTGCTGCGCCGGCACGTGTGGGCGGAGACGATCACCGACTCCATGACGGGTCAGGCGTACGCCGCCCTGGAACGCACGGAGCGGATCGAACTGGTCGGCCTGCTGGACAGTGCCCTGGCCACCCTGCGCCAAGCCGCCTGAGGGACTACGCGGTGTCGGTGCGGACCGGGCGGGAGCGCAATTCGGCGACGTAGTCGTCCGGGGCACCGGCCTTCTCGGCGGCGTTCGCGATCTCCGAGAGGTACCAGGTGGTGGGCAGGCCGCCCTCGTAGCCGTCGAAGACGTACACCCAGGCGGGAAACTCGCCCTCGAGCGTGACGGCCCGGACGGTCAGCTTCTGATAGGTGCCCGCGGTGACCCCCTCGACCTCGTCGAGCTGGGCGGCGTCCCACGGATGGACGTCGTAGAGCGCGACGAAGACCCGGTCGCCTGGCGACTCGACGATCGTGGTGACCGCCCCCTCCCAGCCGAGGACACCCTCACCGGCGAAGGTGAGGCGCCAGCCTTCGACCCACCCGACCCCGACCATGGGGGAGTGGGGGCAGTATGCCCGCATGCGGGCCGGATCGAGGTTTGAGCCGTACGCGGCGTAATGACGCACGGCGATGACGATAGCCCGGTTGGAGCGTCATGGAGAATACGAGGCGTGCGTGTCGGGCGCTATGGCCCGTAAATGTCACGTAAAGGACGCCACAAGCGGAGGGTCGAGCACCGTGAGTCATATCGTCATCATCGGAGGCGGTCCCGCCGGGTACGAGGCCGCGCTCGTCGCCGCCCAGTTGGACGCCGACGTGACCGTCGTGGAGGCGGACGGTGCCGGCGGCGCGTGCGTGCTCTCCGACTGCGTCCCCTCGAAGACGTTCATCGCCAGCTCAGACGTGGTCACCGGCTACTCGCACAACGAGGAGTTCGGCGTCCACGCGGACGACCTCGACGGCATCAAGGTGAACGCCGCAGAGGTGAACGCCCGGGTCAAGCGGCTCGCACTGGCCCAGTCCGCGGACATCCAGGCGAAGCTCGTCAAGGCCGGAGTGCAGTTCGTCACCGGCCGGGCGCGCCTCGGCGAGGACGCCCTGGGCCACACCCACCGAGTCCTGGTCACGCCCGAGGGCGGGCAGACGTACCCGGTGGACGCCTCGACCCTGCTGATCGCCGTCGGTGCGACTCCGCGGGTCCTGGCGACGGCCGTCCCGGACGGCGAGCGGATCCTCGACTGGCGGCAGGTCTACGACCTGACCGAGCTCCCCGACCACCTGGTGGTGATCGGCTCCGGAGTGACGGGCGCCGAGTTCGCCAGCGCGTTCAACGCGATCGGCGTACAGGTCACGCTCGTCTCCAGCCGGGACCGGGTGATGCCCCACGAGGACGCCGACGCCGCGATGGCGATCGAGCGGGTGTTCCGTAGCCGCGGCATGACCATCCTCGGCAACTCCCGCGCGGACGCGGTCGAGCGGGTCGGCGACGGCGTCCGCGTCACCCTCGCGGACGGCCGGGTGGTGGAGGGCTCGCACGCCCTGATGGCCGTGGGCGCGGTGCCCAACACTATGGACCTGGGTCTCGCGGAGTACGGCGTGCGGGTCGCCAGGGGCGGGTACGTGATCGTCGACCGGGTGTCCCGGACCAACGTCCCCGGCATCTACGCTGCCGGCGACTGCACCGGCGTCCTCCCTCTGGCGAGTGTCGCGGCGATGCAGGGCCGGATCGCGATCTGGCACGCGATGGGTGAGGCGGTCCAGCCGCTGCGCCTGCGTACGGTCTCCGCGAACGTCTTCACCGACCCGGAGCTCGCCACGGTCGGCGTCTCGCAGGACGAGGTGGACGCGGGCAAGGTTCCGGCCCGGCAGGTGATGCTGCCGCTCGGCGGCAACGCCCGCGCGAAGATGCAGGGCCTGCAGGACGGCTTCGTGAAGCTGTTCTGCCGCCCGGCGACCGGCCAGGTCATCGGCGGCGTGGTGGTGTCGCCGAAGGCGAGCGAGCTGATTCTGCCGATCACGATCGCGGTGGAGAACAACCTCACCGTCGACCAGGTGGCGCACACGATCACGATCTACCCGTCGTTGTCGGGTTCGATCGCGGAGGCGGCGCGTCAGCTGATGCTGCACGAGCTTCAGTAACGCGCCCCCTGCGGCAGATCAACGCTGATGTGGCTTTTCTGCGGATCGGATGGGTCGACGTACGCCGGGCGTACCGGATGTCTGCCCATCCGGTAGCGGTTCCGGACTGCGCGCAGCGGCTGTGCCCGCGTACCTTTGTCGCAGGCCAGGCACATCGGGGTTCCCCGTTCCCGGTGTTCCCAGTGCCCGCACCGCTCCGGCGGTGCAGGCCGGGCCGTCGGTAGGTCCCGTATCGGCGGCCCGGCTTTTCAGGCCCTGGTCATGATCTCTTAAAGGGCCGCTGAGCTGGGCAAACTTCGGTAACGACAGTCGTCGTTGGTCAACGTTAGCGAACCTCTGACGGCCTGGAGACGGCCTGGACCGCTGCCAGTAGCACGCGTGCCGTAGCCAGCATCACGCTCTCTCCCATCCCGTCGGCCTTCGTCCACACACCGTGGAGCGGACATGGCCTGCCTGGGCAAGGTGGAGCACCCCACGTCTGAACGACCTTGACCAGGCAGGCCATGTCCGCTCGGCTCTGCCTGGACGAAGGGTTGCCGGGATGGGACCCCCATCCCCGAGACCAGAGCTCCCCGCCGGAGGCCACCACCCCTCGACCGTGACAGCCCAGCTGAGATTCGAGGCAGAGATGAGTGGGCATACTCATGGCACTGACCTGCACGAACGGTCAGGGTTGACATCGTGAGAATCGTGCGTTGGTTCGTTGGTAGCTGGGTCTCGCGGATCTACCTAGCGGTGGTCGCCGCGGTCACCACCCACGTCCTGGTGTCGATCCACATGGCGCCATCGGGACCCAACTACAGCCAACCCGAAATCGTGTTGCTTCCCCTGTCCATGCCCGGGGTGATCCTGACACTCCCGGTGATCAACACAATCTCGGACCCTTGGTGGCTGTCGCTCGCCGTGTGCGTCGCGGTGGGTGCCTTGATCAACGCTGTGGCCATCAACGGCGCGGCCGCGGTGCTGCGACGGACCAGAACGCGTCGGGCCGAGCGACGTACGCCAGCAGCTGAGGCAACCAGTTAGCCCGCTGGCCACCCCACTCCCTCGGACTGCCGGCCATATCTCACAACATCGAAGCCCCGGAACTTGTCTGCATCAGAGGCGGTCCGGGGCTTCTTCGTATGTCGCGCCGTCCGGCGGGCTGGAACCGCCGACGCCGCGAGCGAAGCGGAAGGCGTCGAGCGGCGGACCGGCAGGTCCGGCCCTGTTCGGCGGCGCGAGCGGCCTGCGAAGCGGGCCGCCTTGAACCCGTACAGAAACTTCTCACAGATTCTGGCTTGGATCAGCCCGACGTGGATGGGAGAGCAGTGTTAGCCTTCCGCGCCCGATGATGGACAATATTCCCGTGACCGCCGCCATCCCCGACCCTGCTGCTGAGTGGTGGACGACAGCAGACGTCGCATCGTTCCTAGGTGTTCACTCAACGACGGTGACCAACTACCGAAAGCGGGGTCAGATGCCGGCCCCCGATGCGACCGTGGGTCGTACACATATGTGGCGGCCGGACCGCATCGTGGAGTGGCACAGGAAGCGGCCTCGTCCAGGAATCGGCGGGCGACCTAGTGCGCCACCTGGGTAGCCTGCACCCTGCAAGTGCCTGCCGTAGAGATCAGGACTCTCGACAAGCCCGATTTTCCCAGATGAGAAGGCACTTCCGCGTTTCCAGCCCAGTCCTTGGACAGCCCTTGACGAAGGGTTGAGGTTAGTAGTCGCCTGCATCGTTCAGGCGGCTTCCGTACAGGATGTTGCTCCGTCAGCGACTCAACACAGCTAATTCGATTAGCATGAAAGTGTTCCTTCTAGTGTGGTGGGCAAAGTCACCCTCGGTTGAGGCAAGTCGATTGACTGTGTACCGTCCTCGGGCATGCATGCATGCATGATCATCAACTATCTCGGGGAAGGCTAATCGGTGGGGCGAGTTTCAATAGCACTATCCCGCGCATTGATCGCGTTTGCGGCCACCGCTTCAATGCTTGTTGCGACAGATGTTCCGGCAAGGGCGGACGACTCAGAACACTCCAAGGCCCTTGAAGAACTGACTGCGGCCATCAAATCAGCACCACGCGAGCTGGGCATCATCGCCGATCTCAACCAGTTCAAGGAGCTGACCGCTGACGAGCTGCGTCAAGTCAAAGATTTTCTGCCTACGCGAATGGTCTTCGAAACGTCCGACCTGGACGTATCCGCGACCACGGCGAGCACATGCAAGACAAACTGGGCGGTCGGATACGGCGTGGGTGGATTAACCAAAATCCGCCTATGGCGTTTCCGGTTGGAGGTGGAGTTTTGCTATGACTCGGGCGCAGGCACAGTCACCAGCATCGAAACGCCCACCGTGGAGGGTTACGTGTATGGCCCCGCCGTGGCAATGGGTTGGAAGTACCGAGGTCTGAAGAACGGTCCGACAAACGTTGCATTCCGTGACGCGTATGGCATCGCATATTACGAGACCTATGCTCAGGTATCCTTCGAAGGCTGCCCGATCAGGCTCTCGTGCACCGTCGAGATGCACCCGTGGATCAAGCTTTACAGCCACCGTGACGGCAGTACCGCGGCAGAGTTGGGCGGGTTCTAGCGTGACGAAGGGCGGGTCAGCTAAGCTGAGCCGCCCTTCGGCGAAAGGTCACATCACGATGAGTAGTCCACGATCAGCCATGTCGACGCCGGAACCTGCGACGCGAATCAGTGACGGTCACCTCGTGTCGGCAACGGCCGCCCTTTCTCTAGTCGCGTACTTCGTTTTTGGTTATATATCTGTCCCAGTAGTGCCAATCGCCGCAACTATCATCGCTTGGCGCGGGAAGCATCGTGCTGCGACTCGGTGGACCCTGCTTGTAGGTGCGGTCCTTGTAACGTCGGCAGCGGTCGCGCTTATCGTGGATACCTTGCTGCGAGAGGGGTCCTTCCAGACTCCAGGTAATTTATCCTGAGTTTTCTCTGCAATGAACACTCAGCTCAGAGTTCAGCTTGCATCTAGTACGGCAGCCGCCATTAGCAGTCCGACCTGCTGGGATGCGGTAGGGGTAGCGTCCAACATGGACGCAGCCACCTGTTGATCATGTGTTTGTGAAGACAACAAGATCGAAGGCGGCTGCTGTTGCCAGGATAGAGGCTGCCCGGACGGCCCGGACCGCGGGTGAGTTGCTGGAGCGG
>CBIHNN010000141.1:0-9088 GCA_966211315.1 uncultured Micromonosporaceae bacterium | reverse complement strand
CCGCGGGATACATGGGGCGTTTAGCGGCTGTTTCGTCTTCGTTCTTCTGGCCAACGCGGCCGCCCCGGGCCTGTAGTGGCCGGGCGCGCGTCGGGTGTAGTGGGGTCGGTTTGCCGTGGCGGAAAGTAAACTCGTCGGACTACAGGGAAACACCTTTATCGGACATGAATGAAACCGGGTTTACCGCATTGTTCTCCATCGCTGGTACTCCGGTGTGGATCTCGAAATGCAAGTGCGGTCCGGACGAATTGCCGGACGATCCGACGTGCCCGATGGGTTGCCCGGCGGACACGGACTGACCGACGCTCACCGACGGTTGCCGGACCATGTGGCAGTAGCGGGACACGATGTTGCCAGCGTGCCGGATCTCGACGTACCACCCGCAGCCGCCGAGCCCGGGGTGGCCGTCGGTGTCGCACGGCATCGGGCCGCCGGTGGGAGGTGAGGTGGTGCCCGCGACGTTGCACACCACCCGCGCGACGGTGCCAGACGATGCCGCCCGGATGACGGTGCCTTTCGGGGCCATGATGTCGACGCCGTCGTGGCCGGGGCGGTCGCTGGTGCGGAAGCCTGATCCGACGGTGCCGACGACGGGGCGGGTCCAGCCGCTCGCCGCGATGGTGGCGCCGTCGCAACTCGGCAGGGTGCCGCCGGTGTACGCGGTCACGATGGCCGTTGCCCGCGCTTCATGTTTGGCGTACGCGCCCGGGTACGCGGACCGTTGCACGGCCTGAGCGGCGTCCGTGAGCGCCATCGACTCCCAGCCGGGCACCCTGACGAGCCGCTCGTAGAACTTCGTCGCCGCGTATTCGGGGTCGGTGACCTGTGCGGGGGTGCCCCACCCTTGCGACGGGCGCTGTTGGAACAGCCCCAACGAGTCGTGATCGACGGCGGTTCGTACGTTGATCAGAGTCGATTCTTGGAGTGCGGTCGCGACGGCGATCACCCACCCGCGCGGCGGCACACCCAGGCGTTGTCCGACGGTCACGATCGTGCGAGCGTTGCCGACCTGCTCGCCGGTGAGCCCTTGCGGGCTCGCGTCGGGCGCGGTGATGGTGGCCCAGCACGATCCGCCCCCGCCGAGTCCGGCGCTGTCCTCACTGCCGAACAGCAGGGACGCGACCCCGGCCGCCGCCCCGGCGATGATCACGACGAACGCCACGAACCCGGCCGCGACGTACCAGATCAGCCGTCCCACGGGGCACCCCCGGGGGCCGGGCTGATGTCGACCAGGGCGACACGGGCCGACCGGCCGACGACCCGCCACACCTGACCGGCGGGGCCGCCGTCGCTGTCCGCGTGGTCGGCGGCGGCCGTCGCGACGGTCACCCCGTCCGGCACCCCGGTCCGGGTGAGGTGCGCGTGCAGGTTGGCCTCACGCGCGCCGTTGGTGAACCAGAACAGGACGGGGTACGCCCGGTCGGTGCCGAGCGCGGCGTACCCGGGCAGCTTGCCCGCGACGCGGCGCAACGGCTCGGTACCGAGATCAACTTCCAACCAGAACGGGGCCGCGCGTCCGGCGACGACCCACACGCCGTGACCGTCGGGGCGGACCAGGTTTCCGGCGGCCTCACGCGATCGGGACTCGTTGAACCACCGGGCCAGCCGGGTACCGGGGTGGGTACGGGTGTGCGCGGTCAGCGCGACGAAGAAGCCGTTCGCGGTCAGACGGTGGGTCAGTGTCGGGGACATGGCGAGTCGGGCCGTGGCGTCCCGGACGGCGGACGGCCGGGGCAGGCTCACGCCGCGCCCGGCGGCGACGATGGCCGCGCCGACGGGGCCGAGGGTCCATCTCCATGACTGCGAGCCGGGGCGGTGGTAGTGGCGGAACCGGTCGAGGATGTCGCGGGCGAGCAGCAGGTTAAGGCGGTTGCGGGCACGGCCCGTGGAGCCGAAGGCGAGGTCGACAAGGTGCTCGGTGGTCAAGGTCTGGTGTTGATTGAGTAGTTCGAGGATTGTGCGATCGCGGGGGGTGAGTCGAGCGAGTTCACCGGCTACGACGGACGCCGTGAGGCGTGAGCCCTGGGGGGATGAGGGGGTCGTACTGGGAGTGGTATCTATCAGTCGGTTCCGTTCCACCAGTCCTCCTCAGCCGCGTCCACGTGCGCGTACGTCGCGTTCAGGGGGGTGTGTTCAGGCGAGGCTTCCGGCTCGTTGGAGCCCTCGTTAGATCGCTCGTTAGACAGCTCGTTTGACGCCTCTAGTGAGTCCACGCCATGAACAGCGAAGGTGTTGCGACCGACCAAACCGTCAGCCGTTACGTCAATGTCTGCTGAGGTCACATCGCTCACTGGTGCTGTCACGGCGTTGCCGAGCAGCTCTTTGCGGTCCTTGGCCGGCAGACCGGTCCGTTGCCGGGCTGCCCGGCGGAGCTGCGCCGAGCGGCCTTTCACTGCCGGCGGCGGCGGCTCGGTGTCGGCCGTCACCGGAGGCACGACCCGGCCGTCAGCGACAGGCCGGAGGACGACCTCGTAGCCGCCGAGACGGATCAGATCGCCGTCATCGAGGTACGGGCGCAGGTGCCGGGCCTGGTCAACCGCGTCGCGGGGGGCCAGGGCGAAGTACACCTTGTTCCGGGCGTTCGCGTCGATCGCCTCGGCCATGTCACCGGACAACTGGCCGAGGTACTGGTGGGCCAGGACGAACGAGGTGTGCAAGCCGCGGGCCTCGGCGAGGGCGTCATCGATGCCGATGGGCAGGTGCAGGAAGTTGTGGCACTCGTCCAGCACGACCATCGCGTCCGGACGCTCGTCCTCGGGGATGCGGGCGCGGGCGGTGGTCGCCTGCCACAATCCGGCCAGCAACAGCGATCCGATGAGCCGGGTGCCGTCCTCCCCGATGACGCCCTTCGGCAGCCGCGCCAGCAGCACACCGCCGTCGAGGATGTCGGCGAAGGAGAACGTCGACGCCGGGACACCGAACAGCGAGTTCGCCATCGGGTGCGCCAGGACGAGCCGCAGACGTGACAGCAAAGGGGCAACCAGGCCGGAGCGCTGCCCGGCAGGTAGCCCGTCGAAGCCCTCCCAGAACTCGCCGAGGGTGTTGCCCTCCCATGCCCCGAGCGAGTTGGTCACCGCGCGGACCCGGCCCGAGCGCCACTTGCTGTCGGACAGCAGCCGGGGCAGGTGCGCCAGGGTGGAGCCGGGCAGGTGGGCGAGGGTGAGCAGCGCGTGATAGCAGATGTCGGCGGTGCGGTGCCCCCACCAGCGTGCCCACACCTTCGACATGACGGCGGTGACGTTCGCCGCCACGTCATGCGCGGTGCCGCCGTGCGTGCCGGGGTCGAGCAGGTTGATCGCCGGGGGTGCGCTCGTCTCGTCCGGGTCGATGAGGACAAGCCGGTCCCCGCACTCCTTCGGGAGCCGGTCGAGCAGGTCACGGATGAGGTCGCCTTTGGCGGGGTCGAACGCGGCGACACCTCGGCCTGCTTGCGCGTCGTCGAGGATCATCCGCAGCAGCAGGGTGGTCTTACCGGTTCCAGTGGGGCCAAGGGCGTGCAGGTGGTAGCGGCAGTCCTTGAGGGAGATCCCCACGCGCATCCTGGGTCCGGCGTTGGCGACGCCGATCACCTTGCCGCCGATGCCGTGGCGGTCCTTGACGGGAACGAACAGCAGCCGCCGCTCCGGGGCAGCGCCGGGTGCCTCACTGGTGACGGTGTTCAAGGGGTGCTCCAAACGGTGGGGGGTGGGTTGTCGCCGCTGGTGGGCTCGGGACGGGCGGGGGGCCGTGCAGCACCTGGTGTAGGGCGTGGAGCGGTGAGATGCGTCGTGGTGCGAAAGATGTCTCGGCTGGCGACCCGGCGCCGGGACGCGGCGGCGGGGAGGCCGAACGCGGCCGGTTCGGTGGGCAGGCTGGCTAGGGCGGCAGCCTCGTCCACGGAGGCGAGGACCATGCGGGACTCGGGCACCCACCGCGACACCGCGTCGGTAGGTCCTCTGCGCAGTCGCCGGCGGGCGAAGTGCGCCGACAGCAGCCCGTAGCCGCTGGTGATGTCGGCGGCAGCGGCAGACGCCGCCGCGCGGGTCGGCCCGGTCGCGGTGGCGTGCACTGCGACGAGCAGGTGCGGTGCGGCGGCGTACTTCGCCCGCGCCTGCCGAGCCAGGTCGGCGGTGTACGGGTCGGTCCGTGTCGTGGTCGGCCGCCGGGTACTCGGTCCGGGTGTGATCACGTTGAGGATCAGCAGGATGACCGCGCGCACGCCGTCGGCCAGCAATGACACGAGGCGGCTGGCGCCGCGCGGACGACGTGCCCGGTCCGGGCTGGTCATTGCGCGCCGCAGCAGGCGCAGCCGATGGGCCGGAGCCCGGCTGATGTGCACCTGCAGCAGCCCGCCGCCGGTGCGCCCGGCGGCGGCGAGTCCGTCGTAGACCGCTCGGAGCCGATCCTGCTCCGGTGCCGCCGTGTCCCACCTGCGGGTCACGGTGGCGCCGGTGTCCTCGACCAGGGGCAGCCACTCCGGCTGGGTGGGCCGCAACGCGAACGCGGCCACCGTGTCGGTGGTCGCGGTGACCGGCGGACGGGCCTGCTCGGCGCGCACGCCGGGCCACGCCCGGTGCAAGATCCGGACTACGGCGGTCGGGTTGATGCCGGGCGGTAGCCACAGCCCGCACCGCATCCCGTCCGGGTCGGCCTGGACCTCCCAGACGATGCGCGGCGGCCGGGTCGCCCACCGGCGCGGCGGCGGCAACACGGTTGCGAGCAGCCGCCACAGCTCGACCGTCGCGGCCGGGGTCGCGGTGACCGACGGGACGACCTGCAGCCAGCGTGCCCGCCCGGCGTGCTCGCGCCAGCGTGCCCGCCGCCACAGCACGAACGCTCGGCGCGTGGCGACGAGCACGACAACGATGGCCGCTAGCCACGGCCACTGGTCCCGGACGAGATGCCACACGGTGTCCAGGGCGTCGTCGCCCCAGGTTCCGCACAGCAGATCCCCCAGCGGAGAGTCCGGGATGCCGTCGCGTCCCCGGACGCACCCGCCGCCCGAAGACGGCGGGGACGGCGCCGGGGACGGCGGGGACGACATCAGCGGCGGCCTCATGACGGCCGTCCCGCGAACGCCGGATCGGTCGCGACAAGATCATGTTCAATGTCGGACGCGAGGGAATGGAACGCGACCCGCGCCGACCCGCACGCCAAGAGCGCATCCCCCCTCGCGCACGAGAGCAGGAACGCGCGCTCGCCGTCGGTGAGCCCGAACGCCTTCGCCACGGCGTCGATGGCCTGCGGAGCCTGCCGTAGCAACACCTGCGTCGCCGCGTTCGACGCGACCGCCCGGCCGACCTCCGTGGCGAGGACATCGGCGGCGTCCTGCGTGACCACGGTTAGGCCGGCGCCGTACTTGCGGGCGGACTTCGCCAGCCGGAACAGGAACTGTGCACCGAGCCCGGCGCGCAGCATCAGCCACGCCTCATCGACGAGCACCATTCGCCGGACCTGCGACTCGATGTCGCCGGTGCGGTTACCGGCGCTGACCTGCCGCCAGATCGCATCGAGGGTCAGCAGCGTTCCGACGGGCTTCAACTCGTCCGGCAGGTCCTTGATCGCGTACACGACGAGGTGTCCCTCCGCGGCGGTCGTGGTCGGCCCGTCGAACAACGTCTTGAAGCTGCCTTGCACGTACGGGTGCAGCCGGGCGGCGACCCGACGGCCGGCATCATCAAGACGGGTCAGCTCGGCGGCCACGTCGGCGAGCAGCGGCGGCGGGCGCCTCCAGGTGCGCGGGTCGGTGGTGATGCCCTTCGCCCGGTACGCCGCGAGGACCGCGACGTCGAGCGCGGCGGCCTCCTCAGCGGGCAGCGGCGACCCCGTCGCGGCGCCGTCGCTGGTCAGCACTGAGACGAACGTCTGCATGAACAACGCCCGGTTGCCCAGAGCCTGCTCGTCGTCGGTGTCCAGGTCGAGGGGGTTGATCCGTACCCCGGGGGCGCCGGGCCGGATGACCGTCCCGCCGACCGCGTCGGCGAGTTTCAGGTACTCGTCTTCGGGGTCGATGACGAACGCCTCGACACCGAGGTAGAGGTTACGCAGCAGGTCCAGCTTCGCCAGGTACGACTTTCCCTCGCCGGAGCGGGCGAGGATGACCGCGTTAAAGTTCGACTGCGCCCACCGGTCCCAGACCACCACCCCGGCCGAACCCAGGTTCAGTCCGTACAGGACGCCCATGCCCGTGTCACCGGCGGTCGAGGGCAGGTCAGGCGACGTGAACGGGAACGCGGCGGCGAGTGCGTCGGTGTCGAAAACCCGCCGCATGTCCAGCGCGTCATAGGCCAGGGGCAGTGTGGTGATCCAGCCCTGTAGCTGGCGCCAGGTCACCGGTGCCGTGGTCAACAGCAGCGACGAGGCGACCGCTCGGACCTCGGCCACCCGATCGGTGAGTTCTGCCTCCGTCGGAGCGTGCACTGCCAGGTAGAGACCGAGGCGGAAAAGCCGCGCCTCTCCCCGCGCGACGCGGGCGGCAAGCTCGGCGGCATCCGCCGCGGCGGCATCCAGTTCGGGGTCATCCAGGCGACCCTTTGAAGCGTCGTGCCGGCGCGACGACTCGAACCGGCCCCGCTGCTTGCGCAACCGATCGGAGGCGATCACGGGCGGGACGGGCTCGATGTGCAGCGAGACGTCCACCCGTCCCGGGTAGGCGAGCAGCGGCTCCAACCAGCCCGGACCGACCTCGGACGGATACCCGGTGACGACGAGGGTCGCGGTGTAGTCGTCGCCGATCCGGGCCGAGCGCCGTCCGACTTCAACGGCGTCCGGCGCCCCCGGCACGGTCGTCCCCGCATCGGGGACGGCGGGACGGCGCCGGGACGGCGTGCTCCGGTTGAACAGCTTCACGGGTACTCACCTTCGATCGCGGTAGACGGTCCGGCGGGCGCGACGCCGGTGGGGTTGAGGCACGTCGCTAGGACAGCTGCGGTGTCCGGGGCGTCGAGCACCGACGCCGTCACCTCGCACGCCGACAACGCGCGCACGGCCTCACCCGCGCGGTGCAGGCTCAGCCCCGCGCCGCGTGTGCTGCGCAACGCGACGATGACCTGCCGGTGCAGCAGCTCCCGGCGCGCGGCAAGGTCGTCGAGGAACGCCACATGCGAGCGGGCCGCCTCCTCCAGCGCGGGGTGCGGCAGGCTCGGCGCCTGCGCCAGGACCCGGTCAGCGACGAACGTCAGGTCGACCGGCTCGGCGCGCACGAGGATCTGCGTCGGCCCGTCGAGGCTGTGCAACCAGCGGGCGAACCCGCCGACCAGGCCGTTCTGCTCGGCCGGGGTGCGCAGCCCGAACGCCACCGTGGACGCGGTAACCAACCCGGTCGTGCCGTCCGAGCCGAGGTCGATCAGCCCGTCGGCGGTGATGCCGGTGGCGGGCAGGCGCAACGGCGCTGGGAGCGAGAGCCGGTCGCCCGGCCCCTGCGTGGTGGACACCCACGCCGGGGCCGGGCGGATCGGTCCGTCGGCCGGGACGAGCCGGTGCGCCGCCCGGCGGTGGCGCAACGCGGCGAGAAGCCACCCGTCGAGCGGGAGCCCGTCGCGTCGCCCGACCGCGAGGAAGAACGCGCCCCCGGCGATCGGCAACGACGCCGCGACGAAGACAAGCGGATGGACCCGGGTCGCGACGGCCGTCCACGCCGCGTACAGGACGAGAGCTGTGATGCTCAGGATCACCAACTGGCGGGCGGTGAACCCGAACGCGATCTTGTCCGGGCGCTCGATGTCGGCGGGCACCCGCGCCCGCAGCGGTTCCTCCTCAGCGCGGCGGCTCATGTGGCATCACTTCCTCGGGGACGGCGCCGGGACGGCGCGATGGGCTTCGGGGACGGCCGGACCGCTGGCGGGGACGACGGCTTGCGGCGAGCTGGCCGGGCCGCCGGTGCCGGGACGGCCGCAGGCGGCGCCGGGTCGCTGACCGACGGAGGCGGGGGCGCCGCCCTGAACACCGGGGCCAGACTCGGTGCCGGACGCGGCACCGGCGAGGACGGTGTTGTCCTCGGTCGCTGCACGGGCGGCGGTGGTGGCGGTGGCGCAACGGGGTGCTGCGGTGCCCGGCCCGCTGGTGCTACACGGGCGGTACCGGTCGGCTGCGGACTCGGGCTCGGACGCGGAGCCGAAGCGGAGCGCGGCGCCGATGCCGCTCGAGGTGCCGGGTCGACTCGCGGCGCCGACGGCGGGGTGGTGGTGGGCGTCGTCTTGGCTCGTGCGGTTCCGCCAGCAGTGCGCGGTGTCCCGGCCGTGCTGCGGGGTATCGGGTTCGGCCGGGCCGGTGCCGCCGGAGTCGCCGTGGCGGCCGGGCGGCCCGCGGCGGTGGGTCGGGTTGCCGTGGTCGGTCGTGGCTTCGGCGTGGGCCGGCTGGCGGGCCTTGCCGGGGTGCCCTTACCGGCAGGTGCGGACGAGAACACCGGTGTCACCGGCGCCGGGGGCCTGCGCGGTGCGCTCTGCGGCCGGGCTGGCGTCGAGAACGCCGCTGAGGGTGCTGGACCGGTCGCAGTCCTCGCCGCGGGCGTCGCCGTGGCGGAACTGAACGCCACCGGCGTCGGCGGTCCAGACGGCGTGGGCGAGGCAGGCGCCGTCACCGGGTGCGAGAACCCGGCGCCGGGCGCAGGGCCGGACGGCTTCGGTCCGGGCGTGGCTGCCTGCGGCGGATGGCTGAACGCAGGGGCACCGTTCGTCCCCGCTGGCTGCGCCAGCGGGGTCTGGGTGACAGGGGCGTGGCTGAACGCGACCGGCCCGGCGGGAGCCGGGGACGGCCGTGACCCGATGGCTTGGGCTGCCCGTCCCGCGCCCGCGCGGATCGGGGACGGACGCCGACCGGCCGTCCCCGCTTTCGTCCCCGCTGCCTTTGCCGCTGCCGCGCCGCCGCCCTTGAGGAGACCGGCCGCAGCGCCCAGCGTCTTAAGGGTGAGGTACGTCTGCAGGATCTGGCCGAGCAAGCCGCGTCCGTTGCGCTGTCCGAGCGGGCCGAGGATGTACATCTTCATCCAGCTCGGGAGCTTGACTAGGACCCACAGCATCGTCAGGCAGACCAGGACACCGAGCAGACCCCCGCCGCTGCCGGTCGGGATGCCGAGGATGGTGGCCCCGCCGGTTTGCAGGAACACCCGCAC
>CBIHNN010000140.1:0-9335 GCA_966211315.1 uncultured Micromonosporaceae bacterium | reverse complement strand
GCGGCCTACGTTGGCAAGGCGAACGCGGATTCGCGATCCTGATCGGACGCTGGAAAACCTTGCGTCATGCCACCGTCAGCCCGCGCCGTATCGGCGACATCGTCGCCGCTGCGCTGCACCTGACCCACTTCGAATACAAATACCTACCCGGATCTTGTTGAGATCACTTCATTCGCCGTTTATTTGCAGATGACAGAGTCGCCTTGAGTCAAGGCGAACCCGAGAACAGCCTGGTATCTGGGGAACTGCGCCGCCGACGCGGATGTACGACCGCCGCCGTCAGCGCCAATTCTCCACGCGTAAACTTCTGTCTCGAAAGTTATTCGCACCCACACGCTCCGCTGCCGGGTTGAATGCGTCGTTCACGGACGAGGTCCGGCGACTGCTCGGCCGTGGTGCTCTGCGTAGACGAAGAAGCCCGACCCAAGCCCTGCCCGCCGAGTTGCCGTGTACCTGGTCTGCGACAGCTACGGCACCCACAGGACCCTGGCCGTGCGGACCTGGCTGGGCACGCACCCCAGCTTCCACGCCCCACGTCACCCAACCGGCTCCGCCTCGATCATCCAGGTCCAACGCTGGTTCGGTCCCGCTCACCGAATCCGAAGGCGTGTCTTGGTAGCGACGGGCATTGTCGGGATCGCACTGATTGCGTCAAGCAACAAAAACCTTTCTTAAGGCTGCCTTGAGCATTCGGTATAGCGGCACCGACGTGGACGCCTACTTTGCCGCATGTCAATAGGTATCCTGGGAGTAATATTCAGCGGCGTGACGAGGTCCTGGCAGTAGATTACCCGACCCGCCTTATTTGACAGACCCACCCAAGATATTTACTGTCGGCCCCGCGATAGGCGAGCCCGCGACGGAAATGGCGCACAAGCGGGCGGCAGCCACGGTCCCCATTTTCGGTCGACGTGAAGCGGGAGATTTGCCGATGCGCGAGCGCAGCGAACGGGGACTGGTCGGTGCCGCGTATCACCTGGCCAGGGCGGCACGCGCCAAGCCCGTCACTGTCGCGATCGCGATCGCGGTCGTGCTGGCGACTGGTGCGGGCATCGCGTACGCCGGCAGGCCCGACCGGCCGCCGGCCGTGTCCCCGGTCGTCGCGCCGGCACCGGAGGTGCCGCGCAGCGATACGCCATCGGCCACATTCACCCCCAGCCCTACGCAGGCGAAGACCGCGACTGCGGAGAAGGCCACCGCCAAGGCCACCGCCAAGGCCACCGCCAAGGCCACGGCCAAGGCCGCCGTCAGCCCCTCTCAAGCTGCCTGCGGCGCAGGTCTGTCCCGGATCTGGGCGAACTGGCCGATGCCCAACCCGGTAAAGACCGGCCTACCCCACCCGGCCAGCTACACGAGCCTTCGCGACGGCACGGTTCGCGACAACGTCACCTGCCTGACCTGGCAACAGACTCCCGCCCCGCAGGCGTACACGTTCGAGGCCGCGAAGTCGTACTGTGCGAACCTCGGCCTGGCCGGCGGCGGTTGGCACCTGCCCAGCCGGGTCGAGCTGACCTCGATCGTCGACAGCACCCGCAACGGTCCCGCAATCAACACCGCGGCCTTCCCCGGCACCCCGGCCCGATTCTTCTGGACCTCGTCGCCGTGGGCGGTCACGAAGCAGCCGCTGCGTGCCTGGATCATCAACTTCTACGAGGGCCTGAGCAGCAACGCGGCCTACCAGAGCGGCGCCTACAACGTCCGCTGCGTCCGGTCGTCCAACGGCAGCGGCCGACCCGAATACCGCGTCGCCGACGGAGAGGTCCACGACCCAGCGACCGGCCAGACCTGGCAGCGCGCCATCTCACCCTCGATGCCCGCGGATGCCGCCGCCTCCTACTGCGCGGGCCTGGGTCTCGGCGGGCACAACTGGCGCCTACCGAGCGTCCAGGAGCTCGCCACCACTGTCGACGAGACCCGCGTCGCGCCTGCCATCGACATCCAGGCATTCCCTGGAACCGCCAAGAACGCCCCATACTGGACGGCGACCCGGCCGTCCCCGAAACCGGCCCTGCGCTGGGCACTCAACTACAACGACGGCTTCACCACGTACCGGGAAGCCGCTGCCGGATATGTTCGCTGCGTCCGCTGATCCCCACGGCCGTCGGATCAGGCGAACGAGTACGGAGCCGAATAGCAGCCGTCTGTCATGGCCGCCAGCCCGCGCTCCATGGTGAAGAAGCCTGTTCTCATATCGGCCATCCCCTGATCCAGATCCCGATTACCACGAATGGAAAGGGATCCTGCGGGATGCCGGCATCCGGAACCGGGTCGGCTACAAGACGCATGGCCCGCCGCCGTGCTGCTGATCCTCCAGGTCCACGGGTGCGCCGCGATGGGGTCAAGGGGTGGCGAGCGCGAGCATGGCGACTCGATACCAGCACGTGACCGACCCGATCCGGGCCGACATCGCCAAGCGGGTCGGCGGCCTGATCTGGAAGTCGGCGACCGAGCAGGTCGCGGCCGAGAGGGCCGACGCGAGGCCGCCAAACGGCTCCAGCCGGTCCGCATTGAGACCGAAACTGAGACGGAGGTAGCAAGAAGGCCGGTCCCGATGGGGCCGGCCTTCAACGTTTTGCCTGGTCAAGCTGGCGGAGGATACGAGATTCGAACTCGTGAGGGTGTTAACCCAACACGCTTTCCAAGCGTGCGCCCTAGGCCACTAGGCGAATCCTCCGTGTGACAGCTTACAGAACACAGCCCGTCCGGTACGGCGCCACCCTGACCGAACCCCGGATCCGACCCGGTACACTGTTGGAAGCCTCTCGTGCGGCGCGCATCTCGTGAACCTCCCCAGGGCCGGAAGGCAGCAAGGATAAGCGGGCTCTGGCGGGTGCACGAGAGGTCTTTTCATGCCCCGGCCGCGGGCGCGGCGTCACCCCCATGGGACCGGGCTGGTTCTCGTCGGTGGGTCGACGGACAATGGCGCGGTCGAGAGGAGCTAGCGGCGTGGCACTCGCGCTCTACCGCAAGTATCGTCCGCGCACGTTCGCCGAGGTCATCGGCCAGGAGCACGTCACCGAGCCGCTGTCTCAGGCGTTGCGAAGCGGGCGGCTGCACCATGCCTATCTCTTCTCGGGACCGCGCGGGTGCGGCAAGACGAGCAGTGCGCGGATCCTGGCTCGTTCGCTGAACTGCGAGCGGGGGCCGACGCCGGAGCCGTGTGGGCAGTGCGCATCGTGCCGGTCGCTCGCGAACGACGGCGGCGGATCGATCGACGTGATCGAGATCGACGCGGCCAGCCACGGCGGCGTCGACGACGCTCGCGACCTGCGGGAGAAGGCATTCTTCGCACCCGCGAGCAGCCGCTACAAGATCTACGTCATCGACGAGGCGCATATGGTCTCCTCGGCGGGGTTCAACGCGCTGCTCAAGCTGGTCGAGGAGCCGCCGGACTACGTCAAGTTCATCTTCGCGACGACGGAGCCGGAGAAGGTCCTCGGGACTATCCGGTCGCGTACCCATCACTATCCATTCCGGTTGATCCCGCCGGCGACGCTGCGGCCGTACCTGGAGCAGTTGACCGCCGCGGAGGGTGTGAAAGTTGATCCGGCGGTGTTTCCGCTGGTGGTGCGCGCGGGCGGCGGGAGCGCGCGGGACACGCTGTCCGTACTCGATCAGTTGATCGCCGGTGCCGGACCAGATGGGGTCGACTACCGGCGTGCGGTGACGCTGCTGGGGGTCACCGACGTCGCGCTGATCGACGAGATGTGTGACGCGCTCGCCGCGGGCGACGGCGCCGCGGCCTACGCGACGATCGACCGGGTGGCGCAGGCCGGGCACGACGCGCGGCGCTTCGCCTCCGACCTCCTCGAACGCCTCCGCGACCTGATCGTCATGCAGCAGGTTCCTGACGCGGTCGCGAAGGGCCTCATCGACGGACCGGCCGACCAGGTCGAGCGCATGACCGGACAAGCGACCCGGCTTGGGCCGGCCACGCTGTCACGCTGCGCCGACATCGTGCACGACGGTCTGGTGGAGATGCGCGGCACAACCGCGCCGCGTCTGCTCCTCGAGCTGATCGCGGCCCGCATGCTGCTGCCGGGGGCGCAGGACGCGACCAGCGCTTTGTTGCAGCGCCTGGAGCGCATGGAACGCCGCCTCACCCTTCAAGATCACCAGGTACGCCCGGCGGTCGCTCCTGCCGCTTCCCAAACCCCCGCAGCTCTGGACCGCCCGGCTTCCGCCGCCCCGAACGGGGAGGGTGGGCCTGCTGCAGGCCGGTTCGGCGGTGGGCCGAGCGCGGAGCGCTCCAATCCGGGCGTCGACATGACGGCGGGCCATGGTGGTGACGCGATCGCGGGCCACGGTGGTGACGTGACGGCGGGCCATGGTGGTGACGTGACGGCGGGCCATGGTGGTGACGTGACGGCGGGCCACGGTGGTGACGCGGTGGCACGCGACCCGTCGAAGGGGCACGACGCGGCCCGACGGGGAGCGCCGAGCTGGGCGGAACACGACTCAGCGGCCCAGGCGGCAGGGACCCGGGCGGCTGGCGACCAGGAGGCCGGCGGACAGGCCATCGGTCAACAACCTGTGGGTGGCCTGGCAGCGGCCGCCTCCGCTCGGCACGACGCCGACGTCAGATCTCAGACAACGCCAAGCGGCTATTCCGCTGACGGTTCGGTGGCGGTCGGTTCAGGCTCCGCCGGTTCCACAGCGGCTGGATCGGCGGCCGGTGGACCGGTGGGCGGTGGGTCAGCCGGCGGTCCGGCGTGGGGTGGAGCGGGCGGCGCGGTGGCCGAGTCCGCCGCTGGTGGAACCGCGCCGCCGCGACAGCCCAGTTCTCCAGCCGTCATTCCGGACCCGCCCGCGAACGACATCGACCCCGGCGTGGCGGTGCCGGGGCAGTTGTCGGCAGCCTCGGTGCGAGAGACATGGCCGGACATCGTGGCCATGGTCGGGCGTAAGAGCAAGAAGATCGCCGCACTGGCGCACGGGGCGACCGTACGGGATCTCGAGGGGCAGACCGTCGTGTTGACGTTCCGGTTCCCGGCGCATGCGCGGATGGTCTCCGATCAGCCGGACCTGCTTGTCGAGGCGCTGTACGAGGCGCTCGGGGGACGGTGGCAGATTCGCTGCGAGGTGTCCGGCGCGGCCGGTGCGGCGACACCGTCCCGTCCCGCGGCCCCGGTTCAGCCGCAGTCTGCACCGCTGCGTCCGGCAGCGCCGCCAGTATCGCCGCCCCCTGCGGCGGCGACGTCCGGCGACGACTGGCCCGAACCGGCCCGGCTCGGCGGACCGTCCGCGGCGCCGCAGAATCCGGCGGCGTCCGTTGGACCGACTGACGGCGGACGTGCAGGCGCCGGCCCGGCAGGTGGTGCGGCGGCAGACGGTGCGGCGGCAGGTGGTGCAGCGGCGGGCAGTGCGGCGGCGGGCAGTGCGGCGGCGGGCAGTGCGGCGGCGGGCGGTGGATCCTTCGGTGGCGGCCATCCGGGAGGTGGGGCCGTAAACGGAGGAGGTGGGGCCGTAAACGGAGACGGACGAGCCGCCGGGGCTGGGCGGGACGGCGGTTCGGTGACGGCCGCTGACGGGGTTGCTCAATCCGCGGCGGGAGGCTCGGCGCGTACTCCGTCTGAAGCTGTTCAGGCCGCGCGGGCCGCGGCAGCTCGAGCGGGAACCACCTGGCCCGACGGGTCACCGGCGGAGGAACCGCCCTACGACCCGGAGTACGACGGACCCGGCGGCGGCGCCAAGCCGGCCGCCCCGGCGCAGGGGCGGCCGGAGGCGCAGTACGAGGGGTTCGACCCCGGTGATGTGCCGCTCGACGTGGTCGTCGACGAGAAGACCGCGCGACAGAGCAGTGAGCAGCAGGCGGTGCAACTGCTGCGGGACGCGTTCGGGGCGGAACGGATCGGCGGGGACGCGTGACGCCGGCCGGGGTGGTCCTCGGGCGGATGCGGCAGACGCCGACGGGATCGGCGGTGCGGTTCGAGCTGCGGTTCCCGGCTGATCCGGTGGCCGTGTGGTCTGCACTGGTGACACCCGAGCGGGTGGCGCGGTGGCTGGCGGCGATCGACGGCGACCGGCGGCCCGGCGGAACGGTCCGACTGCTGTTCGGACTCGACGCAGTGGTGCTGCTGACCGTGCTGAACTGCCTGCCCGGACGGCGGCTCGACCTGGATTACCGGTTCCCCGACGGCACTGGATCCCGGCTGCGCGTCGAGGTGCACGCGGACGGGGAGGGCGCAATCCTGGTGCTCGATCATGGAGGCTTCCCGGATTCGCCGGCGCCGTACGGGGCGGCTTGGCAGGACGGCCTCAACCGCCTCGGGGCGGAGCTGGCGGGGCGGTTGCCCGCATCCGGCGCGGGTTCCGTCCCGTTGACGATGCTGTACGAGGCTGCGTGGGCACGCATGATGGCGATCTGACTACGCTGGTGTCGTATCAACCTACGGAAGGAGAGCCGCCGTGCGTCCTGGTGGACAGCCGAACCTGCAGCAGCTGATGAAGCAGGCCCAGAAGATGCAGCAGCAGGTGGCCTCCGCTCAGGCGGAGCTGGCCGAGACGGAGCTGACCGGTACGTCCGGTGGCGGCCTCGTCACGGCGACGCTGACCGGGCTGGGCGAGATCAAGTCGGTGAAGATCGACCCGAAGGCCGTCGACCCGGACGACGTCGAGACGCTCGAGGACCTGATCGTGGCCGCTCTGCACAACGCTGCCGAGTCGGTCCGTCAGGTGACCGAGGAGAAGATGGGCCCGGTCTCGGGCGGTCTCACTCTGCCCGGTTTCTGACGTGTACGAAGGCGCCATCCAGGACCTGATCGACGAGCTGGGCCGGCTTCCAGGTGTCGGGCCGAAGAGTGCCCAGCGGATCGCGTTCCACATCCTCTCCGCCGACCCGGCGGACGTGAACCGGCTCTCGAGCGCGCTGCGCAAGGTGAAGGAGCTGGTCCGGTTCTGCACGACCTGCTACAACGTGGCCGAGTCGGAGCAGTGCCGCGTCTGCCGGGATCCGCGGCGTACGGCGGATGTCCTATGTGTCGTGGAGGAGCCGAAGGACGTCGTGGCGGTCGAGCGGACCGGTGAGTTCCGCGGCAGATACCACGTGCTCGGCGGCGCGATCAACCCGTTGGAGGGCATCGGGCCGGACAACCTGCGGATCCGGGAGTTGTTGGCCCGCCTCGCCACGGGCGCCGTGAAGGAGCTGATCATCGCGACGGATCCGAACACCGAGGGCGAGGCGACGGCGACGTACCTGGCCCTGATGGTGAAACCGATGGGGATCGCGGTGACCCGGTTGGCGAGTGGTCTCCCGGTCGGCGGCGATCTCGAGTACGCCGATGAGATCACGCTCGGCAGGGCCTTCGAGGGCCGCCGCGCAGTGTGACACTGTTGGGGCGTTGCCGGACATTCCTCGTTACGTAACCTCTCCATCTCGATTGCGGTCATGTCGTTCCGTTCTTGGTCTTGGCGGCACTAGCGTCCGCCTCACGGACGCGGTACCTGCGTCCGGCATAACGGACCGAGGCCAGAACCCCGGCAGTGGTCGAGCGCATGCGAGAGGTGAGAGATGCAGGCGAGAGGGCTCAAGACGGCGATCGCCGTCGCGGCCGTTGCCGCGTTGGCAGCCGGTACGGCCGGCTGCGCGGACAGTAACCGTGACACTGGCTCCACCGGCAAGGCCGGCGGTACGTTCATCTTCGCGGGCGCTGGAGATCCGAAGAACTTCGATCCGATCTTCAACGACGACGGCGAATCGTTCCGGCCGATCCGGCAGATGTACGACACGCTGGTCGATCACAAACCCGGCAGCGCCGATCTACAGGGGGGTCTCGCCGAGACCTACGAGCACGACGCGACGGGCAAGGTCTGGACGTTCAAGCTTCGTCAGGGCGTGAAGTTCCATGACGGCAGTGCGCTCGACGCCGCCGCCGTCTGCTACAACTTCGACCGCTGGTACAACATGAAGGGCGATGCCGCCCAGAGCCAAATGATCTATTACTCCGATGTCTTCGGTGGCTTCGCCGGTAACCCGGACGCGGTCTACGACAATTGCAAGGCGCAGGACGCGAACACCGCGGTGCTGACGCTGAAGAAGTACAAGGGCGCTTTCCCGGGGGCCTTCGCGCTGACCGCGTTCTCGATCGCGAGCCCGACCGCCCTCAAGCAGTACGACGCCGACATGGTGACGCAGAGCGGTGACTCGTTCTCGTACAGCGCTTTCGCGAACGAGCACCCGGTCGGTACGGGCGCGTTCACGTTCGGCGGCTGGGACAAGGCCAAGGGCGAGATCACGCTGAACAAGAACGCCGGCTACTGGGGCGACAAGGCCAAAGTCGACAAGATGATCATCAAGATCATCAAGGACGAGAACACCCGGAAGCAGGAACTGCGCGCCGGCACCGTCCAGGCCATCGACTTCCCGGCCCCGGCCGACCGCGAGGCGCTCGCCAAGGACTTCAACGTCCTGAACCGGCCCGCGTTCAACATCCTCTACATGGGCATCAACCAGAAGAACAACCCGAAGCTCAAGGACGTGAGGGTCCGGCAGGCGCTGGCGTACGCGCTGAACCGGGCGCAGCTGGTGCAGACCAAGGCTCCGGGTGGCTCCGCCGTCGCCGACGCGTTCATGCCGAGCACGGTGACCGGCTACGCCACCGACGTGCAGAAGTACGAGTACAGCGTCGAGAAGGCCAAGCAGCTGCTCGCCGAGGCGGGCGCCAGCGACCTGACGCTGAACTTCTACTACCCGACCGAGGTGTCCCGGCCGTACATGCCGAACCCGCAGGAGATCTTCACGATCCTGGCGAACGACCTTCAGGCCGTCGGCATCAAGGTGAACGGTGTCCCGCGGCCGTGGAACGGCGGCTTCAAGGACGACGTGCAGCAGTTCGGAAAGCAGGACCTGCACATCCTCGGGTGGACGGGTGACTACAACGACCCGGGCAACTTCGTCGGCACGTTCTTCGGCCGCGCCAAGGTCGAGTTCGGTGACGACGCCATGACGGACATGTTCGCGGCCATCAACGCCGCCGACGCGACCGTCGACGAGACCGCCAAGAAGACCGCCTGGGAGCAGGTCAACCGCGACCTCGCCACCAAATGGATGCCGGCCGTGCCGATCTGGCACGCGCCACCGGCCATCGTCACGGCGAAGAACGTGACCGGTCTGGTGCCGAGCCCGCTGACGAACGAGGAGTTCAACACCGTCTCCGTCGGCTAGGCAGCCGTCAACGGTGTCCCTTCGGCCCGGACCGGGAGGACCTCGGGCAGATCAGGTCGCCCCGAGCACCGCCCGCGCGGCCTCCCACCGGGCCACCGGCACCCGGAACGGCGAGCAGGACACGTAGTCGAGCCCGACCTCGTCGAAGAAGTGGATCGACGCCGGGTCGCCG
>CBIHNN010000139.1:0-9402 GCA_966211315.1 uncultured Micromonosporaceae bacterium | reverse complement strand
ATCGCCAGTCACCAATCCTTTAAGGCGATGTCTCCACGTTACGAGGGGAAGCTCAGATCGCCTTCGGCCTGTCGCCGGTCGTCCACGCCCGCCGATCCACCCACCGCGCCAGCTCGTCACGGGCCTGCGCGAAATCGCGCCATCCGTCGACCTCGCAGATCTCCCACCGATGCTCGAACCGCGTCATTTCCCGCATCAGATAGTTCCGCACCACCGCCGCCGGCTTCCGGACGGCCAGCTGCTCGGCCAGATACTCGAGCATCGCCTGCGGCACATCCGTCGGGTCATCCAGGAACGTGCCCACATAACGCACCGTGGTCAGCTGCAGCGCAAACCCCAACCGACTCGCCCGACCGCGGTGCGCCCGTACCAGCTTCAGATCGGCGTCGTCCAGGAAGAAGTACCGCTCAAGATCCTCAACCGATGGGACCCCAGCAAACCGCCCGTACCCGTCCGCCTGCTCGGCAGACAGGAACCCGATCCCATCGTCATCGACCACCAGCAATCAACCTATGTGGACCCTGGCGCCCACCACAGTCACCCGATAGGAGGAGTCGGCCTCCATCACGAAAATTCGACATCACCCTGCAACAAGTACCCCTGAACAGCCTAAACGCTAGTTTCTCCAAGATCGTCAGTCGCGGGCCCGACCCCGGTTGGCCACGTCCGCGACCGACTTCTGGGTCAATTATCGTATTACGATTACCGGTAATCCAGTAATGTGGAACTAGTACGCCCGTACGAGCATGCTGGCGTGCACCATAATGACAGTTATGGTGCACGGGTACGCGGTGGGCTCGCTGCCAACGCGCACCTCGTAAGAACGCCGACGGCACCTGCCGCCTGGTTGGCAACGAGGCGTCGAGCCGGCCGCGCAGGCCGGGTTGCCGGTTGACACCACCGGCGGCTGAACCGAGCCCGGGCCACTACATGCGGCGCACCGTTTCAGCGAGGTTCACGCCTGGCCTCGATGAGGGCGCGGGTCGAGTAACAAACAACCCAGGAGTTCCCTGTCCGACCATCTGTGACGGGATTCCCGTTCGCCCTGGTCAACTGTGTGTGGAGGCGACTGTGGCGTCGCTAACGGTGAGGTGACGTTACTTCGGGATTTCTGAGTCGTTCTCGTTGGCGGTGACCGTTCCGCGTCACTGGTGAAGGCGAGGAGGCTTGAGTTGGGGCTGGCTGCGGTGCGGGACCTGCGTCCAGAGCGGCAGCCGCCGAGCCTGGACGAACTCGCAGACTTTGAGACCGACGTGATGGCCGGGTTCGTGCTTGCTCGGGCGTCGGCTGGGCTGGTAGACGCCACGATCCGTGGCGATGTCGGGCACCTGGAGCAGATCCGTGTCTGGTTCGGGCGGCCGTTGTGGGACATGCAGCCAGCGGACGCGGACGACTACTTCGGCAGGGTGCTGCGCGAGACGGCCAAGGGCACCCGGCTGGCCCGGGCGCAGGCACTCAGGACGTATTTCCTGTTCCTGGAGTTGCGCCACAAGGTCGAGATCTACAACTTGACCGGTCGGGTGCTCGAGTGCCCGATCGACGAGCTCAACCGGCCCCGCGGCGGCGCCGAGGCGAAGCTGCGTATCCCACCGACCGCCACCGAGGTCGACCAGTTGTTCGCCGGGTGGCGCGAGGAGCTGGCCAGCTGCCGTAAGTTCGCCCCGACCGCCCGAAACTACGCGGCGGCCCGGCTGATGGCCGAGGTCGGCTTGCGGGTCAATGAGGCCTGCCGGCTGGATCTGCATGACGTCAAGTGGGACCTGGGGCGGTTCGGCAAGCTGCACGTGCGGCACGGCAAAGGCGCCCGCGGTTCCGGCCCGCGGGAACGGATCGTGCCGCTGATCAACAATGCGCGGCAGACCCTCGCGTGGTTCGTCACCGACGTGTGGGGCCACTTCGACGACGACCACACCCGTCCCGGCGCGCCGCTGTTCCCGTCCGAACGCAAGAACGCTGACGGCACTTGCCGCCGTGTCGGCGACGACGCCCTGCGCGCCGGCCTGGCCGACGCCGCCGCCAAGCATCTGTCGGAGTGGGCAGACGCCTTGACTCCGCACGTGCTGCGCCACTACGCGGCCTCCCAGCTCTACCAGGGCGGACTCGACCTGATCTCGATCCAAGAGGTACTTGGGCATGCCTGGATTGCGACAACTATGAGATATATCCACATTCACCGAACCCACGTCGAGGACGCCTGGTCGGCCGGACAGGAACGCGCCGCGCACCGGCTGAAGGGGCTGATGGCATGAAGTGGAACTTGCGGCTGGCCGCCGCGCACCGCGGCATCTGGAAGGCCAGCGAGCTGCAACGGATGCTCGCCGAGCACGGTCTGGTTATCTCCGCAGGCAAGATGTCCGGCCTGTGGTCCGGTCAGCCGGCCAGCATCAAGCTCGACGACCTGGACATCATCTGCGTCACGCTCGACTGCACGGTGGCCGACCTGCTCATCGCCGAACCTGGCAAGGCCACCAAATCCGTTGAGGGACAGGCGAAACTGGCTGCGGTCGCCGGTGGTCCGGCGGTGGTACCCCAGCGGCGCGACGGCCGGTCCCTGCCGCCGGCGTGACCTCGCGTCGACGACCACGGGGCGCCGCAGCGTTGCCGATCAGCTGCTCGGACTGTCTCGCCTGGGGTGTGCTGCCCAGCCGCCGTTGTCTGGCCTGCAGCAGCTTCCGGCACCTGCATCCTGGTGAGGACGCTTGCGCGGGCTGCGGTCATGTCGTGCCGTTGAAGAAGGACTACTGCCGGCTGTGCTGGTGCCAGGCGAGCAGCGACGCCAGGGGCACCTGGACGCCGGCCCTGCTGCCTTACTTGCAGCAGGCACGGCACCAGCAACTGTTCTTCGCCAAGACGCAACGACAGAAGCCCACGAAAAGCGAACCGCGTTTGGGAAAACGGGGCCGGCGAAAGGAAACGGACCGACCGGTCGCGGCAAAGTCGGCTACTGGAACGGTCGGCAACACCGGTCCGTGGGCTCAGCCGCCATTGTTCGAGGTCGGTCGCGACTTCGCCGCCTTCGACCGGCGCCGGCACGCGGACCTCACCAATCCGTGGCTGATCCGCGCCCAGCGGGAGGCCCAGTCCTGGGGACCAGCTCGGGGTTGGCCGGAACGCATTCAGCGTGAGGTCGACCGAGCGCTGGTCATCGTGCTGTCCGGCAGCACCGGCGAGCAGATCCGCCACAGCGAACTGTCCGCGGCGCTCGATCGGCGGTCGCTGGGCGTGCTACGACCCGCCGAGGTCCTCGAACGCCTCGGCCTGCTCGACGATGATCGACCTGCGCAGGTCGACACCTGGCTGGCTCGTAAGCTCGCCGACGTCGCGCCGGGCATCCGCCGCGACGTCGAACACTGGCTCCGCACCATGGTCAACGGCGGCCCGCGCACGAAGCCCCGCAGCCCGGCGACCGCGCAGAACTACCTCAACGCCGTGCAGCCCGTCCTCATGGACTGGTCAGGTCGTTACCACCACCTGCGGGAAGTCACCCGCGACGACATCCTGACCGCCGCCGCGACGGTGTCGGGCGGCATACGCCGCCACCTGCTCAGCGCGCTGCGGTCTCTGCTTCGGCACTGCAAGAAGAACGGCACCATCTTCCGCGACCCGGCAGCCCGAGTCCGTGTCGGCAGACACGAGGCCGGCGTCCTCATCCCCTTGCAACGCGACGAGATCGATCAGACCCTCACCGCGGTGAATGACCCGGTCGCGCGGCTCGCCGTCGCTCTCGCCGGCGTCCATGCCGCCCGCCCTCACGCGATCACGGCCATGCGACTCGACGACGCTGACCTCGGCAA
The DNA here is from genome assembly GCA_966211315.1 of uncultured Micromonosporaceae bacterium. Classification (GTDB taxonomy): domain Bacteria; phylum Actinomycetota; class Actinomycetes; order Mycobacteriales; family Micromonosporaceae; genus CBIHNN01. The sequence continues at coordinate 5,608 of CBIHNN010000139.1, read as the reverse complement.
CCGACGCTTGAACATCGCCGGACAGGTACGGCCGCTGGACGACCTCACCCACGACGTCCTGCTCGAATGGCTGCAACACAGAGGCACCCGCTGGCCCACCACCGCGAACCCCCACCTGCTCATCAACCAACGCACCGCGCTCGACGACCGGGCCGTCAGCAAGGTCTGGCTCACTCAGGCGCTGCGCGGCCGAACGGCCACCCTCGAACGACTCCGCGTGGACCGCCAACTCGACGAAGCCCTCACCCGCGGACCAGATCCACTTCACCTCGCGGCCGTCTTCGGACTCGACGACAAGACCGCCATCCGCTACGCCAACGCGGCCAAACAGATCATGCAGACCGCCGCCGAGCGGCACGCGTCCGATCCCGCCTACGGCAGCGCTTCGTCAATCACCCGCGCAACGCCTCCGTCATGAAACCGACCAGGTCCGCGCGGCGTCGCAACGGACTGCGATACAACCTCGCGCCGCCGACTCGGATGCGCAGCGCCTCACGCACGACGCGATTCCACCGCTGGTCGTACGTCTCAAGCGCATAGGCCGCAGCGTCGGTCTTAGCGGTAATCTGCCCGGCAGCCAGGGTCTGCCTCAATCTGGCGACGCCAAGCACTCCCCAGGTCGTGGCCCATGGGGTCAGCCCGACAACGCCTCGTGCGCTCCGATTCAGCCATGGCGTCCAATACTCGACCAGGTTGCGCCGGGCGGCCTCGACCATCGCCGGCCAATCGGTAAAGACGCCAAGGTCGGCGACGGCAGGCCCGCGGACCGCCACCCCAGCCTGCGCGAGGACATGCCAGGTGACCAGGTGCCGTCCGAAACGCGACGCCGCCTGCACGCGCCACTCGTGCACGGACGGGCCCCCAGCCGTCTGCGCAGGATCATGACGCAGGTCGTCCCAGCTGACATAGAGGCCGTCGAAAAACGGCTTGCTGTGTCTACGGCGCAACTCTGCATGGATGATGTCAACGACCTCGGCTGCAGGTGCTTCACTGGTCACGGCGACGAAATCGATGTCGCTGACCCCCGGCCGATAGTCGCCCAACGCGACGGAGCCCTGCAAATAGAGTCCTTCGACGAGGCCGGGCGCGTGCCGGTCGGCCAGCTCCAGATACGTCGCGCACATCCGAGAGACACTGTCATCCAACGTGGCGATCACTTCGCCACCTTAATGAGCAGCGACAACCGCAAGAGAACCAGCAGCCGACTCCCGAAGGGCACCGCAGGTTCCAGCGAACCCAAGGCCCAGGCCACGCTGCTACCTCAACACGGACCCGCGGGTTCCCGGTGAGAAGCCATCAGTCCCGCTGAACTCACGGGAGCCTGGGGGCGTTGCTAACGGATGCGCGACCAGGGATCAAAAAGTTGATCTAGCGGTGAAGGATGGTCGGGCCTTGATCGACAGAGAATGATGTTGGCCCGTGGTTCGTCTTCCGGAGAACTTTGCTGACCTGGTCGAGCACTGGACGCTGCTGCCCAAAGAGACCAACCTGTTTGGCGGGCAAGCACGACGGCCCGACCAAGCTCGGGTTCGCGCTGCTGTTGAAGTTCTACGGCCGGTACGGTCGGTTTCCGCGTGGGCGGGCCGAGCTGCGCGACGAGGTGGTGGAGTTCGTCGCGGCGCAGGTGAAGGTGCCCGAGGCCGACCTGGGCCTGTACGCGTGGGACGGGCCGACGATCAAGTGATCCGGCTCACCCCGCTGGACGCGCTGGCCGAGCCGCGCAACCTCGGGCTGCTCAATCGGACGATCGTGCAGCGGTGGGGCGTGGTCCCGCTGATCGACGCGTTGAAGGAGGCGGTGCTGCGCTCCAACTGCCGGGCCACGATCGCCGCGATGACCGGCCGCGAGGACGTCGCCGACGCGTTCCTGGAGAAGATGCTGCTGTGCCTGCACGGCTACGGCACGAACACCGGCATCCGGGCCGTGGCCGCCACCGCCAACCAGCGCGAGCAGCACCTGTACTACCTGGTCCGCCGCTACCTCACCCCGGAACTCGTCCGCGCGCTCGCGGTGGACATCGCCAACGCCACCTTCGCGGTCCGGCAGCGGGCGCTGTGGGGCGCCGGCTCGACCGCGGTCGCCTCCGACTCGACCCACTTCGGCGCCTGGGACCAGAACCTGTTCACCGAGTGGGCATTCCCGGTACAAATCACGCGGAGTGCTCATCTACTGGCACGTCGAGCGTAAGAGGTCGACGGGGCGATGCACCACGGCACCGAGATGGACGTCCGGTCGAAGTACGTCGATACCCACGGCCAGTCGGTGATCGGGTTCGGCCTGACCAGGCTGCTGGGCTTGGACCTACTGCCGCGGATCAAGCGGATCAACCACCTGCGGCTCTACCCCGCCAGCTCCGGCTGGCGCGACACCTACCCGGAGCTCGCGCCGGCGATGGTGAACCGGGCAATCGACTGGGACCTGATCGCCGACCAGTACGACCACATGATCAAGTACGCGATCTCGATCAAGAACAAGACCGCGTCGACCGCGGCGATCCTGCGCCGCTTCCACCGCGCCAACCTGATGCACCCCACCTGCCAGGCCATGCAGGAACTCGGGCGAGCGCAGCGCACAATCTTCGCCGCCCGCTATCTACGCGACCGCGAGCTGCAGCGGGAGATCAACTCCGGGCTGAACGTGGTCGAGTCGTGGAACTACGGCAACAGCGTGATCTTCTTCGGCAAGGGCGGCGACATCCCCGGCAACCGCCGGGACCAGCAGGAACTGTCCGTGCTGTGCCTGCGGGTGCTGCAAGCCTCGATCGGCTACCTGAACACCCTGATGATCCAGGACGTCCTCGCCGACGGCGCCGTCGCGCTGACCGCAGAGGACGAGCGCGGCCTCAACCCGCTGTTCTGGTCCAACATCGCGCCGTACGGCGAGGTCAAGTTGGACCTCGCCCGGCGTATCACGCTGACCGGCGATACCCGCCCGGCCGCGCCGGCCGGCGACGACCCCGACCCCGTTCGTTGACCGTGAGGATGACCCCGACGATGCCGAAGGCCGTGCCCGTGACCCACACCGATGACCTCCACCAGCGGGCCGGCACCGTCTTGGGCGTCGCGCTCGAGCGGGCCGCCGCCGCGGTGGCCGTCGGCGATTTCACCCGGGCCGACGTCATCTCCCACGTCGCCGACGCCGTACTCAGCGCGCCCGCCGACGACGCCGACGATGCGGCCATCGAGGACTGGGGACGCGAGGCGTTCGAGCCCTTCCTCGGTGTCGGCAACGAACGCGGCGACTCCTGGTACGACGCCACCATCACGGCGTGCAGCAACCCCGACCTGATCGGCCTCACCTTCAGCTGGGGCTACTGAACCCGCACGAGGACTTCCTGATGGACATCACCCTGAGCACAGCAACCCCATCTCCGGACGCGACCTCACCCCAGACCAGCGAACCCGGCTGGACTACGCAGAACCACGATCGCGTATCCGCCGACACCGTACGAGACATGCGCTAGGTGCGGCGCGGAGCGCCTCGCCACCGCCCTGATCCGCGACGATGACGGGCGGTGGAGTCGCGTCCAGGACATCGAGGACCTGGAGCTGGACGCCCGCCGCGCCCGCGTGACGTCCAAGGGCGGCGCGGTCGAGTACGTGTACTGGGCGTCCGGCACCGCGCACCTGCTGCCCGGCTGATCCGCGGCCGTGTCCGCGGCCCGGTGTTCCTGTCCGAGCGCCGGCCGGGTCCGGCCCGCCGGCCAAGGACATCTGCCCGAACACCAGCCGGGCCCGGCTCGGCTACGACCGCGCCCGAGTGCTGCTCGACCAGTACGCCGGCTGGGACCTGCACCAGCTACAGCACTCCGCGGCGACCCATCTCGGTGAGGCCAACGCCGGCCTGCAACTGATCATGGCGAAGGGGCGGTGGCGCAAGCCGCGGACCGCAATGCGCTACGTCCAGCGCGGCGGGGAGGCCGTCACGGCCGTCACCGAACTGCTCGACGTGGCGCCGGCCAGGAACCGATGATGCCGTCGGAGCAGAACCCAGGCCATATCGACGCCATTGGCGCCGTGATCATCGCCGCCACCCATGGCGGCGCCCTGCAGCACATTGGTCAGTCAGTTGCGGTGACTCGAGCGACGGTGAGCAGCAGCGGCGAATGGACGCCCAGCCGGGCTGCGGCGTCGGCGACGGCCTCGGCCAGCCACCCGATCGCGTCGCAGGACCACTCGACCAGGTCGCCGCGCAGCGCCATGCCGTGCAGGGGCGGGCCGTTCCAGAAGCTGTCGTCGAACGGTGGTGGCGGTGCAGCGTCCGCGGCGGCGACCTGCGGTGAGGGGTTGACGAACACGCCCTGGTCCAGGCGAGCGAGCCGGTCGGTGAGCTGTTCGGCGGCCGCCGGGATGCGCGGGTCCTGGCCGCTGTCGATACTCACCCGCACCGGTGTGCGCGCCTGTGGGTCGCCCCCGGCGAACCACTGGGCGGCCCGCACCGTCGGCACCCGGGCGTACGCCGGGCGCGAGGATGCGTCGATGCCCTGTACCGGCAGGAGTACCTGCACGGCGGACAGGTCGAGTGTGCCCGCTCGAGCGGTCGCGTCCTGCGCGCAGCGCAGGAACGGCTGCACCGGCAAAGGTCGATCGTGCGCCGGTGCGCTGGCCTCGACCTGGAACCAGGCGACGAGTCCCGACTCCAAGCCGCGGGGATGCTCCCATCCGGCGTCGTTCATCGCCCACAACCCGGCAGCGCCGCCCGGCTGCCCGGTCGACCTGTCATCGAGCCAGCCCATCGCCAGGGACCGGTGATAGAACAGCGCGTCGGCGTCCTGTTCACCTCGGCGCCAGGGGTGCGGGATCAGGCCGCCGTACAGGGCGGTGAACATGGTGCCCGCGGTCGAATCGACTCCGGGCACCATGCCTGGCTGTGCGGTGATGCTGCGCTCCGGCACGCGGGTCCTCCTGCCTGCCTCGCAGCTTGCGTGTACGTTCGGTGACTATCCTAGTTCACTCGGCAATCGACGTTGGCCTGGTTGTACGGCTTCTCGCCCGAGTCGATTTCGCCGATCACGTCGACGTCCACGTGGTTGCGCCACGACGTGCGGGCCGTGCTGTGACAGTCATGACGAGCGACGGTCCGGTCACCGCTGCCGGTGTACGGCCGCAGTTCCCTGGTGTCCGAGCATGCCTTCAGTCGCCAGCTGTTGTCCGTGTACCACTCGTAGAGGCAGTTGATCACGTTGGCGCGGTTGTTGTCGCAGTTGCCTTTCTTCCACCACCCGTGGCCCGATACCGCCACCCCGGTCCCTGACCGGTGCGGATTGTCGCGTCCACTCTCGGGGGTGCACCCGATCAACGCCGTCTCCGACCCGGCCTGCGGGCCGCCCGGCGCGGCGATGACCTGGCCCGCGCCGTCGCGGTACACCGCGGTCTCGTCGGCGTCCGGCGGTGCGATCCCGGGCTCGGCATCCTCGATTCATCCAGCCACGGCAGACCTCGCGCCAAGATCGTTTGTAGCGCTAACCGCTGTACCGATCTTCCTCAACCCCGACCACCGGCAGCGACCAGATCGTGACGCGGCTGGGAGTACTGCGACGTCAACGACGACGTCTGGGGGTCACCCGCGATTGGGTTGGGGTGAGCCGGGTCATATCGCTGCCGCATCT
>CBIHNN010000138.1:0-9405 GCA_966211315.1 uncultured Micromonosporaceae bacterium | reverse complement strand
ATTGGGTTTCGTGGATTCCGTAAATAGTTGGGTGTTCTGGGACGACGACACCGGTGTTCGGTACATGTGGAACGGCCCGTACTTCGGTAACAACGCGCGCGACTTCTACAACACGATCGCCGACCTGTAAGGGCCCGAAAGGCATCGGACCGGCCATCCGGCGCCTTCGCTGGAACTCGGCCGGCCGTCACCACGTCCAACCGTAACGTCGAGCCGAGGAGATCCGATGCGCAGGACCCGGTACGGGCTCATGACTTTGACCGCAACGCTGGCCATTCTGGTCGGCTGCGCGACACCTGACACGGAACCGGCCGACGGCCGCACGTCATCCGCGGAGGGCTCGCCCGACCCCGCCGGGGTCCTCCCCGTGTCAGAGGCAATGATGGTCGGTGATCGACCGGTGCGCATCCGTGGGTACATTCTGGTCGGAGCAGACAAGGTGGCGCGCCTCTGCACCGGCCTGGCCGGCTCGTACCCGCCACAGTGCGGGAACCCATCGTTGATCGTGGAAGGCCTGGTGACCGAGGAGATTCCCGGCCGCGAGTCGGCACAGGGCATCGTGTGGAGCGGCAAGACCACGCTGAATGGCACCATTGCCCAAGGAGTGCTCACCGTGAGCTAAGAGCGACCGGCAGTAGGCGTCCAAGATCCGGACAGGCGGGCACTCCGATGTAGCAAGCAGGTACGGGAATCGATCATCAGGTCTAAGTAAGTAGGCCGTGGCGCAGCATCCCTCGCGTCGGAGCCTCAGACACGCCGCCGTCCGGCCGATCGGAGGTGTGATGACCATGCCCGCGCTGCACTCCACCGTCACGCTCGCCACGTCCGACGGTGGGGCAGTGCGCGCCCGGCTGGAGCTCGCCCAGGACGGTCTTCTGACCGTGCGGACCTCCGCCGCCGCGTCGACGGCGGCCGGACCGGGCGACTCGGTGACGCTGCGCTGGCCGGCGGGCCCGCGCGGCCGGTACGCCGTCGGCGGGACGATTCGTGAGGCAGCCGGCGCCCGGATCGTCGTCGCTGTCACCGGGCCACCCCAGCTCGAACAGGTCCGCCGCTTCGTGCGCGGCGGTGGTGGCGAGAAGATCTGGGTACGCCCGGCCGACTCCGCGCAGGCCGTCTCCGGGTACGCGCACGACCTCGGCGAGCAGGGCCTGCGGGCCCGCTTCGACGGCCGGCAGGCCCAGCCCGGCCAGCAGGTCGTTCTCCTGATCGAGTTGGACGACGACAGCGTCGAGGTGCCGGCGACGGTGCTGGACAGCCGGGTCGACGATCAGGTCGAGGTGGTGTTCGCCTTCGAGCCGGACGAGTCGCAGGCGCAGGCCATCCGCCGGCACGTCCTGCGCCGGCAGATGCAGGACCGGGCGCGCGCCGCAGACTCGTAGCGGCCGCGTCACGGTCCTGGGCAGGCCGTTCGCGTCGGGCGTCGACGGTTGCCCGGTGCGATGGGGCGCCGGGGAATCAGGTGATCCGCGGGCGTCGTGCCTTCGCAACAATCTTCCAGGCATGAATCCGCGGCAGACGGGGTAAGGCACCACGTGGTCCCTGTCACCGTGGTCGTCGCGACCCGTAACCGCCGGCAGCAACTCCTGCGCTACCTTCCCCGGCACGAGGCGCCGGTAGTCCTCGTGGACAACGGCTCGGACGACGGCACGCCGGACGTGGTCGAGAGCGCGTTCCCCGACGTCACGGTGATCCGGCTGGGCCGGAACCTCGGTGCTGCGGCGCGCAACGTCGGCGTCGCGACGGCCCGTACGCCGTACGTGGCGTTCGCCGACGACGACTCCTACTGGGAGGGCGATGCGCTGCGCCGGGCCGGGGACCTGTTCGACGCGTACCCCCGGGCGGCCCTGATGACCGGCCGGGTGCTCGTCGGCGAGCAGGGCCGGGTCGACACCATCTCGGACGAGATGGCCGCCGCTGCGCTGGGCGTCGAACCGGACCTGCCGGGCCCGTCCGTCCTCGGCTTCCTCGCCTGCGCCGCGGTGGTCCGCAGGAAGCCGTTCCTTCAGGTGGGCGGCTTCGAACCCCGCCTGCACCTGTACGGCGAGGAGGCACTCGTCGCCATGGACCTCGCTGACGCCGGTTGGGGGCTGGCGTACGTGCCGTCGCTGACGGTGCGGCACATCCCGCTGCCGACGGGCCGGGACCGGTGCGCCCGGCGGCACCGGCAGGCCCGCAATGATCTGCTCACAGCCTGGCTGCGCCGACCGGTCAGCGTCGGTGCACGGCTGGCGTGGCGAACGGCGCGCGACCGCGACGGCCGTGTGGGCCTCGTACAGGCCCTGGGTGACCTGGGGTGGGTCCGGCGGCACCGGCGCGTCGTCGGGCCACACCTCGAGGCGGCGCTGCGGATCCTCGAAGGCGGCACGCCGGGACGCGTCGTGGCACCGCAACCCCCGGCGGCCGCGAGGCGCTGACCGGGCCACCGATAGCCCCGGCAACGGTGACGGGTGCGGCTCCCATCACCCACGTCGTCGTCGTTGCGGTGCTACCGCGTGGGGGTCAGCAGGACCAGCGGGATCTCCCGCTGCGTCCGTCCCTGATAACCGGCATAGTGCGTAAACCGGGCAGTGATCTGCGGCCACAGGCGGGCACGTTCGTCTGCGGTGGCGATGCGGGCCGACATCGGGGTACGGGCCGCGGTACCGCCGACGGACACCTGCACCCGTGGCTCGTCACGCAGGTTGAGGAACCAGTCCGGGTGCCGATCGTCACCGCCCCGCGATGCCACGACCACGTACGCGTCGCCGTCGCGCAGCGGCGAGGTGAGCATGACGGCTCGGGGTTGCCCGCTGCGCCGCCCGACGGTCACGAGTTCGAGGACCGGCATGCCGCCGGCGACGTCACCGATCCGGCCGCCGCTGAGCCACAGTACGGCGCGATGGACGGCGTTCAGGCCCTTGAGGACCAGGTCGGACGGCATCTCGCCATGCTACAGCGGCGGGGTGTCCGCCGACCGCCCCGCAGCGGTGATCCGGAACCGTGACCGGGGTCGGCCCACCGCCGTGATCCGGTGTCGTCGTCGGCGTACCCGCGATCAACTCAGCCGCGGGAAGACCGGTTCCGCGGTGGCCACCTGCGCCGCCGTCCCGAGCTGGGCTGACAGCCGGGCGGCCCCCGCCGGGAGGAACGGCGTCAGCTCGTGCGCGAGGCTGCGGCAGGCCTGGACCAGCGTCGTCAGCACCGCGTCGAGCCGTTCGCCTGCTGATACGTCACCCGACAGTTCGCGCCGGGCGAGTTGCCACGGCCGCTCGGCCTCGACGAGCCGGTTGGCCGCCGCGACGACCGCGCCGATCGCCTCGGTGGCCGACCTGATGTCGAACATCGCCAGCGAACGGTCGACGGCCGAGGGCAACCCGGCGCACAGCCGGACGAGTTCCGAGTCGACCCCGGCTCCCGGGGGGACGGCGCCGCCGCGGTACCGGTGCACCAGCGACACGGTGCGGTTGACCAGATTGCCCAGGCCGTTGGCCAGATCCTGGTGGTACCGGGTGAGCAACCGCTGCTCGGTGAAGTCGGTATCGCCGAGGGTGGCGACGTCGCGCAGAAGCCACCAGCGCAGCGCGTCGGCGCCGTAGCGTTCGACCAGATCGTACGGGTCGACCGCGTTGCCCAGGCTCTTGGAGAGCTTGGCGCCGTCCACGGTCAGGTACTCGTGCACGAGGACGGCGTCGGGCAGGGGCTGACCGGCGGAGAGCAGCAACGCCAGCCAGTACACGGCGTGGAAGCGCACAATGCCCTTGCCGATGACGTGTACCCGTTCCGCCGCCTCCAGCCACCAGGTCCGGTAGTCGGCGTCGTCGTCGCCGTACCCCAGTGCGGTGAGGTAGTTGGCGAGCGCGTCCCACCAGACGTAGACGACCTGGGTGGGGTCATCCGGTACACCGATGCCCCAGCCGGAGGCGCGCGAGGCGGGCCGCGAGACGCTGATGTCCTGCAACCCGGCGCGTACGAACGCCAGCACCTCGTTGCGTCTGGCCGGCGGCTCGACGCGTACCTGCCCGGATTCCAGCGCGGCCAGGACGTCGGCGGCGTAGCGGGAGAGCCGGAAGAACCAGTTCGACTCCGTCACCGTCTCCGGGGCGACGCCGTGCTCGGGGCACCGGCCGCCGACCAGGTCCGCCGGGTCGTAGAACCGCTCGCAACCCTGGCAGTACGAGCCGTCGTAGCCGCGCCGGTAGAAGTCGCCCCGGGCGGCGCTCTGCCGCCACAGCCGCCGCACACCCCGTGCGTGGCGCTGATCGATGCTGGTCCGGATGACGTCGTCGAACGACAGCGACAGCGCCCGTCCGAGGCTTGCGAACCGGTCCGCGTTCGCCGCCACGAAGGTGGCGACGTCCACCCCGGCCGCTGCGGCGGCGGCCACGTTCTTCAGCGCGTTCTCGTCGGTGCCGGTCAGGAACCGTACCGGCTGACCTCGCAGGCGTCGATGCCGGGCGAGGACATCCGCCTGAACGAGCTCCAGCGCGTGCCCGAGATGCGGGGCGGCATTGACGTACGGGATCGCCGTGGTGACGTAGAAACCGGGGGAGTTGGTCACGATGTCTCCGATCTTTCCCCGCGGTGCAGGGGCAGACCGTGTTCCAGCAGCCCCTGGACGCAGGGGCTGGTGGTAGCGAGTTAACGCACGCCGACGGGCCCCGGGACGGGGCGCATCATTCGTACGGCGTGTTGTGGCATGCCCCACATCGTGCCAGAGGACGGCTCAGACCCGGAACCGACTTCGACCGCCACCGGTGTGACGCACCCGGGGCGCAACCGCGTGGTGGCCGGCGCACCCGGGTTCCAGCGTGTCTGACGGACGGCACGCTCAGACCCCGGCCCCCGGCGGTACGGAGACCGGGATGCCGATCGTCATGTGGCGCCGGCGCAGGGCGTGGTCGAGGAAGTCGGCGAGGCCCGGCCAGGTCGGTTCGCCGGTGGTGACCTCGCTGCGTTCCCCGCAGCCGCGGGTGGTGGAGACCGTGACCGGTCCTTCGTCGGGGCGGGGCAGGTGACTGCCGTGCAACCACCGCTTCCAGAACGGCCACCCGTGCGGGGCGCCGGGCACCGTGTAGAACACGGCGTCGCGGCACGCGGCCTGGTACGCGTCGTAGAGCAGTCGGCCCTGGTGGTACGGGACGAGCAGGTCGGCGGTGCCGTGGATCACCGCCATCGGCGGGTCGTCGCCGCTGAGGTACGAGGTCGGGTTGGCGCGGGCCACCGCGTCCGGACAGGTGCCGATGGTGCAGCCGAGCAGGCGGGATTCCGGTGAGGACCGGTCGCTGTGGCAGTGGCGCAGGCCGAACTGCCGGTGCATGAACCCACAGTCGATCATGTGCGCATCCATCTGCAGGAAGTCGACGGGCGGGTAGAACGGGATCGCCGCCTGCACGCGGCTGGAGACGCCGGTGACGCCGAGGCCTCCTTCGAGCTCCGGCACGTCGCCGGTGACGGCGGCCATGGCGGCGACCCAGCCGCCCGACGACTCCCCGGTGACGGCGAAGCGCTCCGGGTCCAGGCCGTATTCCTGGGCGTGGGCGCGCAGCCACCGGATCGCGGCCTTGATGTCGTGAACCTGGGCGGGAAACCTGGCCGACGCGCTGGATCGGACGGCGACACCGGCGACCGCGTACCCGCGGGGGAGCAGTGCCGCGGCGACGCCGGCGGCGTCGTCCCGGCCGTTCTCCGCCGACCATCCGGAACCGCGGGAGAAGATGACCAGGGGCCGCCGGACCGCGCTGCGTTCGCCCGGCAGGTACAGGTCGAGCAGGTGGCCGCGGTCGCCCGCCGGTTCCGCCGGCGCGTACGCGATGCCGGTGACCACGGCGGGCGCCGACGGGTGGAACGCGGCCACGGCCGGCCGGGCGAGCGTCACGGCCAGCGTCACGCCGATGAGTGCCCCCGCCACCGTCAACACCCGTGCCAGCCGGGCCCGTGTGGATACACCCGCGTCCTGCACCGTTCCTCCCCAGGCCCGGCATCGGATCACCCGATGTGGGTACATCCTCGCCAATGGCGTCAACCCGAACCGTGGGCCGTCCGGCCGATCCATCCACCCGGCCGCGTGAGCGCCCCCTCCATCGACCGTGCGGGCGCCATGTTCGTTCCGCCCGGCGTACCCGCCGAACGGCCATGACGCTCGCCACGCCGACCGGAACGGACGCGATCGGGCGCCCGCCCGGCGCGCCGCCGTTCGGCCGGTACCTGGCGGCACGGCGGCACGCTACGGTGCGAGTTCGGCGACGCCTACGCGGCGACCTGGTGACGCACCGGACGGGGGTAGTTAGCTGTTGGCGTGTCATACATCTTTAGCGCCCTTGAGGTAGCTATGATGCTCACTGTGAACTTGAAGGAGTGGGCGGCGTCGACCGGCATCGCGTACATCACCGCTCGGCGGCAGTACGCGGCTGGGACGCTGCCCGTTCCCACCTACCGGATCGGTCGCTTGATCATGGTCGGGGAACCGGTCACCGGAATGACCGCCAACGCGGGGCAAACCGTGGTGTACGCGCGCGTGTCGTCGGCGGATCGAAAGGCGGACCTGGACCGCCAGGTCGCCCGGGTGACCGTGTGGGCCACCGGCCAGAAACTCGCCGTGGACCGCGTGGTGACCGAGGCTGGTTCCGCGTTGAACGGTCACCGCGAGAAGTTCCTCGCCCTGCTCCGCGACCCGTCTGTGACGACGATCGTCGTCGAGCACCGGGACCGGTTCGCACGATTCGGGGCGGAGTACGTCGAAGCGGCCCTGTCTGCGCAGGGCCGCCGCCTACTCGTGGTGGACCCGAGTGAGGTCGACGACGACCTCGTGCGCGACGTGACCGAGATCCTGACCTCGCTATGCGCCCGCCTCTACGGCCGTCGTGCCGCCGCGAACCGTGCTCGACGCGCGGTCGAGGCGGCCACCGAGGGCGGCACCGCGTGAAGGCGATCCAGGTGTACCGGTTCGCCCTCGACCTCACGCCCGGCCAGGAACGTGACGTGCTCGCGAACGCCGGTGCGGCCAGGGTTGCGCACAACTGGGCGCTCGCGAGGGCGAGGGCGGTGATGGACCAGCGTGCGGCCGAGCGCACGTACGGTATGCCAGACGAACTGCTGACGCCGCCGTTGTCCTGGTCTCTCGCTGGGCTGTGCAGGGCATGGAACGCCGCGAAGGCTGAGGCTGCGCCGTGGTGGTCCGAGGTATCGAAGGAGGCGTTCAACACCGGCCTCGATGTCCTCGCCCGCGGGTTGAAGAACTGGGCCGACTCCCGCACCGGGAAGCGCGCCGGTCGCCCCGTCGGGTCTCCCCGGTTCAAGTCCCGCCGCCGTACCACCCCGTCCGTGCGGTTCACCACCGGCGCGATCCGAGTCGAGCCGGACCGGATGCACGTGGTGCTGCCGCGGTTGGGCCGCCTGAAGCTGCACGAGTCGGCCCGGAAACTCGCCCGGCGTATCGACGACAGCACAGCCCGGATCATGTCTGCGACGGTGCGGCGTGTCGGCGGTCGCTGGTATGTGTCATTCACCGTCGAGGTGGAACGCGCCGACCGGACCCCGGCCCGACCCCAGTCGGTGATCGGCGTGGATGTCGGGATCAAGCACCTCGCCGTGCTGTCCACCGGCGAACTGGTTGACAACCCGTGTCACCTCGTCACCGCGCAGAACCGGATGCGGGCCCTCGGCCGGGCTCTGTCCCGTAAGGCCGGCCCGGACCGCCGTATCGGACGACGGTCGTCGAAGCGGTGGGAACGCGCCGCGGCACGGCTCGGCCGGGCGCACGCCCGGGTGGCGAACCTGCGCCGCGACGGCCTGCACAAGCTCACCACCCGCTTGGCCCGCGAGCACGGCACGGTCGTGGTCGAAGACCTCAACGTGACCGGGATGCTGCGCAACCGGCGACTGGCCCGGCACATTGCTGACGCCGGGTTCGCGGAGATTCGCCGCCAGCTCGCCTACAAAACAGCGGGTCGGACCGGGATCGTCCTACTGCAAGGTAGGACTACTGAGCGTGTGCTCGCTAGAGCGCACTGAAAGGTAACGGTTCCCATGACGGCTACGAGTCGCGATCTGACCCGCACGACCTCCTCGCCCTCGACCACGGCGCGGGTGGCGCTGTGGGCTGTCGTCGGCGTGAACCTGATCATCGTGGAGGCGCTGTGGCTGACCTCCGGGACGGGGAAGAACTCGCTGCTGACAGTCGCGAAGTTCTTCGGCCTGCACGTGGCCCTGATCATGATGTTGCAGCTCGTCCTGATCGCGCGGTTGCCGTGGCTGGACCGCCGCATCGGCATGGACCGGCTCACGTCGTGGCATCGCTGGGTCGGGTTCACGCTGCTCTGGACCGTCGTGCTCCATGCGACCTTCATCCTGGTCGGCTACGCGACCCTCAGCGGGGTTTCGGTGTTCCAGACGTTCCTGAGCCTGGCCGGCGTGCCGGCCTCCCTGCTCGGCATGTGCGCCGCCGCCATCGTCATCACGATGGCGACCGTCTCCCTGCGCTACCTCCGGCGACGGCTGCAGTACGAGACCTGGCACGCGCTGCACGTGCTGCTCTACCTGGCTCTCCTGCTCGGACTGATCCACCAGATGCTGGAGGGCACCACGTTCACCTCGTCCCCACTGGCCACCGTCTACTGGTGGACACTGTGGTCGCTGGTGGTCGGCGCGCTGGTCGTCGGCCGGATCGTCGTGCCGATCTGGCGCAACGCCCGCCATCGGTTCCGGGTCGCCGCGGTGGTGCCGGAGTCCGACAACGTCGTGTCGGTCCACGTGACCGGGCGGGACCTCGATCGTCTGCCGGCCCGGGCGGGCCAGTTCTTCATCTGGCGGTTCCCCGGTCACAACGGCTGGTGGCAGGCGAACCCCTTCTCGCTTTCCGCGGCACCCGACGGCCGGACGCTGCGGCTGACCGCGAAGGCCGTCGGTTCCACGAGCGCCGGTCTGCGCGACCTGCCCGTCGGCAGCCGCGTCTTCGCCGAGGGCCCGTACGGTGCCTTCACCGCGCTTCAGCGCACCCGCGAGGCCACCCTGCTCATCGCGGGCGGTGTGGGCATCACCCCGATCCGGGCCCTGCTGGAGGAGTCGGAAGGCTCCGTCGTCGTGCTGTACCGCGTCCACACCGCGGCCGACGCCGTCCTGCTCGGCGAACTGGAGGAGCTGGCCCGCGTCCGGGGCGCCGAACTGCACGTGCTGACCGGGCGTACGGGCGCCGGGTCGCCGCCGAACCTACCGTTCGAGCCGGGCAACCTCCGCCGCCTCGTGCCCGACGTCGCCGACCGGGACGTCTTCGTGTGCGGGCCGCCGGCGATGACGTCGATGGTGATCCGCAGCCTCCGGGCACTGAACGTGCCCGGCCGGCAGGTGCACGCGGAGAGGTTCAGCCTGGCCTGAGAGGCCGTCGGGTAACGTGATGATCACGCTGCGATAAGTCGTTCGGTGTCGATA
>CBIHNN010000137.1:0-9449 GCA_966211315.1 uncultured Micromonosporaceae bacterium | reverse complement strand
CCACACCAACTGTCCGAGTTACACACAGTCACCCACGGGACTTGGGACTACTTACATTTGGATCGCCATCTATTCACATCAGCCAACCCTGAAATAGGACTGGACGAGGATCATGGAGATGATCACGTCCGGTCCACGGAGAACCGCCCGCACGAGCTCCACCGGGATGAGCCCGAACGGCGTGTACAGCACGAATCCGTCGTACCGCATCGGTGGGCGGGTCGCGGTGCGGTACACCGCGACCATCACGCCGTTCACCAGCACGGCCTGCAGCCACCCGGGCCTCGACTCACCGCCGGCTGCGGTAGCCAGCCACCAGGTGACCCCGGCGACGGCAGGCAGCACGAGGTGGACGACATCCTGTAAGGGGTTTCCGCCGCCCAGCGCACGACGCAGGCCCGGAGACCGGTTCAGGATGCGCAGTCCGCTGCCGAAGCGGTTGGCCACCAGATAGGCGCCGGCCACCTGGGCCGCGCCGGCCACGGCGGGGAGTCCTACGGCTATGGCGTACTGCACGATGGCCAGGGCGAGCCAACCGGTCAGAGCGCCGGGGTGCCGTCGCACGCGGTGCAGTTCGGTTTGCAGGAGGACCAGCCAGCGAGGCCCGGCCACGGTCCGGTAGCTGTTCACCCGGCCGACCCGGCGCCACCGTCGGTTCTCGACCAGACCCGTCAGCAGGGACGGGTCCAGCCACACGGCGGCCGTCGCCACCGCGGAGACCACCTGCGAACCGGACGTGAGGCTCGCCCGGTCGATGCCACCCAGCACCTGCCAGCCCCGAGCCGCGACGAACGCGGCGGCGACCACGACGGCGCCGGCGAGGACCGGAACCGGCAGCGCTGGCGGCGGCGGGCGGACGAGCGTGCCGCCGGAGAAGTCCACGACCACCACGACCACGGCGATCGCCAACCCGGAACCCACGATCACGGGCGACGCCATCCCCGGACGCCGGCGACTGCGTCTGGCCTGTGCCAGCACTGCGCCGGCACCGCCGAGCGCACCGATTCCTCCACCGAGAACCACGGTCCACAGTGTCTGTGCCGTGTCCAGAGAACCGACGATCACACGGGCCAGCACGGCGGCACCGGCTGCGGCGGCCCCGCAACCGGCGACGAGCAGTGTGTACGCCGGGGTGAGCCAGGCACGGCGGTCCATCGGCGCCCCGACCGCCCAGTACTGGGCGGCGGAGGAGGCCAGCATCGGTCCTGCGGCCCGCAGTCCCGCCCACGCCGCGCCGACGATCGCCGACACCGCTGCCACCCCGAGCCAGAATCGCTCGCCCTCACCGACGTGACCCGACTCCGGCAGGCGCAGTTGCTCCCGGGCGGCGTTGATCGACAGTCCCCCGTACACCAACGCGAGCAGGACCAGCATGTAGAGGTCGGACAGCGCCTCGCCGATCGGCGGTGCATGTAGCCGCCGAGCCTGGCGCAGCCGCTTCCGGAGCTGCCCGGCGGAGGGTGGGGCGGTGGCGGGTGGCAACGTCGCGGTCAACCGTCGATCCTGATCCGGGTGTCCGCGACGGCGTCGATCAGCACGGGATCGTGCGAGGCCATCAGCACCGTCACGCCGGAGTCCTTCTCCCGGCGCAGACGGTCCGCCAGCCAGACCCGTCCGCGCACGTCGAGTCGTTGTTCCGGCTCGTCCAGCACGAGCAGGCGGCGGGGGCGGACAAGGCAGGAGGCGAGCCCGAGACGATGCCGTTGGCCGCTGGAGAGGGTGACCGGCAGCTGGTCGCGGGCCTTGTCGAGATCGACCTCGGCGAGCACCTCCTCCACGTCGTCGCCCCCGTTGCCATGCGCATACGCGAGCAGACGCAGGTGCTCGACCACCGACAGGTCCGGGAAGAAATCCATGTCGTCGAGGACGGCCGCCACGATCGAGCGTATCCACGGATCGGTCTCGTCCGCCCGACGGCCGTAGATGGACACCTCGCCGGCGTCGCACCGATCGGAGCCCATCACGCAGCGCAGGAGGGTCGACTTGCCACTGCCGTTGGGCCCCATGATGATGGTGGTCTCGGCCTCGGCGACCGTGAAACTCACGTCGTCGAGCACGGTGAGGTTGCCGAACCGGCGGGTGAGTCGGTAAACGGTCAACACGTTCACGGGGACTATTCTTGCACAGTGTGCGGGTGTGGCGCGGCCCCGCTCATCCGCAGTTGAATCAACTGCATTCCGGACGGCATCTCGGTAACCCGGTCCAGCGCCATCCCGGCCACCGAGGCGAGTCGCCAGTAGTGCTCCGTGGTGCGTTCCTGCCCGCCGCAGAAAAGGAACATCCGCAGATCCATGGCGGTCGCCACCCATGGTTCGTTCTTTTCCTGCACGCGCTCGATAATGAATATTCGGCTCGCCGGGGTGGCGGCTTCCGCACATCGGCGCAGAATACGCAGTGCGTGTTCGTCGTCCCAGTTGTGCAGAACGTTGACAATGAGGTAGGCGTCCGCGTCGGCGGGCAGGCCGGCGAAGAAGTCGCCCGGCGTGGGCACCAGCCGGTCGGCGACCTCGGCGCCGGCGACCCGACGCCGCGCGATCGCGACCGCGTCCGGCAGGTCCACGAGGTGGACCCGCATCCCGGGGTGCCGGGACAGCATCCGCTCGGCCACCACACCGATGCCGCCGCCGACGTCCACCACCATCCGCGCGTCTGCCCAGCAGTCGAGAGCGGCGACCTCGTCGGCGAACGATCCCGCATGCCTGCCGCGCAGTTCGTCGAAGGTGGGACCGTGCCCGTCGGCGCCGGCCATGTCGGCGTAGAACTCGGACCCGTGGATACGCGGGTAGGCGGGTGCGCCGAAGCGCATCGCGCTGGTGAGCGCCGCGATCGCGGCGTCCATGCGCGCACCGATCCCATCCACGTCCAGCCAGCGGCGTAGGCCGGCCGGGTGCCCGTCGAGCAGCATGACCGACAGCGGCGTCAGGGTGTAACCGTCCTGCGGTGACGCGCCGAACACCCCGCGGCAGGTCAGATAGTCCATGAGCCGAGTGAGCAGGTCCTCGGCGACGCCGGTCCGTACGGCCAGGCCGGAGGGCGTCGTGTAGCCGCCGGCGACATGATCGGCGAGCCGCAGCGTGGCGGCCGCGCGTACGGCTGCCGACCCCAACCCGTCCACCGCCTCGGCGAACTCGTCGGTGCTCCACTGGTGGGCATGCGTCATGGTCAGGTCAGCCATTTCCTACTCCATAGGCATTCACCGGTACGGCCTCGTCGATCAATTCGCGGTACGCCGGGTTCGTCGCCAGCATTCGCCGATGGGTACCGACTGCCTGCACCACTCCGTCGGCGAGCATGATCACCTGATCGGCCGCGCGGATGGTGGCGGGGCGGTGAGAGACGATCAAAGTCGCGCAGTCCGCCGGCAGGCGCGCCATGGCGTCCACCACCTGTCGTTCGTTGGCCGGGTCCAAGTTCGCGGTCGGCTCGTCGAGCAGCAGCAGCGCCGGACGGGTCAGCAGCGTCCGGGCGAGAGCGACGCGTTGCCGTTCGCCGCCGGACAGCGTCTTGCCGTGCTCGCCGAGGATCGAGTCCAGGCCGCCCGGGAGCCGCGCCACCAGACCGTCCAGGTTGACCGACCGGAGAACCTCCCACAGCTCCACGTCGGTCGCCTCGGAAGCCGCGAAGGTCAGGTTCTCGCGGACCGTCCCGTAGAGGATGGGCGGCGCCTGCTCGACGAGGCCGACGAGTTCCCGGCAGTCGCGGCGCGGGATGGTACGGGCGTCGCGGCCCCGGAACGTCACGGCGCCGGAGTCCGGGTCGTAGAACCGGCAGAGAAGCGCCAGGACCGTCGACTTGCCCGCGCCGGACGGGCCGACCAGCGCCGTCCGCGTACCGGCCGCCAATGTGAAGCTGACGTCGCGCAGCACCGGTCGTTCCCCATAGTCGAAGGCCACGCGGTGCAGCGCGGCGGTCGGGGCCGTCGCGACGGAACCGGTTTCGGTGCTGTCGTCCAGGACGCCGTCGTCCTCGGCCGGCGTGTCCAGCACGTCCGCGACCCGCTCGTACGCGGCCTGCGCCCGCCGGATCACCGTGACGCCCTCGATCAGGTTCCCCAGCGGGATCACCAGGAACGTCACGTAGAGCAGCATCGAGATGAGCGCGCCGAGCTCGATGGTGCCGTCCGCCACCCGGGCGCCGCCGACCACCAGGATCGCCAGGAACGATCCGGTCGCGGCGAACTGCACGGCCGGCACCGCGGCCGCCGTGTGCCGGGCGGCCCGGATGCCGGCCTCGTAGGCACCGGCCGCGAGCCCGACAAGGTGGCCGGCCTCCCGTTCCTCGGCCCGCGCGATCCGGATGGTGCGGATCGCGGTGAGTGCCCGGTCGAGGCCGGACGACAGGTCACCGACGGCCACCTGCTGATCGTGGGTGGCCCGCTGAACCCCGCCGAGGACCGCCATGGCACCCGCCCCGGCGACCGTGAAGACGGCCAGCACCAGCAGGAACAGCACCGGATCGAGGTACAGCATCAGGACCGTGGCGCCGATCGCGGTCAGCGCGCCGACGACCACGTCGACGAAGCCGCGGGACACCACCTCCTTGGTGGCGGCGGTGTCGTTGGTGACCCGCGAGATGAGGTCACCGGATCGGAACGCGTCGAGCGCGCCGATGCGTGCCCGCAGCAACCTGCCGACCGCGTCGCGGCGCAGGCGCAGGACCAGACGCTCACCAGCCGTTTCCAGCAGCAGGCGGCCGTACGTCTCGACGACCAGTTGCACCGCGAAGAACGCCAGCAGCAGAAGTAGCAGCGACGTCCAGGGTTGTCGTGCGCGTACCGTGTCGATGATCCGTCCGGCCAGCAAGGGCTGCAGGAGGCCCAGCACCGAGGCGAGGAGAACGAGCAGGAGCGCGCCCGCGACGACTCCCCGCTGTTTCCGAAGCTGGCCGAGGACGGCGCCCCGGCCGGCGCGACTCATGCCGGGTCCTGCACCGAGACGCGCATGAGCGAGCGGTAGTCGCTCGGCTCACCGGGCTCGCCGACCAGCCGGCCATCCGCCTCCACCCAGGCGTGCGCCGCGAACGGTGGGGTGGCCCGCACGCCGGCGCACCAGTCCGGCCAGGTTCCGGTCAGGCGGCACAGCAGGGCGATGCTGATCGAGCGCGGCAGGCAGCCTCGCCACCCGGCGCATTTCGGGCTGACGAGGAGCACGTCGGTGTAGAACTCAGTGGCCGCGGCGTTGCTGCTGGGCGTCGCGCCCCCACTGATCCGACCGAGGACCCGACGAAGCCGGTGCGGTGGCAGCTTCGCCAGCAGCAGTGCGACGCGTACGACCAGACGGATACGTACGCGACGGCCGCGCCTGAGCCGGGCCAGGTCCGCCCGGCTCGGCATCGTCATCGTGATCGTCACCGGTGACCGTCCTCCCGGAGCAGGCCCGCTTCGACGAGGCTGTCGGCCAGCGCCGCCACGTCGGCCTGCGCCACGGTCTCGGCGACGTCGAACTCGGCGACGAGGCTCTCCACGATCGCCGTACGCGGGCGCCCTTCGAGGAGACCCTCGGCGATCAGTGTGCCGCTCGGGTTGAGCTGCCAGTACGAGCCACGAGCCTCGTCCAGTACGACGGAGCCGTACTCGGTGCGGGCGATGGAGACGTGCTTACTACCTGATGAGTTCATGTGTCCTCCCGAATCGGGCGCGCCGCTCCCACGAACGCAGCCACATCTCGCATGCCACCGTCGTCGTCACAGCGCCGTCGTCCAGCACCGCCTGGTCCGGCTCGTGACTCAGCCGAATCAGCATGTCCCGGTCCACCAGGCCGCACTCGGCCAGACGAGAGTCCTCCCACAACCGCCGCAGGTCGGCGCCGTACTCGCGGCGGCCCATCTCGACGTCGTACGTGCCCTCGTCCTTGGTACGTCGGGCGAGCACACCATCCGGCACGATGCCTCGCATCGCCTCCCGCAGGACCGGCTTGTACGCCCATGGATCGACGCGGTCCAGGACGTTCACCGATAGTGCGGCCTCGATCACCCGGTCGTCGAAGAACGGCGCGGTGAGGGGCAGCCCGAAGCCCGCCGAAACGTCACTGAGCGCACGCACCAGGGCGGCGCCCTGCTGGATGCCGTCCAGGACGGTGTGCGCGCCCCGAGACGGCGCGAGGGGCTCGCAATGGCGTGCGGCATCCGCCACCGCTGCGGCGGCAACTTCCCGTCCGTGCGGCGACAGCCAGGGCGGCACCGAGGCAGGCGATCCCCAGGCGAGGAGAGGCTCGCGTATGTCGGCGGTTCCGCCGTGGGAGAGGGAGCCGGCCAGCCACGAACGGTACGGCCGCGTGTCGGCCAGCTGAGCCACCACCCGGGTCAGACGCCAATCGAACATCGCCCGGTACGCCGCTATCCGCTTGATCGCCGCCAGCGGGCGCTGCTGCAGCACATCTCGGGCCAACGTGGGCATGCCAAAGAACAAATGGTCGCCGCCGTGCCCGGTGAGGTGCACCTCCGCGGAGGCAGCCGCCGCCCGCTCGGCCAGGAAACGCAAGGTGGCCCGGTTCGCCACGGCGACCGACGGTTCGTCGAGTTCGTCCACGCTGTCGCCCATCTCGGCGTACACCAACGGCATGGCCTCCGCGGGCACGACGTGATGGTCGGCGATGCGCAGGTGTTCCACCGCCAACGCGGCCCACCGCTCGTCGCTGCCCATGCTGCGGTTGCCCACCGTGAGGGCAGTCAGCCGGCGCGGGTCGCCGTGGATGTCCCGTACGGCCAGGGCGGTGACCGCGGTGGAGTCGAAGCCGCCGGACAGCTCAGTGAACACCCGCTGCCGGCCCCGGGTGTGTGCGCGGACCGCGCTGGCCAGCGCATGCCGCACCGCGGTGGCGCCCGCTTCGAGATCGTGCTGCGGTGTCGGCTGGTGCCACCACCGGGCGTGGGCGACCCGCCCGTCCGAGTTCGTCTCCAGCCGCTGCCCACTGGGCACCTGCTGGATCCCCCGCCACATCGGACGATTGCCGAGCGGGTGGTTGACCGGCTCCAGCATGCGTACGACGAGTGCCTTCTCGTCGAGGTCGGCGCTGGTGAGCTGGGCCAGCACATCCGCGCGGTCGCTGACGACGGTTTGCCCGTCCACGGTTGCGTGGTAGACACGACGGATCCCGGACAGGGTGCCCTGCACCTGCGTCGTCGTTGGTGTGCTCAGGATGACGTGGTGCGAGCCGGCCATCCCGGCGATCAGCTCCGCGCCCGTCGACCTACGCTCCAGGCGGCCCCGCAGGGCGGCCACCTCGTCGTCCGTGAGGGTGCCGGAGCTCAGCAGGATCAGGCGCCGCTCGCCTGCCGTCAGCACCGTCATCCGGCTGTGGTGCAGCCGGGCGATCAGCCACGGACGGCCTGAGTCATGGGTCAGGACGTGCGTGGGGCCGAACGAGCGGCACCCGGCCACGACACGGTCCGCATCGTTGTTCGTGAGGAGCACGAAGAAGTCCACACCGTGACCGGATTCCATCATCTCGCTCGCTTCCGATTACTTACGGGACCAGCTTGCCGACCGGCAGAACGCGGTCGGCGAACAGCCGGCCGAGTCCCGCCGTGGTGGCGACGAAAGAGCCGCGCGAAACGAGCACCGGAGCCTCGTACTTCTTCTTCATGACTTGCTCCTTACCGGTTGGTGGTTACTGGGTCGAGAACCATTCTGCCGGGCCGCATTCGCCGGCACCATGTCGTCAGCGACAACCTTCGGCATCGCATCGCAGCGGTGCACATATGCGGCCAGACAGGCCTGCAGACGTGTGTTGAGCTGCAATTTTGTCATGACGCTGCTGATGTGCGCCCGCACTGTACGTTCCGTGACGAACAGCGATCGCGCCATCTGTTCGTTGCTCGAACCTTCAGCCAACATCCAGAAGACTTCTCGTTCCCGCATGGTGAGTCGATCCACCAAACGCACCGCGCCGAGCCACTCCGGAAACCGATCCTTCGACACTATTAGGCCATCCTCCCGTGCGCGCATTCGGCTAATCCAGCAACAGACCGAGGCGATATGTCATAGCGACCGCCTGAGTACGGCTTGGAACGCCGAGCTTGGCCAGGATGTGGGAAACGTGTGATTTCACAGTGCCCGGCCGGACGCCCATCTTCGTCGCAGTCTCCTGCGTGGAGAGCCCTTCTGCCAGCAGCCGCAGCACTGCCGTCTCGGTCTTCGTCAGATTCGCGGAGCAGGTGCTCTCCGCCGAACCCGCGGCACGCGGCAGGAATTCGGTCAAATTCTGCACGGACTGAGGTGCCATCACGAGATTGCCGGCCGCGACCGCCGCCACCACGCTGCGCAATTGCTGGACGCCCGCGGCCTTGTCGATCACGCCGCGGGCACCGGCAAGCACGGCGGCAGCCGTGGACGACGCCGACTCCGCAGCAGCGAAAACGACCACCTTTGCCGGCACGATCGCCGCCACCTGCTCGATCTGCCGTACCAGAGTTTCGGCGCCCACCCGCTGCATGCCGAGCACGACGACGTGCGCCCCTCGGGCGGCGGTGTCGGAGCCCAGACCCGCGCTCACCGCCGCGTCGCCGACCACCGTGGTCGACTGCTCGTGATTCAGCGCCTCGACAACGGCGCCCCTGGCCAGCGGGTCGTCGTCGATGACGAACACCTTGACACCAGCGCTACTTCCAATACTTTCATGCACGATCTTTCCCCCGTGTGCCGGCTGGCGTGCACCGAAATGCACGATCATCGAGCCGGCACAGTGGCCGGCAGTTCCAACCGTATCTAGCAACGTAATTGTTACGCAGGAATTTCTCGTCCTAGCCTGTCTCTTCCTCTCGTGTGAATTGTCCACAGCAACATCGACGCCACACGCGCATAGACCGCAAGCCGAATGACCGAGGCAATACGGAACCAGCACCTCGGGACCAATCGACTCGGCGCAGCGGAACTCACGTCCGATTCGCGCAGCGACATCAGGGCCTGCGATCACGGTGCGGCATCACCGTGTCATGTATCGCAGCGCAAGAATTCGAGCCCGCACATGGCCACCGCATCACGTCGAGATGCTGGACGCCACATTCCTGTGCTCCAGGCAGACCGACCGCATCCCTGTGCAGACACCAGATTCGGAGCGATCTATTGAGATCGCGCGTCCCCGCATCATCCCGCTCACCCTTATGATCTCCCCGTGAGGTGACAGCATTACCCACCGCGATGCCGTATCCAACGGTGCTCTGCGGGCAGCGCCGCCACCCAAGCTCAGTCAGGTGCATCGATAAGACTTTGCGATCTTATACTGGCTCAAGGTGACCATGTCAACCCCCATACAGAGCACGACAGAGCACTATGAGCAGCGTAGCCGCACACCTCCACCAACTATCCGACGGAGATCGATTCGCGCCTAGTACGGCAGCCGCCATTTGCTAGCTGACCAGGGCGTATTCGCGTGCGAGTCGGGTGCGTTGGTGGAATCAGCGTGCTCGGGCTTGGTGGCGGCGTCGCCAGTTGCGCCAGTGGGTGTCGTGGT
>CBIHNN010000136.1:0-9506 GCA_966211315.1 uncultured Micromonosporaceae bacterium | reverse complement strand
TATCGACACCGAACGACTTATCGCAGCGTGATCATCACGTTACCCGACGGCCTCTTACACAGTTGCCATTGATTGACACCCCGAGGCCCTCCCACGCTTTGCCCCGGTCTCCGGATACGAGGCACCAGAGCGCCGTGCTGCGCCCGCGACGTGATGGCGTCGACGGCGGCCTGGCCCACCTCATCAGCAGTGAATCGAGTAGGTCCTCGCCCCGCGTGCCGGGCGGCTCGCGGCGTCAACCGCACCAGCCGCCCGGCCGTACCCGAGCTAACCGTCAGCGGACCTCGATGCGCAGCAGATCCGCCAGCCGCGACAACGTCGCGTCCACGGCGGCAGTGTCGGCGCCGCCGACCACGTAGACGCCGTGCCGGTCCGCGGAACTGCGCACCGGCCGTACCTCGTCGCCCGCCCCGACCGCCAGGTCGCAGGCGAGCACCGACGGGTCGGCGCTCAGCTCCCGCCAGCCGTGCACCGCCTGCACCGTGCCGACAGGCAGCGTGAGGAAGTGGGCCGCGGCGGCCCCGCGCGGTGCCGGCAGCGGCGCCGGGGGAGCACCGAGCAGGTCGTCGACCAGGGCGCCGTAGAGTTCCAGGCCTGGGCGGACGTGTTCCACCATGGCGTGCAGGAAGTCGCCGCCCGGGCGGGCGTGGATCTCACCGAGCACGATCTCGTTGTCGCGCAGCCAGAACTCCACGTGGAACACGCCGTGGGTGATGCCCACCGCCTGTACGGCGTATTCGACCTGGGCGCCGGCCCGGGCAGCCATCGCGCCGTCAAGTGGGGCCGGCAGCCGGTGTCCGGTCTCGACGAACCCGGCGCCGACGCTCTTGGCGGTCAGGGTCAGCACCGTGGGGACGCCGCCGAGCAGGATGCCCTCCGCGGAGAACTCGGGCCCGTCGACGAACGTCTCCACGATGAACGGCACCCCACCGGCGAACGGTGCGACCGCCGCCGCCAGGTCGCCGACGGTACACACCAGCGACACGTCGACGCTGCCCATGCCGTCGCGGGGTTTGACGATCCACGGACCGGGCCCGGTCTCGGCGACGAAACGCCGCGCCGCAGCCTCGTCGCTCACCACCGTGGAGGCCGGCTGGGTGAAGCCGGCCGCACGCAGCGCGTAGCGGCACAGGTCCTTGGTGCGGATCCTATGGACTGCGGCACGGTCGTTGCCGGCGATGCCGAGTTTCCCGGCGGTCGCCGCGACCGGTTCGACGCACATCTCCCGGAACGTCAGGACGGCGTCGACGTCGCCCGCCCTGCCGGCCGCCCAGTGCTGCGCAGCCTCGGCGCTGTGGACGTCGAACGCGACGACCTCGTCGACCAGGCTGTGATCCATCGCCGTGAGGTTGGCGGGGGTGTCGGCGCCGATCAGCCGTACGCCGC
Organism: uncultured Micromonosporaceae bacterium; assembly: GCA_966211315.1. Classification (GTDB taxonomy): domain Bacteria; phylum Actinomycetota; class Actinomycetes; order Mycobacteriales; family Micromonosporaceae; genus CBIHNN01. The sequence continues at coordinate 8,120 of CBIHNN010000136.1, read as the reverse complement.
GGCGCCGTGCCTGGGCGCTGACACGCCGCATCTGGTCACGTCCATGCGGTGTCGTCGACGCGCAGCCCAGCACCAGAACGTGGGGGCGGGCCACCGGGATCACCCCTCCGTGATCCGGACGTCGACGGCGTCCACAACCTGCGCGAGCGTCTGGCGTACGGCGTCGGCGGTGTCGCCCACCGCGATCACCGCGCCGATCGTGCTGGACATGTAGTCCGCCGGCGGCAGCGCCACCTTCGCACCCACCGCCCGTTCGACGACGACGTGGCGCACCCCGGGCACGCTCAGCGCCGCGGCCAAGCCGTCGACGCCGTCGAGAACCCCGGACCGCTCGGCCATGATCTTGCGGACGCCGCTGTACAGCAGGTTGCCCGTGCCCAGCTCGGGCTGCTGACCGGTCGCCACCCGGATGACGTTCTCCACGAACGACCGGCCGGTCGCGAGGCCGACCAGGTGGGAGGTGATGAAGTCGCCGCCGACGCGGGCTGCGACCTCGACCAGCTTGGCGGTGCCCTCGGGGCTCACCATGGCCTCGAGGTGGAAGGTGGCGTTGTCCAGGCGCAGCGCGGCCACGACGGCGCGGGTCAGCTCGTGGACCGCCGCGAGAGCAGTCTCGGGCAGGCTGCTCGGGAAGGTGTGCTCGACCTCCAGGCGGAATGGCTCGCTGGTCCGCTTGTCGGTGACCCCCGCGATGATCACGGTGCCGTTGCTGACGAAGCCCTCGACGCTGTGTTCGGTGCCGGCGAGGAACTCCTCCAGGATCAGCTCGTTCGGGTTGTCCAGGAACACCCGATCGACCTCCGGCCGGGTGTAGTGGATCAGTTCGTCGAACGCAGCCCGGAGCTGGTCGTGGTCGTGCACCACGAAGATGCCCTTGCTGCCCGAGCCGGACGTCGGCTTGAGCACGGCCGGGAACCCGATGTCGTCGGCGACCTTGGCCACGTCGTCCCAGGTCTTGATGCGGGCGAACCGCGGGATGGTGTCCGGGGACCCGGTCAGGGCCTCGCGCATCAGGTACTTGTTACGGGCGATGCGCGCCGACTCCGGCGACGGCGCTGGTAGGCCGAGCCGCTCGGCGATCCGGCTCACCGTCTCGACGTCACGGTCGGACCAGGTGACCACGCCGGCTACCGAGTACTCGGCGGCGACGGCGTCGACGGCGGCGTCGACCGCGGCCGCGTCGTAGGTATCGACCTTCTGCACGGTCCGCAGGATCCCGGCGGGCAGACCCGACGGCACGGTGTCCGCGATCAGCGCCACGCCGTACCCGAGCCGCTGGGCGGCCTCGATCGCCGCGCCGTGCTCCAGATGAGTCCGGCGCAGGTTGAGGTAGATGACGACGGGCTCAGACATAGGCTTCTTCCTTAGGTTGCAACGTTGACGCGCGACCGTACCGCGCTTGGTACCAAGGGTTGTCGAAGTCGACGATATCCAGGTCAGCGCCCGGGTCCGCAGCGGCCAGCCGGTCGGCGTGCGCCTGGTACAGCTGGCGCAGCACCTCGCCGATCGCGTGGGCCACGCGAAGATCCGCCGGCGTGTACGGCTGTCCCGCCGACCGCATCAGGCGGAAGTCGTGCAGGCCCGGGCGGTACGTGCCGGCGAGCGTGATGCCGAACGGCACCCGGATCGCGTACCGCACGCCGTTGGCGACGTGCCCGGTGTGGTGCTGATCCGACCAGTCGGTGAGATCCGACATGGTCGGCGCGAAGAACCAGTCCCGGTCGCCGGACCGCTCGTGCACGCCGAGGGTGTGCGGAAGGTAATGCCAGCCGTTGTAGCGCATCCGGGCGGCGATCGCCCGCAGCACCTGCGGCAACTGGTCCGGCACCTGCGCGAAGTGCCGGACGAACTGCCAGCTCGGCGTGACGCAGCAGTAGAACGCGTTCGTCGTCCACGTCAGCGGTTCCATGCCGCCCTGCCGTACCAGCCGGGTCAGTTCGCCGACGCGGCGCGGGCCGCGCGACATGCCGACATCCGATCCGGTGGCCTCGGTGGCCACCTCGACCAGCTCGTGCAGCACCCGCTCGAAGCCGCTGGTGAAGCCGTCGCCGTCGGCGACGTGCAGGCTCGGCATCGCGTCGGCGCAGGCGGCGCCGAGCGCGTCGAAGTCGCCGGGCACGCTGCACCCGAGCAGGACGGAGAAGGCCTCTAGCACGGCCGCCGGAACGTCGGCGAGCGTCACCGGCTCCCACGACAGGTGCTCCTGCTTGTTCAGGTTCAGGCCCTGGATCATCCGGTACGGCCGTGCGCCGTTGCGGACGACCGTCACCCGCGCCTGCGCGGTGGCCCGCGCCAGCACCTGCAGCCGCTCACCCACGGGCAGGCCCGCCGTGTCGGGCACGGCGGCCTGGTACGTGCCGAGGCGCTCCCGCAGGAACCGTTCGAGCCGGTCGGGTCGCAGTTGGGTGCCGCTGAACTCCTCGGCGCGTACCGGCGGGCCCGACGTGATGAGCGCGTAAAGGCAGGCGAGGTAGGTCGCGTCTTGCGCGGACCATGCGGTAACCGGGGTGTCCGCCAGCCGGTTCAACAGGCAGCGCGGCGAGTCCGCCGCCATCGACTTGCCGGCCAGGTTGCTCTGCTTGCCCAGGTTGGTGTAGCACCCGTCGCCGGTGTACAGCAGCACCGGCGCCATGTGCAGCAGCGAGGTCCGCAGGTGCGCGATCATGGCGTCGACCCGGTCGTGGGAGAGTCCGGCCAGCCAGGATGCGATGTCTTGCGCCTCAGCGAGGTCAGCCGCGGCGAGTTCGGCCAGCTCGGTGGCGAGCCCGTCGGGCCGACCGGACGGCCAGTCGATCACGCCAATCCGATGTGCCCCCTCGGGGTCCGGCGACCTGGCGGCGAGCACCCGCAACCGGCCGGTCACGGTGAGCGCCAGGCGATCACCGTCCTGCAGTTCGGCGTTCAGGAACGCGCCCGCGTCCCCGGCCGCCGCCAGCAGTCGTTCTTCCGGGGGGGGTCAGAGCGGCCAGCCCGATCTCCATCGAGATGCGGCCGCCCAACGACGCTGTGTGGCGGGCCGCGGTCGTCACCGTCGGGTGCCCGGATCCTTCTCGGGCGACCGTTTCGACCAGTGTGGAGAAGCCTTCGGCACGTAAAATGCCCACGCTGGATTCCCTTCCATTGCGCTGGGTGGTGGTTCAGGCTTCGATCTGGGTGACGAGGACCTGGGCGGCCGCGCTGCGCGCCCGTTCCTCGGCTTGCTCTGCAGTGGCGCCGACGGCGATCACCGATCCGACCCGGTCCCAGGAGGAGCGCAGGTCGTGGATGTGGTCGCCGGGTTTGCGTACGAGGTCGACCCGGTGCACGCCGGGCGCCTGCCGGGCGGTGTCCACGCCGTCGATGGCGCTGATGGTTCCCGGCGCGGTGGTGATGAAACGGACGGACGCCGCGCTGAGCGATTCGGCGGGCACGCTCACCTTGCCGTCGGCCAGCAGCCGGATCCACCTCTCGGTTAGATTGACGTCGTACGCGAGGTCGATCAGGTCCATGATCCGGTCGCCCGGGGGGCGCCCGGCGCATTCGATGAGACGGATGCCGTCGGCGGTGCGCACCCACTCCGCGTGCAGGATGCCGGTGCCGAACCCGACCGCTGCGACCAGCTGCTGCACGGCCTGCCGCCACGGTTGAGGGCTGCCGCCGTCGGCGTCGGAGGCGGGCACCACGTGGCCGAGTTCGACCGGGCTGCGCCCGGGCGCGGTCCGCTTGGCCGTCAGGTTGAGAAAGACCACCTGGCCGGCGGCGACCAGACACTCGGTACTGAACTCCGGACCGTACATCCGGTCCTCCGCCAGGTATCGCCAGGTCATCGGCCGCTGGGCGAGCTGGTTGCGCTCGTCGGCCTGGCAACATTCCTGCCAGGCGGCCACCTGGTCGGCGCCTTCGTCTAGCAGCAGCACACCCAGGCTGGCCTGCCGTCCGGCGGGCTTGACCACGCAGGGGCGGCCGCCGGCGAACGCGGCAATATCTGCGGCCGAGGTGATCTCCTGGAACGCCGGGCCCGGCATGCCCGCGGCTGCCGTGGCCTGACGCAGCAGCAACTTGTCGCGCAGGACGGCCGCCGCCGCGGTGCCCGCACCCGGCAGCCCGAGGGCCTGCGCTGCCTGCGCCGCGGCGGTCACCGCGTACTCCAGACCGGGCGCCACAGCGTCGATGCCGTGCAGGTCCGCGACGACCTTCAGGAAGTGATCGTCCTGCTGGTACCGGCCGAACCGTACGTCGCGCAGGCAGGGATGTCCGGCCGCCTTCTCCGCGAGCTTCTTGTTCTCCCAGAGATCCGGCTCCTCGAGCACGATCACCTCGAAGTCCGGGTGCACCCGGTCCAGCGCCGCCAGCACGCCGTCGTTGTAACCGATGAGCAGCACATGGGTCATGGCGCGACTTTCTGTAGGGAGTGGCGTCGGTACAGCGCGACGGTCAGCACGCCGAGCGCCGAAAGGGCGGCCCAATAGGCCGGTTGGGCTTGGTGGCTGGCGGCGATGGCGAACAGTGCACCGCCGGCGAACGCTCCGGCCGACTCCCCGGCGGTCGCGGCGATCTGCCGAAGGTTGAACACCTCCACGACCGGCCGGTCGCCCGGGATGCCGCTGAACGCGGTGTTGACCATCGGGGTGAAGAAGGTCTCGGCCAGGGAGAAGACAGCGACCGCGAAGAACACCCCGGGCAAGGCGGCACCCCCCGCTGCCATCACGGCGAAGGCCGCGGCGAAGATGCCGACGCCGGCGAGCAGCAGTGCCAGCGGTGACGTGCCGGCGGTGATGCGCCGGGCCGCGTACGCGGAAACCGGAATCTGAACCACGACGACCAGTACAGCGTTGGCGGTGAAGACGCCCGCCCGCCAGCCGACCGACTCGGTGACCTGTGACACGTGCAGCGCGATCGCCGTAAAGAACTGCGCGTACAGGAAGCCGCCGGCCACGGTGACCAGCGAGACTCGGCGGACGGCCGGATCGGCCACCACAGCCCGCAGCAGGCCCAGGCGCAGCGGCGGACGCACGGCTCTGTCGTCGGGGCGCAGATGGCGCGGCACCAGGAGCCCTACGGCCGCGGCGGCCAGCAGGTACATTCCCGCAACCGACAGCAGCAGGTAGGTGTCGAAATCGCGTCCCACCAGGATGTTCGCCACGATGGGGCCCAGGGCGGCCGCCACGTTCACCGCGACCTGCACAGCTGAGAACATGGTGTTCCGGTCGGCCGTGCCGGGCAGCGACATAGCGATGAAGACCCGGGCCATCAGGCCGTTGGTGCTGATGCCGGTGCCCGCGAGCACCAGGCAGGCAGCGATGCCGACGCGCCCCGGGGCGACCGGCAGCAACGCGAAACCGGCCGCGGCCATCAACAAACCGATCACCATGGCGCGCCGAACCGCGACGTGGTGCAGCAGGCCGGCACAGAACAGCGACGCGCCGCGGACGGCGAAGTTGAAGGCGAACAGGGCCGCGCCGATGAACCAGGGGCCGGCGTCCGGATGCGAGCGCGGGATCAGCAGCGGCAGGACCGGAAGCACCGTGAAGAAGCCGAGATGCGACAGCAGGTAGTCGAAGATGACGGGCACGCCCACGGATCTGCGCAAGCGCGACCGGCTTGTTACCACGATGATTGAACTCCTGTTACGACGGCGCTTGCACAGTGGCTTCACAAAGTATCGCTTCAGCGACCACACTCGAGCGGCCAGAGGATGGCACCTCGCCGAACCAACATGCGCCACAAGCAGCACCCGGTGTCGGCGCAGCCACGCCGTCGCCTGGGTGAACAGGGCCAGGGCACCCTCGGCGTGCGTCCACGCCCGGCCGTCCATGAGCTCGCGCAGTTGCTCCAGCGCGGCCGGGTCGGAGAAGTCCCGGTACCCCGTACCCGTCGCGGATCTCCCACGCGTGCTCGTACGCGGTCTTCTCCCGCTCGGTGTACCGCTTGATCACCGAAGCGTCCGCCACGTCTAACTGGACCGCGACATAGTCCACCACCGACCACGGCACGTCGATCGGGTCGGTCAGGAACGTGCCCAGGTACCGCACCCGCCCCCACCTGCACCGCGAACCCCAGCCGGTTGTGCACGCCCCGCCGCTCGTCCACCAGCCGACGGTCGGTGTCGTCGAGGAAGAAGAACCGCTCCAGCTCCGCCCGCGTCGGCTCACCGGCGAACCGGCCGTACGCCGCTGCTTGATCGTCGGTCAGGAACTCCACCGGCACGGGCGATCAGCCTACGGCTCCACCGTCGATCTCGCAGCCCCGCCGCTTAGCCTCGATCCGTAGATCGGATCGGTTCGCATTGACTGAAGACGGTGTGGAGATAGGACGAGAGTGCCCTCTGGGCTGGGATAATCGGGTTTGTCTAGGACCCTGATCAGACCGGCTTGGAGGGACACTCTCGGTGCAAGGATCTCATGCTTGGCGCGCGAATAGTTCCGGCGGACCAGCGGCCCGGTTCATGTCCGCGACCGGCGCGGACGGCCGCGCAAGACGGCACCACCACCGGCCGTTGCGCCGCATGCCGACTGGGTCCAGCCGGCGCTGTTCAGCATCAGCCGGGACTTCACCCGCGTCATCGACAGCACGGCCTACCCCGACGAACCGCCCGGACCATGGCTGGCCTGGGCCCGGCACCTGGCCCACCGCCGCGGCGAGGCCCGCGGCTGGCATCCGGCGCTGCGCGAGCGCGTCGACCGGATCCTGACCATCCTGCTGTCCGACCACGTCAGGGGCGACACGATCACGTTCAGCCAGGTCCACCTGCTCTGCACGCGGCTCGGCGCCAGCGTCGAACGTGTCGGCGAGGTCCTCTCCGACATGGACCTGCTCGTCGACGACCGACAGCCCGGCTTCGACGGCTGGCTGCAGCGCAAGCTCACCGGGCTGGCCCCGGGCATCCGCACCGCCGTCGAGGACTGGCTGCGCACCCTGCACGACGGCGGCCCCGCAGCCGCGCCCGCCAACCGGCCACCGCCTGGAACTACCTCAACAAGGCCCTGCCCAGCCTGCTGACCTGGTCGAACCGGTACACACACCTGCGCGAGGTCACCCGCGACGACATCATCGCCGAGCTCGACGCACGGCACGGGACACAGCGGGAGAACCTGCTGATCGCGCTGCGGTCGCTGTTCCGCCACTGCACCAAGACCCGGACGATCTTCCGCAACCCGACCATCCGGATCAAGGTCGGCCAGCGCGTCTACGGCATCCTCCAACCGCTGCACCCCGACGACGTCGACCAGGCCGTCACCGCCGCGACCACCCCCGCGGCCCGGCTCGTGCTCGCCCTGGCCGCAGTGCACGCCGCACGCACCAGCCAGATCCGCGTCCTGCGCCTCGACGACGTCGACCTCGGCAACCGGCGCATCATCATCGCCGGCCGGATCCGGCCCATGGACGACCTCACCCACCAACTCCTGCGCCAATGGCTGGACCATCGGCAACGCCGATGGTCGCGTACTCCCAACCCGCATCTGCTGATCAACCAGCAGACCGCGACCGAAACCGGCCCGGTGAGCACCTTCTGGACCAAGAACGCGCTCCGCGGCCACGCCGCGACCCTGGAACGTCTGCGCCGCGACCGGCAGCTCGAAGAAGCCCTCACCCACGGCGGCGACCCGCTGCACCTGGCCGCGGTCTTCGGCATCGACGCCAAGACCGCGATCCGCTACGCCACCACCGCCCGCCAGCTCCTGGAGTCCGCCGCCGAGCACCACGACACCGCTGGTTCACCACGAACCCAAGGGCGGAAACCGTCCAACAAGCCTGAACACCCGTGAGTTCCCGCTGAAGAACCTTCAGTTCGGATGAAACTCGCGGAGGTCACGGCTCTTGAGGAACATCGGAACGAAAACTGGCGCTAAGGGTGATCTTGAATCGGAGCCCGAGCTGCTGGACACGTTCGGGGTACGTCGGTCGTCGTGGTCGGCTGACCGTTAGCCCGACCTCGATCGTGTTCGATCTCTTCTAGCGTTTCGGGCTGTGCCGGTTGAGTTCCTCACTGACGAGCAGGCGGCCTCCTACGGCCGATTTCCCGACGGGCTGACGCCCACCGAGCTGGAGGGCCTGTTCTTCCTGGACGACTTCGACCGGGATCTGGTGAGCTTCCCCTCGTAACGTGGAGACATCGCCTTAAAGGATTGGTGACTGGCGAT
>CBIHNN010000135.1:0-9528 GCA_966211315.1 uncultured Micromonosporaceae bacterium | reverse complement strand
CGCCGATCTCGACGGCCGAGTCGCCGACGTGGGCGAACCCGTCAACGGCGCCCGCGCCGCCCAGGAACGACGTCAGCACCAGGGGTACGAGTTCACACACCCCGAGAAGCCCCACGAGCAGGGGATCGCCGGTCAGGTGAGCCACCTGGTACGGGACCGTGACGTAGGTGATGAACGACCCGAAGCTGGACACCAAGCCGGCAGCGAACAGCAGCCGGAAGTCCCGTGAGGTGCGCAGCGGCCTGAGGTTCACCGCGCTACTTCAGCACGAGGCGCCCGGTGCGCTCGAACTCGTTCAGGTCGGTCAACACGTCGGTCAGCATCGTCGACGACGGATCGGGAAGCGCGTCAAGCGGGTAGAACCGCGCGTCGAGCGTCTCGTCGGTGACCCGCTGGAGTTGCCCCTCGTACGCTTCGATCCTGAACGTCGTCACGTGGTGCTGGTAGGTGTGACCCCACTCGTTCGTGAAGGTGTACTGCGGTCCGGTGTGGATGACGAACGGCGTGAGCGCGGTCGCCTTGAGGCCGGTCTCCTCCCACACCTCGCGGATCGCGCACTCGGTGATCGACTCGCCCAGCTCCATCGCGCCCGCCGGTAGCGCCCAGCGGCCGTTGTCGGAGCGCTGAATCAGCAGGACCCGCCCCTCGTCGTCGAAGATCACGCCCCGGGCGCCCACGAACATCAGCACGTCGGCGTCGCCCACCTTCGCCCGTACGTTGCCCAGGTACGACTCAGCCCACACAATCCCAGCCACGTACTCACCCTAGGGGTGCGGTACGACAACTCTCCACCTCGGCGGTACGGGCCGGGGCGCCGTCAGGCGGACTTGCGGGTGGCCGCCTTCTTCGCGGCTGTCGTGGTCTTCTTCGCGGCCGGTGCCGCCTGCTTGGCCGGTGCGGCCTTCTTCGCCGCTGTCTTCGTCGCGGCCGGTGCGGCCTTCTTGGCGGGCTCCGCCTTCTTCGCCGCCGCCGTCTTCGGGGCGGGCGCCGCCTTCTCCGCCGCCGCCTTCTCCGCCGCCGCCTTGTCCGGGGCGGCCTTGTCCGGGGCGGCCTTGTCCGGGGCGGCCTTCTTCTGGGCCGACTTCGCAGCCGAGATCGGGGTGGCGGTGGCGGGCCCCGAGCCGGACTCTCCGCGCGCCTGCTTGGCCCGCTCCACCGAGGCGCGCAGGGCGGCCATCAAATCCACCGCCTGGGCCGGGGCCTCGTCTTCCTCCTCGGGCGCAACGACCTCGCGGCCCTCCACCTTCGCGTCGATGACCTCCTGCAACGCCGCCCGGTAGTTGTCCGTGTACGCGTCCGGGTCGAAGTCACCCGCCATCGAGTCGATCAGTGAACTCGCCATCGCGAGCTCCTGCGGCCGCGCCGACAGGTCCTCGTCCAGGAACCCGAAGTCGGGCGTACGGATCTCGTCCGGCCAGAGCATCGTGTTCATGACCAGCACGTCGTCGCGGACGCGCAGGGTCGCCAACTGCTCCCGCTGCCGCAGCGCCACCTTCACGATCGCCACCCGTTCGGCGTCGGCGAGCGCGTCCCGCAGCAGCACGTACGGCTTCGACGCCTGCCCCTCCGGCTCGAGGTAGTAGGTCTTCGCGTACATGATCGGGTCGACCTGCTCGGCCGGTACGAACTCCAGCACGTCGATCGCGTGTGACGTGCTCAGTGGCAACTCCGCGAAGTCATCGTCGGTGAGGATGACCATCTCACCGCCGCCGAGGTCGTACCCCTTGGCGATGTCGTCGTAGGTGACCTCCTCGCCGTCGATCGAGCAGGTCCGCTTGTACTTGATCCGGCCACCGTCCGTCCGGTGCACCTGGTGGAACCGGATGTCCTTCTCCTCGGTCGCGGAATACAACTTGACCGCGATCGACACCAGGCCGAACGAGACCGCGCCCTTCCAGATCGCCCGCATCTTCCGCCCCTTCGCCTCCGCCTCAGGATTACATCCGCGCGGACGTCCGCGCGAGATGTTCGGGCTGCTTAAGGTGGATTCGTGCCCGGCGCGCCGCTGATTCCGATGCTTGCCACATCCGGGCCCCTGCCGGCCGGGCCCGGGTGGAGCTTCGAATTCAAGTGGGACGGCGTCCGGGTCGTCGCCGCCGGTAGCCGTCTGTGGGCACGCTCCGGGGCGGACGTCACGCTCGCGTACCCGGAAATAGGGATGCTGAGTACGCAGATCGGCGCCGGCACGGTCCTCGACGGGGAGATGGTGGCGCTGGTCGGTGGCATGCCGTCGTTCACCCGGCTCGCCGAGCGCATGCACGTCCGCGACCCCGGCCGGGCGGCCCGCCTCGCTGTTTCGACGCCCGTCACGTACATGATCTTCGACCTGCCGCGGCTCGACGGCGAGGACCTCACCGGGCGGCCGTACGCGGAACGCCGCGCCCGGCTCGACGACCTGGGCCTGGCCGGCCCGTCCTGGATCGTGCCGCCGACGTTCACCGACGGTCCCGCCACCGATGCGGCCGCCCGGGAGAACGGGCTCGAAGGCGTGGTCGCCAAGCGGCTCACGTCGCCGTACCTGCCTGGTGTGCGCACCGCTGACTGGGTCAAGGTCAAGTTCGATCGGACCGGGGACTACATCATCGGCGGCTGGCGGCCCGGCGCGCGCAAGCTGGGCGGCCTCCTCGTCGGCAGCCCCGGCGCGGACGGCCGCCTGCACTTCCGCGGCCGGGTCGGCGGCGGCATCGGCGGGGCCGCCGAGCGGGACCTGCTCGCCGTCCTCGCGCCGCTGCACGCGTCGACGTCGCCGTTCACGGGTACGGAACCCCCGCGCGAGGATGCCCGTGGTGCGCACTGGGTCCGGCCCGAGCTGATTGTCGAGATCAAGTACGGCAACCGTACGCCGGACCGGCGGCTGCGGTTTCCACGGTTCCTGCGCCTGCGGCCGGACAAGACCCCGGGGGAGTGCGTTGAAGAAGAATGACCGGTTGCCGGTGGAGATCGACGGGCGCAGCTTCGAACTGTCGAACCTCGACAAGGTGCTCTACCCGCAAGCCGGCTTCACCAAGGGCGAGGTCATCGACTACTACACCCGGGTGTCTCCCGTACTCCTGCCGCACCTGAACGACCGCGCCCTGACCCGGATCCGGTATCCGAACGGCGTCGGTGCCAACTCGTTCTTCGAGAAGAACGCGCCCGGCGGAACCCCGTCCTGGGTACGCCTGGAGACGGTCCCCGTACCCGGCTCGACGAAGGCTCGGGAGACCATCGACTTCGTGGTCGTCGACGACCTGGCAACGTTGGTCTGGACGGCCAACCTCGCCGGGCTCGAACTGCACACGCCGCAGTGGCGCATCGGCAGGGATCCGGATCTGCTGGTCGTCGACCTGGACCCGGGCGCCCCGGCCGCCCTGCGGGAGTGCTGCGCGGTCGCCGTCCTCATGCGCGACCGGCTCGCCGACGACGGCGTCGCCGCGTACCCGAAGACGTCCGGCAAGAAGGGCATGCAGCTGTGCTGCCCGATCTCCGGCGGCCAGTCCGCCGACGTCGTCTCCGACTACGCGAAACGCGTCGCCGAGGAGCTGGAGCGGGCCGTCCCCAGCGGCATCACCGCGAAGATGGCGAAGAACCTGCGACCGGGCAAGATCTTCATCGACTGGAGCCAGAACAACGCGGCCAAGACGACGGTCGCGCCGTACTCGCTGCGCGCCCAGCCGTCACCGACGGTGTCGACGCCGCTGACCTGGGACGAGGTCGAAGCCATCGCCACCGGCGAGGAGGCCGCCCGCCAGTTCGGGCCCGCCGAGGTCCTGGACCGGGTCGAGGAGTACGGCGACCTGCTCGCCGACCTGCTCAACCCTGGGCCGCGGCTTCCGCGTCCGCCTCGTCGGCAGCGGTGAGCGCGCCGTCAGCTGCTCAGGCCAGAACGTCGTCGGCGTCGACGATGGTGTACGCGTACCCCTGCTCGGCGAGGAAGCGCTGACGGTGGGCGGCGTACTCGGTGTCGATGGTGTCGCGGGAGACGACCGAGTAGAAGTGAGCCTGCCGCCCGTCCGCCTTCGGCCGGAGCACCCGGCCGAGCCGCTGGGCCTCCTCCTGGCGGGAGCCGAAGGTGCCGGACACCTGGATGGCCACGGCGGCCTCGGGCAGGTCGATGGAGAAGTTGCCGACCTTCGAGATGACCAGGGTACGCAAGGTGCCCTCCCGGAACTCCTGGAACAGCTTCTCGCGCTGCTTGTTCGTCGTCGAGCCCTCCACGATCGGGGCGTCGAGGTATTCGCCGAGGGCGTGCAGCTGGTCGATGTATCCGCCGATCACGAGCACCTGCTCATTGGCGTGTCTGTCCAGGAGGGCGCGTACCACGGGCAGTTTGGTGCGTGCGGTCGACGCGACCCGGTAGCGGTCCTCCGCCTCGCTCACCGCGTACGCCATCCGCTCCTCGTCCGTCAGCGTCACGCGGACCTCGACGCATTCCGCCGGGGCGATCCAGCCCTGGGCCTCGATGTCCTTCCACGGTGCGTCGTAGCGTTTCGGGCCGATGAGCGAGAACACGTCGCCCTCGCGGCCGTCCTCGCGGACGAGGGTGGCGGTCAGGCCGAGGCGACGGCGGGCCTGCAGGTCGGCCGTGAACCGGAAGATCGGCGCGGGCAGCAGGTGGACCTCGTCGTAGACGACCAGGCCCCAGTCGCGGGCGCCGAAGAGGTCGAGGTGCGTGAACGCGCCGTTGCGGCGCGCGGTCAGCACCTGGTACGTGGCGATCGTGACCGGCCGGATCTCCTTACGTTCGCCGGAGTACTCGCCGATCTCGTCCTCGGTCAGCGACGTACGGGCGATCAGCTCGCGTTTCCACTGCCGTCCCGCCACCGTGTTCGTGACGAGGATCAGCGTGGTCGCCCCGGCCACCGCCATGGCGGCCGCCCCGACGAGGGTCTTACCGGCACCGCAGGGCAGCACGACCACGCCCGAACCGCCCGCCCAGAAGCCGTCGACGGCCTCCTGCTGGTACGAGCGCAGTGTCCAGCCGTCCTCGGCGAGGGAGATCTCGTGGGCCTCGCCGTCGACGTACCCGGCGAGGTCCTCGGCGGGCCAGCCCAGCTTCAGCAGCGCCTGCTTGAGTCGGCCGCGTTCCGACGGGTGCACGGCGATCGTGTCGTCGTCGACCTTCCCACCGAGCATCCCGGCGAGCTTCTTGCTCTTGGCGACCTCGATGAGGACCATCCGGTCCAGTCCGTGCAGGACGAGCCCGGCCTGCGGATGGTTGATCAGCTGCAGGCGGCCGTACCGGTCCATGGTCTCGGCGATGTCGACGAGCAGCGCGTGCGGCACCGGGTACCGCGAGTAGCGGATCAGCGCGTCGACGACGCCCTCGGCGTCGTGCCCGGCGGCGCGGGCGTTCCACAGGCCCAGTGGCGTCAGCCGGTACGTGTGCACGTGCTCGGGGGAGCGTTCCAGCTCCGCGAAGGGCGCGATCGCCATCCGGCACGCCTGCGCGTCAGCGTGGTCCACCTCCAGCAACAGGGTCTTGTCCGACTGCACGATCAACGGTCCGCCGCTCACATTCGACCTTCCCGCCGGCACGACATCGACCTACCAGCATGACATGGACCGGCCCCGCCGGAGAACGTCACGCTCGCGAGGCAACCGCATCGGCTTCGCGGCTGTCGTAGAGGTGGGGACGGGCCGCGCGCAGGCGCCATCGGGGGCGGGCGGCCGCAGTCTCACCCGTCATTCGTCCAGCACGGCAGCGGTGATGCGGTGCAGCGCGAAGGTGTGCAGGGTCTCCGTCCGGTCGTCCTCGGCGCGCAGGTAGCCGCCACCGAGCGACACCGGGCGGACCAGCCGGGACAGCGTCGAGCCGTGCGCGTCGACGTACCCCACCCAGACCGGCAGCTTGTCGCGGACTGCCTGCTGCAGGACCGCCACCGCCTGGCTGTGCGCCTGCACCGAGGTGAGGCCCTGAACGCCGTGACCGTTCGCCGCGCGGATGGTGCTCGGAGCGCGGCGGGCGGAACGGGCCGCGGCGTCACCGCGCCGCAACTGCTCGACCACCCCGGCCAGGCGCGGCCCGACCAGCCCCGCGGGCAGCAGCGGGTCGGCCGGCCGGGCCAGCGCCGATACGCGGGCGGGCGCGCGCCGAGCCTTCGGCCGCGTCAGCACGACCGCACCCCCGGAATCCTCGGGTACGGGCGCATACCCCGCCTCGCGCAGCGCGTCCACGAGCCGGGCCAGCGGGTACGGCGAGCACAAGACCGTCGGCGCCAGCCGCCGCGGCGCCAGCGGGCTGAGCCGGGCATCCGCCAGCACCTGGGTGAGCAGGGCCTCGTCGTCGCTGCGCAGGTACGCCCCCGCCGAACCGGCCCGGAGCCCGCCGTGCCGCCGAGCCACGTCGTCGATCAGGTACGTCAACGCCTGCGGCACCGGTGTCCGCGAACGGCGCCTGAACAGGGCGTGCAAGTCGGCGGCGCTCACCCCGGAGTCGAGTGCGCGGCGGATGCTGTCCGCGCTGACCCGGTGCACGCTGGCGGCGCCGCCCGACTCCTGGTCGGTGGCGGCGCCCAGCTCGGCCGCCAGCTCCGGCTCCGGTGGCCCGGGCACCACCACGGAGAGATCGGCCTGTACGAGGACGTGGTCGACGGGGGCGGGCAGCAGCGGCCGGAGCGCCTTCACGGCCGGTGACGGGTTCCCGGGCGTGCGATCCTGCCGTACGCCGAGGGGGTCGTCACCGGCCGGGTCGTCCTGCTCCAGCAGCCGCCCGAACGTGGTGAGCGCCCCCAGCGCCGTCACGCCGAGCGTGCCCGCCTCGGTGACGGTCTCCCGGTAAACGGACTCCCGGCCGCGCGCCCGCCTCGGCGCCTGCCAGGTGAGCAGGCCCAGCAGGTCGTCGACGTCGGCGGCGGCGCCGCGGGGCAGGTCGGCGAGAGCGCCCAGTACGTCCCGGCGGGCGGCCGGCGCACCGGCGCGTTCGACGTCGGGGGAGAGGGCGTTGATCGGGCGGTCCCGGTCGTCGCGCTGGCCGATCAGGCCGCTCTGCCGGGTCATCGCGAGCCAGCTCAGCACCAGCAGTTCCCAGCGGCGGGCGGTGCCGGCGGCGCGCCACAGATCGTACCCACCCGTCGGCAGGAAGATCTGGTCGACGTTGTTGAGGGCCTTGCTCGTGGTGATGGCACGGACGGGGGCGGAAGCGTCGGTCTCACCGAGCAGGCCCGCCGCGTACGCGACCTCCAGGAGAAGGGCGGCGACCGAGTCCTCGACGCCGACCGCTCGGGCCAGCCTGCGCAGGTCGCGTACGCCGAGGCCGCCCGAGCGCAGGACGGCGGCGGGCTCCGCGGAGGCCGCCTCCAGCAGTGCCTCGGTGAGGCGTACCGCCTCCATGGCCTGCCCGGCACCCGCGGCGTCCACCGCCTTGGGCTCACGGGTCTTCGCGGCCGGGACCGGCGGGTCGGGATGCAGCTCGCCCAGCGCACCGCCGTCGCGGCGCAGTAACAGCCCCACCTCTCGGGGCAGTTCCACCAGCTCACCGCCGGGGTGCGGGACACGGCCCGCCTCGGCGACGGGGACGAGCAGGAAGTTTTCCACCAGCCACCGCAGCGGCTCGGCCATCGGCGCGGCCGCCAGCGCGCCGACCGGCGGCCCGGCGGCCAGCCGGTCCAGCACCGCCCGGGCCGCCGGCGGCGCGGCGAGCACCGTGCGGCGCAACTTCGCGGGGTCCGCGGCGAGGGCCGCCGCGCGTGCGTCCAGCACGTCGGCGGGACGTCCCAGACCGGCCGGGTACGGCGATGTCACCTCGCTCACCGCGCCGCAGACGTGCAGGTCGTCGTGCTCGCCGTAGACGAGGAACCGGGCGCGGAGCCGATCCAGGGCCTGCCGGGCGGCGGGCGTGTCCCCGGCGAGGGCCAGAGCGGCGGACGCCGAACTGCGCTGGCCGTCCCAGCTCAGCCGCACCGCGTCGAGGATCTGCAGGGTGTACTGGTCCAGCCCGTCCAGCGAACGCGCCACCGACCCGCGCGACTGTGCCCGTACGGCGAGCGCGCCCAGGTCAGTGGGCACCGGTACGACGAGGTCGGAGCGCAGTTGCAGGAGCGCGCCGAGCGCCTCGTCGGAGAGCGCCCGGATCTGGTCGGTGAAAGTCGTGGCCATCGCCGTTCAACGCTATCCGTCCCGGGCGACGGAATGGTGCGGGGACCCGTGGGACGATGGTGCATTACCCGCTGGTGACACCGGGAGGCCACCATGGCGCAGTCCGACCAGGTTTCCGAGACCCCCGAACCCGTCAGGGGAGTGATCGTCAAGCCGGGCCGCCTCCCGGTCGCCGAGCTGGTGGCGGACAAGGCGGGCGGCCCGTCCCCGTTCGGTGAGGAGCAGGAGTTTCCGCTGCCTGTGGAGAACCTGCGCTACACCCACAGCACCACCCCGTGAGCGCTGTCGGGTTCGACCTGGACATGACGCTGGTGGACTCGCGTCCGGGTATCGCCGCGACGTACCGGGAGCTCAGTGCGAGGACCGGGGTGTACGTGGACGCCGACGCCGCGGTCACCCGGCTGGGCCCGCCGCTGCGCGCCGAGCTGTGCCGCTGGTTCGCACCGGAGGAGCTGGAGGAGGCGGTTCTCGTCTACCGCGAGCTGTACCGGGCGTACGCCATCCTGCCCTCGCGCCCGCTGCCCGGCGCTCTGGACGCGATCGCCGCCGTGCGTGCGGCCGGTATGCGGGTCGTGGTGGTCAGTTCGAAGATCGAATCGTTGGCACGCCTGCACCTCGACCACCTGGGCATGGTCGTCGACGACGTCGCCGGTGACCTGTTCGCGGAGGGCAAGGCCGCCGCCCTGATCGAACACGACGTACGCCTCTACGTCGGTGACCACGTGGCGGACATGGTCGCCGCCAGGACGGCCGGTGTTCCGGGCATCGGCGTGATGACGGGTCCGTGCGGCGCCGACGAGCTGCTCGAGGCGGGCGCCCAGGCGGTGATCGCGGACCTCACCGGGTTGCCGGGCCTGCTGGACAGGATTGCGGTTGGGACTGTCGGACCCGGTGACTAGCCTTATGGGTGATGTCTGCTGCGGTCGATGCGACTGCTTTCAACGAAGTTGAGGTTCAGCGGTGCCCACGGGTCGAGTGAAGTGGTACGACGCAGCGAAGGGATTCGGGTTCGTCACGAGCGACGAGGGCGGTGACGTGTTCCTGCCCAAGGGTGCGCTTCCGGCCGGCGTCGCCGAGCTCAAGGCCGGTCAGCGGCTTGAGTTCGGTGTGGTGGACGGCCGTAAGGGCGCCCAGGCGCTCGGGGTGAAGGTGCTCGAAGCGCCGCCGTCGGTCGCCGAGCTGCGCCGCCGTCCCGCCGAGGAGTTGCACAGCATGGTCGAGGACATGATCAAGGTGCTGGAGGCGAAGATCCAGCCGGACCTCGGCCGCGGCCGCTTCCCGGACAAGCGCACCGCGCAGAAGATCGCCCAGATCGTCCATGCCGTGGCGAAGGAGCTCGAGGTCTAGCTCGTCAGGATCGGGATCTTCGGTATGAGACCCGCCGCGGCGGCGCGGGCCCGCCGGGCGGGCGCCGCGGCGCGGCCCGCGGCCCCGCGCAGCGCGGGGGAATCC
>CBIHNN010000134.1:0-9783 GCA_966211315.1 uncultured Micromonosporaceae bacterium | reverse complement strand
CGTCTGGCGGGGTATCGGCGGTTGCCCCCCCGCCGCGGCGGCGCGGCCGCCCGGGGCGGCCGCGGCGGCGAGACCGTCGACGCCGAGATCCTCGGTGAACTCGTTGACGTAGAGGTCGATGTGCCGCCGGACCACGTCCGGCCGCATCTCCCGGGCGTGCTGGAGCACGTAGTCCTGGCTGGCCTGCGGGTCGGCCCAGGCCTGCCGGACCGACGCGCGGATCCAGGCGGTGGCCTGCTCCGGGTCGACCGTGTTCCGCTTGGCGAGGATCGCGCCCAGCGGTATCGGCAGGCCGGTGTCCCCCTCCCACCACTCGCCGAGGTCGGCGAGCGCGTGCAGGCCGTACCCCGGGTAGGTGAACCGGGCCTCGTGGATGACCAGGCCCGCGTCGTACCGTCCGGCGGCGACGCCCGGCATGATCTCGTGGAACGGCACCACGTCGATCCTCGCCGGTGGCCGCTTCGCGCTCCAGAGCCGGAACAGTAGGTACGCCGTCGTCCGGTCCCCGGGGACGGCGACGGTGGCCCCGGTCAGATCCGCCGACCGTCCGCCGCGGGCCAACACCAGCGGGCCGCAGCCGCGCCCCAGCGCCCCGCCGCACGGCAGCAGCCGGTAGTCGTCCAGCAACCATGGCAGCGCGGCGTAGCTCACCTTCGCCAGGTCGTACGCGCCCCGCCCGGCAGCCGTGTTCGTGACGTCCACGTCGGCGTACGTGACGTGGAACTCCGGCGCACCCGGGACGTTCCCGTGTACGAGGGCGTGGAAGACGAACGTGTCGTTCGGGCACGGGGAGAACGCGATCGAGAGTGCCACGCCTCCACCGTAGCGGCGCCGCCGTGCTCGCCGAGCATCGGCGGCTCGTCGCCCGCGCCTGGGTACGCCCCGGCTCGACCCGCGGGTGCCGACGCTGGGCACTCGTCGGCGTCTGGCCTTGTCCACAGGTTCGTCCACAGTCCGTACGGGCCCGGACGCAGGAGAGACCCTAGAGCGCTGACAGGGCCGTCGCGGCGGCGGTGAGGGCGGCGAACGCCTCCGTCAGCCGCCACGCCGCACGGTCCCGGGGGCCGACGATGTTGGAGACCGTACGAAGCTCCACGAACGGGACTGATGCGGTGGCGGCCGCCGCGGCCACGCCGTAGCCCTCCATCGCCTCGGCGACCGCGTCCGGGTACCGGGCGGCGAGCCCCGCGGCGGTGGCGGCGCTGCCGGTGACGGTGGCGAGGGTGAGGATGTCGCCGACGACGGCCTGCTCAAGGCCCGAGACAAGGGCCTTGAGCAGTGTCTCGTCGGCGCGCGCGACGCTGCTGCCGAACCCGAGTTCGTCCACGGTGAGGAAGCCGTCGGCGGTCTCCGCGCCGAGGTCGGCGGCGACACTACGGCCACCGACGACGGTCGCACCGACGGGTGCCCGCCCCGGAAATCCGCCCGCGATGCCGGCACTGACGACCGCACGGTACGGAACCCCGGCGGCTTCGGCCAGGGCGAGCAGCCGCGCGGTTCGCGCGGCCGCTGCGGACGGGCCGACCCCCACAGCGACCACATGGACGCGGTCCGGGTCGGCGGGAATGGCGTCCGCCTCGGCGGCCACTGCCGTGACGACCAGGATGATTCCGGGCCGATCCGGCGCGGGCGGGATGGTCACGGGCCGGATCGGCCGCGGCGGGTGTCGCCCGCGGCCCGGTCCTCGCCCGCGGGGCCCGGCCGGTAGATGTGGAAGCCGGGCGGCGCGAGGGTGTCGTCCGACGGGCTCACGGGGGCGATCCGCGCGGTGGTCGCCTCATCGCCCGTTCCGGGGACGGCGAAGCCGTCGACCGCGGTCGGGTCGAGGGTGGTCGTGCGTTCGGGCGTTGAGGCCTCGGGCCTGGCCGGCGTGGGGTCGGTCGGCGCCGGTCCCTTCGGCGGGGGGCCCGGTTGGGCCGGCCCGGTCGGAGTGGGATCCGAGGGTGGGGGGCCCACCGGATCCGGGTCGTCGTCGGGGGCCGTTTCGGGACGTCCGTGCAGGCGTTCGCCGTGCAGGCGAGCACCCATGATCGCGGCCTGGACGGCGGCGATCGAGATCAGCCCAGCGGCGATGCCGACGCCGACGCGGCCGCTGAGGGGGATGAGGCCGACGCCGCCGCCGGCGACCCAGGCCAGCATGAGGACCGTCTCCGAGTGGGCGAAGGCGCTTGCGCGCAGCCGTTCCGGAATGCGTTCGGAGATGCAGGCGTCGATGGCCAGTTTCGCGACCCCGGCGAACGTGGCGGTGACCAGGCACAGGATCGCCACCGTGAGCAGTGAGAACGCGACCGTCGCGAGGACGGCGGCGGCGGCGACTGCGATCAGGCCACTCGACTGCAGGGCGATGGGGCGGTGGATGCGCAGCCGGGTGCCGATCGCGGTGGACAGGAAGGTGCCGACGGCGAGGGCGGCACCGACCGTGGCGACCGCGCCGCCGGTGCTGACGTTCCAGGCGAGGATCTTCGTGTCCAAGCTGCCGGACTTGATCACGAAGGCGAGGAAGAGCAGGAGGAAGCCGTACATCGCGCGCAGGCTCGCGCACCCGATCAGCATGGCGATGACGAGCCTGCCGGAGAGGGGGCGGTCGCCGGTCGGCCGTCGCAAGGCGGCCTTCCACGGTGCCGGTACGGTCTCCGGCGGGTCGGAGTCGGCGCGCGGCGGCAGTTTGAGCGCGATCACCATGCCGATGATGAAGAAGATCGACGACACCCGCAGCGGCCACTGCGGGCCGAGCCAGAACGCCGCCAGCCCGATCGGAGCGACCACGGCGCTCGCGAAGGTGCCGTACAGGCTGGACCTCGCGCCGACCTGGGACAGGCCGATCCCCTCGGGCAGCAGCCGGGGCACCGCCGCCGCCCGGGCGACGCCGTACGCGCGGGACAGGGCCAGGACGCCGAATGCTGCCGGGTAGAGGCCGAACGTGTCCAGGTTGTCGGAGATCATCCAGGCGAGGAAGGCGCGGCCGAGCATGGTGGCGGCGAGGGCGTACCGCCGGCCGTGCCGGAAATGGTCGAGCAGGGGACCCACCACGGGGGCCAGCAACGCGAACGGCACCATTGTGATCAGCAGATAGAGCGCGACCTTGCCGCGGGCCTCGCCCAGCGGCGCGCTGAAGAAGATGGTGCCGGCGAGTCCGATCGTGACCAGGACGTCGCCGGCGCAGGACGCGGCGTGCAGGTCGAAGAGTCTGACCATGCCCGCTTCGCCCGCGGCCCCCTTGGTCCGGGCGGCGCCTATCCGGCGGGTCACCCAGCGGCCGCTGCGGAAGGTCCCGCGCAGCAGCAGTCGCACCGAGGCGACCCCGGTGCCCAGGACCCGCCCGATCGTCGGGAGCAACGCCATCCCCACATCCTGACGGATCGGAGTACCAAACGTCTCGCCCGGTGCGTCGCGGACACCGCGAATGAGAGAGAATGCCCGGGTGACGAGGACCACCGTGCGCGCCGCCCGACTCGACCAGGTCTGTGCAGATGCCGTCGGAGTGGCGCGTGGCGCCATCACCGAGGTTGACGCCGCAGACGTCGGTGAACACCTCGAAGCCGTCCCCGAGGGGGAGCGGCTCGTCACCCACTTCTTCGAGAGCCTGCTCGCCGGTTATCGCGGCTGGCGCTGGGCCGTGACGGTCACCCGGGTCTCCCGTAGCCGGCACGTGACGGTCTGCGAGACCGTTCTGCTGCCCGGCCCCGACGCGCTGCTCGCGCCCGGTTGGCTGCCGTGGCATGAGCGCCTACAGCCCGGTGACCTCGGCGTCGGCGACCTCATGCCCACCGCCCCGGACGACGAGCGCCTCGCCCCCGGTTACGTCCTCAGCGACGACCCTGCTGTCGAGGAGGCTGCGTGGGAACTGGGGCTCGGCCGTCCCCGGGTGATGTCCCGTGAGGGTCGCCTCGACGCCGCCCAGCGCTGGTACGACGGCGACCACGGTCCCGACGCCGCCATCTCGGTCGCGGCGCCGACGTCGGCCCGCTGCGGCGGCTGTGGCTTCTATCTGCCGCTGGCCGGTTCGCTGCGCCAGTCGTTCGGCGTCTGCGGCAACCTGTACGCCCCCGACGACGGCCGCGCCGTCAGCGCCGACCACGGCTGTGGCGCCCACTCCGAGGCCGCCGTCGAGACGCCGGAGACACCGGTCGAGGAACTTCCGACCATCTACGACGACGGCGAACTCGAGGAGATCACCGTCAGCCGCGCCCACGGCTGCGTCGAGGCGACCGAGCCCGCCGAGGACTACGGCCATTCCTGACTGGCCGTGACCGGCGTGGACGGCCGGTCAGAGTGAGCCGATCACCGCGTGGTCGGTACGGGAGCGCGGGCAGCGCCAGACGGCCTCGTCAGCGGTACGCCGGGCTTCGAGCGGGTGGGTGTCCGGGTGTTCCGGGCACGACGGCCAGGTCGCCGGCAGTCCCGCCCACGGCAGCTGTTCGACCAGCCATTCCGCGGTCTGGTCGGCTACGCGGACGACGTGATCGACCGGGTCGTCGGTCGGCACCGTCGCGATGCCGACGGCGGCAGATTCGCCGTTCACCCGGATCCACCGGAGCTCGTCCGACCCGCGCACTCCGGCGGGCGTCGTCGCGGTCACGCTGACTGGGAGCGGGTACGTCGACGCCACGTCACGAAGGACGGGCGCGAGGGCGTCGTCGAGGTTCACCGCTGATCACCGGCAGCCATGCGGCGACGGCGGTTCCGATCGTGGACGATCATCGTGGCCAGGCCGGGGAAGCCGAGGAAGAAGCCGGCCACGCAGGTCCACAGCCAGTCGGTGTGGCCGTGTTCGCTGAGCCAGTCGCGGAACGGCAGCAGCACCAGGGCGGCGATGGCGAAGCCGATCATCCCCGCGATCGCGAACGGCACCATCGGTGGGTCGATGGCGCGCTGCCGCGGCTCGTTCTCGCCGGGGTGCAGGACGTCACCTTCGACGACGGGTGTCTCGGACCGCTGTTCATTCACGCCGCCAGGGTACGACCAGGTGATCGCGCCGGGGACCCCCGTCCCGCTTTGTCTCCCGTCTCGTCTTTCGCCGGTAGCGGGTGCGCTGCGACGATGCCGGGATCGAACGGTATCGCGGTGTGTGCATGGATGTGGCCGTCGGCTCCCGTGATCGATTCGACCGGTAGTTCGAGGCGCTGCTGTCCCAGGGTCTCCGGGAGGGGTGCGGTGATGGTGGTCATACGCGTACTCGATAGTCGTTAGCCTTGCTCATTAGTTAGGCTAACGACCGTGACGGAGCGGACGGTGATGGCGGAGCCAGCCTCTGATGCGCAGTTGGCACACCTGCTGCGCGATGCCATCCTCCGGTTCAACCGCAGGGTGCGGCAGACCCGCCCGGTCGGCGATCTCACGTTCAGTCAGCTCTCCGCCCTGACCAGCCTCCAGCTGGCCGGCGCGTTGACTCCGCGTGAACTCGCCGATGTCGAGCGGGTGCGGCCGCCGACGATGACGAAGATCGTCGGCAAGTTGGAGGAGCGCGGCCTCGTGGCGCGTACCCCGCACCCGACCGACCGGCGCCAGGTGATCCTGGCGGCCACCGAGCAGGGACGGGCGATCTACGTCCAGTTCGAACGGGTACGCGACGAGTGGCTGGCCGCGAGGCTGGCCGAGCTGGCCCTGGACGAACGTGACACCCTGCAACGGGCCGCCGAGATCCTCCAACAGGTCGCCCGGTCCTGAGCCGTATCCCCGAAGGGGGTCCGCGCCGTCCACTGCCTGGATGACGCGTACCACTTGATGGGAGGCGCAACCCGAGTGCGGGCCACGCTGAGCACGACGTTCCGTTCCTTCTCCGTCCGTAACTATCGGCTCTTCGCCACCGGTCAGCTCGTGAAGCTGATCGGGGTGTGGGTGATGTTCACGGCCCAGGACTGGCTGGTCCTGGACCTGTCGCACAACTCGGCGAGCGCGCTCGGCATCGTCACGGCCCTGCAGTTCGTACCGGTCCTGCTGCTCACGCTGTACGGCGGCAAGCTGGCCGACCGGTTCGACAAGCGGCTGCTGCTGATCATCGCCAACGCGTCGTTCGCGGTCACCGCGGTCGTGTTCGCCGGACTCGTGGCGGGTGGTGTCGTGGTGCTGTGGCACGTCTTCCTCTTCGCCGGGCTGCTCGGCGTCGCGAACGCGATCGAGACGCCGGTACGGCAGGCGTTCGTGTCCGAGATCGTGGAGAGGCCCCTCCTGCCGAACGCGCTGGCGCTGTCGGCGGCCACCTTCAACACCGCCCGGATCGCCGGGCCCGCCCTGGCAGGGGTCGGCATGGCGCTGTTCGGCGTCGGAGCGGTCTTCCTGGTCGCGACGGTCCTGGCCGCCGCGCCGGTCATCAGCTACGGCCGGATGCGGGCGAACGAGCTCTACCGTGACGACCCCGCCGATCGCCGGGTCAGGGGCGCCGACGCGCGGATCGTCGACGGGCTGAGGTACGTGCGTTCGCGCGACGACCTGCTGCTGCCCATCGCGCTGATGGCGGTGATCAGCATGATCGGCTTCAACTTCCCGGTCACGCTCGCCGCCCTCGCGAAGATCAACTTCCACGCCGGTCCGTCGTCCTTCGGCCTGCTGACCACGGCGCTCGCGACGGGCGCCCTCGCGGGGGCACTGGCCGGCAGCCGCCGCAGCACCCGACCGTCCGCGTACGTGGTCCTGGGTGCCGCCGTGGCCTTCTCCGTCCTCGAGGTGGCCGTAGGATTCGCGCCCACGTTCGCCGTCGCGATGCTCCTGCTCCTGCCGACGGGGTTCACCTCGATCTACCTCGCGCAGGCCGCGAACCACCGGGTTCAGATGGGCGTCGACACGGCGTACCGTGGCCGGGTCATGGCCCTCTACGTGCTGGTCTTCCTGGGCACCACCCCGATCGGCGCCAGCCTCGCCGGCTGGACGGCCGAGCGGTACGGTGTCCCGTCAAGCATCTGGGTGGCCGGAGTCATCTGCCTGATGGCCTCGACCGGGGCGCTGGTGTGGCACCTGCGCCGTACCGGAGCCCGGGTGCAGGTCCGGATGCGGCCGCGCCCGGTGCTCACCGTCGTCCGGGCGCCCGTCGTCGCACCTCCCATCGGCGACGCCGCCAGGCACGCGGTGACCTCCATGGGTGCGGGAAAAGTCGCCTGAACAGCCATTGAACCGCGGGCATCGGCCAGTCGTAAGATGCCTGCTCGCGCACCGAACGGGTAGGGGTCAGCCGAACGGGCCGAATAGGTGGCGATCGCTGCGATCCAGGGCCTAGCGTCATCCTCGTGGGCATCACTCACGTGGCGATTCTGGCAGCGACGCTCGTCGCGTTGCTGAGTCTGCCGTGCGTGGTGGCCGTCATCCTCTGTACCGACGAGATCCTCGAACGGGTACGCCGGCGCTCGTGCCGCCGGCGTACCCGTCGGGACCTCCGGCGCCTCAACCGGAAGTTCGACAACGGGGCCTCCGTCCCCGCACCCCGGGAGCAGATCCTGGCGCGTCCCGGCATCGAGCAGATCGCGGCCGACCTGCGCCGCCTGCACAGGCAACGGTCCAGCGGCCCGACCGTCGAGTCCTCCGCCTGGCTCACCGCCGTCCAGCGCGCGTACGACGACCGCCTCTGCCTGGCCTGCACCTGCCTGGGCGTCAGCCAGCACCTCGACCAGCTCGAAGGCATCGACCGCGAGATCGAACGGGTTCGCGTCGAGGGGGAGCTGGAAGCCGCCGGTCTGAGCCTGCGGGCGACGACCCAGCGCCCACCCGACCGGCTGACCTGATCGCACCGCACGGTTCGGGTGATTCCTCCGGGCCGGGACGACATTCATCCATGACCGACGAGGCTTCTCCTGGCGGCCTCACGGGACCTTCCGCGGGAGAACACCGGCGCTGAGTCCGGTGCCCCGTACCGCTCGGCCGTAGCGTGGGGGACGTGCGCCTGTTCGTCGGGATCTTCCCCCCTTCGGAGGTGACCGATCACCTCGCGGAACGGGTCGGCCGCCTGGGTGTGGCACGGGCGGCCGCCGCCGGGACGAACACGCGGCTCACGCCGCCCGAACGCCGGCACGTCACGCTCGCGTTCCTCGGCGACGTGGACGACGAGCGGATCGAGGAGGTCGGGAGGGCCGTCGGGGCCGCCGCGACCGCGGTGCTCCCCTTCCAGGTGTGGCTGACGGGTGGTGGCCGGTTCGGCAGCGGCCGGTCCACGGTGCTGTGGACCGGGCTGGGCGGTGACCTGCCGCAACTGCGCGGGCTGGCCCAGGGCGTACGGCGGGAGCTGCGCGCCGCGGGGCTGCCGTACGACGGGAAGGCGTACACGCCACACCTGACGTTCGCACGGCCCGGCGACCGGCTTCCGGATGCCGATGTCGAGGCGGACCGGGCAGCGCTGGACGCCTACACAGGCCCGGCGTGGACCGTGAACGCCGTAACGCTTGTGCGTACCCCCGACTACACCCGGCTGGCCGCCTGGGCGCTCTAGCTGGACTCGCGGGCGACCGGCCCGCCGCCGAACAGCACGTCGTCCCAGCTGGGGAGACGTTTGCGCGGCTTCGTGTTCGGGTCGGACGAGTCGGCGGCCGCCTGGTTGGACTGCGCTGCGCCGGTGGTGCGGCGCGGGCGGAGGACCGCGAGGGACGGTACCGCCGGGACCTCCTTCGGCGCGTCCGCGTCGTCGTCGAACGCCGAGCCGGAACCGCCGCCGAGCAGCGCGGCGGCCCCGCCGGAGACGGGTGCGGACCGGCGGGTCTCGGTCTCGAGGCCGCGACCGGGGGTCAGTGGGCGGTCGAGCGATGCGAGTAGCGCGTCACGTCCGGCCCGGATCGGGTCACGGTTGGGGCGGGGGGCCTCCGACGCGGCGGGCAGGCCGTGGCCGCGGTGCTGGCTGGGCTCCGATGCGCGGGCCGGGCCGGGCAGGCCGTGGCCGCCGCGATCGGCGGGCGGTTCCTGGCCGAGGATCTGCGTGGGGCGCTCGGCGCACAGGTACTGCGCCATGTCGTCGTGCGGCGACACGACCTGACGCCCCTTGTCCAGGTCCCAGGAGGCCTGGGCGGTCGCCTTGCCGGACGGCCAGGTGGCGATGATGCGCCAGGTGCCGTCGTCGCGGCGGGACGCGTCCCAGGAGATCTTCTCGGTGTCGATGCCGTGCTGGGCGAGCCGGCTGTCGACGACCTCGGCGAGTGCGGCGCCCGTGTCGGACGTCCTCAGCCGCGTACGCCGGGCGTGCTGGGCGAGCATGGCCCGTTCCTGGAGGACCGGGCCCGCGTACCGGAGCACCCGGTCGACAGGGACACCCGCGATCCGGGCGACCTCCTCGGCGGACTCGCCGGAGCGGATCCGCGCCTGGATGTCGCGTGGCGACAGCGACGCGATCGGATCGCCGGCGGACGGGTTGACCGCCAGGCCGGTCGGAGCGCCCGCGTGGTCACCCTGCATGGCGCTGTTGATGCGCTCGTCAATGGGGAGGGCGAGGAGCCGGCCCACCTCGTCGGCGAGCACCAGGGCCTGACCGTCCTCGGAGAGGGCGACGAAGCGTACCGGCCGCATCGCGATGCCTCCGTCCCGTGCTGGCCTGTGCTCCCGAGAGTCAGCCACACCCGGGTGCGTTTCGAAACACCGTACGCCGACCGGTCACTCGTTGGGGGTAAGCCACGCCGGGGAAACCGGCTGAGCTGCCCGGCACGTCCTGCTGAAACCCTCTCCTGGGCGGTGTGCACGTCGGTGCTGGGCGACGGGCTGGTCACGCAGCTCGGGGGTCGATCCGTGGGGGGAAAGGCCCCGCCCCCCCGCCCGGCCCCGCCGCGCCCCCCCGGCAGACACGCCCCCCGCCCGCGGCGCTGCACCCGGGCACGC
>CBIHNN010000133.1:0-10020 GCA_966211315.1 uncultured Micromonosporaceae bacterium | reverse complement strand
CCGGCGTCGGCCCGTTCTACTGCCCCGCCGACGACAAGGTCTACATCGACTTCAGCTTCTACGACGTGCTCGCCAACCAGCTCGGAGCGCCCGGCGAGTTCGCGCAGCCGTACGTGCTGGCCCACGAATACGGCCACCACGTCCAGGACCTGATCGGCACCGAGGCGCAGATGCGCCGCCAGCAGGAACGCGACCCGGGCAACGCCAACGACCTCTCCGTCCGCCTGGAACTGCAGGCCGACTGCTACGCCGGCTCCTGGGCCACGCACGCCACCGAGGCCGACACCGCTAAGGGCGTCAAGATCTTCAAGAGCCTGACCGACGAGGACATCAGGCAGGGCATCCAGACCGCCGGACAGATCGGCGACGACACCCTGCAACAGCGCGGCGGCGGCCGGGTGAACCCGAAGGAATTCACACACGGTACGTCGGCACAGCGGCAGAGCTGGTTCAAACGGGGCTTCGACTACGGCGACCCGAGGCAGTGCGACACGTTCAACGCGAACTCGCTCTGACCGCTCGCGCAGGCGGCTCGCACGGCGCCGCCCCCGTGAAGCGGTCCGGTGAGGAAAGGATGCCGGAGGACGTCGGCAGGTGGCCGGATGAGGCAGGTCCTACGGCTCCCGAATCAGAATCGTCACGGCCCGGGCCTGGCGGACCGCGTCGACCAGCACCGCGTGCCGCGGCTCCGGTACGTCCAGGAACCGATCCGCCCGCAAAGCCGCGACCGGCGCCAGCGCACGCTCGGCGAGGACGGCGTCGACGGCCTGGCGGTCACCGCCGACGACGACGGAGGCCAGGGCGCTCACCTCCGGCAGGAGCAGGCGCGCGACGATGTCGGCGCCGGCGGCGGCGCCCGCCTTGGCCTGATTGTCCCGGCGCCGGGCGAAACGCTGCTGCGACCAGCCTCCCGCGGCCGTACGGCCCTGAACATAGCGAGTGTCCACTTTGGTGCGGATCAGCTCGGTCCCGTCCGCGATGCCGACGGCGACGGCGCCCTTGCGGGCCAGCAACAGGCCGACCCGGCGCGGCCGGGCGGCGGCGGCCAGGAAGGCGGCGAGGTCGTCCGCAGCGTCCGCGCCGGGCGGGGTCCGCAGCTGCGCGAGCGCGCCGTCCGGGGCCGTGAGGGTCAGACCGTCCGCGGAAGGCGACACCTCGGGTACGCCGTGCCGGGCGCCGAAGCCGTCCACCCAGCGGGCCAGCCGTTCGGGGTCCACGTCCACCCATCGGCCCCCACCGGCCGCCGGTCTGCTCGCCATCAGAAGACCGTAACCTCGACAGTGTGATT
Organism: uncultured Micromonosporaceae bacterium; assembly: GCA_966211315.1. Taxonomy (GTDB): domain Bacteria; phylum Actinomycetota; class Actinomycetes; order Mycobacteriales; family Micromonosporaceae; genus CBIHNN01. Next base: position 8,732 of record CBIHNN010000133.1, on the reverse strand, counting down.
CGCTGGATGTACGCCTTCATCGACCGGCCGGATCTCGCGGTGGCCGGCGACTTCTGGACCGAGATCACTGCAACCCGGCTGTCGCCGCCGCGCGGAGACGCCGAAGAGTTCGTGACCCTGCTTCCGACGTCGGGAGCGGCCGCCGCCTCGACGGCGCGTCGCCCGGGGGTGGCGCGGGGCACGGCGGTGGCCGCGCAATACGTGGCGGCGGACGAGGACGGCCCGGGGGACGCGTACCTGAGGATGCAGGTCGTGCCGGGGCCTGGCGGGACGCATCTGGACCTCAGCGTCGACGACGTCGCGGAGTTTCTCGGTCGGGCACGCGCGCTGGGCGCCACCGACCTGGCGGTGCACGACGGGTGGGCGACGTTGCGGTCACCGTCCGGGATGCCGTTCTGCGTGGTGCCGTGGCACGGCGAGACCGACCGGCCCGAGCCGGTGGTCTCTCCGCAGGGGGCACTGAGCGTGGTCGATCAGGTCTGCGTGGATGTGGCGCCGTCCGCCTTCGACACGGAGGTGGCGTTCTGGTCGGCGCTCACGGGCTGGACGTCCGAGGCCGGGGCGCTGCCCGAATTTCACGTCGTGAAGCCGTGGCCGGGGCTGCCGGTACGGATCCTGCTACAGCGGCTCGACGACGAGCGGCCCACCGGTGCGCACCTGGACCTGGCCTGCGTCGATCCGCCTGCGGTGGCGGCCTGGCATGTGTCGTTGGGCGCGGAGATCGTCCGAGACGGGACGTCGTGGACTGTGATGCGGGACCCCACGGGCTGCGTCTACTGCCTGACGGACCGCAACCCGATCACCGGCAACGGTGGCGACTGAGGCACGACGGCGACCGGCCGCAGGCCCCGGGTCCTGACCGGGGTGTGGGGCGGTCAGCCGAACAGAACCGCGGTCGCCAGCCCGGCGATGATCGCGCTGGAAACGAGGGCGGAGACGAGGCGGGCGCGCGGTCCGGCCAGGGCACGGCCGATCAGCGCGCCGCCGAGGGCGAGGAGCAGTTGCCAGCCGGCCGAGGCGAGCAGAACGCCCGCGACGAACGCGACGGCGGCGCCTGAGCCCAGGGCCGCGTGCCGGCCCAGGACCAGTGCGGCGAAATAGACCACCGTGGCGGGGTTGAGCACGGTCAGGGCGAGGACACCGAGGTACGCGCGACGGGGCGTACCCAGTCCTGCGGGGTCGCGGGCCGAGCGGGAAGGGTACCGGCGGATTGCGCCCACGGCGGTGTGCCCGGCCAGGAGCAGCAGGACCGCCGCGGCGATCCACCGCAGCGGACCGGCGATCGGGGCGAGCGAGGCGGTCAGCGCCGTGCCGCCGAGGACGGCGACCAGGGCGTACAGGCCGTCGGCGGTGGCGACGCCCAGGGCGGCGGACGCGCCGACGGACCACGAGGTACGCGCGGCGAGGCCGATGATGAGGACGCCGATGGCACCGACGGGCACGGCGACGCCGAGGCCGGCGACCATACCGGCGAGGAAGGCGGCGGTCACGACGGCGAGCGTGAGACCAGGACCGGACCGCGGCGGACCGGCCGCTGCCGCTGCCGGCCCGCAGCGACGGCCGCGGCGACAGGGACGGTACGACGCTTCGGCGGTGTGGTCACCGGACCATCATGCGAGCCGGGTCCGCCCGGCCGCGACCGCTTTACGCGGCAGGGAGGCGCAGGGACATCCCACACCGCCCGCTGATCCGATATACGACCGATCGTGCCCCTTCCGGGCGGGGTCGCCCGTGCCGCATGTGCCGGCGACGGCGATCCTGACGGTGGCAGTCTTCGGTACGTTGGACTCACCGGCGTCACCGCCGGGCGCCCGGTACGGCATCTCCGGCCACAACCTGGAGGTCTACGCGCGGTGATCGTTGAACTGACCCTGGTGCGGCACGGGCAGAGCACCGCCAACGTGGCGTTCCCCGCCGCCGACGCCCGCGGCCTCCTGGAGTCCGGCCTGACCGGCCGCGACGCCGATGTGGAGCTCTCCGGCCTGGGCCGTACGCAGGCGGCCGCGCTCGGTGGTTACCTCGCCGCGTTGAACCCGGACGCGCGCCCCGACGTCGTGGTGACCTCCCCGTTCCGGCGCACCCGCGAGACCTGGGCGATCGCCGCCGACGGCCTGGGATTGCCCACGCCGTCGACCGACGACCGGCTCGTCGACCGGGGCATGGGCGAACTGGAACTGCTGACCCGCGCCGCGATCGAGGCCCGGTACCCGGAGGAGTCCCGGAGACGCGCGGCCGACTGGTACCACTACCGGCCACCGAACGGCGAGAACTTCGCGGATGTCCGGAACCGGCTCGCCGCGTTCCTCGCCGACGCCCACGAGGCGTACGCCGGCCGGCGTGTGCTGGTCGTCGCGCACGACTCGGTGGTGCTCATGGTGCGCGGCGTCATCGAAAATCTCGACGCCGCAGCCATCGAAGCCGTCGAACGGGCCGCGGGAGGTATCCGCAACGCGTCGGTGACGCGGTTCACGGCCGGCCCGGCAGGTCTACAGCTGGTCGCCTACAACACCGTCGACCACCTCGATGTCGTCACCGCCGTCCCGGACGAGGGCTGACACCTGCGCAACGACGCCGGGGCCCCCTGCGATCGACCGCGTGACTCAGACGCCGAACCCCCTCAGACGTTGAAACCCAGGGCGCGAAGCTGGTCGCGGCCCTCGTCGGTGATCTTGTCCGGGCCCCACGGCGGCAACCAGACCCAATTGATCCGGAAGTCGCTGACCAGTCCCCCGCCGGGGCCCGACGTCAGCGCCGACCGGGTCTGGTCCTCGATGACGTCCGTCAGCGGGCAGGCCGCCGACGTCAGTGTCATGTCGAGGGTGGCGATGTTCTCGTCGTCGACGTGGACGCCGTACACCAGGCCGAGATCGACGACGTTGATTCCCAGCTCCGGATCGACGACGTCCTTCATCGCCTCCTCGACGTCCGCAACTGCGGCCTTGGTCACCTGACCCTTGGAAACCTCACCGGCCGCGGCCGTGTCAGGACCGGCCGTGTCCGGACCGGCCGTGTCAGCCGCCTTCTCCGCAATCTCCTCGATCGGAGTAGCTGTCGACTGCTCGCTCATGCCGATGACTCGCTCACTACGCTCGCTCATGCGATCACCTCCGGGCTCACGCCCACACCGGCGCGTGCCGCGGCGTCCTTGAACGCCATCCACGGCAGCAGCGCGCACTTGACCCGCGCCGGGTAACGGGCGACACCGGCGAAGGCGACTCCGTCCCCGAGGACCTCCTCGTCCGGGGTCACCTGGCCCCGGCCCTGCATCAGTTCCAGGAACGCCTCGTGCACACGCATCGCCTCGACCGGGGCGCGGCCGTTGAGCAACTCGTGCAGGATGCTGGCCGACGCCTGGCTGATCGAGCAGCCCAGCCCGTCGTACGAGATGTCCGTCAGCGTCGAACCGTCCGAGGCGACCCGGACGGTCACCTCGTCGCCGCAGGTCGGGTTGACGTGGTGCGCCTCGCCACCGAACGGCTCGCGCAGCCCGCGCCCGTGCGGGTGCTTGTAATGATCCAGGATGATCTCCTGGTACAGCTGATTCAGCATCAGGCGAACACCTTCCGCACGTGGTCGAGCCCGCGAACGAGGGCGTCGATCTCGTCCGTCGTCGTGTAGAGGTAGAACGACGCCCGGGTCATCGCGGGAACGCCGAACCGGGCGCACACGGGCCGGGCGCAGTGGTGCCCCACGCGTACCTCGACACCGTTGTCGTCGAGAATCTGCCCGACATCGTGCGGGTGTACGCCGTCCACGCCGAACGACACCGTTCCGCCACGGCCGTCGGACGACGCCGGGCCGTAGATCCGCAGGCCCGGCACGGTCGACAGGGCGTCGAGGGCGTACGCGGTGAGCTCCCGCTCGTGCCGGTGGATCGCTTCCATGCCGAGCGCACTGAGGTAGTCGACGGCCGCCCCGAGGCCGATGGCCTCGGCGATCGGCGGCGTGCCCGCCTCGAACCGCGCTGGCGGCAGCGCGTACGTCGTCTTCTCCATCGTGGCGGTCTCGATCATGGAGCCCCCGCCGAGGAAGGGTGGCAGCGACTCGAGCAGGGCGTACCGGCCCCAGAGCACGCCGATGCCGGTAGGCGCCAGCATCTTGTGCCCGGTGAACGCGATGAAGTCCACGCCCAGCGCCCGTACGTCGACCGGCAGGTGTGGCACCGACTGGGAGCAGTCGAGCATCACCATCGCGCCGACCGCACGCGCCTTCGCGACGATCGGTGCCGGGTCGTTGATCGTGCCGAGGATGTTCGACATGTGCACGACAGAGACGATCTTCGTCCGGGGAGTGATGACGTCACCGAGGTCGAGGCGGCCCTCGTCGGTCACGCCGAACCACCGCAGGGTGGCACCGGTGCGCTCGCAGAGCAGCTGCCACGGAACCAGGTTCGAGTGGTGCTCCATCTCGGAGATCACCACCTCGTCGCCGGGGCCGAGCCGGGACGTCAGCGCGTGCGCGACGAGGTTGATCGCCTCCGTGGAGTTCTTGGTGAACACCACCTCGTCGGGCGAGGTGGCACCGATGAACGTGGCGACCTTGCCGCGCGCCTCCTCGTACGCCTGAGTCGCCTCGGTGCCCAGCGTGTGCACCGAGCGGGACACGTTGCCGTTGTGCCGCTCGTAGTACTCACGCAGCGTGTCGATGACCTGCCGCGGCTTCTGCGAGGTGTTGGCGCTGTCCAGATAGACGAGCGGGTGCCCGTTGACGAGCCGATCGAGGATCGGGAAGTCGGCGCGCACCTTCTCCACGTCGAAGCTGGTCATGTCCACCTCTCGCAACTGGGAAGGAAAGCTCAGACCGCGGCCGCGCCGGCACCGGCGACGTACCGCTCGTAGCCCTCGGCCTCGAGCTTGTCGGCCAGCTCCGGGCCGCCCTCCTCGACGATGCGACCGGCGACGAACACGTGTACGAAGTCCGGCTTGATATAGCGCAGGATCCGCGTGTAGTGCGTGATCAACAGGATGCCGGTGTCGCCGGTGTCGCGGACGCGGTTGACGCCCTCGGACACGACGCGCAGGGCGTCAACGTCAAGGCCGGAGTCGGTCTCGTCGAGAACGGCGATCTTCGGCTTGAGCAGCTCCATCTGAACGATCTCGTGGCGCTTCTTCTCACCGCCGGAGAAGCCCTCGTTGACGTTGCGCTGGGCCATCGCCGGGTCCATGTGCAGCCGCTCCATGGCGCCACGCAGCTCGCCGGCCCAGGTCCGCAGCTTCGGCGCCTCCCCCGCGATCGCGGTCTTCGCGGTCCGCAGGAAGTTCGCCACTGAGACGCCGGGAACCTCGACCGGGTACTGCATAGCCAGGAACAGGCCGGCCCGGGCCCGCTCGTCGACGGACATGGCGAGGACGTCCTCGCCGTCGAGGGTCACCGAGCCACCTGTGATCTGGTACTTCGGGTGGCCCGCGATCGAGTACGCCAGGGTGGACTTGCCGGAACCGTTGGGGCCCATGATGGCGTGGGTCTCGCCCGACCTCACGGTGAGGTCGACCCCGGCGAGGATCGGCTTCAGCTCGCCGTCCGGCAGCTTGACCGACACCTTCAGGTCACGGATCTCCAGGGTGCTCACGGGTTCACTCCATTACTCGGTGTCAGGTCGATGTAGATGTCCCCGTCATGGATCTCGACGGAATAGGTGGGTACCGGCTCGGTGGCCGGCAGGCCGGTCGGATCCCCGGTACGCAGGTCGAACCGGGAGCCGTGCAGCCAGCACTCGAGGGTGCAGCCGTCGACCTCGCCCTCGGAGAGCGGGATCGCGGCGTGCGAGCACTCGTCGTACACGGCGTAGACGCTGTCGTCGTCGGCGTGGACGACCGCCACGGCGGTCCCGTCGACCTCCAACCTGATAGCCGTGCCCTTCGCGACCTCGTCAAGGCTGCAGAGACGAATCATGTGGCCGACCCGCTTCGCGCGCCGACCCCCGGATCGAGGCCGGCCCCAGGATCGATCCTGCCGAGCCCGATGGCTCGCTCGCTACGCTCGCTCACGATCCCGCCTTCACCAACCGGGCCTCGATGGCGTCGCCGAGACGTTCGCGCAGTTCCTCGACCGGAATCTTGTTGATCAACTCGGCGAAGAAGCCCCGGACGACCAGCTTGCGGGCCTCCTCCTCACGGATTCCGCGGGCCATCAGGTAGAACAGCTGTTCGTCGTCGAAACGCCCGGTCGCACTGGCGTGACCGGCCCCGGCGACCTCGCCGGTCTCGATCTCCAGATTGGGTACGGAGTCCGCCCGCGCCCCGTCCGTCAGGATCAGGTTCCGGTTGATCTCGTACGTGTCCGTGCCCGTCGCCGCCGCCCGGATCAGTACGTCGCCGACCCAGACCGTGTGCGACTGCGCGCCCTGCAGCGCACCCCGGTAGCCGACGTAGCTGCGACAGTCGGGGACGCTGTGGTCCACGAGCTGCCGGTGCTCCAGGTGCTGGCCGGCGTCCGCGAAGTAGAGCCCGTACAGCTCGGCCTCGCCGCCCCGCCCGGTGTACTCCACGCTCGTGTACTGCCGCACCAGGTCCCCGCCCAACGCCACCTGGATGTGGATGACCTTGGCGTCGCGGCCGAGGCGCACCCGGACGTGCTGGGCCTGCACGGCGTCGGCGTCCCAGCCGGCGACCGTGACGAGCGTCAGCTTCGCACCGTCACCGATCACCACCTCGACGTTGTCGGCCAGGGTGGCCGACCCGGCGTACTCCACGACGAGCGTCGCCTCGGCGAACTGGCCGACCCGGACAGCGGTCCGCGCGAACGACGTCGTCTCCGCGCCGGGACCCTGGACGCGTACCCGCGCAGGGGTCTGGATCGCCACGGACGGTGCGACCTCGATCAGGGTGACCTCGTCGGACGCCCCGTAGGCGAGCGCGCTGATCCGGTCGAACGGGATCAGCACCCGCTCCGCCTCCGCGGCGGGGACCTGGCGGAGCGTCACGCCCTCCGGAAGGGCGGCGTCGACGGTGAGCGGTTTGCCCGCCGAGCCGTCCGCTGCGGACGCCAGGCCACGCAACCGCTTGAGCGGGGTGAACCGCCACTCCTCCTCAAGCCCGTTGAGGGCGGGGAAATCGGCGACGTCGTAGGAGCGCAGCGCCTGCGACTTGGTGCTCGGCGGCACCATGGCCTCAGTAGTCATTTCGTCCTTGCTCTAGATCGGTCCGGTGGGCGCGGTGCGGCAGCGTCAGCCGACCGCCCCCTCCATCTGCAGTTCGATCAACCGGTTGAGTTCGAGCGCGTACTCCATCGGAAGCTCCTTGGCGATGGGCTCGATGAAGCCGCGCACGATCATCGCCATCGCCTCGTCCTCGGTCATGCCCCGGCTCATCAGGTAGAAGAGCTGATCCTCGCTGATCTTGGAGACGGTGGCCTCGTGCCCCATCGACACGTCGTCCTCACGGATGTCGACGTAAGGGTAGGTGTCGGAACGGGAGATGGTGTCGACGAGAAGTGCGTCGCACTTGACCGTGGACTTCGAGTGCGCGGACCCCTCGAGCACCTGCACGAGGCCCCGGTACGACGTCCGGCCGCCGCCGCGGGCGATCGACTTGGAGATGATCGTCGACGACGTGTGCGGCGCGGCGTGCACCATCTTGGCGCCTGCGTCCTGGTGCTGGCCCTCGCCGGCCATCGCGACCGAGAGCACCTCGCCGTGGGCGTGCGCACCGGTCATGTAGACCGCCGGGTACTTCATCGTCACCTTGGAGCCGATGTTGCCGTCGACCCACTCCATGGTCGCGCCCTCGTGGCAGACGGCGCGCTTCGTGACCAGGTTGTAGACGTTGTTCGACCAGTTCTGGATCGTCGTGTACCGGCAGCGCGCGTTCTTCTTCACAACGATCTCGACGACCGCGCTGTGCAGGGAGTCGGACGAGTAGATCGGCGCGGTGCAACCCTCGACGTAATGCACGTACGCGCCCTCGTCGACCAGGATCAGGGTCCGCTCGAACTGGCCCATGTTCTCGGTGTTGATCCGGAAATAGGCCTGCAACGGGATGTCGACCTTGACGTTCTTCGGCACGTAGATGAACGAACCGCCGGACCACACGGAGGTGTTCAGCGCGGCGAACTTGTTGTCCCCTACCGGGATGACCGTGCCGAAGTACTCCCGGAAGAGCTCCTCGTGCTCGCGCAGCGCGGTGTCGGTGTCGAGGAACAGGACGCCCTGGGCCTCCAGGTCTTCGCGGATCGCGTGGTAGACGACCTCGGACTCGTACTGGGCGGCGACACCGGCGACGAGGCGCTGCTTCTCCGCCTCGGGGATGCCGAGCTTGTCGTACGTCGCCTTGATGTCCTCCGGCAGGTCGTCCCAGCTGGCCGCCTGCTTCTCGGTGGACCTCACGAAGTACTTGATGTTCTGGAAGTCGATGCCGGACAGGTCGGCCCCCCAGCTCGGCATGGGCTTGCGGTCGAACAGCCGCAGCCCTTTCAGCCGCAGGTCGAGCATCCACTGCGGCTCGTTCTTCTTGGCGGAGATGTCACGCACCACGGCCTCGGACAGGCCGCGCTGGGCGGTGGCCCCGGCGGTGTCGGCGTCGGCCCAGCCGTACTCGTACTTACCCAGAGCGGCGAGATGCTCCTCCTGGGTGACGACGACGGGCGAGGCGATCTGCTCGGTCATGTATCTGTCCTCACAGTGGTGACGGGTGCGGTGGTCGGTCCGGGCCGCGCCGGTCCCGGGATGTGCGTGGTGCAAACCCCGTCGCCGTGCGCGATGGTGGCGAGGCGCTGCACGTGGGTGCCGATGAGCC
>CBIHNN010000132.1:0-10158 GCA_966211315.1 uncultured Micromonosporaceae bacterium | reverse complement strand
AAGAAAATCCACAGATCGCTGCTTGACATCGAGGACCATGGGATGTCTTGACAGGGGGGCGACTCAATCCGCATGGATGAAAATTGATGCCCTGACCAGGCGAGTGCTGGTCGGGGCATCGGGTGGAGCCCCCGGTCGGAATCGAACCGACGACATCTCGTTGTCAGACGACACAGTGACGGACTTGTCATCGTCTGCCAAGAACCCCCACTGAGCTGCACGGACGCCACTGCGAGGTGCTCATCGTTTGTCAGGGATGGTGAACGTCTGGCATTGGTTTTCGGGGGGTAAACGGGGGGCCGACGATCCCCACGGACGGCATCGACCTGGCCGGTACGTGGGCGCATCCGAGAAGCATCGGCAGCGCACGCTCCGAACGCCGGGGCCGGTCGAGTGTCGTCGACCTGGCCGACGCTGCCGGAAGTAGGGTGAAGCGCTCACCCGTTCCTGACCCACTGGAGTTGTTCTGTTGCGAACCGTCTTCGTGCTGGGAGCCGGGCTGTCGCTGGCGATCTCCGGCAAGATGCCACTGACGGACACCCTAGGCAATGAGGTGCGCAGCCGCATTCCCGCGGCGGCGGCCCGATCGCCGCGCGGCTTCAGAGGCGGTTACTTCGAGGCATGGTTGTCGCGTCTCGCTGAACCTCAGCCCGACCTGCTCGACCATGAAAATCACACCAATCACGGGCTGTTCCTGCAGGTCACTGACAGCATCCACACGATCGTTCAGCAGTGTCAGCTCGAGGCACTCGCTGGGCAACCGGACTGGTGGCTGCAACGGCTGGTCGGGCTTATGCACACCGGGCTCTGCGACGTGATCACGTTCAACTACGACTTGCTGATCGAGCACACCGTCGAGTACCTGCATCCGGGACAGTGGCCGGTCGGCGATATCGCGCACGCGTTTCAGCTGGTGCGCAACGTGCCGCCGTTCTACCGCCAGCCGGGCTTCATCAGGGCCAGCAGCGCAGACACGTTCAGACTGCTGAAGCTGCACGGCTCGTTGGACACGTTCTGGGTGCCCGGCGACAGTTCCGGGGCCACAATCCAGCGATGGGAGTTGCAGGGCGGCTGGGGCAACCCGCAAGGCGTCGATGAGGATCTTCGCCGACAAGCTCTGCCTGGCCGCAGCCCGTTCATCGTGCCGCCCGCCGCCGCGAAGTCCGCCTTCTACAACAACCCGGTGACCCGCGAACTCTGGCGCTCCGCGGCCGAGGCTCTGCGCGCGGCCGACCGGGTCGCGCTGATCGGTTATTCGCTGCCGCCGACCGACCTGGTCACCTCTGGGATGCTCATCGATGCTTTGAACGAAACCGACACGCAGGTCGACGTTGTCAACCCTAACCCTGACGCCATCGCGGACCGGCTGATCAAACTCGGCATCCCAGACCGCAATGTTCGCCGATTTAACGGCAGCGACCCGGTAGGCGATTACACCGACCTACTCGAGGACGAAGCCGCCCGTACCATCGCCGCCCAACTCGCGGGAGCCGATCCCTCACGGCTGCTGGTGGTCGCCACGTCGGCCAACCGGGCGGCACGGGTCACCGGACTGCGTCGCACTGGCGACTCTGTGACTCTGCTGATCGAACCGGTCACGTCGCTGTCGACCACCACGCGCAAGCTGGAGTACGTGACGCAGGACAAGGTGGACACCGCAACGTTGCTCGGGCACCTAGATGACGGGAGCCGCATCACAGTCGATTACGCCGATGGCACACGAGCGGCGATCATCACGATCGGTGACTGGCATACCGACTCAGGTCTCGGCGATGGTCACTGGACCGTGCTGGTGCCGTCAGCGATGCCCAAGGCCGAGTCCTGATGGCGCTGCGCCCGTCACGGTCGGCGAGTCGTCCGACCGACGGCGGTTCCGTAGGTCATGGAGGCCGCTCGAAGGCACCGCACTGTCAGCGGTTTTGACCTTCTCACTGCCTCACTTCGGAGGCGAGGAACAGGTGGCGCGTTCCGGCACCTAATATCTCAGAATGGGCGGAACATCCGGGGACCAAAAAAATGAGCCCCGTCCGAAGATCCCGCGCACTTGTCGCAGTGAGATCGACCCTCACCAGGCTCGTTACGTCGCATGAAGGCTGGACATGATGCCTGGATCATGATTGCGTGCCATGAACCAGCCAGCCAACTAGCGACCGATGGATGCAGTAACACATCGTGACACGAATCTGCTTCAGCGTAGCCCCCCACGTTGAACGCGGCGGGCTGGTTAGGGTGAGCCCGTACAGACCATCTGGAGGAACGCCGACGTGATGCCCGACCTGCTCGATGTCGCGGCGATGTCTGTGCCAGTCCAAGGGGCGAGCACGGAGCGCCCCCTCGGATCGCGCGGCTCCAGGGTCGAGGTATCAGATAGCCGTCCGGCCGAGTTGACGGCGGCGGCAACATCTGTCCTAGCCGCGGTGCCAGCATGGTGGAGGGCACAGGCTGCGGCGGCTGGCCTCTCCAGGCAGTGGCTGAACGTCGAAGATGCAGTGCAAGCGCCCATACCGGTAGCCGTGTCGCCGGATGCTGCACTCACTGCGCAGGCAGTTACCGCCCGGCCTGAGTCGTGGGGCTCTCTCACACCTGAGCAGGTAGGCGCGGCCTACGTCGAGGCGCTGACTCCAGCCACTCGCTCGCGACACGGGCGCCACTACACGCCACCCGTCCTCGCGGCACATTTATGGAGCCTCACCCGAAAGTCGCTTGACTTGTCCCCCGCCAACCAGCGGCTATCTGGCTTGGTCTTGGACCCAGCGTGCGGAGCAGGAGCACTACTCCTCCCGGCGCTACGAGAGCATCTGCGGGCCTCTTACGCAGTAGACCCCGCGCTCACACTCGCTGGCCTGCCCAACCTCCTCGAAGGCGTAGACACGGATCCGGCGGCCGTCTGGGTGGCGAATGTAGTGCTGGCGGCCGAGATGCTACCGACGCTAGCCCGCGTGCCAGAGAATCTCCGCAGGCCGCTGCCTGCGCTGGCTCGCGTCGGCGACGGGCTTGCCCCTACGGAGGGGCGTGCTCGCGTCGTGATCATGAACCCGCCGTACGGCCGCGTGCGACTGTCCGACGTCGAGCGTGAGCGATACGCACATGTCCTCTACGGACATGCCAATCTGTACGGCCTATTCATGGCTGCTGGCGTTGCCGCGCTAGACAACGAGGGCGTCCTTGCAGCACTCGTTCCCACCAGCTTCACTAGCGGGCGGTACTTCTCGAATCTGCGAGCGCACCTGGGGCGCGAGGCTGCGATGAGCGCCGTGACATTCGTCGAAGATCGTAGCGGCGTCTTCACTTCCGTTCTTCAAGAGACCTGTCTTGCGACGTTTGAACGGAAGAAACGCAGGAAGACTCGCATCACCAGCCTAGGCAGTGCCGAAACAACGATTGCTTCAGTGAAGGTGCAGAAGACGAGCGAACCGTGGGTGCTACCGAGGCGGTCCGACGATGCTGCAGTGGCAGCGGCAGCATCTGTCATGACAGAGTCACTGGGATCACTCGGGTACAAGGCGTCAACCGGACCTCTAGTCTGGAACCGTCGGAGCGAGGACTTGTATGCCACATGGGACTCCGAGCGGAGTCACGTGATCTGGGCAGCCGACCTCGACGGCGGGACGCTTCATCAGGACGCGGCTCGTGACTCCATGCGGTACTTGGCCCTGACAAAGCCATCCGACGGCAAGGTGATGGTCTTGGACCAGCCGGCCGTGCTCGTGCAGCGTACGACCGCGCCGGAGCAATCTCGGCGCATCATCGCCGCGCATCTGAGCCAGGAGGCACTCGCGGCCCGGCACGGCCGAGTGACTGTGGAAAACCATGTCAACGTTCTACGACCCTCAGGCTCAGACCCCGCGCTCACCCTGGAAGCCATGACCCGGCTGCTAGCAACCCGCACCCTGGACCAGGTGATCCGCTGCATCTCTGGCTCCGTAGCGGTTAGCGCCTACGAACTCGAATCGCTACCCTTACCGGATCGTGAGGTGGTTCGCGCCTGGAACGACCTCGAGGGCGCGGCCTTGGAAGCCGCTGTAGCAGCGGCGTACCGCCCTGGAGGGGACTGACTTTGCGTGAGCCGGTAGATCCGTCGGAAGCCGAACGCCGCCTCCAACTGATCTTCCCGAGGGCCTCCTTCGACACGGTTCTCTCAAACCCGCTCGCCGGACTGGCTGTTGCGGCCCTCATCTACATCGACGCGGTATGCAAGGTGGACGATCCAGCCGACGACGTGACGTGGGCAAGACCATCGACGGTTACCTGGATGTCGCTCGAAGCACTGTCCCGCAGAAGCGAGGCCGACCGGACACTGTGGCGCAGAACCGCAGCTGTGCAGAAGAAGCACGTAGAGTCGCTACACCAGTCGTGGGGTGTGCCGTTCGCGCCGATGTACGCGGACAACTCGCGCGAGACGCTCCGCGACGAGACGTTCCGCCTCTGGCACGAGCACGGCGCGATGCGAAAGAAGGCTGGCGTAGCCACGTCAAGCTCCCGCCCGCGCTGGGCTTTACTTGATCATTTCGCCGACCTTTTCAACCCAGCGCTCGCCGGCGAAGCGCTCGAAGCAGCCGCGAGCAAGTGGCGCGAACGACATCTCGATCCCGGGACCCGTCTCAAGGTCAACTTCGCACGGAGAGCCGAGACCGACAAGCACTCTGTGACGATTGCTATGCCCGACGGCACGAGCAGGACGCTTGAGCCCGGCACGTCATCGCACATCTTGAAGGGCGTTGTCGAGTCCTGGGCTCCAACCCGCCTGACACAGCCAGTCGTATTGGCGATCTCAGAACCTGGCGTGAAGGTGCACTTGGGCGACGACCAGTTGCTACAGTCCCTCGGGATCAGGATCGATCAGGCGAACGTCCTCCCGGACGCGCTCCTTGCGGACCTCGGTACTGAACCGGTCCACTTCTGGATCGTTGAAGCTGTCGCCACTGACGGCCCGGTCTCGCGGAGTCGACGCAAGGCTCTGCTCGACTGGGCGGCACAGCAGAACATCAAGTCCCACCGATGCTCCTTCCTGACCGCCTTCCTGTCACGCAATGCAGACCCTGCGAAACGGCGGCTGAAGGACCTCGCGCCGGGGACTTGGGCATGGTTCGCCGATGAGCCCGGTCATGAGCTGGCTTGGTACAGCCTTCAGCCCACGATTGATGACTAGCCGGGCGCAAGCGACTCGCCGGTCTGCCCGTCGCTAACGCGCTCGCCAACGCCCGGCGTCAGCACCTTCACCTATTTAGGGCTATCCAAAGCGGGGCAAGCCACCCAGCCGCTGCTCACTGCCTGCCAGCTGTTCGAGAATCCCGGAGCTGTCGGGCGCCACGTTCGGCTTGATGATGTAGTGCTTCTTGGTGATCTCCTTACTACCGTGACCGAGCTGAGCCGCGGCAGAGTCGACGTTGGCCTCCTTGTCGATGAGGGTGGCGACAGTTCTGCGGAAGCTGTGCGGGGTGACCCATTCGAGGCCGGTGTCGGCGCGGACCTGGCGCCACAGGCGGCGCACGTTGTTCGGCGACACCCAGGTGCCGTTCCGGGTCGCGAAGATGGCGTCGATGGGGTTGTCGGCAGCGGTGATCTTGCGGGCCATCAACATGCCGACCGCGAAGCGGGGCAGAACCACGGTGCGGTGACCAGCGTCGGACTTCGTCCAGTCCTGGCGAAAGAGACCCTTGCCCTTGACGTAGACGATGGTGCCGCAGATGGTCAGCGTCGGACGTTCGGCGCCGAGGTCCACGTCCTCCCATCGCACCGCCAGGATCTCGCCGATGCGCGCCCCGGTGGCGAGCAGAAGGTCGACCAGGTCGGCCAGGTCCCCGGTGGGCCGAGGTCCGGACTTTCCCGGGGTGGGCTGCTGCCACGCCCGAATCGCCGCGCGGACGCCTTCGAGGTGCTCCGCTTCCAAGGCGACCACCGTGCGACGCGGCTTGCGCAGGCGACCGGTGTCACGGACGGGATTAGATGACAGGGCGCCGTGGCGTACTGCCAAGGCGAACATCTGACTGAGCGCGGTCTTCGCACCTCTGGCGGCTGCTGGGCGATCCTTGGCGACTTCGCGCAAGAACTTGTCCAGGCGACCGACGCCCGCTTCCCGAATACGAAGGTCACCCAGTGCCGGCACGATGGACACACGGACGCTGATCTCGTATCGGCTGAGGGTCTGTGGCGTGATGCGCTCCTCCGCAGCTAGTTCGTCCAACCACAGGTGGGCGAGCGTGCTGATGCGGGTCTCCCTCGTGATCTCATTGTCATTCGGAGCAACCCGGTCACGGAGTTTGACCTTCAGGGCGCGGACGGCCGCCGGCTTCGAAGGCCCAACCGCTTCGACGTCGCGGGTCTTGCCGTCGTAGTCGTGAAATCGGGCTCTGGCGCAGAACTTGCTCGGTCCGAGCTGCTCGGTTCGGATGCTGCCCCAGGTACCGATGGGCAGTGGGGGCCGGGCCACGGGTCACCGGTCCTGGTCGGTGTGGGCGTCGAGCCAGCGTTCGATCTCGCTGCGTCGGTACCGCAATGTGTTGCCGACCCGGATCGCGCGAGGACCCTTGCCTCGGCTGTGCCAGGCGTAGAGCGTGTTCTTGGGCTTGCCGAGCCAGGTGGCAACATCCTCGATCGTTAGCAGGGGGTCGGGCCGCCACTCGGCGGTCGTCCCCGTCACAGCGGGCCTGCCGAGTTGAGGAAACCGTCGCCGTAGGTGGCTGTGCGCTGGTTGACAGATGGCCGCTGGTCGGTGCCGTTCGTCGGTACCGACGCGGGGCCGGTGTGTCGGTGGGGCGTGCACGGGTCGTTCGTCCTTTCACCTTCCCGGCCTGGGTAGGTCCGGGGTCCGGTGGCGCTACCGCCGGGATACACGTTCGCCGGGTGCGCCGGGTGTACGCGTCCATGCACGACCGGCGGCGTGGAGGCATCAAGGCCGTCAGCAGCGGCCGGGATGGCGGGGGTTGCTGCGCTCGCTGCGGTGCGCTGCATAGAGGCTGCGGCCTGTCCGGGAGCATCAAGATCGCGTCGAAAAACCAACACGTCCTCATGCTGTACGAGCCATTGCGGGTCGCCGTTGGCGATGGCGTCGCGGATGTTCTTCAGTTGGAAGAACGAGGCGCGCGGGATGAGTACGCCGTCGCGGACGCCTGCCATGAGCGCGATGCACTCGTCGACGAGGTGCAGACCAGCATTGGTTCCGGCGGCGGTGACCATGCCGGGGATGTCGATGAGTTCGCCGTGGCGCCGGTAGGGGCGGGCCGTAACGACGACGTGCCCGCCGGGCCGCAGGAGCGCGGCGCAACCGGTGAGGATGTCGGTGAAGCCATCGGCGATAGCGTCGTCGCCCTGGTAGGCAAGGTTGTCGGCACCCCCGTACCGGTGGTTAATCTTGCGGACCTTGCCGCGCCGTGATCCGGGGGTTCGGACCTGGCCGTGGGTGGACGAGCCGTACGGCGGTGAGGTGATCACGAGCCCGATACGCCCGTGTAGGTGGTTGGGAATCAGGGCGGGCAGGTGGCGAGAGTCGCCGGTGTAGATGTCGCCGGTGCCAGTCGCGCCCTGTCGTCGGGCGAGGTCGACGTTGACGGCGGCGAGGGCCGCCCAGCGGGGCTCGTACTCGACGCCGATGCCGTGGCGGCCGAGGTGCATGGCTTCGACCACGGTGGTGCCGATCCCGGCCATCGGGTCGGCCACAGTGTCGCCCGGCTCTGTGTAGACGCGGACGGCGTGCCGGGCGATGGTCGGCAGCATCTTGCCGGGATGCGCGATGGACTCGGGCGTATACCGGCCTCGGCGGAAGTCCCGCGATGGATGCTGTCCGGTGAGCCACACAGAGCCGGGAAGGCCGTGGGCCAGACCGCGGACGAGGTCTTCGTGCATGTGCGGGTCAGCCACGGTCCGCCTCCATCGTGGTCGTGGTGGCGAAGATGAGCAGGTCCCGATGCGTCCGGGCGTGCTGCCGGTCGCATAGCCGCTCGTCGGCGACGTGTCGGTCGATGTCTGCGGGTCCCTCGCCTCGCTCGGACAGCGGAACGAGGACGACCGGGATGTGCTGGTGGTAGGCGAGGCCGGCGGCTCGGGCGGCGGTAACGACGGTGGTGCGCAGGCTGCCTCCTTCGGTGATGGGCGGCCCGGCCAGGGCGAGAGCGAGGTGCCCGCCAGGGCGCAGCAGTCGCCGCCACCGGGCGAATGTCTGGGTGAGGTCGGCGAGACCCGCCGCTGCGACGGTGCCGAGCGCGACGGCCGCCTTCGCAGCGAAGCTGCCGCGAGCGGCGGCGTCGGCGGCCTCACCCGGGTCACGGTCGGTAACCAGGGTTGCGGCTGTGCGGTGCAGGTAGTGGCTCGCGGCGGTGATGGCGGGATGGCCGTCGAGGTTCAGGACGGTGTCACCGACGGCCGTGTAGCGGTGAATCAGGTGGGCCAGGGCGGAGGGTGACAGCCTCCTCCACGAGGCGGCCGTGTCGCCGCGGTGCTGGGTCGGCAGAAAGAGACCGATGGGTACCCGCTCGGTTGTGGTCGTGGGGTGTTTGGTGACTCGGTTCGGCATGGGCGTATGGCCGCTTCCGCCGACGAGCGCTGACACATAGAGATACAGATTTCGGCGCCCGTTTGGACATCGGGCTTCGACACGGGCGGCCTGACCAACAGGTTGAACACGCCGCCCGGCGGCATGAACACGCAGCTCAGGGCGTTGAACACGCAGGCGAATACACCGCGAGCAGTGCCCGCCGTTCGTGCTGGACGGTGCACCGCGTCGGGACTCGCACGACCGTGTCGGAGTGGCGGGTTGAACACGCACCCCTACCTAATGAACAAGATCGTTTCTGTGGTCACGGCGCTCGCGGGCCGGGTTAGACGCGGGCTGTGCGCGGGCGTCGAGCGTGCCGCGCCCGGTTGGTGTTCATCAGCGCCGTGTCGTGTCGAGCGCCGACCGTCGGCTCTCTGATGAACGCCCCGGCATTCGGGTTGAACAGCGGGCGGTACCGCCGCACGGAGGCGCGGTCCTCGACGGTTGTCGCCCGCCGTGAGCAGGCGGGTTGAACACGGTGTGTTCAACCCGAGGCGCGTCCAGACGTGTTCAAGATCTGTTCAACCGGGGTGTCGGGATGGATGGCGTACCGCCCGGCGGCCGTGATCGCCGCTGGGACGCCTCGCCCACATCGGGAGCCTTCTCATGTCTGCTCGTACGCGTTCCACCCTGCCCTCGAACGCCTCCGCCGTACCGCACACCGTGCACGGCGACTCCCCTTTCGACGTCGCGGAGACATCGTTTCGGCTGCTCACCACTGGCCCCGAGCCTCTTGCTGTGGACGGTGCCCGCCTCGGTCACGGCCTGCCCCGGCGTCGTATCCCGCTGCATGAACTGGCCGCCGTGTTGATGCACCCGGCCTGCTCGTACGCGGCGAGCGACGCCGCGTGGAGGCTGCTCGTGCAGCGTGCCCGCACCGGAGACCCGGCGTGGGTCGTCGGTGCCGCCGGGGTGGCCCTGCCGGGGTTGCGGGCGGCCGAGCGACGGCTGAACCGGCAGCACACCGGCGATGTCCAGGCCGAGGTGCTCGCCGCCTTCGTCGGCGCCCTGCAGCGGGTGGACGTGGAGCCACCCCGGGTCGCGCAGCGGCTGTGCAGCGCCACGCTCGTCACCGCCCGCGCCGCCCTGCGTGACAGCGAGCCCACCCGCGCGAAGGTCACCGGCCCGGGACCGGTCTCGACCCCGCCGCCGGCCCCAGCAGGTCACCCCGACTTCGTCCTGGCACGCGCGGTCGCCGCCGGGGTAATCACCGCCCGCGAGGCGGACATCATCGGCGCGACCCGGCTGGAGGACGAGCCGATCGCCGCGTACGCCGACCGGGTCGGGCTGGGCACCTGGGCGGCGTACAAGACCCGCGCCCGCGCCGAGGAACGCCTCTCGGCGGCGGTCCGCGCAGGGCGGCTCACCGACGACGACGCGGCCGTGGTTGCCGAGGCGACGCTCACCGTTGTGCCCGAGCCCACATCGCTCTGACCTGCGTTGATACGGCCCGATGTCCAAACAGGGGCCGAAATCTGTATCTCTATATGCGGGTACTTCCCGCGCGCTGGTGGCGCCGACCGGCATCCCGTTGACGGCGCTGACACCCCGCACGCATCCGCCCATCCACACCTTGGTGAGGAGGACGGCCGCGCCGGTCGGCGCCACCTCAAGCGCGCATCTCCCGC
>CBIHNN010000131.1:0-10342 GCA_966211315.1 uncultured Micromonosporaceae bacterium | reverse complement strand
CGCGTGCCCCCAACGGGATTCGAACCCGTGCTACCGCCTTGAAAGGGCGGCGTCCTGGGCCACTAGACGATGAGGGCGGCCCCGCAATCATTGCACAAGTGCACTGACGGCGACTGTTGCCCCATCCGGCCCCGCCGGAGGCTTCGAAAGCATACGTGATGGTCCACCCTGGCTCCAAACCGGTAACCGGTACGGCGTGTGAGCTGGTCAGACGGGAACCCCGGCGGCGCTGAGGGTGAGGCGTACGGCGTCGCGGAGGTTGGTCAGCGGGGTGATGCCGGGTGGGAGTGAGTCGCGGATCCAGCCCCGGCCGGCGGCGCCGAGCAGGACGGGGCGGTGCCGCCTGCGCAGCAGGTGGGCGAGCTGGGCGGGATCGGCGGTGCTGTGCATCTGGGACCAGATGATCACGGCGGCGGGGCCGGTACGGTCTACGGCGTCGGCGAGGGCTTCCGGTGGCATGCGGGCGCCGAGGAGCCGTGACGTCGCTCCGGCCTGGGCGAGGGCGGCGGCGAGGACTTCGAGGGGGAGGGTGTGCTGTTCCTCGTCAGCGCATGTGAGCAGGATCCGCGGGCCGGGCCCGGTGAGCGCGGCTATGACGGTCGCGAGTGTCTCGGTGATGCAGCGGGAGAGGACGTGCTCGACCTCGATGAGGCGTCTGGTGGTGGCGTGTCGTTCGCCCACGCCGACGAGGACGGGCATGATCACGTCGTCCCAGGCGTCGATGACGCCGAGAGTGTTGATCGTGGCGCGCAGGATGTCACGCATCGTCGGGGCGTCGAGGCGCATGGCGGCCCGGGCCAGGCCTCGCGAGGCCGGACCGGCCCGGCCGACCGGGATGACGCTGCCACCGCCGTCACGCGAAAGGGCGGGAGGCCGTGCGGCGTCCTCGGCGGGCTCGGTGGGATCGACTCGGCGGGCCCAGGCGGCCGCGTCGGCCGGGGTGACGCCCTGGGCGGTCAGGTTACGCATGATTTCGAGGCGGGCCAGGTCCCCGGCGGTGTAGCGGCGGTGGTGTCCGGGCACGTGGTCGCTGGGTCCTATGCCGTACCGCTGGTGCCAGGTGCGCAGGGTGGTGACGGCGACGCCGAGGCGGCGGGCGACCATTCCGGCCGTCAGCGCTTCATCCCCCATCGGGGGACTCCGGGGAGCGACTGTGGCGCGCGAGGAGTACGGCCGCCACCCCGGCGAACCACGGTGCGTAGATCCGCGGTTCGACGCCGAGCGCGATGCGCAGCTCTTCAGGGGTGACCCGGCGGATGTCGGCGACCTCCTCCGGATCGGGGGAGACGTCTCGCCCGGCCGGGAGGTGCCCGACGAGGACGTGGTCGTACTCGTACTCGACGCGGCCGGTGGCCGGGTCCTGCGCGTAGTACGAGTAGACGCCGATCTCGGTGAGAGCCACGGCACCCACGCCGATCTCCTCGACGAGCCGGCGGGCGGCCGCGTCGGTGACGGTCTCGCCCGGCTGAGGGTGGCCGCAGCAGGTGTTGGCCCAACGTAGCGGGAAGCGGGTCTTGGTGGCGGCGCGCTGCTGGAGCAGGATCCGCCCGTCGGGGTCGACCAGGAAGACGGAGAACGCCCGGTGCAGCTGCCCGGGTGCCTCGTGTGCTTCGGCGACCGTGGCGGATCCGATCCCGGTGCCATCCTCGTCGACGAGCTCGACGAGCATTGCCTCCCGGCTCATGAACGCCCCCCGAGGAGCGGAGTGGCGGGCCGCGACGCGGTGATCCGGGACGCCGCGAGTTTGCCGGAGATCAGGACCATCGGCACGCCTACGCCGGGCTGCGTTCCCGAACCGGTGAACACGACGTTTCCCAGTGACGGATGCAGGTTGCCCGGCCGGAACGGTCCGGTCTGCAGGAGGGAGTGCGCGGCTGCGAACGGCGTACCGGCGGCCATGCTCTGATCGGCCCAGTCGGCGGGGGTGACGATCCGGCGGACCTCGGTTCCGGCGCCGAATCCGTGGTAGCCGCGCTGTTCGAGGACGCCGACGAGGTCATCGGCGTACCGGCCGGCGAAGTCGCCGCGCCAGTCGAACGGTGCCTTGTCGAGGTTCGGCACCGGCGCGAGGACGTAGTACGCGTGCCTGCCGTCGGGTGCGACGGACGGGTCGGTACGGGACGGGTTGGTGACGAGCAGCGACGGGTCGCTCATCAGCTGCCCGCGCTTGATCACCTGGTCGAACGTCCGTCTCCATGCCCTGCCGAAGTGGATGTTGTGGTGCGCGATCTTGGAGTACGCGGCCGATGAGCCCACGTGCAGCACGACGCAGGACGGCGAGTACGCGAGGCGGCGTGGGTAAACCTCTCCCAGCAGCGTGTACGCGAACGGCAGGTCCGGGTTGAGGACCACGACGTCGGCGGGGATCCGGGAGCCGTCGGCGGTGATGACGGCCGTGGCCCGGCCGCCGGTGGTCTCGACTGTGGTCACGGTCGTGTCGTACTGGAGGACGACGCCGTGTTTCTCGGCGGCCGCGGCCAGCGCCCGCGGCACGGCGTGCATGCCGCCGCGCGGGTGGTAGACGCCCGCGACGGAGTCGAGGTAGGCGATCACGGCGTAGATGGCGAGGGCGTCGTGCGGCGCGAGGCCCGCGTACATGGCCTGGAAGGAGAAGATCCTCCGGGTGCGCGGGTCCCGGAAGAATTGGTCGATCTTGGCCTGCAACCGCCGCATTCCGCCGCCGCCGATGAGCCGCAGCAGGTTGAGGTTGAGCAGGTCGGCGGGGGAGTCGAGGTTCTTGTCGATGAAGTCGCGGCGTTCGAGCTGCCACAGTCGCCGGGCGAAGTCGACGAACCGGATATATCCGTCGGCCTCCCGGGGCCCGCAGACGCGCGAGATCTCGGCTGCCATCGCAACGGTGTCCGTGTTGACGTCCACAGTGGACCCGTCCGGGTAGTGCGCCCGGTACGCGGGGGCGAGCGGGGTCAGCTCCAGCCAGTCCGCGAGGCTCTCGCCGACGGCGGCGAGCGGTTCCTCGATGAGGGACGGCATGGTCAGCACGGTGGGGCCGGTGTCGAAGTCGTACCCGTCGACGGTCAGCCGTCCCGCCCGGCCGCCGGGTACGGGTTCGCGTTCGACGACGGTGACCTGTCGGCCCGCTCCGGCCAGGTGCAGGGCGCACGCGAGCCCGCCGAGGCCGGCGCCGACGACGACGACCCGTTCCGTCGGTCCAGTCACCGTACGCATGGGGCGCCTCCGCAGGGTGTGAACGGTGCGTACATCATGCCGGTCGGTGTCCGGCGGAGATCGCCAGGTTGGTGAGAGCCGCCCGCACTTCGGGGTCTATCGGCGCGGCTTCGACGGTGTCGATGGCTTCGTGCACCCGGGTCTGGATGAGTTCCTCGATTCGGTGGACCGCTCCGGTGGCGATGATGATCTCAGCGAGCCGGTGGGGCGGTGCGGTGGCGCGGTCCATCTCGGCGCGCTGGGTGGGGGTGGCGAGTTGCTCGGCGAGCATGCGCAGCGCGGTGGGCTTCCCGGTGCGCAGGTCGTCGCCGGCCGGTTTGCCGGTGACGGCGGGGTCGCCGTATATGCCGAGCAGGTCGTCGCGCAGCTGGAAGGCCTGGCCGACGGCGAGCCCGTACCGGCCGTAGGCGGCGTCGACGTCGGCGTGGTGTTCGCTGGAGCACATGCGCCCGCAGCACAGCCTGCGATCGGCGAGCGCCGCGCCGAAATGTAGTGGCCGCTGCACCGTGTAGCTCGCGGTCTTGTGCCGCGCGACGAGCAGGGCGCGGTCGACGGTCCAGGCTGTGGGGTCCGCTTCGCCTAGAATGTCAAGATATTGGCCCGCGATGGCCTCGACCCGCATGCGGTCGTAGCAGGCCCGTGCCGCGAAGAGCGTGGCCGTGGGCAGTGCGGTCCGCGCGAGGAGCTGGTCCGCCCAGACGAGGCAGAGATCCCCCAGAAGTACGGCGGACGCCTCCCCGAAGTGCCCGGAATCCCCACGCAACCGGGCGGCCCGGTGCTGACCGGCGAAGACACGGTGGACGGTCGGCCGGCCTCGGCGCGTGTCGGACGCATCCATGACGTCGTCGTGGACCAGCGCGAACGTATGCATCAGTTCGAGCGCCGCGAGTGCGGGCAGAATGTGGTCGACGCCGTGGTGCGGCCCGACCAGCCCGCGCCATCCCCAGTAGGCGAACGTCGGCCGGAGCCGCTTTCCCCCGGACTGGACGACGTCGCGGACGGTACGCGCGAAGCCGCCGAGGGCAGGGTCGATGTCGTCGAGAGCCGCTACTTCGGCGTTCAGGAACTCGGCGAGTGCGGCGTTGACGGCTGCCGGTAGGTGGGGGGTCGGCGGCGGAGACATCGGGGTCATGCGGGGGGAGATTCCCGCGAGGGTGTCATTGGCCACGTCCAGAGCGTAACCTAGACTCACGAGTTGCGTCGATTGCTGCGTCGATTGCGATCAGCGCACATCATCTCGACGCGATCCGCGCGGGTCGCGTCCGCCGTCGGCCGATCCCTCGGGAGGTTCCGTGCAGACCGACCTCGCCGCCGCCTACGAGCGGTGCCGCGAGCTGCACCGCAGGCACGGCCGCACGTACTATCTCGCGACCCGCCTGCTGCCGGCCTGGAAGCGCCGGCACGTCCACGCCCTGTACGGCTTCACCCGCTTCGCCGACGAGATCGTCGACGGAGCCGAGGAGCACGAGCGCGCCGCTCGGCTGACGTCCTGGTCCGAGCGGTTCGTCGCCGGTCTGTACGGTGAGCCCGTCGACGACCCACTGCTTCCGGCCGTGCTCCACACCGTCGCGGTCTTCGGCCTCGACGCGGACGACTTCGCATCGTTCCTGCGTTCGATGGCGATGGATCTGACCGTCCCGTCGTACGCCACCTACGAGGACCTGCTCGACTACATGGAGGGCTCGGCCGCCGTCATCGGAACGATGATGCTGCCGATCCTCGGCACGTCTGACCCGCAAGCCGCCCGCGAACCGGCCCGGCAGCTGGGCCTCGCGTTCCAGCTCACCAACTTCGTCCGCGACGTCGCCGAGGACCTGGACCGCGGCCGTACGTACCTGCCGGACGAACACCTCGCCCGGTTCGGCGTGACTCGCGACGACCTGATCGAAGCCCGCGAGCAGCGCCGGTCGTCGAAGAAGATCAAGGACCTGATCCGGTTCGAATCGACGCTCGCCCAGCAGCACTACGCCCAGGCAGCGCCCGGGATCCCGCTACTCGACAGGGGTTCGCAGGCCTGCATGCGGACCGCGTACGCCCTCTACGGCGGCATCCTCACCGAGGTCGCGGCGAACGACTACGACGTCTTCGTCCGGCGGGCCGTCGTACCGAACCGGCGCCGGGCCCAGGTCGCGCTACGTTCGCTGTTGACGCCCGCTGGTACTCCGATGGGGGTGTGACGTGCGGACCGCCGTCGTTCTCTTCACCCGTGACCTGCGTGTTCACGACAACCCGGTCCTGGCCGCGGCCTGCGCGAACGCCGAACACGTCGTACCGCTCTTCGTCCTGGACCCGAAACTCGGCACAATTTCCGCGAACCGGGCCCGCTTCCTGCACCAGTGCCTCGCCGATCTCCGTGCGTCGCTGCGCGACCTCGGCGCTGACCTGGTCATCCGGGAGGGCGACCCGGTCGCCGAGACGATCAGGCTCGCCCGTGCGGTCGGCGCCGACGGCATCGGCGTCGCCGGCGACGTCAGCCGGTACGCGCGCCGCCGCGAGGAACGACTCACGGACGAGTGCGAGCGGCACCGCATGTCGCTGCGGATCTTCGGCGGGCTGAGCGTCGTCGACCCGGGTTCCCTCGTGCCGGCCGGTTCGAGCGACCACTACAGGGTCTTTTCGCCGTACAACCGGGCGTGGGAGTCAGCCAAGTGGCGTGACGAGGTGGCCGTACCCCGGTCGGTGTCGCTGCCGCCGGGCGTCACGTCCGGCCGGTTGCCCGAGATCGGGAACGGTGACTCCCCGGACACCGCCGACGGCGGGGAGCAGCCCGCCCGCAAGGCGCTGAAGCGGTGGCTCGACGTCATCGACGCATACGACGACATGCACGACGACCTGGCCGGGGACGGTACGTCACGACTCAGCCCCTACCTGCGGTTCGGGTGCCTGTCGCCGCTCGAGGTCGCGAACGCCGCGAGGTTCCGCGCGGGCGCCGGCCCCGCCGCGTACCTCCGGCAGCTGAGCTGGCGGGACTTCTACCACCAGGTGGCACTCGCGTTTCCGAGGCTGTCGACGGACGCGTACCGGACGGCTGGTGACAGCGGCTGGCGGTACGACGCCGACACCCTCGAACGCTGGAAGGGGGGCCTGACAGGCGTCCCCGTGGTGGACGCCGGGATGCGGCAGATGAAGGCTCAGGGCTGGATGCACAACCGGGCCCGCATGATCACCGCGTCGCTGCTCACCAAGCACCTCGGGCTGGACTGGCGGCAGGGCGTGGACTGGTTCTTCCGCTGGCTGAACGACGGTGACGTGCCGAACAACTCGGGCAACTGGCAGTGGGTCGCCGGCACGGGCAACGACACGAAGCCGTACCGCCGGTTCAACCCGATCCGCCAGGCGCTCCGCTTCGACCCGGACGGCGACTACGTCCGGCGCTGGGTGCCGGAGCTCGTCGGCATCCCGGGCGCGGCCGTGCACCAGCCGTGGCGACTCCCGGACGACCGGCGCCGCGGACTCGGTTACCCGGACCCGCTGGAGTTCCACCGCGACGCGGCGGCGTGGCTGCGGCCCTAGCAAGGCCGCCCGTGCGCGAAGGCTGCTGAGCAAGGCGGCCGGTATCCGGCGCCATCGAGCGGGCAGACCCCGCCTCCAACTCCGAACGAAGCGTCAGGCGGGCAGTTTGCGCCAGGCGTCGTAGTGGTGGATCGCGATACCCGCGTACGCGTTCGTACTCCGGGTCGCCGCGTCGACCTTGGCGAGCTCCGTGCCGAGCACCGTCGCGCCGTCCGACGCGAAACTGCAGTACGCGCAGTCGTCCACCGGCCCGGTCTCCGCGCCCAGGCGTACGCGCTTGCCCTTGGCGCCGCCGCGGGCCAGCCAGTCACGGCTGACCTCGAACATGGAGTTGGGACCGGTTCCGGTGTTCCGGTAGCTCATCACGGACACCGCGGTGACCCGCTGGAGCACCTCGGTCGCCAGGTTCTTGCCGCCGACGGTGTACTGGCCGTACCAGAACGGCACGTCGACCTCGATCGGCAGCGGGCTTGCGGTCCGCATCAGATCGAGCAGCGTCAGGTACGACTTCGCCGTCGCGTTCTGGTTCGAGGTCCACTCCGGCAACAGGTACGGCTCGGCGTCGACGTGCAGGCCGCTGAAAAGCCCCGTCTTGACGACCGCCCGCTGCCACGCGAGCGGCGTCGAGTGGCTGGTCGCCCAACCGGGCGCGCCGCCGAGCGCCGAGAGGCGGATCCCGGCGGCGTCAGCCTGCCGCTTCAGCTCCTTGAGACCGGGCAGTGTCCCGTTCGTGGCGACGTCGGCCTGCACGTTCACGAAGATCTCGCTGACCCCGCGGACGCTGCTCCACGCGATGACGTCCCCGACCGCGGCCGGGTCGGGATCGCTCCACATCCACATGGCCCGTGTTCCCGGCGGGGCGGCCGTCAGGCCGCCACCGTGAGCCGGGCCGGCGGACGGCACCGCGAGCGAGGCGGCCAGCAACACCGCGAACGCCAGGACTCTCCGGCATCTCTTCCGGTCCACGACCGCCTCCTCCGCGCCAGGTTCTGCGCGGGAGGAAGATCGACGGGGGCCGCGGCGACCTGAGCATTTCACCGGCGGACGGTGTAAGGCTGACCATATGGAGGCGGTGGATGTGGTGGTCGTCGGCCTGGGCGTCGGTGGCGAAGAGGTTGCCGGACGGCTGGCGGAGGCGGGACTCACCGTCGTCGGGGTCGAACACACCCTGGTCGGGGGCGAGTGCCCGTACTGGGGGTGCATCCCGACGAAGATGATGATCCGCGCGGGCGACGCGCTCGCCGAGGCCCGCAGGATCTTGCAGGTCGCGGGCGCCGCGCAGGTGCGGCCGGACTGGGCGCCGGTGGCCCGCCGCATCCGCGACGAGGCCACCGACAACTGGGACGACAAGGTCGCGGTGGACCGGTTCACGAGCAGAGGCGGCCGCTTCGTGCGCGGTCGCGGCACCCTGACCGGCCCGGGCCGGGTCACGATCGGTTCCCAGGAGTACGCGGCCACGCGCGCTGTGGTCATCGCCACGGGAACGGCGGCGGTGATCCCGCCGGTGGAAGGCCTCGCGGAAACGCCCTACTGGACCAACCGGGAGGCGGTGGAGGCGGCGACCCTTCCGTCCTCGCTGATCGTGCTCGGCGGCGGGGCCATCGGCCTGGAACTCTCCCAGGTCCTCGCCCGTTTCGGCGTACGCGTCACGATCGTCGAACGTTCCCCGCGCCTGCTCGCCGTCGAGGAGCCCGAGTCGTCCGAGGTGGCGGCCGCCGCGATGAAGGCCGACGGTGTCGAGGTGCACACGGGCGTCGGCGCGGACCGCGTGTCCTATGCGGACGGACAGTTCACGGTCACGCTGTCCTCGGGCGCCGCGATCGAGGCCGAACGCCTGCTCGTGGCGACCGGCCGGGCAGCTGGACTCCGCGACCTGGGCCTGGAGTCCGTCGGCCTTGACCCGGCGACCCGTTTCCTACCCGTCGACGACCGGATGCGGGTAGCCGACAAGATCTGGGCGGTCGGCGACGTCACGGGACACGGCGCGTTCACCCACATGGCCATGTACGAGGCCGACGTCGCCGTCCGCGACATCCTCGGACAGGGCGGCCCGGCCGCCGACTACCGCGCGCTGCCCAGGGTGACGTTCACGGACCCGGAGATCGGCGCGGTCGGGCAGACCGAACAGCAGGCCCGCGACGCCGGGCTGGACGTGCGCGTCGGCGTGGTGTCGCTCGCCTCGTCCTCCCGTGGGTTCATCCACGGGCCGGGCAACGAGGGCTTCGTGAAACTGGTCGCCGACCGGTCCCGGGGCGTCCTCGTCGGCGGGACCACCGCCGGACCGTCCGGTGGCGAGATGCTCGGGGCGCTGTCCGTCGCCGTGCAGGCGCAGGTTCCCATCGTCAGCCTGCGGCACACGATCTGGGCGTACCCCACCTTCCACCGCACCATCGGTGACGCCGTCCGCGCTCTCGGTTTGAACTGACTTCCGGGGGGAAGCCCCCGGTCATGATGCGTTCGCTGCTGAACCGCCTCGAGCGGACCACCGCCCTCGACCCCGCGGGTGACAGGCTGCAGCAGGTCGTCGAGTCCGCCGTACGGCCCCGCCGGCTGCGGGACGTCCTGCACGGTGTGTGGCTGGGTCATCCGCTGCACCCCGTCCTGGTGCTGGCTCCTATGGGGACGTTTCTGAGCGCCGCTGTGCTGGACCTCTTCCCCGGCAACCGCCGCGCCGCCACCACGCTCATCGCCGTCGGCGCGGCCGCCTCCCTCCCGGCCGCGGCCGCCGGTCTGAACGACTGGGCCTCTCTCGCCCGTGAACAGCGCCGGGTGGGCCTGGTGCACGCCATGGGCAACACCGCAGCCCTGACCCTGTACGCGGCGTCCCTGATCGCGCGCCTCCGCGGCCGGCACGGCGCGGGCCGGGCGCTGGCATTCTCGGGTCTCTCCCTGTCCGGCGGCGCCGCGTACCTGGGCGGCCACTTGTCGTACAAGGAGGGCGCGGGTGTCAACCACGCCGCCCCCGAGCTACGCCTGGCCCCCGACGGCTGGCAGGAGGTCGTTTCCCTGGCCGACCTGCCCGACGGTAGACCCGCCGTACGCCACCTCGGCGAGGTCCCCATCCTGCTGTACCGCCAGGGCCCCGAGGTCACCGCGATGCTCGAACATTGCGGTCACCAGGGCGGCCCTCTGGGCAAGGGCGAGGTCGTCGGTACGGGCGACGAAGCCTGCGTCGTCTGCCCCTGGCACGGCAGCAAGTTCCGCCTCACGGATGGGCTCGTCGTGAGCGGCCCGGCCGCGACCGACCAACCGACCCTCCGGGTCCGCGTGAACCACGGGGCCGTCGAGGTGAGCCTGCCTTGAAGGCGCAGCCCCGCTCCGTCGGCTGAGGTCCGCGGATGCGATCGGCGATACCGCGCTGACCTGCGGAAGTGTCGTCTGCGCCACCTCGATTTGGCGTCCGCGAAACCACCGGGTAATGTTCTGCCCCGGCAGGGAAACGAACGCCCACCGCGAAAGCGAAGTTGCGGCCGTCCTGCAAGTCTCCGAACCATCGAGCCGGCTGTGCCGTGCGCGCTGGATCGTGCGGCGAACTAGGACGACCAGGCACCAACCGGGAAATACCGGTTGACAACGCCGAAGCGACCTAGTAAAGTTGAGCGAGTGCCCCGGGGTCGGGGGTCCGGAACGGGCCTTCTGGTTG
>CBIHNN010000130.1:0-10563 GCA_966211315.1 uncultured Micromonosporaceae bacterium | reverse complement strand
GCGGCGGGGGGGGGGGGGGGGGGGGGCGGCCGCCGGGGGCCCGCGGCGGCCCCCCCCCCCCCCCGCCCGCTCGGTGCTGCGAGCCCGGTTGACTGATCGTGAGCCCGGCCCGGCCGCGCTCGACGCCGTGCGCTCCGAAGAGGAGGGGCGCCGTGCGGGTTCGTGCGTTGGCGGGCGCTGGTGCCCTGCGGGAGAGCTACGCGATCGATGGCGATGACGGCCGGGTGGTCGAGCCGGTCGATGACTTCTTGGCGATGTGCACCGATCGGGAGTACTCGCCGAACACGATCTGGGCGCGGGCGTACGACCTGGTGTTGTGGCTGCGGTTCCTGGCGTTGCTGCGGGTCGACCTGAGGATCGGCGCGGCCTTACGCCGCTGTTTGGATGCACGTCGGCCCCGTACGGCGAGGTCAAACTCACCACGGCCAAGCGGCTGGAGCTGCGCACCGGCACCCGGTGATCCGGCAGGCCCACCGGGCCGCGCGGGGCCGCGGTATCCCTACGCCCAGCTTTATTGCAAACTATATGCAACTAACCATCATTTGCATTGGGGGTCGGGGTGGGCGTCTACACGCTGCCGGACATGCCGTATGACTACGGGGCGCTGGAGCCGGCGATGTCCGGGCAGGTCCTGGAGCTGCACCACAGTAAGCACCACGCCGCGTACGTCAAGGGGAGCAACGACGCCCTGGACCAGCTTGCCGAGGCACGGGACAAGGGCGACTACAGTGCCCTGGTCGGCCTGGAGAAGACCCTGGCGTTCAACCTGTCCGGGCACGTGCTGCACTCGATCTTCTGGAACAACCTGTCTCCGGACGGCGGCGACCGGCCGGACGGTGAGCTCGCCGCGGCGATCGCCGGACACTTCGGCTCGTTCGACGCGTTCGCAGCGCAGCTGTCCACGGCGACCAAGACGGTGCAGGGCTCCGGCTGGGGCGTGCTCGCCTGGGAACCGCTCGGCCGGCGGCTCATCGTGGAGCAGGTCTACGACCACCACGGCAACGTCGGGCAGGGCTCGACGCCGATCCTGGTGTTCGACGCCTGGGAGCACGCCTACTACCTCCAGTACAAGAACGTGCGCCCCGACTACGTCGACCGGCTGTGGAACCTCGTCGACTGGGCCGACGTCACCCGGCGGTTCGACGCCGCCCGCGCGGCCGGCCCGGCCATCCCCGGGCTGCGGTGAGCCGGCGATGAGCCACCCGGACGCCGCAGTGCTGTTCGGCCACGCCCAGCAGGCCGCCGGTGTCATCGCGGCGAAGCATCGCGGCGACCTGGTCGGTGCGGAGGCGTTGCTGGCCGCGTTCCCGGACAGCCCGGCCCGAGTCCGCGGATTCTGCCTGGTCGCCGAGCTGGCCCTGGCGCTGGTGCGGGCCCAGACCGGGCAGAGCATGGATGAGCTGGTGCAGGAGCTGACCCTGCACATGGCGGCGGCGGCAGTGCCGCCGCCGGAGCAGCGCGCCGCCTGACGACCACGGGCCGCCGGCCCCTTCCGAAAGGGGCGGCGGCCCGGGCACGGCAGTGCGGGCCGGCATGGATCAGCTGGCGGGAAGGGCGGCGCGGCGGTAGGCCAGCAGCCCGGTGACGAGTCCGGCCACCCCGAGCGCGACGCCGAGGATGCCCAGCCAGTTCGTCTCCTCCTCGCCGTCGGCCGCCGGGGCGGCCCCGGCGCTCGCCGCCGCGGTGCCGCTGCCGGTGGCGCCGTGGGCGTCGCCGGTGGCGGCGGCCAGCTTGAGCACCGGTGCGGGGTTGGCGGGCTCCTCCTGCCCGGCGGCGGGGACCTCGATCCAGCGCACGACCTCGCCGTTGGAGTAGGTCTGCAGGGCCTTGAACACGACCTGCTCGGCCTTGGGCAGCGGGCCGAGCGACACCTCGAACTCCTGGAACTGGCCCGGGGCGATGCCGGCGTTCGCGTCGGCCATCCACACGATCTTGCCGGTGATCTCGCTGAGCTGCCCGCCGTGACCGGCATCGATCGGAGCCGGGAGCTTGACCTTCTCCGTGGTGGCGCTCCAGCCGGGCACGGGCTTGAGCGACACCGAGGCGATCGGGGTGTCGGTCGGCAGGGTGATCTCGACGGCGGTGGTGCTCGCGTCGTCCTTCTCGTTGGGCACCCGGAACGCGACCTTGGCGTAGCCGCCCTGGGTGGCGCCGGTGGCGTTGGTGGTGACATGCGCCGAGGCGGGCGCGGTGACGCCGACGGTGAGCGCGGCGGTGGCGAGGGCGGTCGTGCCGGCGAGAGCACTCGCGCGCACGAGCAGGGAACGCAGCATGAGAACGACAGATCCTTCAAGGTCGGCGGAGTCGGCTGACGCTGTCATGGTCGCGCCCCGGCGGCCGAAAGTTCCCGCCTTCCGGCCACGACACGCATTCAGCGGGAACTCCCGGGCCCGTTACAGCGACTACTGCGCAGAACGCCACCGGCACCCGGCCGGTGGCGTCGCCGACGCTACGGCGGGGGACGGCTCACGCGTCGGCTGATCACGACCGGATGCCGGCGCCCGACGGGCGCCGCCGACACCTCGACGGAGACCAGCCGATGTCAGTCACGCCCGACGTCACCGACCTGCCCGACCCGCCCACCACTGCGGAGACCACCGCGTCCACCGAGAGCGCGCCCGACGGGCAGGTGGGTGCCGGAGCACGCCGCCGGCCCGGCGGCTTCGGCGCGCTGCTGCTGCGGCTGCACTTCTACGCCGGTGTCCTGGTCGCCCCGTTCCTGCTCATCGCCGCGGTCACCGGCCTGCTCTACACGGTGACACCACAACTCGACCAGGTGCTCTACGGCGACAAGCTCACCGTCGCCCAGCCGGGCGCCACCGCGCTGCCGCTGGCCGAGCAGATCGCCAAGGCCCGTGCCGTCCACCCGGACGGCGCCCTCGCCGCCGTGCAACCCGGCGAGGGTGACGCGACGACGAAGGTGGTGTTCTCGGTACCCGCGCTCGGCGAGAACCAGCACACCGTCTACCTCGACCCCTACACCGGCCAGACACAGGGGCAGCTGACCACCTGGTTCGGCTCCACGCCGGTGACGACGTGGCTGGACGACCTGCACCGCAACCTGCACCTCGGCGACGCCGGACGGCACTACTCCGAGCTGGCCGCCAGCTGGATGTGGGTCCTCACCCTCGGGGGCCTGATCCTGTGGTGGCGGCGCCGCCGCAACCTGCGCACGATGCTGGCGCCCGAGCTGTCGGCGAAGAAGGGCGTGCGCCGCACCCGCGGCTGGCACGCCGCCACCGGCGTCTGGATCACCCTCGGCCTGCTCATCCTGTCCGTCACCGGCCTGACCTGGTCGCGGTACGCGGGCGGCACCTTCTCCGACCTGCTCGACGCCCTCGACGCCCGCCGACCCGCCCTGTCCACCACCATCGGCACCGGCACCCCGGCCGCGGACAGCGGGCACCACGGCACCGGCAACGCCGCCGCTGCCGCCCCGATCGACCCCACCCAGGCCGACACCGTGCTGACGGTGGCCCGCGGCAACGGCCTGACCGGCCCGGTCGAGATCACCCCACCCGAGGCGGCCGGCTCGGCGTGGTCCGTCGCCGAGATCGACAACACCTGGCCGGTCAACCTGGACCGGGTCGCCGTCGACCCCACCACCTCCAGCGTCGTGTCGCGCAGCGACTTCGCGGACTGGCCCCTGCTGGCCCAGCTCAGCAAGCTCGGCGTGCAGGCCCACATGGGCATCCTGTTCGGCGTCGTCAACCAGCTGCTGCTCGCCGCCCTCGCCATCGGGCTGATCTGCGTCATCGTCTGGGGCTACCGGATGTGGTGGCAACGGCGCCCCACCCGCACCGGCCGCCGCGCCGCACTCGGCACCCCACCGGCCCGCGGCGCCTGGCTCGGCCTGCCCGCCTGGACGATCGCCGTCGGCGTTCCCGTCGTCGTCGCCGTCGGATGGGCACTGCCGCTGCTCGGCATCCCGCTGGCCGCGTTCCTGCTCCTCGACATCACCCTCGGCGCCTCGCACCTGCGCCGCCGCGCCGCCGTACCGACATCACCGGCCCCGGCCGGCAACTGACCTCCCCGGCCGGGGACCGGACCCGTCACCCGCGAGCCCGGTCCCACCCCGAATCGCCCACCACGATGCCGAACCGGAAGGTCCTTGCGGACACAGTCAGCGACGCATCGACGCAGCGTAGAGGTCATTCCTCCGCACCCTCGGTCCAGATGGCGCCGTACCCGGTCCCGCTCCGGAGGGCAAGCAGGACCCGGTCGACGTGGTGAAGGATGAGTGGGAGATCGACGGAGTGCATCGCGGGACCTTCGTGTCAGGGGTGTGGCTGGCGGCGCGTCGCCCATTGGCAGCGTGATCAGCAAAGGCGCGGAAGTACGGCACGCGAGTGATGAAGGCGCCCCGACGGCCCCAGTACGCGACAGGGTCGTCGGCGCGGGAGGCGCGGTGGAGGATTGCCGACAGGGCGACGACCTTGTCTGCGGCGATGGCGTACAGGGTCCACGGGTCCGCCTGCGTCAATGTGGCGGCGGCGCGGCCGTCGAGAGCATCGTGCTCGCGCTCCAGCGCTCGAATCGTCAGTGTGACGGCGGGTCCGAGTCGGTTGCTGAGTGTGCTGTCGAGGTCGATGTCGGTGGGGGCGAAGAACGGGGCGTCGTGCAGCAGCGCGGCGGCGATCAACTCGGGCTCCGGGTGGATCAGGTGGCGGTCGAGGGTGAGGGCGACCTTGACGGCGTGCGCGAGGGCGGGTGAGCCGTCGATGACGTGCCCGGTGCACCAGAGCCGGGCCAGTTCGAGCGCGTCGTCGACCAGCGGTCGCCGAGGTGAAGAAAGTACCGTCATGTGGGGTTACCTCCCGTTCCGTGGGGCAGCTACCGTGGCCGGGTGAATCCTGCGGCGCAGCGGTTGGAACAGTGGGCCGACGACACCTGCGTGGTATGCCCGCTCAGGTGCTCAGGATGGGCGAGTTCGACGTAACGGATCGGCCGGGACCGAGCAGCCGTTACGACCGCGACCTGGACTACCGCGTGGACGCCGTGACCGGCGCTCCGGTGTGCGTGCATCCGTACCGGGTTGGGTTGCCGCCTGGTGCGTACTGCTCGGCCGGTGTGCCGGTGCCGACGGTTCCTGACGTACCGCCGGCACCGACCCGCGACGCCCTGGACCTGCCGGACGACGACGTGACGAACCTGGAAGCGTGGATCATCGCCGTCCTGCGTGCTGCGGGCCGTCACGCATTCACCAGGCACTCGGCGCGGCCGAGACGCTCGCAAGTGAGCGCTTCCCGGAGGCTGAGGTGGTGAAAGCGATGCGCCGAGTGCTCACCGTGGAACTGGCCCGCCGGTCCTAACTGGAGAGCACAGGTTTGCCTTCGCTGTGGTGAAGTCGATGTCGTGGCCCCGCCCGGCGGGCTCGAACCCGATCGCGGAGTACCGCTCGCCGAGGATGCCGAGACGAGGGCCATCTCGTCCAGATCGATCCAGTACCGGCGGTCCTGCGCACCCCAACCGGCGGCGGCATAACAGCGGTCGGTGTAGCCGTCGTGGCGATAGTTGAACCGCTCCTGGTCAGTCATGTGCACGAAGGTGATCCCGAGCGAGGCGGTGAGCTGCTGGCACAGCGTGTACTGCACCAGGACCGCGTGCACCATTTCGTCGACCGGCGCGCTGCATTCCAGCTCGGCGGCGTGCTCGTCGCCGACGGTCAGCTCGTACACCGCCGTCTTGAGCGCCAGCACTCGTATGGCCTCGGTGAACAGCGGCTCGGCGTCCTTCTGTAAGTCCCATTCGGAGATCAGCGGGTAGCCGGTGAACGTGCCCCAGCAGTCGGTGTACTTCGTCGACGACTGCTTCAACCGCCTGTACAGGGGGTGCTCCTCGATAGCGGTGAGGATCTGGGCGGCGCGCTCACCGACCGCAGCCGGGGCGGGCAGGTTGACGGTCATGACGTTTCCTCCTGTGCCGTAGGGGTGATTTGACCGGCGGGGATGAGGTAGGTACGGGGGACCGCTCATCCCCGCCGGTCGTCCGCGGCGGCCGGGCGTGTTGCAGCAGCCGACCGCCGCAGAAGTCATCGGGGATAGACCACGTTCGCTGGTTCATCGAGCCAAACGGCATGCCCGTGCCGGTCGGCGGTGACGCCGAAGCGGGTGAAGACGGGTTGGCCTTGGTCGAGCCACCAGGAATGCGCGGCGCAGATCTCGTCCCAGAGCCGGCGAGGACCGTCCTGTGCGACGGTG
Source organism: uncultured Micromonosporaceae bacterium (assembly GCA_966211315.1). Classification (GTDB taxonomy): domain Bacteria; phylum Actinomycetota; class Actinomycetes; order Mycobacteriales; family Micromonosporaceae; genus CBIHNN01. The sequence goes on along the minus strand of CBIHNN010000130.1, from coordinate 4,363 downwards.
TATCGGCCTCGGCTCGGGTTCAGGGTGACGGTGGCCCACGATTCCGTTGTCGGGTCGTCAAGGCGCTGGATCAGCAGCCCGTCGTGAGGGGCGACCCACGCCCAGCAGTTCGGAACGAGCAGCCCAGCGACGTACTGTGCGTGGTCGCCGTTGAGGATCGTCCGGGGATCGATCGCGGTCTCGCTCACCCTGCCCTCGGTCGACGGCGTGACGTCCTCCCGTGGAGGCCGTTGTCCCCTCATCGGCATGAAGTCGGCGTTGTCGACGAACCTCCCCACGGCGGTACCATCGCCGGTCGCTTGCAGGCGCAGCAGGAGACCGTTGCAGAGCTGGATGAACCAGGGCGTGAGGATGAACCCGCCCGGCTTGGTCTGCTCGATCCACGCGTGCGGGAGCCGGGACACCGATGCAGTGGAGATGATTCGGTCGTACGGGGCATGGGCTGGCAGGCCGCCCTCGCCATCGCCGGTCTCCACATGGACGTTGGCGCCGACGCGGCGCAGGTGCGTGCGTGCGCTGTCAGCGATGGCCGGATCGACTTCCACAGAGAAGACGTTCCCGGTACCGAGACGTGCGTCCAGCAGCGCGACGTTCCAGCCCGAGCCAGCCCCGATCTCCAGCACCCGCATCCCGTCGCCGATCTGCGCCTCGCGCAGCATCAGCGCCACGACCGACGGCATCGAGATCGAACTGCTCGCCTGCGCGGCGGGGAGGTCATCCAATGGCCCGCCGTCGTTCCACTGCGTGATCAGCGGTTCATCGGCGTACGCGGCGGCCAGCCATGCCCGCTCGTCGGTGTAGCGGTCGAGCCGGGTCCGTTCCTCGTCGAGGCGCCACACGACCGTTGGCACAAACAGGTGCCGTGTTCGCTTCTCGAACGCCGCGCGCCACTGCGGGTCCAGAAGGCCGGCGCCCGCGAGATCCTTCAGCATCTGTTCGTGTTCGCTGATCACTGCTTCTGGCCGCCTTTGTCGCCGCCCTCAGTGTGTTTGCCGCCGTCGTCCTTCGGCTTCGCGATCCGCGATGGGTCGACGTCGCGCTTGTGTCCGTCACCCGACGTGTCGTGTTTAGCCACCGTGCTACTCCCGTTGATCTCGTGTGGCGAAAGGTGAGGGGCTGGGTACCCGCTGCCTGGCAGCTCCGGGGGGACGGTGCTGCGTAGCAGTCGGCGTGGCGGGCACCCGGCCCGCGCCGCTACGCGGGCGCCCTTGCTCGGCGCGCGGTGCGCGATCCCATCCCCGGACCGATGGGGCACCGGACCGCGATCAACGTCTAGATCTAGACGTGGTGGGTCTCGGCCAAGAACAACAACCAGGCTGCCGGTATGTCTGCCGGGGGTGTAGTGCGGGCTGAGACTTCGCCAGCGCGGCGCGTGAGGGCGAGTCGCCGACGATCATCACCGCGTCACCTCGCGCCCGAGAGGTGACGGCCTCATCGCGCGAGAGAGGGTACGAACCGCAGGTCTGCGTCGGAAACACGGCGCAGACACGCGGCACAGCCGGCATTGGCCTTCCGACGTAGCAGCGTGGAGGAGCAGAGCGTCCAGAGCCGTAAGAAGTGACCGATCAACTTCAGCCGGCAACGACTGTGGAGCTTGACGGGCCTGACGGGCCACGAGGTCATTCTGGAAGGCGCTTGGACGGCCGGGGGCGCTGAGGCCGATCAGTTGGCGCAGCTTCGTGAGCATGAACCACCTCCGATGATGAATGCTGCGAGCTAGCCCGACTGACTGCGCGTCAGGGCGACGCTTCATCTCGCCAATCGCGACGACCGTGAGCTGCGGTTTCACCCTGTCAGTCATCGAGCCGGTTGACACCTCTGTCACGGTCCGTAGATGCCCGGATGTTTGGGGGGCGCTGACCTGGACGTTCGTAGCCATCAACGGGGATTGCCCAGCAAAATGGGCAATCAGTAGAGTGGACGCCGCGCCACAGTCGGTAGTGGAGCCGCCGCCGCTGTATACGACGGGAGCGGCCAATGGGTGATGTTTCGGCACAACACGCCAGTCCAGCAGCACGCGGACGCCTGTTGCTGCGCGAAGCTCGGGAACTCCTGGTAGAGCGTGGATCTATGAAGCAGGCGGCCGCAGCGTTGGTGGGCCGGCATCCTGACGTGCCGAGCCTGGTCGCCTACCGGTACGTCGCGGGCCTATCGCAGGAGAATGCCGCCAAGCGCTACAACGAGAAGACGGGTCACGAGACCTCGATCGGCGGAACGACGATCAACGCATGGGAGACCTGGGCACGTGGGCGGCGAGGCTCAAATGGAGGGTCGCCGCCATCCTTCGCAACTCTGGAAGTACTGGCACTGACATATGGCCGCCATCCACTTGGCGCCGACAGTGAACCACTGTCGGCGAGGGATTTGGTAGCGGAAGCCTATGAACGGCTACAACCCGAAGATCAACTTGCCCTCAAGCGTAGCGAAAAGACGTCACTCGCAGCCCAAACCACGCCGGCGCAGCGGACTCGCCGACCATCGCCGCAGCGAGCAACGGAAGAAGTCGCTGTTGGTCCAGACTTCAATTTGACAGTGCCGACTCGCAACTATGACAACCCAGATGTTTGCGCGTTCTCTCTTCCAAATCCTCGCCCCGGGCAGCTCCTCGACTTGGACTGGCGTACGTTCGGTTTCGGCATCGAGCGCCTGGCTCGACAAATTAAAAGCCTCGGAAGACGGCTTGATGTGGATGTCTGCTTTGGGGTAAACGAAGCTGGACTTGTCATGGCGACGTTTCTCGCCTCGGCCCAATTTGGCCGCTGCTCAATTGGATATCTAAAGTGCAATAAGCTTCGAGACGAAATTGCCTTAAGTGCAGACTCGTTCTTCCCAGATGCGCGGCCTGCGCCTACCATCATGATCTGCGACTTTGAGGTCAAACACGCTGACGTCGTTGGGATCATCGCCCGAGAGTTGCGCGAGCGATATCCTGAAGCTGAGTTGTATTTTGCAGTTTTCGGTGCCATGACCAAGGGTGCCGACCTTGAAGCCGACAGCTTTGATGAACTCACGGGAGCGCGCATTATGCGCGACGCTAATTTTGCAGCAATCTTCGTTGCCGCGACGATGAGTCCGCCCGGCATCGAACCTCCCCTTGAACTTCGATAAGCGAGGTACAGCATGACCAGCACTATCGAGATCCCTGACCTGGCTTGGCGGATTGCTTCAAGCGTGCGAGAGGTGATGTTGGACCTTCGCCCGCGACTCCTCGAAGCGGCCTTGACAGGAAACCGGGGCGAAAGTCAGAACGTTCGTCACGAGGACAATTTCCTGTCGACGCATGACATTTACATGCATCGCCGCTACCGTGAAATTTTCGAGGCACAGCTCGGATCGTTCGTCTATGCATCCGAAGAGGACGAGCCGACGGTTGTAGGCGATGACCCCGATCCAGACCTCTGCATTCTCGTCGACCCGCTGGACACAAGCGAGCTTGCAGTCCGCGGTTTGCAGGGTTACACACATGTACTCGCGTACTCCCGGTCACTCGCCCGCCCAGTCGCCGCAGTCGTGGGCGACATTTACCACCACGTGCAGATGTACGTTGCTGGCCGAGACGCCAGCGGCGAAGATCACGCATTCGTCATCACAGCCGACGGAACAGTCACTCGAATCAGCGTTGGGTCAACGAAACGCCTGGCTGAGTCGTTGGTCACGAACTACCTCATGAAGCCAGATGAGCGCTTCATGCCACTGTCACGTCAAGGCCGCCTCATGAATTCCTTGAACGAATTGGGCAAAGACGGCAAGAGTCGTGGGAGGATTGGCGTGGACTTCGGTTCTATCAGCCTGTGCCACGTAGCCACCGGATTCACCGAGGCCACGATCGAGTTCGCAAAGGGTTTCGCGGTTTGGGACCTGGCACCAGGGCACTACTACCTAGCCGCCGCTGGGGGTGTCGTCGTCGACCTTGAAGGAAAACCGATCCCACTCGACTATAACTTCCGATCCCTCGCAGACATCTCGGCCGAGATGGACCGGCGTCAGCACTTCGTCGCCGCTGGCAGCCAACAGCTTGCCGATGAGATCGTTGCAGCCCTTCACAACTAGGTCCTGTCTTCCCGATTATTAGGTTCGATCGTCTGTGGCGGGAGCGGATGAAGTCCGAGTTCACCAAGTTCTCGGACGCTCGGCAGCCCTCCGCTTTTCCCCATCCTCGATGGCATGACGCACCGCTAACCGGATCACGAGGTAAAGGAGCACCAGTCCAATCGCCGAGCCCAGGAGAACTGACAGTAGCTGCGCGAGCGGGGTCTCGATCATCATGGCGAGCAGTGTAGGGCGTGAAGGGTGACGGAGTGGCCGGCGCCCAATGGCGCTTCTTTAGATCGTTTCCGCTGGTAGGGGTTTCACGCGGTGCAGG
>CBIHNN010000129.1:0-10880 GCA_966211315.1 uncultured Micromonosporaceae bacterium | reverse complement strand
CCGGCGGCTACCGGACCGAGTCTGACTCATCGCCAACCCGGTAGCTCTTATTAGGTTCACTACAGTCTCGCCATGATCGAAAATCTGACCTGGTTGCCGTATCTCGTCATGCCCTTTTTCGTGGGCATCCCCGCCCTGGTCGGAGCTGGGCTGATCTTCGTGGCGGCACGGCGGTGGAGAAGGCAACGCGCGCTCGCCGCTTCGGGTCAGCGAGCGACCGCCCAGGTCGTGGACAACCAGGTGGAGTCGTGGTCCCAGGGAAGAACGAGTTTCCGGCCCGTGGTCAGGTTCCGGACGGGCTCGGGTCACGAGGTGACGACGGTACTCGCTGATCTGAGTGGGTTCCGGTCTCACTTGGTGGGCACCGATATCGAGGTGCTCTATGACCCGCAAAAGCCCACCGAGGCAGCGCCGGTGCGCAAGGGCGGTGCGGGACTGGTCATTGCTCTGGTGCTCGGCCTGATCTTCCTGACCTTCTCGTTGTTTGCGTACCAGATGGCCGACCTGGTCCTCAGCGGGTTCCGCGATGTCGGAGGCTTCTCCCATTCTGTGAATCGGGGAGATCTCGGATACCCCGGCTTCAACGGCGACGAGTTCGGTGGGCCGTGAGTCGTGGCGGTCGGGCGTGCCGCGATGAGTCGTTCAGCAGGCGGTGGAGGGGCTGCACTGTTCTCGGTGCCAGCGGAGGATGACGGGCAGTCGCCGCTTGCGTGGGGGAGGTTCGGCCAGCGGCGCACCGTGTCGCCCACCCGTAGCTACTGCTCAACGGGTGTCACTCGGCCTGCTCGGGGTGGTGGTCCTGGGTGGCTGCCTCGGCGAACACGGCGGTGATCTTGTCGACGTACGGCGGGCGGGGCGGGTCGTCCTGTGGAGGGCGGAAGGGGACGCTGAACGTGTGGGTGCCGGGCCCGACCCGTTGCGGGTCCGGGGGCGGGTTACCGGCAGATCCGGGCAGGGCGATGAGGGCGGTGGTGCCAACCGGGACGCGGATGGTGACGTCGAGACGGCCGTCCGTGCGTTCCCAATCGACGGCCGTGGTTCCGTACGGGGTGTCGTGGCGGGTGGAGCAGTGGCTCAGGCCGCCACCCGGTTGCGGTGCCACGGTGAAGGTTCGGTAGCCGGGTTCGTCGGGTGCCAATCCGCCGACGAGCCGGTGCAGGAAGTCGGCGATGGCGCCGAACGCGTAGTGGTTGAACGACGTCATGTCGCCCGGGTTGATGCTGCCGTCGGGCAGCATGGAGTCCCACCGTTCCCACACGGTCGTGGCGCCCATGGTCACCGGGTACAGCCATGACGGGCAGGTGTCGGTGAGCAGCAGGTGGTAGGCCTCGTCGAGGTGGCCCGTCGCGGCGAGGGCGTAGCAGACCAGCGCGGTTCCGGCGAATCCGGTGCCGATGTGGAAGTCACCGTCGGCGACGATCTGGGCCAGGCGTACCCCGGCACGCTCGCGCTGGGCCGGGCTGTCGAACAGGTCGAAACAGAGGGCCAGGGTGTAGGCGGTCTGCGAGTCGGAGACCACCCGACCGGTGGGTGTTACGTACTCGGCGGCGAACGCGGACCTGATGGATGCGGCGAGCGCGCGTACCCGCCGGGCGTCAGCTTCCTCGCCCAGCAGTCCGGCGGTCCTGGCCAGCAGGTCGGCGGAGTGTGCGAAGTACGCGGTCGCGACGATCTCAGGGGCGGTGGTCGCCTTCGTCGGGTCATCCGGTGGTGCGGCGGGGTCGAGCCAGTCTCCGAGCTGGACATCGTCGGTCCACAGCCGGGACTGCCCGGCGCGGTGTTCCACCTCCTGCACCCAGGCGAGCATGCTCGGGTACTGCTGCCGCAGAACGTCGAGGTCACCGAAGGCGCGGTGAACGTCCCACGGGACGGTGACAGCGGCGTCGCCCCAGACGGCGAACGGCAGGGCGGGAAAAGCCAGCGGGAGGTAGGGGACGTAGATGGGGACGGTGCCGAGGTCGGCCTGGTCAGCGGCGAGATCGGCCAGCCACGAGCTGAGGAAGCCGGCGCAGTCGTAGAGGTAGGCGGCGGTCGGGGCAAACACGGCGATATCGGCGGTCCACCCGAGCCGTTCGTCGCGCTGGGGGCAGTCGGTGGGGATGTCGACGAAGTTGCCGCGAAGCGACCAGCGAGCGTTCTCGTGGAGTCGGTTCAGCCGGGCGTCGCTGGACTGCCACCAGCCGGTTCGCTCCAGATCTGTGTGGATCACTCGGGCCACGACGTCGGCCGGGTCGAGGGTGCCCGGCCAGCCGTCGACCTGGGCGTAGCGGAAACCGTGCATGGTGAACGCCGGTTCCCACTGCTGTTCGTCAGCGTCGGACAGGGTGTAGGTGTCGGTGGCCGCCGCGGCCCGCAGCGGCCGGGTGCCGAGTTCGCCGTGCTCGAGTACCTCGGCGTGCCGCAGCGTCACGACGTCTCCGGCGCCACCGCCCCGTACGTGGATGTGCAGGCGGCCGGCGATGTTCTGGCCGAAATCGAGGATGGTGCGGCCGCTCGGGGAGGTGATGACCTGCTGCACCGCCAACTCCTGCGTGCAGCGCACCAGCGGCCCTGTTGGGGCGACCAGCCTCGCCGGGTCGATCGCCGAAGTGGTGACTGCGCCCCACGCGGACACATCGTACCCGGGTCGGGACCAGCCGTACGGCACGGCACGGGCGTCGAAGGACTCGCCTTCGTAGAGGCCGGTGGACAGGATCGGCGAGGTGGTGCTGCGCCAGGTGTCGTCGGTGCCGAACACCTCACGCGTTCCGTCGGCGTACTGAATCTCGAGCTGGGCGAGCAATCCCGACCTGGGACCGTAGACGTCGCGTATCCCGCCTTCGAACCCGACGTAGCCGCGGAACCAGCCGTCGGCGAGCCAGGCACCGAGCGCGTTCGTCCCGGCGGACAGCATCGCGGTGACGTCGTAGGTGAGGTAGCGCAACCTGTGGTGGTAGCTGGTCCAGCCGGGGGTGAGTTCGTCGTCGCCGACCCGCCGTCCGTTGATCTCTGGGCGGCATAGGCCCTCCGCGGTGACGTACCAGCGGGCCAGCACGGGTGTTGCTTTGAGCTCGACCTCCGTGCGGAGCAGCATCGCTGGACGGGGTGTCGGCCCGCCCGCGTCGGGCTCGGGGTGGACGAGACGCGCCGACCAGTCCGTCGGGTCGATCAGGCCCGTCTCGATCACCACAGGGGGACTCCAGCCGTCCGCGGTCGCCTCGCCGTCTCCGCAGGAGCCGGCGTTCCCACGGACGCGGACCCGGACCGCGGCCCGGGCCCGGGAGCGCAGTGCCGCCGCGGGCCACGGGACGAGGATCTGCACGCTCGACTCGACGCTGTGGACCGCGGGCTCGCCTGCCGTGGCATCGAGGTCGCGGATCTCGATGTCGTAGCCCGTCTGCCGCCAGTCGGTGGGCGCATCGCTGACCTGCCAGGAGATCCGTGGCGTACCGGTTCCGATCCCGACGGGTTCGCGCAGGTGCTCGAAGCGGACGCCGCGGATCTTCATCGTGCCCCTCCCGTGTGGTGTGACGGTTCGCCGGGGGTTTCGGCCAGCCTGTACCCCTCGTCGATGCCGGCCCGATCCGCCTGTCTGCCCAGGCTCGCCGGCGGGATCGAGGGCGAAGCACTCCTCGTCCAGATGATCGCCGACCCGGCCGACCTGGCCGGGGCCGCAGGCTCGGTTCCAGACCAGATCGGCTTGGGAGGGCGCCATTTCGGCGACGTCACTTGTCGTTCTCGCGGCGGTCACCGGAGAGTGGGGCGTATGACGAACGAGACGTACGACGTGGTGGTGGTCGGTGCGGGCGCGGCCGGGTTGAGCGGTGCGGTGGCGCTGGGCCGATCCCGGCGGTCCGTGCTGGTCATCGACGCGGGCCAACCGCGGAACGCTCCGGCGGGGCACGTGCACAACTACCTGACCCGGGACGGGATTCCGCCCGCCGAGCTGCTCGCCGCAGGCCGCGCAGAGGTCACGGCGTACGGCGGTGCGTTCGTCGACGGGACCGTCGTGGCAGCCACCCCCGTGGACGACGGGTTCCGGGTGACGCTGGCGGACGGGCGGGAGGTCGGGGCGCGGCGGCTGCTCGTCACGACGGGGCTCCTCGACGAGCTGCCCGATGTGGCAGGGGTGGCCGAACGGTGGGGAAGCACCGTGCTGCACTGCCCGTACTGCCACGGGTGGGAGGTCCGGGACCGGGCTGTCGGGGTGCTGGCAACCGGGCCGATGGCGGTGCTCCAGGCGCTGATGTGGCGGCAGTGGACCGCCGACGTGACGCTCTTCCTGCACACGACGCCGCCGCCCGGCCCGGACGAGGCCGAGCGGCTCGCCGTGCGGGGCATCACGGTGGTGGCCGGAGTGGTGGCGGCGTTGGAGGACGAGGGCGTACGGCTGGGCAGTGGTGAACTGGCCGCCCGGGACGCTTTCGTGGTGCAGACGCGGCTCACCGCCCGCTCCGACGTGCTCACGTCGCTCGGGGTGAAGCCGGTCGACATGGAGGTGGACGGGCAGGTCATCGGGAGCTACGTACCCGCGGATCCGGCCGGGACCACCGATGTGCCGGGCGTGTGGGTGGCCGGGAACGTCACGGACCTGACGGCCCAGGTCGTGTCGTCCGCCGCAGCGGGTGTGAAGGCGGCCGCGGCGATCAACGCCGACCTCGTCGAGGCCGACACGCGCGCTGCGGTCGCGGCGCACCGCGCCCGGACCGCCGACGCCCACGCCCACGGGCACGAGCACGGCGGTGACGTCATGCGGATGTTCACCGAGGAGGCCTGGGAGGAGCGTTACCGGTCACGGGACGCCGTGTGGAGCGGGCGCCCGAACCCGCAGCTGCTCGCGGAGGCCTCGGACCTCTCCCCCGGCACCGCGCTCGACGTGGGCAGCGGCGAGGGCGCCGACGCGCTCTGGCTTGCCGACCGGGGCTGGCAGGTCACCGGTGTCGACTTCTCCGCGACCGCGCTCGCCCGCGCCGCCGCGCATGCCGCGGAACGGGGAGCGACGGTCGAGTGGGTGCATGCCGACGTGACCGCCTGGACACCGCCGGAGCGGACGTTCGACCTGGTGTCGGCTCAGTTCATGCATCTGCCACCGGCTCCCCGGCGCGAGCTGTTCGGGCGGCTGGCCGCGGCGGTGCGGGCGGGCGGGACGCTGCTGATCGTCGGTCACCACCCGGACGACATGCGGACGAGCATGCCCCGCCCGGACCTGCCCGACAGGTTTTTCACGGCCGAGGAGGTCGCCGCGACGCTCGCGCCGCAGGAGTGGGAGGCGATCAGGGCGGAGGCGAGGTCACGGACGGCCCGGGACCCTGACGGCCGTGACGTGACCATCCAGGATGCCGTCCTGATCGCGCGCCGCCGGTAGCGGTCACCCGGCCGCCGGGTGCTCGCCCGATCGGGTCCCCGCCGGGCAACACCTCGACCACCGGACGAGAGTCGTCCGCGCCGCAGTCGACCGGCAGCTGGCCCTCGGCACAGAACGGGTCCGTCACGTGGCTACGGATCGTCACCGGCTGCCTCTGTCACGTCACACAGAACTCATTGCCCTCCGGATCCGCCATCGTCTCCCAGGTCTGCGGGCCCTGCCGGCCGGACCACAGGAACGTCGCCCCCCGAGCCTCCAGCTGCGCGCGTACGGCGGCGATGCGCTCCGCGCCGACCCTGATGTCGAGGTGGAGGCGGTTCTTCCCGGTCTTCTCCTCCGGTACGAGGTTGAACAAGATCCGGTCCCGGCCCCCGGCCACCGGGCTGTCGGGGTGACGGATCGCCGCGCCCGTCCTCCACACGAGCACCCCGTGGTGCCTGGTGGTGTCGGCGTCCGAGGCGTGCCCGGCCTCGATCATGCTCTTGATGAACTCCTCATCCGACGGCTCGACCTGCCATCCGAGGGTCTCCGCCCACCACTCGGCGAGCACGTGCGGATCACGGCAGTCGACGGTCACCTGGTAGTCGTAGGTCATCGTCGGATGCTACGACGGACCACCGACATATCGACGGTCCACGCGAAACCCCTGCGGACCGCTCCAAAGGTGCCAGGATGGGAGGCCAGGGCAGACTCACGCAACAGCTGACGGGTCCTCACCGAACCACGACACCGGGTCTGCGCCGGCAAAATCCACCCTCGACCGATGTGGACTTCCGATGCGTAGATCCGTACTCCTCGCGGGCTCTCTCGGCGCGCTGGCCGTCTGTGCGGCCGTCGTCGCCCCCGTCACCTCGTACGCCGCCACCTCGGGCACCGCGTACGGGGCCGAGGCCGGTGCGCTGAACGGCCACCGCGGCGTCCTGCTGTCGTACCCGGCGCCCACCGGCAACGTCGCCCTCGAAGCCGAGGTGACCCGCCTCGTCAACGTGGAACGCACGGTGACCGGCTGTGATCCGCTCACCGTCGACGACCGGCTGGGAACGGCGGCCCGCAAGCACTCCACAGACATGGCGATGAACAACTACTTCAGCCACACCAGCCGGGACGGCACCGACTTCGCCACCCGGATCACCCGCGAGCGATACACCTGGTCCTGGGTGGGCGAGAACATCGCCAAGGGTCAGCGCACCCCGGCCGATGTGATGAACAGCTGGATGGACAGCCCGGGGCACCGCGCCAACATCCTCAACTGCGGCTTCCGCGACATCGGGGTGGGCGTCGCCGCCGACTCCGACGGCACGCTGCTCTGGACCCAGGACTTCGGTTCACAGCTCTGACGTCCCGCTGCCATTCGTCAGCGTGAACGTTGCGGTGGTCCAGGTCGCCGGACCACCGCAGGCTGGTCAGAACAGACCGACGACCCAGTTCCAGGCGTCCACGACCCAGCTGGTCTGCCGCAGGTACCCGACGCCGACCGCCAGCAGGAACAACCCGGTCACCAGGTGCGCACCGCGGGCGCTACGCCGCAGCCGGTGCAGGTAGCGCTCCAGCACCACCCTGCCGATGAGCCTGGACAGCGCGAACACACCCGCGGACACGGCGAGGATCAGCAGGAACACCACCAGCGGCGAGAGCAGGTCGCCTCCGCTCGACACCGCCCAGATCCCCCAGCAGACGAACGCGAAGGTCGCCCCGATCAGGCTCCAGCCGAGTCCCTTGCGCAGCTGGCGCGCGTGCCACTGAAGCGGCTGCCGTTCGGCGTGAGCCTCCGCGCCCGGCCAGCCCGTACCGGTCGGCTCGTGGGTGGAGGTGAACTGCTCCGTACGTGGACCGGTGTGCACGTGCGCCACGCCGCGCTGGAACGGCGAAGCGGAGGCAGCTTGTTCGGGCTGGCGCATCGTGGGCGCCGGCTCGGCGGGATCCGGGCGGATCTCCGTCGTCGGCGGAACCGCCCACGGATCCTGAGGCGGGAGACCGGCCGTACGGTCACCCCACGGCTGTGTCTGGTCTCGCATCACGTTCCCCTCCTCGACCGCTCCCCCGACGTTGAGAGTAACGACCCGACACAGTGGTCGTCGTATCCCATTGGGTACGCAGACAGACCCGATGAGCGAAATCGCGCTGCGTGTCATCTCTGCCCGACGGCTGGGACGCCGCCACCGAGATGACGCCGGCACCGAGATGATGTCCACCGCATCGCACCACGACGTCGAGCCCGCCGCCCACGCTCCGGCGGTCCGTGTTCGAGCCACCGGCCGCTGGTCGCTCGCCGCCCTGGCGGCCGCGGGCCGATCGGTGAACCGATTCCCGGCACCTTGCGGCCGGCCAGCATCGCCTTCGGCCGGCACCGGCTGAGCCGCCGGGAATGTCTCTGACCGGAGCCGCCCGGTACGGTCATCCCATGGCCACCCCCGAACGCCGCCGTCGGCGCATCCGGCCGACGACCCGCCCGGAGGACGCCGCCCCTCCTGGTGGCGCAACCGTTCCCGCCCCGGCGTCCGCGGCTGCGCCGTCCGGCTCACGGCCTGGCGTGACCCCGGCCGGCGCGGCATCAGCCGGGCAGGCCCCCGGGGACTCAACGGAGACACCTGCCGTCCCACCCGCTGCGGCACCCGCCGCGCCCACGGTGACACCCGCCGACATGCCGTCCCGGCCGATGGCGGGACGGCCGGGCCGGGAAGGCCTCGCCGGTCCCTCGGAGGCCATGACAAGTCCGGTCTACGACCCGAATACCGACGAACGCCTCGCGGGCGCCGAATCCGGCGCGGCCGGTGAGTTCGAAGGCCGGTCGGCCGGTCACCGCCTGGCAGGTTCGCCCCGCCACCGCGAAGCAGGCCTGGCGGGTGGGGGCCAGGTCTCTTCTGCCGGTGGTGGGCAACCGGCGGCCGTCCACGGGCAGACCGGCGGAGAAGCAGGAATCCCGCATCCTCCCGGCAGCCTCACCGCCTCGGGTGACGCCTCCCCCACCGGCTCAGACGCCCGTAGCAGTCCGGGTCACGACCACGCCGACCCGACTACTGGAGGGCGGGACGCGGCCTCCAGCAGCGATGCCTCCGGCTACCTCCAGGGCGGCGACGCGGGTGGCTGGAATCGGCCGGGCAGGCCGGTCGGTGGTTCCGGGCGTCCGGTCGCCGGCGTGTCGGGCGGATCCTTCGGGGGGCCCGCCAGGCCAACGTCGGAATCCGGTGTGCTCGGCGGTGACGAGAGGGAGTCCGAGCGGGGCCTGCGCGGACTGGTCGGTTCCGGATCGTCGCAGGTCAGTGTGGGTGCGGCGATGCGCGCCCGGGACGCGGCCCGGCCCACCGGCGACGATGTCGCCCAGGCCGCGGAGCGGCTCGTGATCGTACGGCGTAACTGGGTGCCCCGCGAGGACCTCCCGCGCCGCTGACCCCGGCGACGGGCGCTTACCGGCCGCTACGGGAGATCGGGCAGCTTGCGGGTCTGCTCGTACTCGGCGAGTTGTTCGATCCGGCGGGCGTGGCGCGAGTTGCCACTGAACTGGGTGTTCAGGAAGGCCTCGGCCATGGCCGTCGCCTCGTCGAGGGTGTGCTGGCGGGCGCCGATGGCGAGGACGTTGGCGTCGTTGTGCTCGCGGGCGAGCTGGGCGATCTCGACCTTCCAGGCCAGCGCGGAACGGACACCGGCGATCTTGTTCGCGGCGATCTGCTCGCCGTTGCCGGAGCCGCCGATGACGATGCCCAGGCTGCCCCGGCTGTCGACCACCCGCTGGCCGGTGTGCAGGCAGAACGCCGGATAGTCGTCCTCGGGGTCGAACGTATGAGGGCCGACGTCGACGACGTCGTAGCCCTGCGTGGACAGATGGTTGACGAGGTGGGCCTTCAGCTCGAACCCGGCATGGTCGGAACCCAGAAAGACGCGCATGAACGCAGTCTTGCAAATCGACGATCAAAACAGCAGCGCGGCCCGCAGTGTCGCGGCGATCTGGTCGGCGGCGGCGCGGGCGGCGTCGAGGAGGGCGAGGCGCCGGACGAAGCCGTGGTTGACGCCGGCGTACCGGACGTGGACCACGGAGACGCCGGCGGCGAGCAGGGCGTCGGCGTAGTCCGCGTTCTCGTCGCGCAGGACGTCGTACTCCGCGCTGATGATCAGGGTGGGTGGCATGCCGGTGAGGTCGGCGGCGAGCGGGGCGACATCGGGGGTCGAACGGAGCGCCGGGTCGGGCACGAACGTGGCCCAGGCGAGCGCGGTGGACTCGCGGTCGAGGCCGAACTCGCCGAGTTCGGCGTAGGACTCCGACGACGTCAACGGGTCGATCGTCGGGTAGATCAGCACCTGGTGGTCCAGGGGCGTGAGGGCGTCACGCTGGCGGCGGGCGGCGACGGTGGCGAGCTGCCCGCCCGCGCTGTCGCCGCCGATGGCGATCCGGGATGCGTCGACGCCGATGTCGGCCGTGCGTACCCAGCTCAGGACGGTCAGGACGTCGTCGAGGGGCGCCGGGAACGGGTGGTCGGGGGCGAGCCGGTAGCCGACGGAGAGGACGGCGACGCCGGAGCGGTCCGCGATGCGGCGGCACAACCGGTCGTGGGTGTCGATGCTGCCGAACGCCCAGCCGCCACCGTGCAGGTAGACGAAGACGGGGGCGTCGGCGCGGCTGGCGTAGAGGCGGCACGGGACGCCGTCCGCGTCGAGGTCGACGACGACGGGCAGCGGTACGGCCGGCCCGCACTCGGCGTCGACGGAGGCCTCCATCGCATCCCGTACTCCGGCAAGCCGCTCGACCGGGGCGGCGGCCAGCTCGCCGGCGGTCGGTCGCCGCCGCACGGCGAGTACGGCGGCGACCTGCGGGTGCAGCATCAGTCGTCCAGTTGGGCCAGGACGAGCCCGCCGCGCGCCTTCGGCGTGAACCAGGTGCTCTTGCGGGGCAGCTTGTGCCGTTCGAGGTTCACGGTGACGAAGTCGTCGACGGTGACGGGAGCGATCAGCACGGCCAGTTCGGCGCGACCGGCGTCGACCTCGCCACGCAGCCACTCGGCCGGGTAGTCGCCGCCGACGTAGGAGATCCGCTTGTCGCCGGGTTCGAGGCCGAGGGCACCGCCGAGCAGGACCCGCTCGACGAGCGCGTGATCGAGGTTTTCCACGGTCGAGGCCCCCGGGGTGGCGGGCAGCGTGATCGCCCAGGAACGGCCGGACGCGTACACCTCGATGGTTCCGCCCTTGGCGGGGACGGCCGCGGGGCGCGGCAGCTCCTCGACCTGGGCGCCGGCCGCGCGGAGGCGGTCGGCGAGGTCCGCGGCCGGCACGTTCGCGACCAGCCGGTTGTAGGGCTGGATGAAGACGGACGCGGGCGTCGTGACGACCGCGAGGAACCGCTTGAGGCCACCGGTCTGCGCGGCCAGGCTACGGTGGTTACCGTCAGCTACCACCAGGTCACCGCCGCCCGCGAGAGCGGTCAGCTCGTCCTGCAACGGCCCGGCGCCGACGACCCAGATCGCGTGGGTGCGGCCCGTCTGATCGGTATCGGTCGCGGGGGGGGCCCCCGCCGCCGCGGGGGCCGCCGCGCGGGCCGCATGCCGGG
>CBIHNN010000128.1:0-10884 GCA_966211315.1 uncultured Micromonosporaceae bacterium | reverse complement strand
ATTTCCGGGTCCTGTACGTGTCGAGGGGCGAGGTGAACTGGGCGCTCAGGCTGAAGGAACCGGGCAGGCCGGGCAGCGCGACGTCGCTCATGCTGGCCTGGCAGGTCACGGTGGCGGTGACCGTGGCCGGTTGCCCGACCGGCGTGTTGAAGCCGCTGACGTTGACGGTCACGTTCGTGCTGAGGCAGGTCATGCCTTGGCTGTTCAGCGTGGCGTTGCCGGCGGCGGTGGCTTGGCTTTGGGCATCGCCGGCGGTGCGGGCCAGCGACGCGGTCCGGGCGGCGTCGAACGCTGACGCCTCGATCACCTGGCGGGCGAGGTTGACCCTGCCGCCGATCACCACGAGGGCGAACATGGCCAGCACGGCCGGGGCCACGATGGCTAGCTCGATGGTGGTGGAGCCCGCGTCGCCGCGGCGTGCGCGCCTCATGGTGTGGTCACCCGCTCGACCGGCCCGTGCGCGGTCTTGGTCACGGTGAACGTCAGCCCGGGCAGCACGGACACCGCCTGGCCGGTGACGACGACGGTCGCCTGATCGCTGGTGCGGCTGGCGCTGACGTTCCGGTTGAGCAGGCCCGCGCCGGCCTGGTTGAGGAACTGCTGAGCTTTGGCCTGCCCGGCGCCGGCGCTGGAGCCGTACCCGCGGGCGGTATTGGCACCCTGGGTGGCGGCGCCGAGGGCCAGGCTGTGGGCGTAGTAGACCAGCCCGGCCTGCACGACGGCGAAGGCCAGGATCAGCATGGAGCTCGCGACGATGGCGAACTCCACCGGTGTGCTCCCGCGGTCACCCGGTCGGCGCGGTCGGCGGGCTGTCCCCCGCAGACGCGCGCCGAGCCGGGTCTGGATGCGACGGATCGTCATCACGTGGGGATCTTGGAGCCCCAGTTGTTGACTGCCGCCAGGATGATGACGCCCAGCGCGACGGCGGCCGCGGCGGCGACCGCGATGACCACGGCCGTGCTGACGGGGCCTTCCCCGCGGTCGCTGTTGTTCTTGTCGGTGATCTGCGCCCAGCGGGCCGTGACGGCCGCGTAGGCGGTGAGCAGGTACTGCATGGGGTAGTGCTCCCTCCGTGTGGGTGGTGCGGGTCAGAACAGTCGGGTCAGGAACGGGTAGCCGAGCAGGACGATGACGACGAGGATCAGCGCCGACGACGGGATGTCGAGCTTGCTGGTGCGGACCTCCGCTTCGGCCAGCGCGCGGGTGCGCAGCTGGTCGCGCAGCGAGTCCGCCCGCGCCCGCAGGGTGGTGTAGACGTTGGCGCCCTCGTTGCCGGCGGTGCGCATGATGTCGGCCAGATCGGCCAGCTCGATGACCTCGATGTCGGCGCCCAGGGTCTTGAGGTCCTCCCACGGAGGCCGCAGCTGCAATTCGGCGGAGAGCAGCGCCTCCCGGATGCGGCCGAACACCCAACCGTGGCTGATCGACGCGGCCCGGTTCAGTGACTCCACCGGACCGTGCCCGCCGAGGATCTGGTGGGCAGAGAGGTCGATGAACGTGCACATGGCGCGGGCGAACTCGGCGCGGGCCGCCGCCGCCTTCGAGATGACGTCGAGGTGGGCCACGAATGCGGCTAGCGCCGAGGCGAGCAGGGTGCCGCCCACCGGGATGCTGAGCGGCACGGGCAGGCCGAGCACAGCGACGGCGGCGATGAGCAGCGCTGGGATGATCAGACCGAGCAGGGCTGCCAAGCCGATCGACAGGAAGTACTGGTCAGCGGTCCGGCCGAGCAGCTGCAGATCGGCGTACGGGACGCGGAACCGGCGCCGCGCCCAGCTCTGAGCGGCAGCGGCGGCCGACGGGCTGCCGCCACCGACCGGGTGCAGCCGGCGCAGCGCCGGGCCGAGCGCCGGTGGAGCAGGGGCGAGTTGGGCGATGAGCAGGAACAGGCCGAGGCCGACCAACGCGCCCGCGGCGACGACCGTGATCAGGGGAAGCGTCATGCCAATACCCCGATCTTCGGGTCGGCGTCCAGGTCTGGCAGCAGCCGTGGCCGGGCCGGCGGCAGGCTCAGATTGCGGACCCACACCATCAGCAGGACGTAGAAGCCGACCAAGAAGATCAGCAGTGTCTGGCCGAGGAACGTGCCGTACGGCACGAGGAACTGCGGGTTGAGCAGCCCGAGGCCGATCAGGAAGACCGTCATCCCGGTCAGGAACCGTACGGCGAACCGGGGGCCGGCGCGCTTGGCGTCGACGGTACTGCGCATCTCGACCTCGGCAGCGATCGACCGTGAGATGTCGACGAGCACGTCGTGCAGCCCGTCGCCGCGGTCGCTGACGTGCAGGATCAGCGGGGCGACGACCTGGTCGGCGGTGTAGTCGTTAAGGTCGTCGGCGAAGGCGCGCAGCGCGTAGATCGGGTCGCCGGTGGCCTGCATCCGTGAGGCGAGGTCGGTGACCTCGGTGGTGATGCGCCGTGGAGCGGTGGCGGCGGTGGCCACGATGGCCTGCTGCAGACCGATGCCGCGGGCGACGATGTCGGCCAGCCGCCGGGTCCATGCCTCGACGGCTTCTAGCCGGGCGATGGCCCGCTTCTCAGCGCTGCCCGCGGCGAACAGCCACGGGATGCCGGGTACCGAGATCCCGACGATCAGCCCTGCCGCCGGCCATCCGGCGACCAGCCACGCCAGGGCGCCGGCGATGATCGCGGTGACGATCAGGCTCTGCCGGGCCTGGCGCTCCCGGCGGCTGCGGCCCGGGCCTCGCCACCACCGGCGTACGGCGGCGGCGATGCGCGACGGGGGCCGGGGCGGCCGGGTCGTTCCGGCCACGGCGACGACGCCGACGACCATGCCGGCCGTCACCAGGACGCCGGCGATCGCGAGCGCAAGGTCGATGATCATCCGCGCCTGCCGATGGTCTGCAGCTGGTGGGTCCAGGCGCCGTAGTTGCGTTCGCCCTGCTGGGCGTAGGCGGTCAGGTGCCGGGCGTCGTAGCCGACCCGGCGCAGCGCGCCGGCCAACCGGTCGGGCTGGTTCTGCGGTACGGCCCGACCGTCGGGGCCGGGACCGAAGATGGTGGTGGTCACGAGCCGGTCGTCGGTCATGCCGCCGACCTCGACGATCTCGCTGACGTAGCGCAGCTTGCGGCCGCCCAGCTTCGTCTCGTCCTCGACGGTCAGGTAGAGGATGAGATCGACCGCGCCGGCGGCCATCCGGCGGGCCAACTCGGCCGTCATCTCCGGGCCGTGCTGCAGGGCCAGCTCGATGATGCGGTCCATCACCGAGCGGGAGTTGCGGGCGTGGATGGTGCACATCGAGCCCTTGCTGGTGGCCATCGCCTGCAGCATCGGGACGATCTCGCGGGAGCGGACCTCACCGACGATGATGCGCTGCACCGACATGCGCAGGGTCAGCGGGATGAGGTCGGCGATGGTGACCTCACCGGCCGGGCGGCCGTCAGCGCCGCGGGCGCCGTGACCCTCGCGGGCTTCCAGGCTCATCGCCCACTGGTGTCGGCCGGTGGCGTGCAGACCCAGCTCCCGGCTTTCCTCGAGTACGACGAACTGCTCCGCGGGCGGGACCTCGCTGGCGAGCGCCCGCAGCATGGTCGTCTTCCCGGCGTCGGCGAGCCCGGCGACCATGATGTTCAGCCCGGCGGCCATCGCCGCCTTGAGGAAGCTGCAGATCAGGTCGTCGATCGCGCCGAACCGGTCGCGCAGGTCCTCCAGCGTGACGTCCATCAAGGTGTGCCGGCGGATCGTCGCGTACGGGCGGACGGCGACCTGGTAGACCACCGTCAGACGGCTGCCGTCGGGCAGCTGCATGTCCAGCCACGGCTTCGTCGAGGACAGCGACCGTTCGGTGGCGCCCGCGCGCATGGCGAGGACCTGGAACATCTGCACCATGTCCTCGTCGGTGTCCGCGATCGGATCGCCGAAGACGATCTCGCCATTGGCCAGCTCGATGCGGACCTGGTCGCAGCCCAGGATGTGGATGTTGATGATGTCCGTGCGGTCGAGCAGCCCCTGCAGCCGGCCCAGGCCGAACAGGTCGGCGGCCACAGCGTCGAGCAGCGCCGCCTCCGCCTCGGCGGTGACCGGCTGACCCGCGTTCATCAGATCGGTGACGTGGGCACCGACCAGCCGCGCGGCGATGCGCTCGCCCTCAGCCTGGCGGCGCTCGGCGGTCACGTTCGTCATCTCGCGCAGCGCGGCGGTCAGCTCCTTGCTGACCAGCTGACGCAGCGACCGAACCGCCGCGTAGTCGACGGACGGCCGGTCGGGCTGCCGGACGGCCACCGGCGCCGGCGGCGGAAGCTGCGGGTACCCGCCGTTGCCGTTGTGCGGGTACCCGGCGACCGTCGTGCCGTTGCCGTTGTGCGGGTGCCCGGCAACAGCCGTGCCGTTGACGTGCGGGTCCAGCTGGACCGGGCGCCACACCGGATCAGCCACGGCTGCCCACCCCCGTCATCAGTCGCGTCCGGCGTTGCTCGATGGCCTTGCGCATGACCGGCTCGACGGCCGCGGCGGCACGCAGCAACGGGGAGTTGCTGCGCAGCCGGCCGCCGTCGCTGAGCACCTGGGCGCCGCGCTGGTCGTCGGGCAGCTCGGCGAGCAGGGGCAACTGCAGCCGCTGCTGGATGTCCGCCGCCTTGTACGGGCCGCTGCCGACGAGCAGCAGGCCCATCGACCCGGCACCGCGACCGTTGCCGGTGAGCTCCTTGCGCAGCTGCGTGACCGCGGGTACCGCCGGGGAGATGGTGCGCAGCGACGACGCGCGCACGACGACCACGACCAGGTCGGCGCGGTGCAGCAGCGGCCACGGCGCAGCCGAGGTCGTCAACCGGCCGCAGTCGGCGATCACGTCGTAGCCGCTGTCGCCGCGCTCCAGGCCGGTGAAGAACTCGGCCAGGCGCGGCCAAGTGGGCAGCACCGTGCCGGCCTGCACCGGGTCGGTGATGCCGGGCAGCACCAACCGGTGCCCCGGGCGGTTCTTGTCGAGGTCGATCACCTGCTTGCCGAACTCGTCGCCGGCCCGGCCACGCAGCTCGGCGATGGCCAGGTTCAACAGCCCCATCGCCGGGATGTCCAGCGCCGACAGGTACCCGGCCAGGATGTCGCCGCCGGCCGGGTCGCATTCGGCGAGCACAGTGCGTCCGGACCAGGACAGCGTGCACGCCAGCGCCGAGGCGCTGACACCCGGCGAGCCCTTGGCCGAGACCATCGCGATCAGTGCCATGTCAGTTGCCCGCCGTCAGCGTGACGACGATGCGGTTCTCGGCGGCGCGTGACGCTACCAGCGGCCCGTCGCGCTCGGCCACCGCGACGTTCACCAGCACCTGGTCGTCCTTGGTGCCGGGCTTCACGTCGACCGCCGTGGCCGTGATGGTCAGCGGTGCCGTGGTGATGGGCTTCTGGTCGCCTCCGACGTTGGCGTTGTCCTTGTCAGTGATCACCAGCAGCACCTTGCGGCCCGGGGTGATGCGCTCGGCGGGAAGCCGGTCCCGGGTCAGGCCGATGCCGACGAGCTGATCGCCCGGCTTGGGTGCCCGCTCGCCGGTCACCTGTGCGGTGGTGAGCAGCGTGCCGGGCATCAGCGGCACCGCCGCGTACTGCCCGAGCACCGACTTGATGTCCGCTGCCGGTACCGGCTTGAGGGCCGGATCAGCGGTGATCCGGACCGTCGTCAGCTTGTCCGCCGTCAGCGTCTCGCCAATCTGCATCGGCTGCGCCACCGCGTGGTACTGCGACGTCATGCCGATGCTCGCGAGCACCCGCCAACCGATCAGCCCGCCGACGACGACCAGCGCGACGCCGAGCCACAAGAGACCGGGACGCCAGCGACGCTGCGGTGCGACGCGAGGCACTGCCAGGACAGGGCTGACCTGCGCGGGACCGGACCCGGTCGCCGCGGTGGTGGTCGGGGTGGCCGTCATGAGGTGATCACCTGCAGTTCGTCGATGTCGATCATGGTGGAGGAGGAACGGGTGACCGTCACCTCACCGGTCTGACCACCGCCAGCCCAGGTGACGTGCCAGGTCGTCACGCCGGTGACGGTGTATCGGCCGCCGGCGCCGCTGCTGGGCTTGGAGTAGCCGGCATAGCCGCAGTCCGGAGACTTCTTGTTGCCGTACGACGCCTTGTACGGCGTACCGGGTGAGGTGCAGGTGACGGACTCGCCGTCGCCCATCGACCAGACGATTTTCTGGGCGCGGGCGGTCGCGGTCACCGACAGGCCCGGCACAGCGGCGGTGCGGCTCGACGGCCCCCATGTCGCTTCGGTGGCGGGCGTCCACAGCCAGACGGGCAGGCCCACGAGGCCCGAACCGCCTTGAGCCGGCGCCGTGCCGATCTGGGGGCCGCGGATGGGCAGCATGTTGATCGCCCGGGCGGCCAGTTCAGCTGGCGAGGGACCGCCGCCGAAGCCCGGCGGTGGGGTCGCCCGCCAGAACGAGGTGAAGCCGGTCAGCCCGGGCCAGCCGCACGCCGCGACGTAGATCTTGCCGTCGCCGGGTGCATGCCCCTCCCACACGGGGTCACCCGCGGGTGGCTGTGGGTCCGCCAACAGCCAGAAGCAGCCGACCGGGTCGGTGACCGTGCTGCCGTAGTAGCCGAGGCCCGACTTGAAACAGCCGAGGAACAGCGCGTCGCCGCAGTTGCGCGAGGTGCCGCCGCCACCTTCGCCGCCGTCGTCACCGTCGTCGCCTCCGGTGCCGGGCTTGTCGACGACGATGGTGCACGGACCGCCGTCCGGCGGGCAGATGACGTCTCCACCGGCGGCCGCCGGCGAGGCGGAGAGCGCCATGCAGAGGAGGGTGCCGGTGAGCGCGGCAGCGGCCGCTCTGCCGGCTCGGGTGCTCTGCGCCGCCTCCATGATCTACCTCGGCTACCACTGGACCACCGATGCGGTAGCCGGCTTCGCCCTCGGCTGCCTCCTCCGAACTGGCGTCCCACCCGTGCTCACCACAGCGCTCGCCGCACTCGGCGCCCCCGACCGTTCCGCTCCCCTAAATGTCCGCGAGCGGCTCGACCAGGCCCGGCCGTCAGCCGTGGCGAATCCCGCTGACAGCGAGATGGCAAACGAGCGCTGACAACGATTTGGCGACTCCCACACAAGGAATCGCGGGTGGATCTGCTACACACACAATCCCCAGGTTCAGGAATTCATCAGCTAGTCTCCATTTCTTCGAATGGGTGCCCGCAGCTCTTACGGGCACCCATTCACGTATTTCCCGTGCCATACTGTCGGTATGGAAGCTCAGGATATGACAGGTGCCCAAGCGTGGGCGGGCCGACACCGTGAAACTGCCCGATCCCACATCATGACCGTTGACCTGCCCATCTTCGTGCTTTCTGATGTGGTGGGGTCGGCGCCCACGCGCGTGACCGGCTGGGACGGCGTTGACGACGCGATCAATTCGATTCGAGTCGTGCACGACGGCGGCCCGGACGGCCCCGTCGTGGAGGTGTCGACGTCCCGCTGGGGCGGAACTAGGACCGAGGGTGTCCCCTTGCGCTCGCTGCTCGAGCATCACCTGCGCCAGGACGGTGAACGGTTCTCCGCGGTGGCATGGACCGAGACCGACGTCGAGGTCATCGTCGACGGCCGCGCCGTCGAGGGCCGCATGATGCGAGCCGGCAACCGGCGATGGGCCGCCCGGTGTGAACACGACGACGTCGAGATCAGCATCACCGCTCGCGACTGGCAACCCGACAGGATCCGGATCGAAGTGATCGCCGACGTCCCCGCCTTTGTGTCGCGGTCGCTGCCTGTCGACGTGCCAGAGTTCGCTGCGGTACCCCAAACCGTTTACGCGCCGGCCCCGGATCAGGACCCGCATCGCACGCTCGTGGACGTGAATCTCACGCTCAGCCGGCAGTCGTATCAATGGCTGGCGGACGGCGGCGCCGCCCCCGAGCAAGTTCCTCACCTCTCGCAGATGTGGCAGGCGGCCGTGCGCCGGCAAATGCAACTTACCGATCAGTCCGAGACCGAGGCGAGGGCCACGGTCACGACGATCGTGGGGCAGTTGAACAACCTCTACCACAACGCCAGCTGGTTCCGGGACGACCCGCAACTGCGCGAGCGGGCGACCGCCGAGACGCTGCTGTTCTGGACGGAACTGGGGCCGGACGTGGCCAGCAGGCCGGCGCAGCATGCGTGGCGCGATCTCCAAGCAGGCTCAGCTTCCGCGCACGCCACCGCGACGTGGCAAGACGCCTGGCGGGCGTGGGCATCCGCGGCCGCGGCAAACTGAAACAAAGACGCGATTCGCAGCGCGGCTCTGTCGGCCTCATCGGGCCGCGGCCGCACCGCCGAACTGCGCAACCTGCTCGACGAACTCGTGCGTGCCCGCGACGCCGAGGTGTTCGAAGACCTCCCGCCCGCCACCTACGCCCTCGTACAGACCTGCTGCCGGACGTGATCGGCGCCCCGGCGGCGACGGCCTGCACCAGGGTCGCCGCGGTCATGCCGGGCTCGGGCTGCCCGCCGGCGGGATCGACGACGAACACGTGCGCGTCGACGCGGGCGACCTCGCGGGCCAGCGCCTTGCCGACCCGGCCGTACCCGACGACGGCGACGGCGCGGTGGCGCAGGAACTGGTGGTCGCGGCGCAGCAGCCAGTGGCACTCGTCCAGCAACGCCTGGGCGACGAACCCGGCCTCCTGGGCGGTCTTGAGCGCGGAACCGGAGATGGTGACCGCCGGGCGTTCGAGCAGCCGGGCGGTGCGCGGGACGTCGTCGAACTCGGCGTACTCGTAGTTCCACCGGCCGCGGGTGGTGTGCCGGAAAGAATTACCAGCACCGCATCATCGTGACGGACCAACAGATTGTCTCCATTTAGTTCACCGATTTTCACGGCTCCGACCAGCGGATCCAGGACATCGTCGAATTGGCCGCCAATAAGGCCTCGGGCTTAAAATAGGTCGGGGCCGTAGGTCAGTGGCCCCGGCAAAAGCAGGGTTGGTGGACGGGCACGGGCGTACCCGAGCGGGGAAAGCCGGGCGGCGTCTTCGTCGCGGACCGGGTAGCCCTGGCCGGGGTCTGTCAAGAAATTGGCCCTGTCTCACATTCGGTGGTGACAGCGTGTCACCTACGTAGGTCCATGCTGGACACTGATGCTGGTGCGGTCTTGATCGATCTGTAGGCGTGGTTTTCGCTGGGCTGTTAGCGCTGGTCATCGAGGAGGTGACCGACGAGGGCGGTTGGATCCGGGTGCGGGCTCGAACTCGGGACCTGCCGGTGTCTTGCCCGGATTGCGGTGTGGCGGGGGTACGCGTGCACGCGTTCGCCCAGCGGACGGTGCGTGACGTTCCCGTCGATGGACGCCCCGTGGTGATCGCGGTCAGGGTTCGGCGTCTGGTGTGCCCGACCCGGGGCTGCCGGCAGACGTTCCGGGAGCAGTTGCCCGGGGTGTTGGAGCGTTACCAGCGACGCACGGCCCGGCTGTCCAGGCAGGTTCAGGCTGTGGTCAAAGAGCTAACGGGGCTCTGCCCCAGCCCGACGAGGTATGGCGCGGTGGTCTGTGTCGGTGGCGGGGCTCCGGTCGTGGGATAGACGGTGACCGGTTTCCCGGTCCCGTTTGTTGAACCACACTGAAGTGGTTGGTTGCCGTGAGGCGATCCTCGACGACCGGAGCCTTGTCATGACGCTACCGCGTACTGCCGGCGATGTCCTGGCCCGTCACGTGGCCTTCGAGGTCGAGTCGATCGATCGGATGTACTGCAACGTGTACCAGCCGCGGTTGCAGCATCCTGTTGCGCGGCATTCAAAATGCCGATGAAAGCGGCGTTGTGGATGCCGACGTGGTGAGGCAGGAACGCCCCGCCGGTGGTGGTCCGGCGGGGCGTTGGTCGGCAAGGTGTCGCCGTTCGTGGGCAAGGTGTCGGTGGTTAGTCGATGACCTCGCTGACTGCGGCGCGGGCGGCGGCCTCGTCGACGAGGGGGCGTGTCCGATCGATGTGATCTCACTCAATCGCGCGGCCGTCGATCCGTCGCATCCGTCACCGACCAACGTCCGATGCTCGACCAGAGCCCATGGTGTCGCCGTTCTTACCAACACCCCGAGCAGTGCACGCCTTTGCGTCCTCACGCTCCGCGGAGCTGACTGTACAGAAAGCTACAGATCAATCACTCACACTGCCACTGATCATTTACAAAGCCAACGCTTGACCTGCAGTTTCGTCTGGCACTGCTGATCCTTAATGACCAGCGTTGGTCAACGGTTCGTCTTACCACCCTTGACGGATTTCTCGTGAAAGAGTAAGACAACAACGAGGTTCTCGGCTACAGAGGTTGAACCTCCAGGTTGAGATCATCCAGATGCCTGACCGGCGCAGGCTGGCTGACGGCCAGTCAAGCTGACCATTCAACCTCTGTAGCAAATTGATCTGACGAACTACCGCGCCGTCGACCAATCCAGCATGGTCTTTCGCTTTACTCAAGACGAAGAAACTCGATCTGCGCAGCCACTGGCTACGCAAGTTACTCCTTGCTCCTTGAATCCCTGGAAGAATATTGGAGAGAACGATGTTAAAATCCAAGATCGGAAGAGCGGCCGTGGCTATCGCCGCACTAACAGCGGCCGCGACGACATCCGTGGTACTACCTGCTTCACCCGCAAGCGCGAGCGCGACCGGGTGTAACCGCAATGTCTGCATCCACGTCCAAGGCGACGGACTGTACGTGGACCACATCGCAAGCTGGGCCGACGATGATTCATTCCTTGGCCATTTCTACGTAGGCGCGATGAATACGAATAGTCCCGAGCGGCTGTGGGATACCGACGACAAATGGACGCTCTACCCTCAACGCAACTTCAACAACGGCACAAAGATCTGTACTACAGGCTGGCGCAGAGACTCCAATAATCATTGGACTAACATCGTAAGCATTCAGGGCGTTCGCTGTGGGCGGTGGCGCGTGCACGGGTTGTAGTT
>CBIHNN010000127.1:0-11023 GCA_966211315.1 uncultured Micromonosporaceae bacterium | reverse complement strand
TGCGGGCGTAGCTCAATGGTAGAGCCTCAGTCTTCCAAACTGATTACGCGAGTTCGATTCTCGTCGCCCGCTCCAAGCACAAAGGCCCAGGTCAGGGACATGATCCTCAGCCTGGGCCTTCGTCATCTAAGAGTCTTTTCGATCTTGCGGGCCATTACCGGGCCATTAGCGGGCCAGGAGCTTCATCCCGGGCCATCGGGCGCGCCCGCGTCAGGACCCTTCTTGCCCTTGCCCTTGGCCTTGCCCTTTGCGCCCTTCTTGGGCTTCTTGCCCGGTTCGCTCGTGTGCTTCGCGATGCGCTTGTGCATGCCCTCGGCGATCTCGCGGTCCCGCTCGCTGGTGGCGTGCTGGTAGACCATCGCGGCCCGGACGGTGGAGTGACCCATGCGGTGCATCAGCTCACGGGTGCTCGCCCCGGCCGTGGCCGCGAGCGTGTTGCCGGTATGGCGGAGGTCGTGGAAGTGGAAGTCGGGCAGCCCGACTGCGGCGACGGTCTCCCGCCATTTCACCTGAGGATTGAAGGTGCTGGCGCGGAGGTGACCGCCCTTGTCGCCGGTGAAGATCAGTGCCTCGGGACCGTCGCCGACGAACTCCTTGACCGCCATGTGTGCGGTGAGCGCGTCGAGGGCGATGGCTGGGAGGGCGACGACACGAACACCGGCGGCGGACTTGGGCGGCCCGATCTCGACCCGGCCGACGAGGACGGCGAGCTTGCGCGAGACCCGAAGGACGCCCGTGTCCAGGTCGACGTCCTTGCGGCGCAGCTCGGCGAGTTCACCCCAGCGCAGCCCGGAGAATGCGGCCACCACGATCAGGGCCGAGAACCGTGGTGGCATGGCTTCGGCCAGGGCGAACACCTGCCGGACGGTCGCGGTCGGCCTCTCCGGGGTGTGGTACCGGTCGTAACCCTTGATCCGGCACGGGTTCTTGGCGAGGATCTCGTCCTCTCGCACGGCGGTGTTGAGGATGGCGCGCAGCAGCGTGTACGCCTTCACGGCCTGCGGCTCCGGCGTGCCGCCGTCCAGGAGGTTTTTGCGCCAGCCTCGGATGGTGGACGGCTTGATCGCGGCCAGGGCGAGCTCGCCGAGGTGCGGCTTGATGTGCAGCCGGAACAGGTACTCGTAGCCCTGACGGGTGCGAGGGGCGAGCTTCCGTTCGGCGATCCAGCGCGGCCCGTAGTTGCCGAGCAGGATCTCACCGGCCTCAGGAGCGACCCACTCCCCCTTGATGATTTCCGACTCGATCAGCGTGAGCCACTTCTGCGCCTGCCGCTCCGTGCCGAACGTGTGCGGCGCGGTCCGGGTGAGGCCATCGGGGCCGATGTACCTCGCCTGCCAACGACCCGACTCACGCTTACGGACGTTGCCGAAACGGCGGCGGCCCGGCTGGTTCGCCATCAGGCAGCCCTCCACAGTTCGGCCCGAACCTGGGCACGAGTCATCGGCACGACCCGGTTCGCTTCGATGTAGGCATCCACCGCCGAGGGTTCGAACCGCACGAGGCGGCCAACCTTGACGAAGGCGATGCGCCGCTCGGCGACGAGACGGCGGACGAACCGCGGCGTCGTACGGAGACGGGCCGCTACGTCTTCGTTGGTCAACAGGTCGTCACTCACGGGCGCATCTCCTCACTCTGCGCAGTGGCCGGCACGGTTGCCGAGACATCGGCGGGCACGAGCTGGGCAGCGCGATCCTGTGCGGCGAGGATCGCGGTCTTCCACTGGACGCGCTGGGACAGCGCCCGCAGGAGGCGGTGTCCGACGGGTGCGAGGTCGGGGTCGTTGGGCTTGGCCATTTCCCAGGCGTAGGTGCCGGTTCCGACCGGGTCGGCGCTGTCGGCGTGGTCGGCGTCGACGGAGACACCGAGCAGGTTGCGGACCCAGGCGCGGGTGTCGGCCTTGTGGTCGGCGAGGGTCTTGCCGGACCAGTCACGCGAGACGAGGATGCGGCGGCCGCCGATGCCGAGGGTGGCCCGCTGGTGGGTCTTGCCCTTGCACCGGCCGGGCTGCATCCGACCGTGGGCCTTCTTCGGCTGGACACCGTAGAGGAGCCAGTTCGCGCACCGGTCCGAGCAGGGGGTGACGCGCAGGGCGTGCCAGAGCCGGTCGAGGTGGGCGCGTTGGCGGTCGGTGTCGGTGGTGTGGCAGTCGGCGGCGCTCTTGGTGATGTACTTCGTGATGTAGCCGATCGTGCGGTCGGCGTGGTCGGTGCCCGGGGTGACGCCTTCCGCGCGGACCTGAGCGCCGAACCGGGCGACGTGCACGGGCTCGGCGTGCGGGTCGGTGTCGACCTGGTCGAGGGCGTCGGCCCACGAGGTCAGCGGCTCCCGGCTCACCGGGTCGAGCCACACGCCCTGCTCGGCGTCCCACATGGGCGGGGCGTCCGGGGTATAGATCATGCGATCGACCGGGGGCCACCACACCTGGTGGTAGGTGGCGGCGGCGACCTGACGCAGGACCTCGCGCGGGATGGTGCCCCGGATGGCGAAGTGGGCGTGCGGGGCGAGACGGCGTTGCGGCTCGACGCAGCCGGCGTACTGGACGTTCCAGCCGACGCAGCGGCGCAGGTTCTGCCAGAACCGGTCGAGCAGGCGGGGGAAGTGCACGGCATCCCACGCGGCCCGCCGGTAGTCGTACGTGGACGGGTTGACCGGGGTGCCGTCGGACAGGACCTTGCCGTAGCTGTCGAGGGTCACGGTCAGCCACATGGACGGCTGGTGCTTCGTGCCGTCGGGGGCGACGTAGACGCGGCCGACGGTGCGCTGTTCGACCTTCTGCCGGGGCAGGTCGGGGGCGTCCTGGCGGCGGCGGGTGGAGCGCTGGCGGCGTTTGCCGGTGTCGGCCGGGTCATCGTCGGGGCCGGGGTGCGGCGGGGCGACACGGCCGCGCAGCCCTTCTGCCGCAATGGCTTCCTCCACTTCGACGATGGCCTGATCGAGGTCGGCGACCTGGTCCCAGAGCGATTCGCGGACCGCGCTGTCGCGGGCGGCCTCGAAGTCGGCGCGCAGCAGGATCAGGCCGCGCTGTTCCTCGGTGGCCGGGGCCGGGCCGGGCAACGGTTCGTCGGTGCGGTGCCAGCCCTCGCGGATCTGGGTCTGGCGCAGGCGGCGGGCGCGTTTGGCGCACGGTTGGCACTTGTCCTCGCGGGTCGCGCCGCACGGGATGTCGATGAGTTCGGTCTGACCGGTGTGCAGGTCGGTGCGGCGCAGGCTGATGGGGCGCAGGCAGACGCCGTACTCGGCGCACATCTCCTTGAGCACGCTGACGGACATGGGCAGGCGGAGGCGGGCGGCGCGGGAGCCGGGACGGGGCTCGGGATCCGGGGTGGCGGGGGCGATGCCCGGCAGGGTCGGGGCGGTCACTGGTGCACCTGCCCGTCGGCGCGGGTCAGTTCGACGTCGATGTACAGGCGCATCTGCCGGACGTCGGTGCGGTTCAGGTACGGGCCAGCGACGGTGAGGACACGCAGGCCGGGGGTGTAGTCACGCAGCGCAACAAACGCGGTGGCACACTCGGCGTCAGTGCCCATCAGGCGGATCTTCATCGGGTCACCTCCGTGAGGTCGAACAGGGCGGGCTGTACGGGTGTCTGGCGAATCGGGATGAGGCGCGTGAGGCCGGATCGGGCGCACCAGCGGCGGGCGGACGCGACATGCCGGGCGCAGGCGCATTCACCGCGTCGAGTGGGTGAGGTGGGGGTGCCCGCTTCGACCAGCCAGACGGCGAGGCCAGGGCACCGGGCGCAGTAGACGGGCCGAGGGGTCAGCATGGGTCAGTGCCTGGAGCAGCCGGAGCAGTGCAGGCCCCGGCACGCCTTCCGGGCCAGCGCGATGAGGACCAGGGCGACGAGCACGATCACCGCGACGAGGGTCGGCCAGTGCATGACGGCCTGGTGCACGACGGCCCGGGTCGCCAGCATCAGCCCGTACCCGGCACCGGCGAGGGCGGCGAGCGAGGCCGCACCGATGACGGTGGGCTTGACCCAGCGGGGGCGGGCCGAGGATCGGGAGGCCGCGATCGTGGCCCGGAGCCGAGCCGTGACGATCACGGTGACGGCCGGGTCATGCGCGTCGAGCTGGCGCGGGGTGGTCGCGGCGACGAGGCGGCCGGTGTTGGCGAGCAGCGCGAGCGTGGCGGCGACCTCGGCGGGAGAGCCGACGACGCGGCGGCGCGTCAGGTCGGGGCGGCCGGAACCGGCGGCGGTACGGGTGATCGTGGTCATCGGGTACCTCCGGAGGTGACGGCGTGACCGTTCAGGTGCGGGGCGTCGGTCACGGCGGGCGGGGGCAGGAACGTGGGCGGGACCTTGGGGCCGGTGATGGCCGGGGTCACCTCATACGCGGGCGTCGGCTCGGCCGCGGGCGTCGATTCCGGCTCGGCGGCCGGTGCCAGGTCGGCGGCGGGCACGTGGTCGACCATCGGGGCAGGCTCGGAGGTGCCAGGCAGCGGGTCGGCGGTGGCCGGGGCGGTGGAGAGCACGAGCTTGGACAGCCCGAGGAAGGCCAGGGCGGGCACGGTGGACAGCAGCCAGCCGGACGGGCCGGGAACCGCGACGGCGACCTGTGCCGCGAGGGAGAGGGCGACGGCGGCCAGGAGCAGGAACACCGGGTAGCCGACCGGTTCGCGGGTGCGGCGACGGCGGCGGATGACCAGGGCGCAGGCGATCGGCACGAGTTCGGAGATGGCGGCGTTGGCCCAGCCGAACCAGTCCCCGGTGCCCGTCGGGGAGTGCCGCATGGTCCAGTCGTGCACGTGGGTGAACGAGGCGGCCCCGGCGAACCCGGCGACGACGAGCAGGATGGCGACGAGGGCCAGGCCCTCGATGCGGGCGGCGGTCCAGCGGCGGTTCATGCCGCCCATCCGGCGAGTTCGGCGTCTTCGGCGGCCAGCTCGGCGTGCCGCAGCAGGGCCAGCGCGTTGACGGCGGTGTCGGCGTCGTCCGCGGTGTCGCAGTAGGCGCACGGGTCGTCGGGGTTGGTGTGGAACGTGTCGAGGCAGACGGACCGGATCGGGCGGCGGGTCAGGCGGGTCAGGCGGGCGCGGTTCGGGTTTGCGAACATGGGTGTCTCTCCTGCTCTGGCGAAGGGCCGGTGGGGGCCCGGGGCGCGGCCAGGGGGTCCAATCCAGGACCGCGCTCCGGGGTTGATCAGCGGTGGGTCGGGTTGACCGGCACCCGGATCCAGTCGGGCGGGTTGCCGGTCGAGGCGACCGCTTCGGACAGGCACCGCCACAGCGCCCACGCCTCGTTCTCCGTCAGATACATCCGGCGCTTCCCGGCACCGACGGCGACGTACAGGTCATGGCCGTCGGTGACCCGGACCGTGACCGGGCTGGTCGTCTTCTCGACGTGCGGGGCGCGCAGCCGGTAGAAGCGGCGTTCCGGGTCGACCGGGTCGGGTTCGTCGGCGTACGGGATCCGGGTCGCCGGGTCGAGGGCGTCGAGGCTCATGCGGAGTCACCTCCGGTGGTCGGCGGGTTCGGGTCGAGGGCGGCCATGAGGTTGGTGGGCAGCAGCGGTCCGGTCTGCTTGGCGTTCGGCCGGTAGACGTGGGGGCGGCGCCCGGCGTCGACCTGCTTCGGCGCAGCGACGACGAGCACGGGTTCCGGGGTGGCGAGCGTCGCGGCGGGCGCCGGGAACAGGGCGGCCATCTCACGGATCAGGTCGTCGTCCACAAAGGAGAAGCGGACCCGGGCGGGTTCCGGTTCACCGTCGATGAGGACGTAACCGACGCCCTTGCCTTCCGCGCTGTCCGGGATCTGGTCGCAGAGGGCACCGCGGTTGCGGGCACCGTCGCCGAGGACCAGGTCCACATGACCGTGTTCCAACATGCCCAGGCCGATCCGGGTCGGGAACAGGTCCCGCAGCGAGACGACCTCTTTGCGGGGGTCCTGGCTGGCGCCGACGACGAGGACACCGAGCCCGGCGCCCTGCGAGAGCAGGACCGCGAGGGACTGCGTGATGCGGTTCTTCAGGTCGTTGTCTTGCAGGTAGGCCAGCAGGCAGGCGAGTTCGTCGATGATGATGACGATCAGCGGGTCGCCGATGAGCGGGCGGTGTACCCGGACCTTGCCGCGCAGTCGGGCCTGACGTTCCCGCATGACGGCGATCGCGTCGTCCAGCAGGTCGGCCATCCGGGCGAAGTCGGAGTCCTCGTAGCGGGAGAACAGCGGCCGTCCCATGAACAGCTCCATGCCGCCCTTGGGATCGATCGTCCACAGCTCGACCAGCCCGGCCTTGACGCCAGCGGCGAGGGAGCGGACCAGGGACCAGATGACCGAGCCCTTGCCGCGCCGGGTCGCGCCGACCACCAGCACGTGCGTGGCGAGCAGGCGCAGCCCGTACGGCATCAGGTTCTCGCGGACCCCGAGCGCCAGGGCGGTGAAGTCAGGTACGGCCGGGACCGGCAACGGCTTCACGAGCTCGGTCAACGCGTCCCGGCGGATGAATACGAGGGTGATCTGCCGGGGCCGGTCGCGGTAGGTGAACCGGTCCACGACGCGCAGCAGCCGGGCGAAGCGGCCGGTCCGGGCCGGGGCAACGGATCGGCGGGTGGAGTAGACCCGGCAGTGCCGGTGCTCGAACGAGTACGCGAGATCGAGTTTGGCCTTGTACCAGTCGTCCGGGTTCTGCCCGCGCGGCATCTTCAGCACGACCTCGTCGGTGGCGTTGCTGCACTTCACCGACAGCAGCTTGGGCAGCAGTTCACCGCCGTCGTACCGGCGGACCAGGCCGCACGCGCTCATGGTCTCGTGCCAGTGCCGCCGGTAGACGGTGTGCCGACGCCAGAGCGACAGCGTGGGCAGCCACACCCACCGGTCGAACGAGTCCCGCGCCTTCCACCACCACAGCGCGAGCAGACCGCCGACCAGAACGGCCACGACGGCGATCGGCCACCAGCCGTGGACCCGGTAGAGGTTCACCACGATCACGGCGGCGAGAACGGCCGGCGCAGCACGCCAGTGCTTGAGGGCGAACCAGGTCAGCCGGACCGCGACCACCACGAGCTTGGCGGCGAGCCACGCCAGGACGACGGCCCAGATCATCCACCACGGGGTGGCGACCTGCATCTTGCGGAAGTTGACCAGCGGGGCGCGCATCAGGCGGCCCGCCCGACGTCGGCACGCGAAGCATGGGCGGCAACCCAGGTCTCGGCGCAGGTCTTGTGCACGGCAGTGCCCTTCGGGCTCCGGCAGATCGCGGACTTGCCGCAGATCGAGCACGGGGCCGGGTCACCGGCGCTGCCGGACTTGCTCCAATCGAGGTGAGAGGTGGTTTCGGGCATGATGGACCACGCCTTCCGAGGGATTGGGAGGCAGCGGGGCGGTCCGGCTTCCGACGGCTACTCAGACCGCCCCGCGCCACACTCAGGGGACCTACGCCGCCTTCGGCGCACGGGTCTCGGCCAGGGACTTCGGGGCGACCAGACCGGTCGCGCGGAACGAGTACGCCATCCGGTTCGTCTTGCTGTCGACGTACGGCGTGACCATCAGGTCCTCGAACTCCACAGGCTGGAACGCACCCACCGGGGGCACCGGCTGCACGCTCGCCAGGATCTTCACGACCACCTCGCGAGACCGTGCACCGAGCTCCTCATCCGCGTCCATCACCCGAACCTGATAGACCCGCTGACCGGTCACCTTGTCCTTGGCCGGAGTCCGCTGCTTGGTCTTCTCGTCGTAATCCATCGCCTCAGCGATCGAGCCCGGGACCAGCACACAGCCCTGCGGGAACACGACGTCCATGGGGACCGGGAACCGGAATCCACCCTTGAGCATTGCTTCCTCCTGGTGACGAGCGCCGAAGGCGCTGTTGCTCCGTCGCCCCTTAGCGGCGGATACTTGTAGGCATGACTGCCAGGCGACATCACGCTAGCACCGCTTGGCAGTCATGCCTACAAGTTCCTCCGAGCGTCCCGCATGATGGGATCGCCGCTTGGCACACATGCAGACAGGCAGGTAGTAGCGTGTTGAACGTGACCGAACGCGATTGGCGACCTCGATACGTCCAGGTGGCAGAGGAGCTGAAGGAGCAAATCCTCAGCGGGGACCTACCGGCCGGGCAGATGCTGCCAAGCGAGCCGGAGCTGTCCGAGAAGTACGGAATCTCCCGGACGAGCATCAGGAACGCGCTTCGCACCTTGCGAGAATGGGGTCTCATCAGGTCTGAACAAGGCCGAGGTTCATTTGTCCGGTCGCCAAAGACGCGCGTCACCCGAAGAAATATCGAGCGGTACCAGTGGGAAAAGGACCGCGTTCACGAGCCAGAGGAGCTGCGCGGCGCAACCGGGAGCACGGAGCAGGATACCGGTCTAACATTTCAGGACCTCGAATTCCACGCCGAGTACGACCAGATCCCCGCCACTCCGGAATTGGCCGAAACGTTCGACATCGAGGCCGGAACCACTCTTCTGCGCAGAATCTATTGGACGAGCGCAAAGAGCGAGGACGCACCGCTAAGCATGTCCCGCTCATATCTGGTGCTTTCAATGCTGACCGATAACCCGGACCTCCTGGACGCAAAGAAAGAACCTTGGCCGGGTGGCACGCATCACCAACTTTCGACCGTCGGCATAGAGATCGACCGAGTCGTAGACACCGTCACCGCAAGGCCGCCCATGCCGGACGAGGTCGAGATCCTTCGTACGGACCCAGGCGTTTCAGTTCTGGCGCTGCGCAAAGTTTCGTATGGAACCGATGGGCGAGTCGTTGAACTCGCAGAAGCGGCATATCCGGGTGATCGGACAGAACTCGTCTATGAAATCCCGCTGAAGCGGTGGACCAAATGACTCAACGAACGGTCTCCGTCATCACTCCTGTCTACCCACCGATGGCCGAGTACATCGGCGCTACAGCCGAATCGCTGTTAGCTCAACAGATGCCACCCGGATGGGATTGGCAGTGGGTTGTGCAGGAAGACGGCTTCGAAGGCGCGACCTCTGTCCTGTTGCCAAGCGATGAACGCATCAGCTTCGGAACCGGTCGCCCTGGCGGGCCGGGTGTGGCACGCATGACGGGACTGGTCCGAACACGCGGTGAGTTCATCAAGGTCCTTGACGCGGACGACCAGCTTGAGCCCGGTGCGCTTGCGCGCGACATCGAGGTCTTGACGTCGCACCCGCAGGTGGGTTGGACGACTTCGCGAGTGCTCGACTTGCTGCCCGACGGGGAGATCGTTTCGTGGGAGCACTCAGACCCGCCGCAAGGTTTAATCGAACGCACAACCGTCGTCTCATACTGGTTGTCCAATAAGCGTCTTCCCGTTCACCCGGCCACGCTCTGCATCCGCCGAAATCTGCTGCTGGCGCTTGGTGGTTGGATGGCGTTACCGGCGTCAGAGGATACGGGTCTCGTTCTCGCGGCCAACGTATTGAGCGACGGTTACTTTCTGTCGCAACCGGGGTTGCGCTATAGAAAATGGCCGGGGCAGACGACAACCCAGCCCGGCTACCTGGATACAGCGGCAAAAGCTGCACGGACTCAAATCGTCGAGGAGCGAGCGCGTGCATTGCTCGACCTCTTTACCGACCAAACAACTTCAGGCATGCGGCCTGCAATCGCTTCTTAGGAGATGCGTGAAATGACGGAACGAGTTGACCCGGGGTACGATCCCATGGTTCGCGCACGAGTGCATCGCGCCGTCAATCACGTACTGTGGACCGCCAAAGACGTCCTGTGGCGGTACACAGACAAGGACGGAGACTACGTAGAGCCCTCCGGTGTCGCCGACGGCGGAAACGCAAACGGAGTCATCAACGCCGCCATGAACCAGGTAATCATTCGCCTACAAACCGCACTGAACGAATCTCGCGCCGAACTGCTCGCGGTCAGCGAGGAAATTCACGACTACAAGCGAGAACTCCACGGAGATTCCTACAACCCGGTACCCAACCCGCTATTCGACTAGTCGCTAGCTTCGGTGCCTCCACACGCGACAACGGATTGGCAGTAGGCCGACAAGCAGCGGGGCCGCTTATTGTCGCTCATCCCGCCCGCCCTGCCGGGGCATCCGCTTCTGCCACCGACCGGGGGGCGCACTCGTCCTGCCCGAGCCGTCACACTTCGTGGCCGACGTCCGGCGTTGCCGACATCCTCGACTGTCGATGAGCGGACATCTCGGCGCGGCACCGCCTCGGACTCCACCAAACGATCGCCGTCCGTGTTTCAATCGCCAGCGATGGATACTCCCGATCTCGCCGTCCTGGTGCCCGACCTGATGGCTCGTCACGCAGGCTGGGGATGGGTCCTACTGTCAGGTCATGCTTCAGGCGAGGACCTGGTGATCGAGTTACATCCACTGGCCCGGCCGGAGCGGGTGGCGACCGTGCGTGTAGGCAATGGCGCTGAGGTCTTCAGCTTCGCGTTCGCCGGTCATGAGAGCCACGACTTCGCCTACGCGGATGAGGATCGGCTCGGGACCCTTCAAGAGCGCATCGACCTGGCTGTAGAGGCCGCTGGCGGCCCGACGCGAGTCATCCGTGAACAGGCGGGTGGCGCCACGATCAAAAGCAAATTGGTAGTGGACCCTGATGGGCCGAACCCACGCCCGGACGTCGCCAGCTACCCGATACGGCGCCTCAAGGCGTTCCTGAAAGGGAGCCGCATCACGCGTGAGGTGGCCGACTTCCCTGCTGGACCCACCAACTAGAAAGTAGTACGGCCCGTTCTGGGCAATATCCGCTCATGCCGCTGTGCGGGCTAGTTTGCCGGGTCGGGGCTTGGCCGCTCGTGGGCGCGCGCCGTCAGGCGGCCGGGTGCCCTGCTGGTCGACGACGGTGGATGGGCCTCGGAACTGGTGACGTACTCCTTTG
Organism: uncultured Micromonosporaceae bacterium; assembly: GCA_966211315.1. Lineage (GTDB taxonomy): Bacteria > Actinomycetota > Actinomycetes > Mycobacteriales > Micromonosporaceae > CBIHNN01. Next base: position 218 of record CBIHNN010000127.1, on the reverse strand, counting down.
CCGGGATCCGCGCTCGGACGTCGCAGATCAGTTGGCGAACGCGTATCGCGCATCAGTCGACGGAGGACAGAACTGACCGACGAGCGTTGCCGAATTTGCCTGTGTATAGATCAAGGCCGCGCTCCGCGCGGCGCGGGGCGGGGGCGGGTCCGCCCCCCCCCCGGGGGGGGGGCGCCGCCGGGCGGCCCCCCGCCGCCGGGGGGCGACCCCCCCCCCCC
>CBIHNN010000126.1:0-11304 GCA_966211315.1 uncultured Micromonosporaceae bacterium | reverse complement strand
TGATCAACACGCCGGTCGCGCGTGTGCGGATCGAGGGGTACTTCGCGGTCACCAAGTACACCGGGACCTTCCTGTGCCGCTGACCCACCGGGCGGGTGGCGGCGGCCGGGAACAGTCCAGGGCTCCAGTGGGCATTGGTAGCGTCGGGGGGGGGGGGGGGGGGGGGCGGGCCGCCCCCGGCCGGGGGGGGGGGGGCGGGGGGCGCGGCCCCGCCCCCCCCCCCCCCCCCACTACGGGGTACCCCTGCGGGAGTGGCGACGGCCGCGACGAGAAGTCCCGTACCGCGGCCGGCACCCGGGCACACCGGGCCGCGGGCGGCCGTCAGCTCAGTCGGGCCATGCGCCGCGACGCGACGTAGAGGGCCAGGAGCAGCACGGCGAGAGTGAGCAGAATCGGGCCGAGCAACACGGCCCGCTCTCCCTCGGCACCGAGCAGGAGACCGATCCCGGCGGGGATCAGCGCACCGCCGAGGGCCGCCGCGCCGACCTGTACGCCGATCGTGCGGTCCACGTGCGCGGCGCCGACCCGGTCCGCGGTGGTCAGGGTGAGCAGCGGGAACACCGGCGCGGCGGCGAAGCCGATCACCATCAGGCCGATAATCGCCAGAACCGCAGGCCCGGGTACGGCGACCAGCACCGTTCCCGCCACCATGGCGAGCAGCGCGCCGGCGAGTACCCGATGGCTGCCGATCCGCTCGGCGACCAGCCCGAATATCAGCCTCCCGGCGAACAAACTCCCCCAGTACGCGGACACGCACAACCCGGCGATCCCCGCCGGGACGCCACGCCCCTGCGTGAGCAGCAGGTACGCCCACAGCCCGGCGCCCGCCTCGACGGCGACGTACAGGGCGAACGCGAGTGCGCCGAACCAGACTGCGGGCAGGGCGAGGGTGGCCTTGTCGCGGATTCGCCGCCCGGCGGCCACGGGCGTACGCGTCCAGCGCTTCACCGTCAGGGTGAACGCGACCGCCAGCAGCACCTGCGCGGCCGCGACGACGGCGTACCCCCAGCGCCACGACCGGCCCGACACCAGGATCCCCGTCATGATCAGCGGACCGATGGCGACGCCGAGGCCGAAGAACGCGTGCAGCCAGTTCATGTGCTTCGGCCCGAACGCGGACGCCGCGTACGCGTTGAGGCCGGAGTCGATGGCGCCCGAGCCCAGCCCCAGGACGAACGCCAACACCACCATCAGGGCGAACAGGGCGCTCAGGGAGTACCCGAAGAGCGACGCGGCGGCGAGCCCGGTGCTGCCCGCGAGCAGTACCCCGACACCGACCCGGGCCAGGGCGAACCCGCCCGCGACGCTGGACGCCAGGTACCCGGCCGTGCCGGCGGTGAGCATCAGCCCGACCGCCCCGGTGGGCACACCGAACTCCTGCCGCATCGACGGCCAGCCGACGCCGAGGAGGCCGTCGGGCAGGCCGAGACTGATGAAACCGAGGTACGCGAGGAGCAGCAGGGAGCCGCGCATACTCGGAATGATGTCGTTGCCCGGTCAGCGGTGCACGATCAGGCGCCCCGGGCGGGCGTCGAGGACGTAGCCGGACGCGGCCGGGCGGAACCCGTGGCGGAGGTGCTCCAGGCGTACGCCGGGCGGCAGGTACACCTCCGTCCGGCCTACCGGGGCGGCCAGCCGGACCGGCACCAAGGACACCGGGCGCGGCAACCAGACGCGTACGGCCCCGGCGCCCCCGAACACGGTCACGCCGCTGAGCTGGGCGGCCGCCAGGTCGAGGCGGTACTCCCCCGCCCCGGCCCGCAACAGCAGCTCCCAGCGGACGGCGGGGTTCAGCAGCACCTCGACCGTGTCGGCGCCGGCGCCGCGGACGGCTCGCAGCGCCGCCCGGACCCCGTGGCGGGTGACGGTGGCCGACGGGGTCAGGCCCGAGTCGGCGGGGGTGGCGATCCGGTACAACTCATGCGCGGCAGCGGTCATCCGCACCGTGACGGCGGACGCCGGACTCAGGAGCTCGAAGCGGGCGGCGACCTGACCCGCGTACGCCCCGCGGGTGACGCGACCCGCCCGGGACCCCACCGGCGCGACGACGGTACGGGCCGGGGACCAGAGGTCACAGCCGGTCAGCGCCATGAGGGGGGTCAACAGCAGTGCACGACGTCTGAGCAGCGGAAATACGGAGTATTGACGGCCCGTGGACGGGCGGCCACCTTGCTCGGTAGGCACGGATGGTCAACGTGAACTCGTCCGAACGGGTGACGGCGATGCGCCCGTATCCAGTAAAACTGTCCGGATGCGACCTGCCGGTTTCCTTTCCGTTCGACAGCGCCGCCTCGCCTGGGTGGGCTTCCTGCTCGCCTCGATCCAGGCACCGATCGCGGCCCGCCTCATCGATGACGCGTCCTGGTTCTTCGCCGTGTGCATCGCGCTCATGGTGGCCACCGTGATCATCGCCGACGACGCCGCCCGCCGGCAGCCCACCGAGGCACGCGACTAGCGCGCTACGGCCCGGCTTCGTGGCCGGGCGCCCCGTGTGTCCGGCGACGCTCCTTCATCTCCGCCTCGAACAGGTGCCGGCATCCACCAGCCAGCTCGTCGCGGGCCTGACGCTCCATCGTGCGGAACGTCGCGTAGTAGCCGTCGTCGTAATCCTCGACGATCTGGAACGTCCATCGACCCTCGATGACGTTGCGCCCGATCAGCTCCGTCCCGATCCGCTCGGCGATCTCGGCGTGCCCGGCGCCGCGAAACATCCGGACCGCGTCGTCCAGCATCAGGTCGGCGTGACCGGTGAGCTGGTGGAGCTCGTACAGGTGCCCGCGTGCGCGTTCCACCGTCTCGAGGGCCTCGCTGAGCTTGCCCAGCGCCTGCACCGTAGCGTCGTCGAGACCCGGTGGGCGTCGGTGCGCGGCGTCCGGTTCGTCCTTCATGCGGATACACCTACCCCGCTTCCCGGCGCCCATGCAGGCTCACCGATCTGCACCCGATCGGGCGTGGCCTCGCTACCCTCCGGCCGATACGGTCGTCGCCATGATGGGACTGTTCGGCAGCCTGGCCGCCCGCGCCGCCAACCGTTCGGCCGTGTCCGCGCTGCACACGCTGATGGCCTCGGTGGGCTACTCCGGCCTCTCCGCCGCCCGTAAGCACCCCGGCCTACTCGCCGACGTCGACCAGCACGCCGCCGCCGTGCGGGAAAGCCTGTCGAGCGGCGGCCGGCCGCTCACGGCCGTCGCGCTCGCCGCCTACGCCGAAGGGGTACGCGACGCCGCGTACCGCCACGGCTGGCGCCCGCCGTCGGGCTCGGTCGACTGGACGGACGCCGACTGGGTGCTGCACCGCCTGCTCGCGGTCTGCCTGCTCTGCTACACCCTTGCCACCGACTGACCGTTGCGGTCAGGCGTGCTTCTTGCCGTTCTTCTTTCCCGGACCGGTGGCCTTCGGCATCGCCGCGTGCTCCCAGGGATCCTCGACGGTGCAGGAGCGCCCGTCGACGGTGCAGCTCGTCGGGTCACCGGCCAGCACACCGCCGATATTGAACGTGAACGTCACCGATCCCCCCGCCGGCACCGACCGCGTACCGCCGACCGGGGTGAAGACGACCGTCGACCCGTTCTGGTTCATCTGCGCGCCCTGGACGTTACGTACGGCGTTCTCGCCGGACAGCATGAGCGTGACCTGCCACCCGTCCACCGCCGACGAGCCACCGTTGTCGATCCGTACGGTCGCCTGGTAGTCGGCCAGTCCCATCGGCACCACCGTCGCCGATCGCGTGAACGACGCCGTCACATAGCTGACCGGCGCCTGCTCGACCGGCGAACCGCCTCCGCCGCCCGGCTGCACGGGCTCCGCCGGACGCGCCGGACGCGCCGGCTTGCCTGGCCTCGGGGAGGCCCACTCGGCGGCCACCCCGCCACCACTGCGCCCCGGCGCACCCTGCCCGGCCACCGCACCCGCTGACGGGCTCGGCGGCACGGACGCGGCCGCACCCCCACTCTCACTCTCCGGCCTCACACTCTCCGGCGCGGACGGCGACGGACCACCGGCAACGGTCGCCCCCGGCCGCTCCCCGGTGCTGAAGCCCGGCGCCGCGTTACTCTCCTGGGACGGGATGGCGGCCGGCGGCGTATCCGCCTCCTGGTGGCCCGGAGCCCGGTCCAGCATCGCCCACCCGATCCCGGCACCGCCGAGCAACGCCAGCATCACTCCGGCGAGCGCCACCAACCGGAACCGCCCGGGCCGGCCGCTCACATCCACGGGCGGCTCACCGGCGATCGCCGGGAACTCCACCGTGTCCCCGTCGTCGAACGACGGGGCCGGCATTTCGCGGGTCTCATCTCGAACGCCCGCTGTCGGCTGGTCGGCTGCCGGCTCGTCGGCTGTCGGCTGGTTGGCTGTCGGCTCGTCGGCTGTCGGCTCGTCGGCTGTCGGCTCGTCGGCTGTCGGCTCGTCGAATGAGAAGAACCAGGAATCGATCGGGGTGAAGGTGAGCTGGGCTTCGGAGTCGATCAATGTGGCCTCGTCGGTGCCGGCCCACGTCGCCGACCCGTCCCCCAGATCCGGTCGGTCGGCCGGGCAGGGATCGACGCCAGGTTGGATGAGCGTGATGCCCGCCGGGTCGGCGGTGCCGGGACTGCCGACGAGCACCGCATCGTCCGGCTCCGCCTCAGACACGACCGCCTCAGGGGCGGCCTGAGCCGGGATCCGAGTGGAGGCGCCGGAGGCTATGCCGTCGGCGGCAGCGTCGTCGTCGGCCTCGGCCTCGTCCTCGGCGAATCCGGCGACAGCCGCGGCGGTGGAGGCGGGCGTGGCGACTGACTCGGAGGCCGTGAGGGCCCCGGCCATGGTCGGGTCGAATTGTTCGACCTCGGCGACGTATCCCAGAATTCCGCTGGACATGCGCGGATCTGGTGACACAGCGTTAATGTTCGGCCGGGTCTCGGTCATCGGGCGACTATAGAGTCGCAGCATGCGGGCTCGACAAGCACGAAACTCTAGTCGAGTCGTCACTAAAAGTGAGATCACGCTCAGTCGTGTGACGGAGACGTGACCAGTCCAAACCGGCCGTTGGCGTATGTATTGACCGACCGGAGGGTTGGGGCATCGTCCGATCGGACGAGTGCGGCTACGCTTGCGTCCATGGCCGGTGCCGGTGGACCCCTCTCCGCCCCAGCTCACCCGCGACCCGCTGCGGATGTCGTGGCGGATCTGCCTGCGACGGGGATGGTGGCGCGAGTACGGCGGCACCCCTGGGACCGGACGGCGCTCGGCCCGATGCGGCTCTGGGACCCGGTGATCCGGGCGACCGTAGACCTCCTGCTCAGCTCGCCGGTGGCGATGGCCCTCGCGTACGGCGAGGACCTGGTCCTCGTCTACAACGACGCGTACGCCGACCTGCTCGGCGCCGGGCACCCGGACGCGCTGGGGCGGCCCGCCGCCGAGGCGGTCCCGGAGACGGAGACAGCGGCTCAGGTTTACCGCACGGGGCTCCCCCAGCTGCTGGAGGAGACGCAGCTCGGCGACGAGCACGGCTCGTTCACGTGCGGCATGTCGCCGGTACGGGATCGCAGCGGGACGATCGTCGGGGTGCTGACGGTGGCGGCGGAGACGACCCACGTGACCCGCCGGCTGCAGAACCTCGGCGAGCTCGCCTCGTCCCTGGCGGGCGCGCTGACCCTCGACGACGTGGCCCGTACGGCGCTGGCATACGCGGTGCTGTCCTTCGATGTGGATCATGCGACGTTCATGGTGGACGACGGACCGGTGTGGCGGGTGGTCCGCCGGATCCGGGGCGAGATCCTCGACGAGGCGGATGAACGGTTGCCCCCGGTGTGGCGACGGCTGCCGGCGAACTCGCCGTCCCCGCTGGTGAGCGCCGCGACGGCGGTGACCGCGTCGTTCACCGACGAGGCGGCGCCGCTGCACGAGGTCGCGGTGGATCGGCACGACCAGCGGATCCGGGCGCTTGCCGCGTTGCCGCTGGGGACCCCGTCGCTGCGCGGGGCAGTGGGCTTCGCCTACCGGGAACCGCACGCGTGGCTGCCGGCCGAGCGGGCGCTGCTGCGGGCGGCGGGTGAGCTGATCGCGCAGGCCGCGGAGCGGGCCCGGCGGTTCGAGGCGCAGTACGGCACCGCCCAGTTGCTACAGCGCAGCATGCTGCCGGAACACCTGCCGGAGCTGGAACGTTTCCGCATCGCCGCCCGGTACGACGTGGGCGTGGACGGCAACGCCGCGGGCGGCGACTTCTATGACGCGTTCGTCCTTCCGGACGGGCGGCTGGCCGTGGTGCTCGGCGATGTCGCCGGACACGACGTACACGCGGCGGCGCTGATGGGGCAGGTTCGGGCGGCGCTGCGGGCGCTCGCGCTGACGGACCCGGATCCGGTGACCGTACTGACCGCGCTCGACCGGCTGGTCACCTCGCTGGGCGCCGAGGCACGTAACGCGGAACGCTTCGTCACTCTCGTCTACGGCCTGCTGGACCAGGCCGACGGTTCCCTCGTCCTGTCCAGCGCGGGCCATCCGCCGCCCATCGTCCGCCGGGGACAGCACCAGGACGGGAACGCCGCCGGGCTGGACGACCAGGAGCTGAGCCTCATCGCGGTGCAGGACCCGCCCACACCCGACGTCGAGCTGGCCGAGTTGCCGCCGGGCCCCCCGCTGGGCGTGGGTGGGCGGTTTCAGGCCGGCACGGTACAGCTGAGGCCCGGCGACGCACTGCTGATGTTCAGCGACGGTGTGGTTGAGCGCCGCGGCCACCCCCTGAGCGACGGCTTCGACGCGCTGGTCAAGGCGATCGCGTTGTCGCCGAGCGGTGATCCGCGGAACCTGTGCGCCCTCGCGACCGCGGCGGTCGCCGGAGCCACCGACGACGACGTCGCGGTCCTCGCGGTTGAGCACGCGATGACGCGGAGCCGGTCGGCGACGATGCTGGTGGCCGCAGAGCCGACCGGGCCGAGCCGCGTACGGCAGTGGCTGACCACCCGGCTACGCAGCTGGGAGGTGCCGGAGTCGGTGATCGGCTCGGCGGTGCTGTGCGCCAGCGAGCTGACCACGAACGCCCTCCTGCACGCCGGTACGGCCGCCCATGTGCACATCGACCTGAGCGCGGAGCGGCTGCTGGTCTCGGTGGCGGACACCGGCACCCGCGGCACGGTGGTGCGGGCCCGGGCGGAGGCGTTGAGCAGCCGCGGCCGCGGCTTGGGACTGATCGAGGAGATGTCCGACGCGTGGGGTACGGACCCCACCGTCCGAGGAACGACGGTCTGGTTCGAGCTGCTCCTGCCCGGGATCTGACCGGCAGCCTAACCGCCACGGTTCGAGCGAGCACGGCTGCCGGGCGTACCGGGTGTGGTTCCCAGTTGAGTTGATCCGGCGGGTGTGGCTGACCTGCGGCGGATCAGGTCGGGCGGGAGTTGGAGCCGGGACGTGGTCCCGATCGTTCTGATCTCTTCGTCGCCAGGCGGCCTGTTCGGGATCTCCTGTCGTGGCGGGCGCGGTGTGCACAGCCTGCGGAGGTGGTGGGCGGGAGGCCGCCGTGCTCCGCCGACCGTTGCAGTGCTGGTCGGCGCGTGGCGAAGACCTGGCGGCGGCGCAAGATGTCGTGACGGCGTGCCGCCTCGATGATTTCCGGCGCGTCAGCGGCATGACCACGATCTTGTTGGCGAGAAAGCCGGGTGTGGCCGACACCCGGTGCGCGCGGGGGCGAGCTGAACGACGGTCCGGGCACATCTACACTTCTCGGCGCCTGCTCGGCGGGTGGTCCGGGTGGTGCCGCGCCGGTGGGCGTCGGCTCGGGCGCGGTGGCCGGCCGGTTCGGTGTGGCGATGGGGATTGTCGTTCATGGGTATGCAGCTTCCACAGTGGGCTCGCACGATGTTTCTCGTCACGACCGGTGACGGCTGGCCGGAGGCGGACGAGGACGGCTTGTGTGCCCTGTCGCGGGAGTGGGCCGGCGTCTCGGGCGTGCTCGCGGCGGTGCGGGAGCGGCTCGCGCAGCCGGGGCGTGGGGTGGGTCGGCTCGGCTGGCAGGGGCCGGCGGCGCGGGCGTTCGCCGTGGCCGGTGACGGGTTGCACGGCGAAGCGCGTCAGCTGGCCGGGATGGCCAGCGGTGCGCGGGAGGTGGCCGATTTCGTCTCGGCGACCGCCGTCAGCGTCCAGCACACGAAGATCATCGTGGTGGAGGAGCTGCTGCTGCTCGCCGGGCAGATCGCCTACCTGGCCGCCGCGGGCCCGTGGACGATCGGCGCGTCGACCGCTTCCATCTCCGCCTTGGAGGCGGCCGGCCGGTTGTTCGCCCAGTCGGCGGTGCGCCAGCTGGGCGTGTCCATCCTGTCCGGGCAGGTGCTGCAGATCGGGTTGGACGCCATCGGTCAGCTGGTCCAGCTGGCGGTGGGGGTGCGTCACCGCTGGGACGCGGGGTTGACCACCCAGGCCGCGATCACCGGGGCGGTCGGGTCGGCGGTGGCGCCGCTGTTGCATCCGCTCGGGCACGTGCTGGGGCGGGCGGTGCGGCCGGTGGGTCGGCACCTGGCCGACGGGGTGGAAAGGATCGCGGTGGGTGCCGGGCACGAGTACGCCACCGCGGGGGTGAGTGCGGCGGTCACCGGGCACGGATGGCGCGGCACCCCATGGGACGCCAGCGCGGGCGGCGCCGAGGGCGCCCTGGATGCCGTGCGGGGGGGTCGTGGGCGGGGAACCGGGGTGCCGCCGCCCGGGTTGGTTGTGGGCCCGGCGGTAATGGTGCCGGGCCCGGGCGCGCCGGTCGGCGGTGCGGGTTCACCGGCCGACGGCGCACCCGGTACGGGTTCACCGGCCGACGGCGCGCAGCGGGGGCTGCCGCAGGAGCCGCCGGCGCGGGCGTGGCGCGCCGACCCGACCCAGACGCAGCCGGTCGCGGCCCGCACCGTCGTGATGCCCGCGCCGGACACGTACGGCGTCGAGGTGTACCAGAGCGACGGGCCCGGCCACGTCCGGCGCCTCGCGCCCGGCGCGGTGCCCGGGCCCGCCGGGCACGCCGACGCTGGTGTGGTCGCGCCGGGGTGGGCCTCGGCCGCCGCGGCCGGCGCCGGGCAGCACCTGCCGCCCGGCGCGGGCCCGGACCACCGCACCATCGCGCCGCAGGGCGACCCCGCCGACCCACGCCCCCGACGCAAACGCCTCCCGTCCCAGCGGCTCGCCACACCAGCACTCCGGCGGCGCCGCGTTGAGGGTGCCTCCGCCGATCCGCGCTTCCAGCCACCGATCCACCACCACCCCGCGCTCCCTGCCGCCGACGACCGCGGCGCACCCCCGCCCGCCATCCACGGCGTGCCCGGCGAGCACAGCCCCATCGACATCCCGGATGACCTGTGGCCCACCCGCACCTCACCGCTGAGCCTCGACCCGACCCCACTGCTGGAGCACACCGGCCCGAGCCAGCTACTCCCCCGCACCCGGCAGCAGCTACGCGAGCTGAAGTCGCAGGTGCTCGACTCCCCGCTCGACTTCCCGGACGACCAGCTGCAGCAGCCGTGGCAGTCGTACCTGGCCGCCGACACGGCCACGAACATGACGATCTCCGACCGGCGGGACGCGCCGGCCGCCGCCGACGCGCCGCTGGTGGCCGTGGACGTGCCCCACGACGGCGACTGCCTCTACACCAGCCTGCTCATCGCCGACCCGCACCTGGCCGCGACCACCGGCGCCTCGGTGCCGGTCCTGCGCGCGCGGGCCGCCGCGCTGCTCTGGGACGCCTTCCACAGCCCGCAGCGGTGGGCCGCCGACTTCCGGGCCACCGTCGCCTACTCCGACGACGTACCGCACCCGGTGCAGCAGTGGGAATGGGTCCAGGAGATCACCGAACCCGGCCAGTGGGCCGGGCAGAGCGGCGACTGGGCCCCCTGGCTACTCGCCGAGGCCTACGGCGTACCGCTGCGCATCCTCACCCCCGCCGCCGCCGATCAGCCCCCCGCCGTCGTGGATCTCGGCCCGGCCGGCGCCGTCCGCGTCACCCTGCTCCGCCATGGCGATCACTACCTGGCCACCGTGCCGGCCATCGGGGCAGCCGGGCCCGGGCCGGCGCACGCGGCCCCGCGCATCCCCACCCGGGGGCGACCCGAGGGGCTGTTGCCCGTCTGGGCGCCGCACCTGCACGCTCTGATCGAGCGTTACCGGGCGGTGCTCACCGGGCTCCCCGCACCGGATCAGCATCAGATCAACGACGTCATCGCGGGCCCCGGCCGCACCGTGCGGCAGGCGCTGGACGCGATCGGCACCGACCGGGCGGCGGCGTACGACACCGCGCCGCTGCGCCACCAGTTGCGCGACGCCTACCTCGGACTGCACCGCCTGATCGACATCATCGAGGCCACCGCGGACACCGCCACCGGAACCACCGCCTCACGACCGGCACCGGATCCATCGGCGACCGTGGAGTCCGCCCACTCGGCCGTGATGCCCCTCGACCGGCAGGGTGCGCCGGCACCAACCCTCGACACCGCGCCGGGCGAGCACCGCCCCGGCGCCCGCCCCACCGAGCGGCCCGCCACCACCGACCCGGTCGCGCCGCTGCCCGCCACCGCCCACCTGCCCGCCCACAGCGAGCAGGGCGAGAACAGTCCCCGCGACATCCCGGATGACCGGTGGCCCACCCGCACCTCACCGCCGAGCCTCGACCCGACCTCACCGATCGAGGACGCCAGCCCGGGTCCCCTGTCCCCCCGCACCCGGCAGCACCAACCCGAACAGGCGTCGCCGGCACTGGACTTCCCGGACGACGACCAACTACAGCAACTGTGGTCGTCGTACCTGGCCGCCGACCCGGACGTGGACACGACGATCGCCGACCGGCGGGCCGCGCCGGCACCAACCCTCGACACCCAGCCGAGCGACCGGCCACCCGCCGCCGAACCGGCGGACACCGGCGAGCACACCACCGACGCGATCCGCCCGGTATCCCCGCTCCCAGACCACTGTGGCCTCGACACCGGCACGACACCAACCCGCACGGACCCACGGCACTCGGGCGCCGTCACCCCCAGCACGGCGATGTTGATCCAGGACCGGACGGTCGGGGCCTCAGGCAGGGTGGGGTTCGGCATGGCTGTCGTCGGCGTCCAGCACCTTACAGGCCAGACGGTCTCGTTGCGGATGGACGGCGATGTGCTGCACGTCCTCGACGCCGACGGCCGGATCGCGCACGTGCTGGACCCGGCCCCGCTGGCGCCGGACTGGTTCGCCGTGCTCCCGGGCGTGCGGAACACCACCCAACCGCTTCCCCCGGTGGACCACCGGCTGCCCATGCGCCTGGCCACCACCGTCGACGACGCCGTCATCGCCAGCCTGGGCCGGATCGGGGTGGACGTCCGC
>CBIHNN010000125.1:0-11699 GCA_966211315.1 uncultured Micromonosporaceae bacterium | reverse complement strand
GGCGACGAGAGGTTCTACTGCGCCGACGACCAGGGCAACGTCGTCGACGAGGACTACTGCGACGACGACGACAGCTACCACGGCGGGCCCGGATTCTTCATCTGGCACTCCAGCGGCTACCGCAGCGGTTACCCGATCGGTTCCCGGCTGCCGGCCGGTGGCAGCAGGTTCGCGTACAAGGACACCGCCGCGCGGCAGCTGCACGGACTGCCGTCCAGCGGCAAGATCGGCAACGGCACGGTGAAGAGCAGCGTGGTCGGCAAGGGCGGTGCGGGCACGTCCGGCTCGTCGAAGTCTGGCTCGGGCTCCAGCTCCAACTCGGGCTCAGGCTCCAGCTTCGGCTCCGGCACGTCCTCGTCCGGCGGCTGAGCGTGCGCCGTATCCCGCACGGGCCGATCCGCACCGGCTGGCAGCTCACCAACTACAGCCTCGGCCTGACGTACAACGACACCCACCTGCCCGACGGGACGATCCAGTCGTACTGGAAGGAGGGCCCGTACTACGATTTCACGCCCGAGGAGATCGAGGAGCTCGAGACCGCCACCACTGTGCTGCGCACGATGTGCCTGGAGGCCGGAGACTGGATGGTCCGGCAGTGCCCGCGGCACCGCCGCGAGACCCGCCGGGAGCACTTCTTCACCCAGATCTGCACGCCGGGAAGCTGCTACCTGGCGAAGATCGGCATTCCCGAGTTCGCTCACGAGCAGATCATCCGGACCTGGTTCGACGGCGACGCGGACACCTGGACGCACGCCGACAAGGATCTCGACAGCCGGCTGCCGCTGGAGACGCCGGACTGGTCGCCGAGCGTCTACGGCCGCTTCGACCTCTGGTACGCGGGCACCGGCACCACCCCGCGCCTGCTGGAGTACAACGCTCAGACCCCCACCTCGCTCGTGGAGTCCGCCGTCATCCAGTGGCACTGGGCCGACCAGACCAAGCTCACCGAGCACCCGTGGCGGCAGTGGAACTCCATCCACGACCGCCTGATCGGGTGGGAGGCGGACGGCGACGAACCCGCCGACGAGGGTGCCTGGAAGCGCAACATCCGCAAGCTGCGGGAGGCCCGTCCGTGGCTCCCGGCCAAACCGAAGATCTTCTTCGCGTACGAGACCTCCGAGTCCACCGGCGAGGACCGGATGAACGTGGCCTACCTGATGGCCACCGCCGAGGAGGCCGGCTTCCCCGTCGAGCTGATCGCCATGAGTCAGATCGGCTGGGACGTCGCCGGTGACCGCGTCGTCTTCGTCCGCAAGCCCGGAGAGGAGGAGCACGCCGAGCCCATCGACGTCATCTTCATGCTCTATCCGTGGGAATGGTTCTGGACGGAAGAGGGCGGCAAGGGGTTCTTCCGGAACATGGCCGACTCCGGCAAGCGCGGCACCGTCTGGATCGAGCCGCCGTACACGGCTGCGTTGCTCGGCAACAAGGCGCTGCTCCCGGTCCTCTGGAAGCTCTTCGGCGACGACCCGCAGCGCTCGCGCTATCTCCTGCCCGCCTACTTCGCGGACTCGACCGGCGCCGCCTCCCTGAAGAGCTACGCCAAGAAGCCGGTGTGGGGCCGTGAGGGCGGCTCGGTGACCCTCGTGAAAAACGGTGTCACCCTGGTGGAGAACCCGTCCCAGTACGGGGCCGACGGCCTCTACGTCGTCCAGGAACTCGCCGAACTGCCGTCGTTCGACGGTCTCGAGGGAACGGTCCACCCGGTGATCGGCTCCTGGATGATCGAGGGGGAGCCGGCCGGTATGGGCATCCGCGAAGGCGTCGGCGTGGACGGGCTCGTGACCTCAAACACGAGCCACTTCGTCCCGCACACCATCGGCGCACCCTGACCGCCTGACGCCTGTGGATCGACGCGATCGGCGCCGCCCACAGCAGGGCCGACGCGACGTTCTACGTGGTGACCTCAGCGTCCCGCCGCGGCCGGTTACGCCACAGCCAGTACAGGCCCGCGATCGGCAGCACGAGCGGCACGTAGCCGTAGCCGCTGCCGTACCCGGACCATACCGACGGGTGCTGGAAGGCCGCCGGGTCCGTGACGCTCAGCGTGCCGACCACCAGCACGCCGATCAGCTCGATCAGGCAGCTGGTGAGGGCGATCCGGCGGCCCGCCGGGCCGCCGATCGCCAGGCCGACCGTCGCTGCGATGTAGACGACGGCGGCCAGGGCGGAGAGGGAGTACGCCAGTGGCGCGTCGCCGAACTTCGTGGCGATCTGCACCCCGGCCCGCGCACCGGCGGACACCGCGAAGATGAGGTAGACGGTCAGGAGTACCCGCCCGGGGCCGGTGCCCAGCGCGGCGTCCCTGGGCCGGGCGGTGGCCCGCGTCATCACGCCCCCGCGATCTGCTGCAACCGCAACACCAGGACCGGCATCGTCAGGCTCGCCACGGTCAGGATCGCCGACCCCCAGCGGGTCGGCTCCAGCCGGGCGAGGTAGATCGCGGTCGGCGGGAACGCGACCGTGGTGAACATGTAGCCGGCAAGCGTCGCCGTCTCCGTCGGGCGGAAACCGCCGATCAGCCGGGCGACGGCGACGCCGACGAGCGCCAGCACAAGCAGGCCCAGAGCGCCCTGCAGATAGAGGTCGATCCTGCCGGGCGGGCGGTTCATCAGGGTCCGGACCGAGTACCACGCCGCCAGAATCAGCGATACGACGATGGTGGCGGTGGAGAGGGCGCCGTTCATGGGCGGGCCGCCGGGGCACGGTGGGTCACCGGAACAGCGTACTGATCAGCGGCTCCGTTCCGGCCGCCGAGGGCGCTGTTAGCGTCGGATCCCTAGGAAAGGGACGGCAGATGAGGTTCGGACTGTTCGGAACAGGACCATGGGCGTCGCTGACGCAGGCTCCGGCGCTCGCCGCGCACCCGGAGGTCGAATTCGTCGGCGTGTGCGGGCGGGACGCGGGTAAGGCGGCGGCTCTGGCCAAACGGTACGAGGTGGAGCCGTACACCGATGTCGACAAGCTGATCGCGGACGTGGACGCGGTCGCCGTGGCCTTGCCGCCCGACGTGCAGGCGGAGGTGGCCCGTCGGGCCGCGGGCGCCGGCAGGCACCTGCTCCTGGACAAGCCGATCGCCCTGACCACCAGCGGTGCCGAGTCGATCGTCGCCGAGGTGACCCTGCGCGGCGTCGCGTCGGTGGTCTTCTTCACCAGCCGGTTCATACCCGCGATCGAGTCGGCCCTGGCCGGTGCCGCCGCACTCGGTGGTTGGCACGGGGCCCGGATCACCCACCTGTCGGCCATCTTCGAACCGGGCAACCCGTTCGGGGCGTCACCGTGGCGGCGCGAGCACGGGGGCCTGTGGGACGTCGGCCCGCATGCGTTGTCGCTGGTCCTGCCGGTGCTTGGCCCGGTTCAGGAGGTCTCGGCGATGAGCGCGCCGCGGTCCACGACGTACGTGCTGCTCAAGCACGCCGGTGGCGCGGTGAGCACCCTCGCGCTGTCGGTCGACGCGGCGGCGGCTTCGGTCCGTAACGAGGCGTACTTCTACGGCGAACCGGAGACCCAGGTGGTGCCGCCGTTGACCGACTCGGTCGTCGACGCGTTCGGGCGGGCCGTGGACCAGCTGATCGAGGCCGCCCGGGGCGGCATGCAGCCGGCCTGCGATGCCCGGTTCGGCTACGAGGTGGTATCCGTCCTGGCCGCCGCCGAGGCCTCCGCGCTGGGCGGACGCACGATCACGCTGTAGCTGACAGGAGGACGAAGGAGGAGCCTCGTACGTGCCGACCATCAGGAACCGGTGGTTCACCGTCGCCGGCGGCGCCGGGTTCGGCCTCGCCGGCACTCTCGCCGCCGTCACCCGGCCTTCCTCGCGCTGGTACGACGCTGTGCCGTCGTTGCTGGCGCCGGCCACCGCGGTCGGCGTACTCCAGCTGTTGCTGGCGGCCGGGAGGGTGGGGTGACGTTCGCGGCTGGAGGGTGGGGTGACGTTCGCGTGAACTGGACAATGCGCGCGCAGTGGATCGACGCACGGTGATGGTTCCCCTACGTTGGGGCGAACGAGCTGCGTGGTACGCCTTCCGGGGCTGTTGCGGCCCACGCACCGTTGCGGGTGGCGGAGGCGTCCGCCGCACCTCCGCGGGTCGCCGTCCCGCGAGGGGCGACACGCTGTGAGGTGGTACGTGGGCGATCTTTCGGATACGGAGCGGGATGCGCAGCGTGCCGCTGAGGCGTTGGCGCGTCTCGCGTCGTACGTGCGTATGCGCGGCGACGAACGGGACGCCCCGGCCCGCCAGCTCGCCGAGGAGGGAGCCGTCGCCGCCGAGCGCGTCCTGGCGTACCTGCGCGAGTTGCGCGGTTCCGGTGACGGGGTGGCCGTGGCGTACCTGCAGCGCCTCGGCCCGTGGCGGAAGTGGTGCCCGCCCCGGGGCCGCCCGCTCGACCTGCCCGACCAGCACGCCGGGTCTCCGCAGTACGGCGGCGACCCGGGGGAGTAGTACCGGCCGCGGTCCGGGTCCTGCGGTTCCCGGATTGTGCCGTCATACGTACGGGGGTTATTTTGCTTCCCTCGGGACGAGATCAATGGTCCCGGCAGGGATTCATCCCTTGCGGGGCATTCCGTGCATATGAACTGATGTGGCGTTGAATGCCTGTGTGGCGTAGCTTGCGAAAGCGGAGTTGTCAGGACGCGGTCACCGTCCGACGCCAGGTGAGGCGTCACGGCAGCGCAGATCATCTGCGCAGAATCCCCGCGGAAGGTCGAGCACCGGCGTCTTCGGTGCCAGGAGGAGGGCAGCCGTGTACCTGCCGATCACCACCCGTCAGCTGGCGGGCGGCGCTGTCGAGATCGCCCCGAGTGGGGAGATCGACCTCGACAATGCCCACGCCATCCGGGACGCGGTCAACGACGTACTCACCGGGAGCGCACCGGCCTGCATCACCCTGGATCTGCAACGGGTCGTCCTGATCGACAGCATCGGCATCGGCATCCTCGTCGCCTGCTTCCACGCCTCCGCCGCCAGCGGCGTGAAACTCGTCGTCGGCCGCCCCAGCCCCACCGTGTACCGCCAGCTCTGGGTCAGCGGCCTCGTCGGCCTGCTCGGGTGCGCGGAGCCGTCCGCGTCGTACACCCAGGTGGCGCTGCGCCCGTAGGGCTCATCCCCACTGCTCACGTACGGTCGTTGTGGCCGGCGTCGAAAGGGACGGACGTCGGTCGCTTACCACCGACGCGATAATCCGGTGGGTCGAGGTCGGCCAAAGGCAGCCACGTCCGCTCCGACCGGCTGTCAGACTCGGCACTCGCGGCCCCGACAGGCCGGCCGCCACCGCCGAGGAGCGCCCCGCCGATGATCCAGCCCTCCGATGTCGTCGTCGCGCCCGCCCGGCTCCTGTGCGAGCGGCGCCGGGGGCGTACCCGATGATCCTGCTCTCCGACCCGCGGGTCGCCGCCGTCGTCACCGGCGAGGACGGCGATCCGCTCGTGGACCTGCGCTACGTACCCGGGCTGCGCCTCGACGGCCGTGCCGCCGACCCGGACGGCGCGTACGCCCGGCTGCGGGCCGGGGTCGTGGACCGGCTGCTGCGGGCGCAGGACGTCCTGCCGGACGGCCTCCGGCTGCTCGTCGTCGAGGGCTACCGGCCGCTCGGCACCCAGAAGGCCATCTTCAACGGCTACCGCGACGAACTGCGCACCCGGTATCCGCACTGGAGCGACGCGCGGCTGCACGCTGAGACCAGCAAGTTCGTCTCCCCGGTCGAGGTGGCCCCGCACAGCACGGGCGGCGCCGTCGACCTGACCCTGTGCACGGTGGACGGCCGCGAACTCGACATGGGTACGGCCGTCGACGCGACCCCCGAGGCCAGTGCCAACGCCTGTTACACGGCCGCAGACCGGATATCCGGGCCCGCCCGCCGTCACCGTGACGTCCTGTCGGCCGCGCTCAGCGGCGCTGGCCTGGTCAACTATCCCACCGAGTGGTGGCACTGGTCGTACGGCGACCGGTACTGGGCCCTCATGACGAAAGCGCCGGCCACCCGGTACGGACCGGTACGGCCCGACGCTTCCGTCTCAAGGGGACGCGGGTCAGACGTCGACCCGCTCCTTCGCTGATGCCGTCGTACGGTCGACCGCCCGCTGCGCCAGGGCGCCGAAGGCGAGGCCCAGGGTCGTCCACACCGCCAGCTGCGTGCCGATCGAGGCGAGCCGGAACACCCAGAGCACGTCGCCCGGGAAGCCCTCCGGCACCTCGCTGATCGTCGGCAGCGGCAGGTCCACCGCAGCCATCACCAGGACGTACACCGCGACCGCGGAGAGGGTGGCGTTCCACGTGCCCCAGCGCGGGGCGTAGTGCCGCCCCACGTAGACGGCGAGCGAGGCCGCAGCCACCGAGATCACGATCATCAGCAGGTACAGCACCGTACGCCGGTCGAGCGTGTCGGGGCTGCCGGTCGCGGGCGGGTTCGCCGGATACTTCAGCGCCGGGACCAGGGCCACGGTCACGAAGCCGGCCAGCGCCACCAGGGCGGCGGTGACGCGGGCGTTCACCCGGCCCAGACGGCCGTACGCCAGCGCGAAGACCAGGGCGAAGATGCCGCCGAGCGCGATGGAGTAGAGGACCGTACCGGTGGCCAGCCCGATGCTGCTCTGCACGCCACGGCTGACGAGCTCGGGCCCCCCGTCGTCGGTGGAGTGCGCGGCCTCGAAGGCGATGGCCCGCTCGACGGAACGCTCACCGAACGCCACCGCGAACAGGAACGCGACGACCCCGGCCGCCACGCCGACGAGCATGCCACGCACGAGCAGGAAACGTGCGGTCATCGTCAGACCGCCCTCAGTGACAGGGGAAGCCGAGGAGGTGACGGGCGTCGTGCACGAACTCGTGCACCTGCTCGCCCGCGATCATCGACAGGACGCCCTGCTCGACCCCCACGAAGTAGAACGTGATCAGGCCGATCACGGCGGCGAACGTCAGCCACGGGGCCAGCTCACGCAGCGGGATCGCCACCGGCGCGGCAACAGGAGCGGGTACGGCGGGGTGAGTCATCGGTGCCTCCTCGGGATCACGCGTCCCACGAGCGGTTACGGTGACGGCGGAGGGTCTGACTCCCGGGCGGCTCCTCAGAATGGACCCGCGTGGACCGGTTACAGTGGCGCGACCGTGCCGGACTCGCACCGGCTTCCGACCTCCGTCACGCAATTACGGCGGACGCTACGGGCGGTCCCGACACTGTGTCAACCGGCTCCCCCCGGGGTGGGGCCGCCTGGTGAGAGGGGTCACCGGTGCCGGACCGGCTCACGCTGATCAGCCACGCCGCCACCGCCGCCACCCGCTCCGCGGCGTTTCCCGCCGACGAACCCCTCGACACCGGCGGCCGTTCCGCGGCTCTCGCCGCCCGTGACGAGCTGCGTGCGGACCGTTTCCTCAGCTCGCCCGCGCGGCGATGCGTCGAGACCGCGACGGCGCTCGGACTCACCGTCACCGTCGACCAGCGCCTGCGCGATGCCGCCGCCGGGTACTGGGCCGGACGGACCATGGAAGACGTCGCCGCCACCGACGCCGACGCGGTCGGTGCCTGGCTGGCGGGCGCGGCTCCGCCCGGCGGGGAGTCCTGGGAGGCCGTACGGGCGCGGGTCCGCGGCATGCTCGACGAGGGCGGTACGACCGTCGCCGTCACCCATGCCGCCGTGATCCGGGCGCTCGTCGTCGAGGTGCTCCGGACGCCGGCCGAGGTGAGCCGCCGGATCGAGGTCGCGCCGCTGACCCGTACGGTCCTGGTGGGCGGGCCTGGCCGGTGGGCCCTGCGCATGCTCGGCGCGCCGATGTAGCTTCGCCGCGGGCCGGTGATCGTCTTCATCACTCGGGGCGCGGGCCCTGCGGTCGCCGGGCGGGGATGTGCGGGGTGGACGTGTCCGGGGTGCCGACGCGGCGGGTGATCTGCCGGCCCAGCAAATAATGATCTTGACTCTGCCGCCCGCCGGTGCCGGCCGATGAGGGACGTCCTCAGGCGGGGTACGCGCGAGTCTCCGACGCCTTCACCGCGGCCCAGAGCGCCTGCCCGGTCTCGAGTCTGAGGTGGGCGGCGGCGGCCGGGGTGACGTCTGCGGCCACGCCTACGGGGCCGTCGAGCTGCACGCGCAGGTTGTCCCCGTGTCGTTGCACGCCGGCGACGGTGGCCTGCCAGGTGTTGCGCGGGCTGCCGTCGGGGGCGCTGCGGTACAGGGCCACGGATGACGGCGGGAACGCCACGAAAGCCGGCCCGGTCAGCGGGTCCGCGACGGTGAAGGCGAGGCCGCCCGTGTCGACGGTATGGCCCGTGGCGGTGCCTCGGTACAGGTTGAGGCCGACGAGGCGGGCGACGTACTCGGTGCGGGGCCGGGCGGTGACCTCGGCGGCGTCACCGGCCTGTACGACCCGGCCGTTCTCGACGATGACCAGGCGGTCGGCGAGGACGAGGGCGTCGAGCGGGTCGTGGGTGACGAGCAGGGTGGCGCCGGTGTGCGCGGCGAGGTGCCGGTGCAGGTGGGCGCGGGTGTCGAGCCGGGTCCCGGCGTCGAGCGCGGCGAGCGGTTCGTCCAGCAGCAGGAGCGTGGGCTCCACGGCGAGGGCCCGGGCGAGCGCCACCCGCTGGGCCTGCCCGCCGGACAGCTGCCGCGGCCGGGACCGGTGCTGCGAGATCCCGACCCGGTCCAGCCACGTCGCGGCGGCAGCCCGCGCCGCGGCCCGCGACAGGCCGCGGCGGCGCGGCCCGAACGCCACGTTGTCCAGGGCACTGAGGTGCGGGAAGAGTAGATAGTCCTGGAAGACGACGCCGACCCGGCGGTCCTCCGGCGGGGTACGGGAGATGTCGCGGCCGTCCAATATGACATGTCCGGAGGGCAGGGGCGTCAATCCCGCCAGGGTGCGCAGCGCGGTCGTCTTGCCGGCGCCGTTGGGTCCGAGGAGGGCGACGACCTCGCCGGCCGCGATCGACAGCGTGATGTCGAGGTTCGCGAAGCCGACGACCAGGTGGGCGTCAAGCATGGATCCAGCGTTCCCGCAGGGCCGCCAGGATGATGACCGACACGACCAGCAGCATCAGGCTGAGCACGATCGCCGCCGGCAGGTCGTTCTCGAGGGCCAGGTAGACCGCGAGGGGCATGGTCTGGGTACGGCCTGGAAAGTTGCCCGCGAAGGTCACCGTCGCCCCGAACTCGCCCAGCGCCCGCGCCCAGCAAAGCACCGCGCCCGCGGTCACGCCTGGCGCGACCAACGGAAGGGTGACGTGCGTGAACGTGGTCCAACGGTCTGCGCCGAGGGTCGCGGCGGCCTCCTCGTACCGGGCGTCGGCGCCGCGAAGCGCGCCCTCGACGGCGATGACGAGGAACGGCATCGCCACGAACGCCTCGGCGAGCACCACCCCGGTCGTCGTGAACGGCAGCGTGAACCCGAACGTCGCGTCCAGCCACGACCCCACCAGGCCACGCCGCCCGAAGACGAGCAACAGGGCCACGCCGCCGACGACGGGTGGCAGCACGAGCGGCACGGTCACGAGGGCGCGCACGATCCGCCGGCCCGGCACGGCCGACCGCGCCAGGACCCAGGCCAGGGGTACGCCCAGCACCAGGCACACCACGGTGGCCAGGCTCGCCGTCACCAGCGACAACCGCAGAGCCGCGAGTACGCCGGGCGCCCCCATCCGTTGGACGAGCTCTGTCCAGGGGGCGCGGACCAGGAGCCCGGCCAGCGGTAGCACCAGCAGGGTCAGCCCGAGCAGGGCCGGGATGAGCAGGACGATTGGCGCGCGCCGGTTCACGGTGTCTGGAATCCCGCGGCCGTCAGGGTCGCCTGCCCCTTCGCGGACCGTACGAAGTCGGCGAACGCCTGCGCCCCGGCCGGGTTCGGTGCGTTCTTGAGCACCGCGATCGGATACTCGTTGACCGCCGTGGCCGACTCGGGAAACTCGATCGCGTCGATGTCGGCGGCGGCCGCGATGGCGTCGGTCCGGTACACGAGGGCGGCGTCGACCTCGCCGAGCCTCACCTTCGACAGGGCGGCCTTGACGTCCTGCTCCATCGTCACCGGGTTGATCTTCACCCCGGCCTCGGCGAGCGCCGTCGCGGCGGCCGCCCCGCACGGCACCTGCTGGGCGCACAGCGCCACCTTGTTCTCCGCCTCGCCGAGGTCGGCGAGCCCGACGACCCCCCTGGCGTTGCCCTTGGGTACGGCGATGACGAGCTGGTTCCTGGCGAAGGTGGCGGGGGAGACGGCGTCCGTGACGTCGGCCATGTTCTTCGGCGCGGCCGAGGCG
This sequence comes from uncultured Micromonosporaceae bacterium, assembly GCA_966211315.1. GTDB lineage: Bacteria > Actinomycetota > Actinomycetes > Mycobacteriales > Micromonosporaceae > CBIHNN01. Next base: position 1,469 of record CBIHNN010000125.1, on the reverse strand, counting down.
AACACGTCGGCCGGTGCGCCCTGGTTGATCTGGGCGGCGAGCGCCGAACTGCCGCCGAAGTTGAAGGTGACCGGCGAGCCGGGGCGGATCGCCTCGAAGTCCCTGCCGATCCGAGTGAACGACTCGGTGAGCGAGGCCGCGGCGAAGACGGTCACGGGCCCCACACGGGCAGCGGTCGGGGCACTCGGGGGCCCGGGAACCGTACTGCCGGTGCCGGTGCCGGTGCCGGTGCCGCAACCGGCGACGGCCAGCAGGGTGGCCGCGGTGGCAAGGATTGCGGGGACCCTCATGTCGTCCTCTTCTCCACGACCACCGTGGTCGACTTGATCACCGCCACCGCGACGGACCCGACCTCCAAGCCCAGGTCCTCGACGGCCTCCCGGCTCATCAGCGAGACCACCCGGAAAGGCCCCGCCTGGATGTCGACCTGCGCCATCACCCCGTCGCGGCTGATCGCGGTGACGATCCCGGGCAGCCGGTTGCGGGCGGACGAGGTGTCCCCGCCGTCCGGCCGGACCCCGTTGTCCCGGACGAAACGGGCCAGGTCGACGCCGTCGACCAACCGGTGGCCCTGTTCGTCCCGGTGTGCGACAAGCCGTCCGGCGTCGATCCACCGCCGAACGGTGTCCGCGCTGACGCCGAGTAGGTTGGCTGCCTCGCCGATTCGGAAGACACTCACCGGAGCATCGTATCTGCAAGCTGGAGTACGCGATCACCGTCGCATCTGCGACCAGCCGTGGGATGCGTGCCACACCTGGAAACCCTTGAGGATTCCTGCCGCGTGCCGGGCCGCCCTCGGCCTGCCACCGGGGCTCACATGCTCATGAAGGCGCTCCGTCTCGTTCGAGTTGGTGCTCCAGGTTGAAAACCTCGTCGAGAACGCGCATCCCGGTGTCCGCCCGGCCGCCCGGCGGGTCGACGAAGAACGGCGCCATCTCCCGCTGCCACCTGTCGTTGACCGTCGTGGCTTCCATGGCTGCCCGGGCGGCGTCCAGGTTCTCGGTCATGAAGTAGCCGACGAGCAGGCCGTCATCACGCAGGAACAGCGAGTAGTCGCACCAGCCGGCGTCTCGCAAGGCGGCGAGCATGTCGGGCCAGACGGCGGCGTGCCGCCGACGGTATTCGCCGATCTTCTCGGGGACGACCTGCAGGGTGAAGCAGACACGGCGCACGGAAACCTCCACTGGTGCCCGGTGCCGGCGAAGCGCCGAGACCGGGATGAGTTCGTCAGAACGCGGACGGGTCAATGTGGATGCGTAGAAGACCATAGGCGGTCCACGTACGACAGTGCCGGTGACGCCGATCGTGGTCGCCGCGCGGCCCACCGCCCAAACCCTGCCCGGCGTCCCGAACACCCGGGAGCCCTGAGCGGCAGGACGGGGACCGGCGTTGCGTCCGGGGGCCCGGACCGGACTCAGGCGGCCGGTCCGGGCGCCGGTGGGCCATCGGTATTGACGGCCGTGGAGGGC
>CBIHNN010000124.1:0-11932 GCA_966211315.1 uncultured Micromonosporaceae bacterium | reverse complement strand
AACCCTCCTGACCGACCTCGGCTGGAGTGGTCACTAAACCGCTACAACTCAGGTCTGATCCACCGGATCCGCGCCGATCGCCCTGGCCTATCTGGTGATCGCGATGGCGTTCGCACGTTGGTTGCTGATCCGCCGGGAAGTCGCGTAAACGGCGTCGAGGAACGCGTCGGGACGATGGTGCGGCATCATCTGGTCGCGCTGCTCGTCGTACCGGCGAGCCTGCCGGTGGCCACGCCGGTGATCGCCTGGGAGGCGGAGATCGGCAGTCGGCTGCCGTACGGCGCCATGCTGGCATTGGCCGGTGACGACGCCCCCTGTCGCGCCCCTCGCCGGGCGCGGCGGCCATCATGGCGGTGGTGGTGATCGGCGGCGCCGCTACCGGCTCCATGCGGTACGCGACCTGCTCTGATCGGGCGCGAACGGTCGGTGGTGGCTGATCGAGAAGCTTCGTGAACGGTGACGCGCGGCCGTCCGGGTGGACGGCCGCGCGTGCGCCAGGCGTGTCAAGACGTCGGCGCTCACCCTGGTGAAGGCGTCCATCCGAGGCAAGTGCGCCACAGGCTCGGAGCACCCGTGCCGTGGTGCTCCGATGTCAGAGCGTTAGCGAGCACGACGTAACCCGAACCGGTCCGAAAGCCGGTGTAGGGCCCGTGCTAGAGTGGCTCCCGTTCGCGGAAATCGTCCGGACGAGCAGTAACGCGGCGGCGCACCGCAGCACGTACCAGCACAAAACGTTACTCCCTGTAACGACATATGCGGCTGTAGCTCAATGGATAGAGCATCTGACTACGGATCAGAAGGTTAGGGGTTCGAGTCCCTTCAGCCGCGCAATGCAGAAAAGGCCCCGACCAGCCACAACGGCAAGGTCGGGGTCTTTGTTACGTCGACCGATACAGCCCTGCGGCCGCACCACCATGGGCGTAAGCCACGCGGACCAGCCGACGGGCGGCCACCACGCGAGTCGGCGGCGGCCAACCCGCCAGCGAACGCACTGTCCCGCCGTGTCCCTCGTGGTGACGACCACGGCTATCAGTGTGGGTCACGTGCGCTCGCATTTCGGCAGTGTTCAAGACGGCGCCATACCGCGGACCGAGTCCGTGCCCAAACCTCCGGGCCCTCGTCGACACGTCGGTTTGGACGCTCCTAACAGGACAGCCGTACTTCGTGACTTGATCGATAAATGGGCTGCTCAACCGGACGGAGAGCGCGGGTAAACAGCGCGGCCACCGTGTGAGCATCCGTGTTGTGTCGACAACGAAACATCACGAGGCGGCCGCGTCGGCCATGGTGAAGGCCGAGTGTGCCGGGGATGCGACCCCGGCACGATGCAGCAGTGGCTGAAACGCGTGTCGTGGGATACCCCTCGCGGCGATGGAACGGTCTGTGACGTCGTCGCCGAGCACCTGGCCGGTAAGGGCGGCGGGCCGGCGATAATGGTGTTGGACGAGAGCGGGGTGGAGAAGTCTCAGTGGCTGCGGATAACGTTCATTGCGGGAGAACAGCTGAACGCGCAGGTCTGCCCCCGGCTATGCCTCTTGCGCGGCTCGACCGATGACGGGACGCTGGAGTTCATGACGCAGGCGTTCATCGTTCAGCCGGACGAGGGAAGGCTACTGGACCTGGGAAACTTCGAGGCAGTCGTCCTCGCCACAGGGGTCCAGACGTCCGGTGAGTTCACACTGCTGCAAACCCAGAGTGAGCCACCGGACTTCGGTCCGCCTCTGCACATTCACCGCGACGCCGCCGAGGCGTTCTACGTCCTGGAGGGCGAGTACCTCGTTTACGTCGAGGACCATCAAGAGCTCTGCCCACCCGGCACCTTCGTGTATGTGCCACGGAATACCCCTCACACGTTCAAGGTGGTTTCCACCGTGCCCGGCCGGAAGCTCAACCTTTTCTCGCCGGCCGCAATGATCGGGTTCTTCGAGGAGTTGGCCGCAGCCGAAGCCGCCGGACAGGCCACACCGGACCTGCTGGATGCCATCGCCGCACGGAACAACGTCGACGTGCTGGGGCCGGTGCCGGACACCTACCTCTGAAGTGGAATGGACGTTCCAGGCCGTCGAGGCGATGGAGCTCGAACCGACCGACGTGTCGCGCATCATCGCGGCGTCGGCCACGCCGCCCGCTCTCGCCATCGAGGACCTTGGATTTCACTACGCGAGCCGCGCGGTCGTTCTCGAGGGTGTGAACTTCCCGGCGCTGGCGGGACCACCGCGCTGGTCGGGCCGTCCGGCGCCGGCAAGCCCACGGTGTTCTTCCTCATCGAACGCTGCTCCGCCGGCCGCCATACCCCCGTGCAGAGTCCACCCGGCTAGTCCGCCGTCTGCGCGCCGGTGTGCTGGACGTGGACGTACCAGTCGCCGGTCATCCGGGTCGGGGTCACGGTCAGGTGGACCGTCTGCCCCTTCCTCGGGTTGAGGCCGAACGATTCCCCCCACTGCGCCGAGTCGATGCTGGTGCCGTCGCCCTGCTGGTAGTCCCACCATTGCTGCGACACCACCTCGATCCCGTTGACCTTCACGGTTAGGGCGCCGGGGGTCTGCGCCCGCACCCTCACCCGGAGCGGCTCGCCCCAGGTGAACTGGGCGGATTGTGGCTTGTTCCAGTTGTCGTGCTCGGCGGCCAGGCCCCACTCGCCCCCGTAGTTGTCCTCGGCCGTCGTATATGCCATCCGGCGACTCTCGTCGGGGTGCGTGAGCGGGGTCAGTGTCGCGGGACGCGGCGGGTACGGGTAGTCCGCCGGGTCGACGCTCTGGCCGATGGCGATGGCGAGCGAGTCCATGAGGCCGTCCTTCGCCGAGAACGTCGCCGTCGCCGGCTTGCCGACCGTGACGCCGTACGCCTTCTCCAGGGGGTGGATGTACCTTACGTAGGCCAGCCCGCACCCGCTGCCCCTGCTGAACTCCTTGCCGTTGATCGTGACCGTGTAATCACCGTTGCCCTCGCAACGGGTGAAGACTCCCAGGTCGAGCGAGGTTGGTACGAACGTGACGCTGACCGACCGGTCCTGCGTTGCCCCCGAGGCGGCGGCCACCACCTTGGCGCCGTCGGCGTACTCGGCGAAGCCCTCGACGTAGCGGCCGGTCGGTGAGGACCCGGTCCCGATCGGTACGGCAGTCGCAAACATGCCGGCGGGCGTACGCCCCGCCTGTGGTGCGATCGCGAACGCCGCGATCCCGAGGACCGCGATCCCGACGCCTGCCCCGGCGATCGAGGCCGCCCGGCGGCGTTTGCGGTGCGCCGCGAGCCGGTCGTACACCCCGTCGAGCAGAAGGTGCGGACGGGCCTCGGCGTGGTCGATGGTGGAACGCTCGTCGAGGACGTCGCGCAGGTCGGTGAGGTTCATCGCAGTGCTCCTTCCGGAGTGAGGGCGGCATCCAGGCGGAGCTTGGCGAGGGCGCGGCTGGCCTGTGACTTCACGGTGCCGAGCGAGCAACCCATGGTGTCACCGGTTACTACCAGCACCCTGCGCCGAGAGGTTGCACGGGCGCTCAACATCACACCGGATCTGTGCTGCGCAAAGGCGCGGCACCGCCGGTAAGGAGTCCGCAGCCTCACCTTGGCCTCGTCTGGATCACCGTGGACCGTGAGTCGCGGGGACTGTGCCGTCAGGAGGGGGCGACCGGCAGGCGATCCGGTCGTCGGCACCGGAAACAGGGGACCTTCCTGCAATCGACTCCCATTGGTGCAGAGATGTGCGCGAACGTTGCCATCCGGATCAATCGATCCTGCCGCCTTGCAACGTCCGATCCCGCGGAACCCCGCCGTGGATCGTTTCGAAGGAGCGCCGTGCGCCGGCCGAAGTTTCGGACCCTCGCCGTGGCCGTCGCCATCGGCTTAGCCTCGGAATGGGCAGCGTGTACTGGCCTGGTCTGCGCGACGGCGACTGGTACAGCTTGACCAGAGCAGGGAAAGCGGCTCCTCCATCGAGCTGTCGCTGGTGAACGTCTCCGGGTTGGACCGGCTCCTCTACGCCTGGGGCGCCGGAGACGCGGGCGACTCCAGCAGCGCCAACCAGCGGTGGAAGATCGTCGCCGCGAGCTGACCGGGTACCGTCCTGAGCGAGCGCGCTCGGCGCGGTTCAGGTCGTGTCTGCTGCGGCCTGTGCCTGCGCGACTGTGAGTCGATGCACCTGCCGCGTCACAGTGGTCGGACCCTCAGCTGAAACCGCGGTGGGCCGCCCAGAGTACGCCGGCGCGGCTGGCAGCCTTGTCGACGAGGGCCACCAGCTCGGGCCTGGCGGGCACCGGGAACGACACGTAGGTGCCGCGGCCGCCGCCGGTCGGTCGGCCGTAGGCCTTCGCCGCGAGGCGCCCGTCCGGCAGGAGCCGGACATTGAGCGTGGTGAGCCTGAACTCCTCACCACGTCGGGTGTCGGTCCAGCGGAGCTCCTCCGGGATCGTGACGTTGATCGCCAGGGCGCTCACATCAAGGGCGATGTCGCTGCTCATGGGGGCATGGTCTCACGGGAGACCTGCCACGGATCGTCGGTTGTCCACGATGATCGTGCGGGACGAACTCGGCCAAGGCGGCGAAGACGTGGTGGCCCAGCCGTCAGCGGGTGACCTGACCCTGAGCCCACGCGCGGACGGCTCCGTGGATCCGCAGGGCCACTGCGGTGCCAGGTGCATCGAGGACACCGTCGTTGAGGCGCCGGGCGAGCAGCTCGGTGCCGTCGGCGAGGCGGACCACCGTAACGGTGTCGTGGCCGTGGAAGTCGTGTCTGAGCACCCGCCCGGTGACCTGACCGGCCGTGGTCGGGTCGACGGGCGCCACACGCACCTGTTCCGGTCGGATGAGGACGGTGACCGCGCCCGGACCCCCGTCGCCGACGGCATCGATGAGTTGGGCGTCCCCCACGGCGGTCCGGGCGAGTCCTGCGTGGACGGTTCCGGGCAACAGCATCGCGTCACCGACGAACCGGGCGACCCAGGAGTCGGTGGGGGCCGCGTACACGTCGGCCGGTGTTCCGGCCTGGACGACGGCGCCGTCGCGGATGACCACGACGTGGTCAGCCAGGGAAAGGGCTTCACCCTGGTCGTGTGTGACGAGGACGGCGGTGGCGCCGTCGGCGCGCAGCGCCGTACGGACGTCGTGTCGCAGCTCGGCGCGGAGCCCGGCGTCGAGGGCGCTGAACGGCTCGTCGAGCAGGATCAGCGGGGGCCGCGGCGCCAGCGCCCGCGCCAGGGCCACGCGTTGCTGCTGCCCGCCGGAGAGTTGGTGCGGCATGCGCCGGTGGTGCGCGTCGAGCCCGACGAGGGTGAGGACCTCGGTGACCCGGTCCGAGCGGCGGGCGGCGCGGTCGAGGCCGTAGCCGACGTTCTCCGCGACGGACAGGTGCGGGAAGAGCGCGCCCTCCTGCGGGACCAGGGCAACCCGGCGGCGGTGGGCGGGGACATGGGTACGGGCTCCGGCGACCAGGGCACCGGCCACCCGGATCGCGCCGCCGTCGAGGCGTTCGAGGCCGGCGATGCAGCGCAGCAGGGTGGTCTTGCCGCAACCGGACGGCCCGAGCACCGCGACCAGGGCGCCGGTCGGCACCGACAGGTCCACCCCGGCGAGCGCCGGTACGGGGCCGTACGCCTTGCTGGCGGCGGTGACCTCGAGGGCGGTCATGGGGATCCTCCTGGGGCGAGTGCGCCGGTACGGGCGGCGAGGAACCAGGTGGGGATGGCGGACAGGGCGACCAGCAGCGCGGCGTACGGGGCGGCGGCAGCGTATGCCGCGACGGTGGTGTGCGTCCACAGTTCGGTGGCGAGGGTGTCCAAGCCGGTCGGGCGCAGCAGCAGGGTGGCGGGCAGTTCCTTCATGCAGGTCAGGAACACCAGGGCGGCACCGGCGGCGATGCCCGGCACGGTCAGCGGAACGGTGACGGATGCGAACACCCGCGCGGGCGAGCGGCCGAGGCTGCGGGCGACGTCCTCGAGCACCGGCGGGGCCTGGGCCGCCGCGGCGCTCACGGCGGTGACGGCCAAGGGCAGGAAGAGCGCGGCGTACGCCAGGGTCAGCAGCCACCGGGTCTGGTAGAGCGGGTACGCGACGTTGACGCCGAAGAAGATCAACGACAACCCGATGACGACGCCGGGCAGGGCGTGGGTCAGATAGCTGAGGCGTTCGAGAGCCGATGACAGGCCGCCGGGCGCCCGCGCCACCAGCAGTCCGATCGGCAGCGCCAGCAGCATGGTGAGGGCTGCACCGGCGGCCGATACGGTGAGCGAGTTGCCGGCCGCCGCGGCGATCTCGGTGAGCGAGCCGGGCCGCGACACCCCTGCGGCGAGGCGGCGGGCGAGATTGATCGCGGGTACGCCCAGCGCCAGCCCTCCGACTCCGGCGAGCAGCAATGCGGCAGCCCAGCGTGCCGGTCCCAGCCGGGCCGGGGTGTGCGGGCGCCGGGCTCCGGCGCCGACGGCCGCGTAGCGGGCGTCGCGGCGCCGGGTCACCGCTTCTCCCGCGAGCAGCACGGTGGTCAACGCCACCAGAACGGTGGAGAGCACCAGCGCGCCGGTGCGGTCGAAGCCGAGGTCGAACGCGGTGAAGACGGCCCGGGTGAACGTGTCGGTGCGCAGCAGCGCCACGGCACCGAAGTCGGAGAGCACGTAGAGCGCCACGAGCAGGGCGCCGCCGGCGACGGCTGGGCGCAGCTGGGGCAGGGTGACGCTGCGGAACGTCCGCCACGGGTTGTGCCCGAGCGAGCGGGCGACGTCCTCCTGTGCCGGGTCCGCCCGGTGCAGCGCGGCGGCCACCGGCAGGTAGACGTACGGGTAGCTGCACAGTGTGAGGACCAGCGCCGAGGCCCAGAATCCGGCGAAACCGTCCACGGTCGACACCCAGGTGAACGCCGCGATGTAGGTGGGTACCGCGAGCGGCAGGGCGGCGAGCACGGAGAAGGTGCGGCGCCCCGGTACGTCGGTGCGGGTCACCAGGAACGCGGTTCCCACGCCGAGCAGCACGCTGGCGGTCGTCACCACGGCCGCGAGCGCCATGGTGCGGGCGGCCAGCGTGGCGACGCGGGCGGAGAGCAGTTCCTCGGCGATCCGGTCGGCGCCGGCTTCCCCGGTACGCACGATCAGGTAGGCGAGCGGCAGCAGGGCGACTGACACGGCGAGGGCCGCGAGGCCGAGCAGGAACGGCCGGGGGGCCCATCGGCGAGCCGATCGCCGCCACGCCGGTACGGCGGACGCCGCGTCGGGTGCCCGCCGTACCGGAACGGTCGCGGTGTTCAGGGGGTCAGTCCCGCTGCCTTGATCAACGCGATGCTGTCCTCCAGGGTCCCCAGGTCGTTGAGGTCGATCTCCGGCACCTTCAACTCGGCGAGCGGTGGCACGTACGCGGGGGCGGGTGCGCCGCTGACCACGGGGTATTCGAATGTCTGCTGGGCGAAGTAGGTCTGCGCCTCGGTGCCGAGCAGGTAGTCCACGAGGGTTCGGACGTCCGAGTCGCTGGCGGACCTGGCCAGCACCCCCACCCCGGAGACGTTCACCATGGCCCCGCTGTCGCCGGGGGCGAAGAAGTGCAGCTTGGCGTTCAGCTTGTCCGGCGTGGTGCCGCGCTCCTTGGCGATCTCGCCGAGGTAGTAGTGGTTGACCAGGCCCAGGGGGACCTTGCCGGCGTCGACGTCCTCCACGATGGCGATGTTGTTGTCGCGGATGTGTACGTCGTTGGCCTTGAGCGCGGTGAAGAACTCCTTGGCCCGCGGCTCACCGTGCTGCACCCGGACGGCCGTGACGAACGCCTGGAACGAGGCGTTGGTGGGGGCCACGGAGACCTTGCCCTTCCACTTCGGGTCGGTGAGTTCGAAGACGGACGCCGGTAGGTCGGCCGCCGAGATCATGGTGGGGTTGTAGACCAGCACCCGTGACCGCGCTGTGACGCCGACCCATTTGCCGTCTTTGGCCCGGTAGGTCGCGGGCACCTTGGCCGTGACTTCGGGGGGCAGCGTCGCGAACATGCCCTTCTTGTTCACCGCGCCGAGCGCGCCGGCGTCTTGGGCGAGGAAGATCTCGGCGGGCGAGCGGTCGGCCTCCTCCGCCAGCTGGGCAGCCATCTGGGCGGTGGTGCCGTACCGCGCCTGGATGGTGATGCCGGTCTGCTGGGTGAACTTCTCCAGCAGCGGCTTGACCAGGGCCTCGTTGCGGCCGCTGTACAGGGTGATCTTCTTGTCGTTCGGTTCGCTGGACGCGTCGCCGCCGCAGGCCGCGGTGCCGAGCAGCAGCGCGCTGCCGAGCATCGTCGCGAGGGTGGACCTCAACCGGGAGGGGTGCACCGGGTATCTCCTTCAGGGCCGGGGTGGGCAGGCGGTACCGCTCGACGATGTCGATGAAGTTAGCAGAGGCTAACCTCATCTTACGAGGCAAACGGCGGGCGAGTGTCCCCGTTCACCTGGACCCCACCGCCCCCTGCCGGGCGCGATCGGGTCCCGGATCGTGCCGCCACCGGGGCAGAGGCCTCCGCGGCGACCCGGGTCGTCGACGGCGGGGCGCCCGGACGGACGGCGTCTCGGTGGGCGTCCGGCGGCGCAGCCGGGCCAGGCGGGCCGTCACACGCTCGACCACGGCGCCGAACAACACGCCCGCGCCGAGCGCTGCCGCCAGCGCCAGCGGACGGGATCGGTCCTCCAGCAACGGGTAGACCTGCCAATGTGTCAGGTAGATGTAGAGCGAGCTCCCGGCGAGCGCCCCGGCGACCCGATTGACCCCTGAGATGCTGGGCAGGTGCGGCACCCAGACGAGCAGGAGCAGCCCGGCCACGATCACGGCCTCCCGCCACGGATTGCCGAAGTAGTCGGCGACGGCGACGACACCCGCCGTCGTGACCAGCAGCCGCTGCCACCGGCTGCGCGCCTTGGCCGCCGCCCACCCGAGCGCGAAGAGCCAGAACAGGGTGGCCGGCGTCGACAGGTGATCGTACGGCGAGAGCGGGACGATGCCGTACCTGATCAGCAGCGCACCCGTGAGCAGGGTGACAGGCAGCGCGAACGGCCAACGGCGTTCCCACCTGTCCACGGTCGGCAGGGCCAGCACCAGGAACAACCCGAGCAGCAGGTACACCAGCGTCTCGATGAACCAGAAATACCGTTGGTCGCCCGTCCGAGGTCCGATCGCCTCGTTGAGCAGCAGGATGTTGCGCCAGCTGTATCGGTCCAGCAGGGTGACCACCAGGGCCAAATAGACCGCGGTCGGTACGGCGATCCGCGCGACGCTGGCCGCGATGTGGCGCAGGCGCCGCCGCCGGTCGACGTCGGTGAGGTGGAACCGGGCGAAGTTGAAACCCGCCACGGCGAGCAGCAGGTGGGCACCGCCACGGATGGTGAACACGCCGATGTGCGTACCGGCGATCAGCACGATCGACGCCGCACGCAGCGCCACACCGGTGTCCACCGAACGCCGCCGCCGCACCGGTTTGCGCCCCGGCGGTGGCGTCGCGGGACGCAGCTCGCGGATCGCCATGGTGTGCCAGCCCGCCGGGAGGCGCCCCAGGGCCGCCTCCAACCGTATCGACACCTCCACGTACGACAGCGAATCGCCGCCCAGCCCGGTGAACGTGCTGTCCGGTGTGACATCGCCGCAGTTGAGCACGTCGGCGTACATGGCGCAGAGATCCGCCGCCGGGTCGGCCGGGCGATGCTGCGCCGCACCGTCGCTGAGCTGGGCGACGGCCCGGTGATCTACCTTGCCGGAGGGCAGCCTGGGTAGTTCGGGCACCACGACGACGCGGACGGCCCGTACCGGCAGTCCACACCGCTGTGCGATCAGCCGCCCGAGGTGCGACCGTTGCCCGGCGGTCTCGACCGCGACGACGAGTTCGTCGTCGCGCGCGGCGCAGCAGGCCGTCACGCCGTCCGCCTCGAGCCCCGCCTCAACCCGCTGCAGGTCGATACGCAGTCCGAACACCTTCACGAAGCGATTGCTCCGGCCGACGATCTCGTACAGTCCGCCGGGGCCGCTCCGGGCGAGGTCGCCGGTGCGCAGCTCTGTGACGGTACGCCCCGTGGCGAGGTCGGCGGGGCCGTCGGCGTAGCCGAGCATCACATTCGGGCCCGTGTACACCAGTTCACCGACGTCGGGGTTCGCGTCGTCGAGCGGTTCGAGCCGCAGGTCCCCACCGGGAACGGGCACGCCGATCGTGCCGGGGTGGGAGATGGCGAGCTCCGGCGGCAGGTACGCCATCCGCGCGGTCGCCTCGGTCTGGCCGTACATGACGAACAGCTCCCAGCCGTGTCGCCGGCCGAGCTGGGCGTAGTGCCGTACGCGATCCGGCGCGAGGCGGCCGCCGGCCTGAGTGACGTACCGCAGATCCGGCAGCCGCATGGCGTCGAAGCCGATCCGATCGAGCAGCGAGAAGGTGTACGGCACCCCGGCGAGGCTGGTGCCCCGGGCCCGGCGGAACAGTTCCCAGAAGCAGGTGTCCGCCACCGACAGGTCGGTCAGAATCAGGCCCGCACCGCGTACCAGATGGCTGTTGAGTACGGAGAGCCCGTAGCAGTAGTGCATCGGCAGCGTGGTCGCCGCGCGGTCCGTGTCGGTGATGCCGAGGTACGTCGCGATCGACTCGGCGTTCGCCCGGAGGTTGTCGTACGACAACCTCACCAGCTTGGGCGAGCCCGTTGAACCGGAGGTGCTCAACAGCAGCGCCAGCTCCGGATGCAGGACGTGCGCGGATCCGGCCCGGCGCTGTTCGCAGGTCCACTGTCCGTCGACGGACCGGGCCACCACGTCCGGGTCGTAGGCCGCGGTCAACGACTCGATGGTGCGGGAATCACCGGGCGCCAGCAGCACCGGGTGACCGGCGGCGAGCGCACCCAGGTACGTCACCACTACGTCGACCGTGTTGGCCCCGCCCACGAGAACGAGACGCCGGCCTTCCCCCAGCCGCTGGGCCGCCCGGTCCACCCGTTCCGCCAATTCGCGGTACGTGATCTCACCCTCGGTGGTCACGAGGGCGGTCCGTTCGGCGTACGCCGCCAGGTCGCGGCCTAGCGGCCGGTTGCGGGCGAAGGAATCGGGGTCGAGCCGTGCCACCATGGACGCGACCATAAGGGAAGGCTCACCTAAGTGCCAAGCCGCGGGCGGTGATATCGCCGAGCAGAACCCGCCCGTATCGACTCATCAGGGAAATGCCAACACCGCGGGTCACAACGTATGACAATTGTGCGAAGAAAGCGCCATCACCGCCCAGGCCGCTGACGACATGCCTTCACCGGCCGACGAAGCGGTCGATGTCTTCAGTGGCATGGTGGGCCTTTTGGAATGGGTTGTCACGACTGGATGCCCGGTGACGAGGCTCTTTCCTTAGCTGTTCCTTAGGTGTTGATCCGGACCCGTAGGGGTTCCGTATCGATGGCCGTAGTGAATCGCTCATCTCCGGAAGGCGCAGCTGCCATGTACGAATCACGAGTCAAGAAGTCCCGCACCAACGCCCGTCGCTGGAAGGTCATTGCGGTCGCGGGGACCGCAGTGTCCGTCGTCGGCGTTGGCCTCGGCGTTGCCTCTGCCGCCGACAATGTCCCGACGGTGAACTGCCCGCAGGTGAAGATCAACGTGGCCATTCCGCAGCAGGCGCAGAATGAGGTGAACAGCAACCTTCAGTTGTTGGAGAAGCAGAAGGATGAGGCGAACAACCGGCTGCGGACGTCGGTAGGCCAGGGTGGCCCGAACTTCATCCAGAACGCGATCCTGGGCCCGCTGAAGGACAAGCGGTTCGCCACGATCAACCGGATCGAGACGGCGATCGGCCGGAACGCGGCCAAGCCGAACCTGAACGCCGAGGGCCTGTCGACCTGCACCCTCAACAACAACGGCAACCAGAACCAAAACAAGAACAAGAACAAGAACCAGAACAAGAACAAGAACCAGAACCAGAACCAGAACCAGAACAAGAACCAGAACCAGAACCAGAACCAGAACCAGAACCAGAACCAGAACCAGAACCA
>CBIHNN010000123.1:0-11961 GCA_966211315.1 uncultured Micromonosporaceae bacterium | reverse complement strand
ACCGCACGCTCAAGCCGGAGAAGGACGGGCTCTTCTGCGAGAAGATCTTCGGTCCCACCCGGGACTGGGAGTGCTACTGCGGCAAGTACAAGCGGGTCCGGTTCAAGGGCATCATCTGTGAGCGCTGCGGCGTCGAGGTGACCCGGTCCAAGGTCCGTCGTGAGCGCATGGGCCACATCGAGCTGGCCGCGTCGGTCACGCACATCTGGTACTTCAAGGGTGTGCCGAGCCGGCTGGGCTACCTGCTCGACCTTGCGCCGAAGGATCTCGAGAAGATCATCTACTTCGCGTCGTACGTGATCACGAGCGTGGACGCCGAGGCGCGCCACCGTGACCTGTCGACGATCGAGAACGAGATCTTCGCGGAGAAGCGGCAGTCGGAGAACAGCCGCGACTCGGAGATCGAGAAGCGCGCCACCAAGCTCGAACAGGACCTTGCCGAGCTGGAGGCCGAGGGCGCCAAGGCGGACGTGCGCCGCAAGGTGAAGGAAGCGGGCGAGCGCGAGATGCGCCAGATCCGCGACCGCGCCCAGCGCGAGATCGACCGGCTCGACGAGGTGCTCGACACGTTCCGCAAGCTCGACAGCAAGCAGCTCGTCACCGACGAGCTTCTCTACCGCGAGCTGCGTGACCGGTTCGGTGAGTACTTCACCGGGGGCATGGGCGCCGAGGCCATCAAGGCCCTGCTGGCGAACATGGACCTCGACGCCGAGGCGGAGCTGCTGCGCGAGATCATCCGCAGTGGCAAGGGTCAGCGCAAGATCAGGGCGCTCAAGCGGCTGAAGGTGGTCGCGGCGTTCCTGAACACGCGTAACTCGCCGCTCGGCATGGTGCTCGACTGCGTCCCCGTGATCCCGCCGGACCTCCGCCCGATGGTGCAGCTGGACGGTGGCCGTTTCGCGACCTCCGACCTGAACGACCTGTACCGCCGCGTGATCAACCGGAACAACCGGCTCAAGCGCCTGATCGACCTGGGCGCTCCCGAGATCATCGTGAACAACGAGAAGCGGATGCTGCAGGAGGCCGTCGACGCACTGTTCGACAACGGCCGCCGCGGCCGGCCGGTCACCGGCCCGGGTAACCGCCCGCTGAAGTCGCTGTCCGACATGCTCAAGGGCAAGCAGGGCCGCTTCCGGCAGAACCTGCTCGGTAAGCGCGTCGACTACTCCGGCCGTTCCGTCATCGTCGTCGGTCCCCGGCTCAAGCTGCACCAGTGCGGCTTGCCGAAGCAGATGGCGCTGGAGCTGTTCAAGCCGTTCGTGATGAAGCGCCTGGTGGATCTCAACCACGCGCAGAACATCAAGTCGGCCAAGCGGATGGTGGAGCGTCAGCGGCCGGTCGTATGGGACGTCCTCGAAGAGGTCATCAGCGAGCACCCGGTGCTGCTGAACCGCGCGCCGACCCTGCACCGTCTGGGCATCCAGGCCTTCGAGCCGCAACTCGTCGAGGGCAAGGCGATCCAGATCCACCCGCTCGTCTGTACCGCGTTCAACGCGGACTTCGACGGTGACCAGATGGCGGTGCACGTACCGCTGTCGGCCGAGGCGCAGGCCGAGGCCCGGATCCTCATGCTGTCGTCGAACAACATCCTCAAGCCGTCCGACGGCAAGCCCGTCACCATGCCCACCCAGGACATGGTCATCGGCCTGTACCACCTGACTCACCTCACCAAGGGTGGCAAGGGCGAGGGCCGGGTGTTCTCCTCGGACGCCGAGGCGCGGATGGCGTTCGACAACGGCGAGATCCACCTCCAGGCGCCGGTGAGGATCCGGCTCCAGGACGTCATCGGTGTCGACAACGGCAACGGTGCGACGCCGTGGGAGGCTCCGGAGGGGTGGACGTCCGGCGAGCCGCTGCTGGTCGAGACGACGTTGGGTCGGGTGCTCTTCAACGAGACCCTGCCGCAGGGCTACCGGTACGTGAACTACGAGATCCGCAAGGGTCAGCTGTCGCAGATCGTCAACGACCTCGCGGAGCGCTTCCCGAAGGTGGCCCTGGCAGCCACGCTGGACGCGCTCAAGGAGGCCGGCTTCCACTGGGCCACCTGGTCCGGTGTGACGATCGGCATGGGCGACGTCATCGGCCCCCCGCGCAAGCCGGAGATCCTGGCCCGCTACCAGGCGGAGGCGGACCGGATCGACAAGCAGTACCAGCGTGGTCTGATGACCGCCGAGGAACGTCGCGGCGAGCTCATCGAGATCTGGACGAAGGCGACCAACGAGGTCGCCAAGGAGATGGAGACCGCCCTCCCGCAGGAGAACCCGCTCTGGGTCATGATCAACTCCGGCGCCCGCGGTAACCTTCTCCAGCTTCGCCAGATCGCGGCGATCCGTGGCCTTGTGGCCAACCCCAAGGGTGAGATCATCCCGCGGCCGATCACATCGTCGTACCGTGAGGGTTTGACCGTTCTGGAGTACTTCATCTCCACGCACGGTGCCCGTAAGGGTCTGGCCGACACGGCGCTGCGTACCGCGGACTCGGGTTACCTGACCCGCCGTCTCGTGGACGTCTCGCAGGACGTCATCATCCGCGAGGAGGACTGCGGCACCGACCGCGCGATCCCGATGCAGATCGGTGAGCGGCCGGAGGGCGGCGGCGAGCTGCAGGTGCACGAGCACGCCGAGACCGGCGTCCACGCCCGGACCATCGCGGACGACATCCGCGACCAGGACGGCAACGTGGTCGTCGAGCGCGGCGCGGACCTCAACTCCATTCTGGTGGACAAGATCGTCGCCGTCGGGGTTGAGACGGTCCGCGTTCGCAGCGTGCTCACCTGCGAGTCGAAGCTCGGCGTCTGCGCGGCCTGCTACGGCCGTTCGCTACCGACGGGTAAGACCGTCGACGTGGGCGAGGCCGTCGGCATCATCGCAGCCCAGTCCATCGGTGAGCCTGGTACCCAGCTGACGATGCGTACCTTCCACACCGGTGGTGTCGCGGGTGAGGACATCACCCAGGGTCTGCCGCGTGTGCAGGAGATCTTCGAGGCGCGCGTGCCGAAGGGTAAGGCGCCCATCGCCGACACCCCCGGCCGCGTCCGCATCGAGGACGGCGAGCGCTCGCGGAAGATCATCGTGGTGCCGGACGACGGCAGCGAGGAGATCGTGTACGACAAGATCTCCAAGCGGGTTCGTCTCCGTAAGCACGACGGCGAGCACGTCGAGGTCGGCGAGAAACTCACCGAGGGCACCATCGACCCGCACGAGCTGCTGCGGATCATGGGTCCGCGGGCGGTCCAGGTCCACCTGACCTCCGAGGTCCAGGAGGTCTACCGCTCGCAGGGTGTGCTCATCCACGACAAGCACATCGAGATCATCATCCGCCAGATGCTCAAGCGGGTGACGGTCATCGACTCGGGCTCCACGGAGTTCCTGCCGGGTGTGCTGGTGGACCGTGCGCTGTTCGAGTCGGAGAACCGCCGCCTCGTGTCGGAGGGCGGCGAGCCCGCCGCCGGCCGTCCCCAGCTCATGGGTATCACCAAGGCCTCGCTGGCGACCGACTCCTGGCTCTCGGCGGCTTCCTTCCAGGAGACCACCCGGGTGCTCACCGACGCGGCGATCAACTCGCGCAGCGACTCGCTCGTCGGTCTCAAGGAGAACGTCATCATCGGTAAGCTCATCCCGGCCGGTACGGGCATCGCCAAGTACCGCAGCATCCGGGTCGAGCCGACCGAGGAGGCGAAGGCCAAGGTGTACTCGATGACCGGGTACCCCGAGACCGACTACGGCTTCGGCCCGGCGAGCGGTCAGGCCGTCCCGCTGGACGACTTCGACTTCGGGTCGTACCGCTGACGGCTGGTTGGAACCAAACGCCAGGGGCGGTCGCGCAGCTCGTGCGACCGCCCCTGGCGTGTCCGGGTCCGTTCACCGGGCATGATGGGTACGTGGACATGATGTCGACGGTGCCTGGCCGTCATCCGCTCGATCCGGACCCGGTCGGCTCGACCAAGTCCCGGGCGGTGCTCGCGTTGGGCATCGTGGCGCTGCTCACGGGTCCGCTGATCGGCGGCGTGGTCCCGGCGACTCTCGCGCTCACCCTGGCCCGGCAGGCGCGCCGGGACGCGTACGCCTCGGGTGGCTACCTGACGGGCGCCGCCTGGATCGGTCGCGGCGAGCGGTTGGCCCGCGCGGGCCTGGTCCTCGCCCTGGCAGCGCTGGTCGTCGCTGTGATCGTCGCCCTGCTGCACTGGGCCGGCACCCCGGGCGGCCAGGACTTCGGCTCGAACGTCGACTAGGTGATCTGTATGACTCAGCAGCCCGCTGTCCCGCCCGGCGTGCCCTCCGGGCCGTCCTACGGGCCTGCGCCGGTTCTGCCCGGTGGGTCGTCGTGGGTGCCGCCGCCCGGGTTCGGCCCCGGCGGTGGCGAGTGGCGGACGCGGCGCGTGGAACCGGTCACCGGAACCCGGTACGGCCTCGTCCACCTGGAGGTCGCGGCCGTCACCTCCGGTCTCGCCCTCGGGGCTCTCGTCGCGGGCATCGCGGCGATCCTGATCTCCCTCGTGGTGGGCTGCCTCGGACTGCTCGGCGCTGCCGAGGGCTGGGGTGCCTGGGCCGGCGGAGCGTTCACGATTCTGGCGTTCGCCGCCGGGGGGGCGGGGCTCGGGCTCGGCGTCGCTGCCCGGCGGCAGATCCGCAGGTCGGAGGCGTCAGATCGGATGCGTTTCACCGGTAGGGGCGTCGCGTTCAGCGGCATCGTCTGTGCCGTCTCGGGCATGGCGCTGGCCCTGCTGACGCTGCTGTTCGCGCTCGCGGTACAGGTCTGAGGAGGACCCCGACCGTGTTCGGTGGACCAGGAGGTGGCCGCCGTGGGCACCCGGGTACACTGGTAGGCGGAAGTCGTCCGTCAGGGAGTTGAGGGTCATCCGGCAGGGTAACCGGCCGTCGTTTTGACCTGCGCGACCGTGATGGGTAGGCTTTCTCCTCGTGCCCAGGCTTGCCTGGGCAAATCGTGCGTGCACTCGAAGCGCTTTCGTGGCTGGGTGGCGACACGACCAAGACCGAATTCGGTACGGACATCAGTCCGCCCCGGAAAGCTGCGGTCCGGCGACACGCCCGACCGCGGGTGTCGGACTCGGTCCACCAGGACCGTCCGACATGTAATAACCAGGGCCGTCCCCGCGGCGGTCCGGCAACGAACAGACAGTGCGGCCGTACACAAGGGCGGCCGAAGGGAGCGGAGAAACCCGGTGCCCACGATCCAGCAGCTGGTCCGCAAGGGCCGCCAGGCGAAGACGAGCAAGACCAAGACGCCGGCGCTGAAGGGAAGCCCTCAGCGGCGCGGCGTGTGCACGCGCGTGTACACCACTACCCCCAAGAAGCCGAACTCCGCGCTGCGCAAGGTCGCTCGTGTGAAGCTCAGCAGCCAGATCGAGGTGACCGCGTACATCCCGGGCGTCGGCCACAACCTCCAGGAGCACTCGATCGTGCTCGTGCGTGGCGGTCGCGTGAAGGACCTCCCGGGTGTCCGCTACAAGATCGTGCGCGGTTCGCTGGACACCCAGGGTGTCCGCAACCGCAAGCAGGCCCGCAGCCGTTACGGTGCGAAGAAGGAGAAGAGCTGACATGCCGCGTAAGGGCCCCGCTCAGCGCCACCCGGTCGTCGCCGACCCGGTGTACAACTCACCGCTGGTGACGCAGTTGGTCAACAAGATCCTGCTGGGTGGCAAGCGTCAGCTCGCCGAGCGCATCGTCTACGGCGCGCTCGAGGGCTGCCGCGAGAAGAGCGGCACCGACCCGGTCGTCACCCTCAAGCGGGCGATGGACAACGTCAAGCCGACCCTTGAGGTCCGCAGCCGCCGCGTCGGCGGCGCGACCTATCAGGTTCCGGTCGAGGTCCGCCCGGCCCGGGCGACCACGCTCGGCCTGCGCTGGCTGGTGACGTACTCGAAGGCGCGTCGTGAGAAGACCATGATCGAGCGCCTGCAGAATGAGCTGCTCGACGCGAGCAACGGTCTCGGTGCCGCCGTGAAGCGGCGCGAGGACACCCACAAGATGGCGGAGTCCAACAAGGCCTTCGCGCACTACCGCTGGTAATGACGTGTCGACGGCCCGGCATCTGCCGGGCCACGGCCGTCGTACCGGTCCTCGAGACGACGATGAAAAGTAGGGATTGAAGTGGCCGCCGCAGACGCGCTCGCCAAGGTACGCAACATCGGCATCATGGCGCACATCGATGCCGGTAAGACCACGACCACTGAGCGGATCCTGTTCTACACCGGCATCACGTACAAGATCGGTGAGGTCCACGAGGGCGCCGCCGTCATGGACTGGATGGAGCAGGAGCAGGAACGCGGTATCACCATCACCTCCGCCGCCACGAAGTGCGAGTGGAAGGGCTACACGATCCAGATCATCGACACGCCCGGCCACGTCGACTTCACGGTCGAGGTCGAGCGGTCGCTGCGGGTGCTCGACGGCGCTGTCGCGGTCTACGACGGTGTCGCCGGCGTGGAACCACAGACCGAGAACGTCTGGCGTCAGGCGGACAAGTACAACGTCCCGCGGATGTGCTTCGTCAACAAGCTCGACCGTACGGGCGCGGACTTCTTCCGCTGCGTGCAGATGATGATCGACCGGCTCAACGCCACGCCGCTCGTGCTGCAGATCCCGATCGGCCTCGAGGGTGACCACATCGGTGTCGTGGATCTCATCGAGATGCGCGCGCTGACCTGGCGTGGTGAGACCCAGAAGGGCGAGGACTACGCGATCGAGGAGATCCCGGCCGACCTGGTCGACTCCGCGAACGAGTGGCGCGAGAAGCTCATCGAGACCCTCGCGGACGTCGACGACGCCGTGATGGAGAAGTACCTCGAGGGCGAAGAGGTGTCCAACGACGAGATCCGGGCCGCGATCCGGCGGGCCACGATCGCCAGCAAGGCGAACCCGGTGCTCTGCGGTTCGGCGTTCAAGAACAAGGGCGTCCAGCCCATGCTCGACGCCGTGGTGGACTTCCTGCCGTCGCCGCTGGATATCCCGGCGATCGAGGGCACGGCCACCGACGGCGAGACGCCGCTGCTGCGCAAGCCGTCGAACTCCGAGCCGTTCTCCGGTCTCGCGTTCAAGATCCAGACGGACAAGCACCTCGGTAAGCTGACCTACTTCCGCGTCTACTCGGGCACGGTGGAGACGGGCGCGCAGGTCGTCAACTCCACCAAGGACCGCAAAGAGCGGATCGGCAAGATCTACCAGATGCACGCCAACAAGCGTGAAGAGCGTCCATCGGCCCAGGCCGGGGACATCATCGCCGTGCAGGGTCTCAAGCAGACCACCACCGGCGACACGCTGTGTGACCCGGCGAGCCCGGTCATCCTTGAGTCGATGACCTTCCCGGAACCGGTCATCCAGGTGGCGATCGAGCCGAAGACCAAGTCGGACCAGGAGAAGCTGGGTACCGCGATCCAGCGTCTGGCCGAGGAGGACCCGACCTTCCGCGTCAAGAACGACGAGGAGACTGGGCAGACGGTCATCGCCGGCATGGGTGAGCTGCACCTGGACATCCTGGTCGACCGGATGCGCCGTGAGTTCAACGTCGAGGCGAACATCGGTAAGCCGCAGGTGGCGTACCGTGAGACGATCAAGGGCACGGTCGAGAAGTACGACTACGTCCACAAGAAGCAAACCGGTGGTTCGGGCCAGTACGCGAAGGTCATCATCAAGCTCGAGCCCCTGCCGCTCGTGGCCGACGGTCCCACGTACGAGTTCGTCAACGCGGTCAGCGGCGGTCGTATCCCTAAGGAGTTCATCCCCTCGGTGGACCACGGCGCTCAGGACGCCATGCAGTACGGCGTCCTCGCCGGCTATCCGTTGGTCGGCGTCAAGCTGACCCTGCTGGACGGCCAGTACCACGAGGTCGACTCCTCGGAAATGGCATTCAAGATCGCCGGGTCGATCGCGATGAAGGAGGCTGCCCGCAAGGCCAGCCCCACGCTGCTCGAGCCGATGATGGCCGTTGAGGTCACCACCCCCGAGGACAACATGGGTGACGTCATCGGTGACCTCAACTCCCGGCGCGGCATCATCCAGTCGATGGAGGAGCGTTCCGGCGCTCGTGTCATCAAGTCGCTGGTGCCGCTGTCCGAGATGTTCGGCTACGTCGGCGACCTGCGGTCGAAGACGCAGGGCCGGGCAAGCTACAGCATGCAGTTCGACTCCTACGCCGAGGTGCCGCAGAGCGTGGCCAAGGAGATCATCGCCAAGGCGACCGGCGAGTGATGTTTTCCGCCGCCCGTTCGAGTGATCGGGCGGGCGGCGGCGGCTCGCGGTTCGCAGCGGCGGCGAATTGTGTGGGACCGGGCCTGAAGGCCATGCGGCCGCAAGACCCAGCCGATCCCCGGCCCGTTATGTTGGGGTCGGGGAGACAGTCGACAGACACAGACAGTCCACAGGAGGACACCAGTGGCGAAGGCGAAGTTCGAGCGGACTAAGCCGCACGTCAACATCGGCACCATTGGTCACATCGACCACGGTAAGACGACGCTGACTGCGGCCATCACGAAGGTCCTGCACGACCAGTATCCGGACCTGAACCCTTACACGCCGTTCGACGAGATCGACAAGGCGCCTGAGGAGAAGGCCCGTGGCATCACGATCTCGATCGCGCACGTCGAGTACCAGACGGAGACGCGGCACTACGCGCACGTCGACTGCCCCGGTCACGCGGACTACATCAAGAACATGATCACCGGTGCCGCCCAGATGGACGGCGCGATCCTGGTGGTCGCCGCGACCGACGGCCCGATGCCGCAGACCAAGGAGCACGTGCTCCTGGCCCGCCAGGTCGGTGTTCCGTACATCGTCGTGGCGCTCAACAAGAGCGACATGGTCGAGGACGAGGAGCTCTTGGAGCTCGTCGAGCTCGAGGTCCGTGAGCTGCTCAGCACCTACGAGTTCCCGGGCGACGACGTGCCGGTCGTACGCGTCTCCGCGCTCAAGGCGCTCGAGGGTGAGAAGGAGTGGACCGACAAGCTCCTCGAGCTGATGAACGCGGTCGACACCGCGATCCCGCAGCCCGAGCGTGAGACCGAGAAGCCGTTCCTCATGCCCATCGAGGACGTCTTCACGATCACCGGTCGTGGCACGGTCGTCACCGGCCGCGCGGAGCGCGGCATCCTGAAGCCGAACGAGGAAGTTGAGATCGTCGGCATCAAGGAGAAGTCGATCAAGTCCACCGTGACCAGCATCGAGATCTTCCGCAAGGTTCTCGATGAGGTTCGCGCCGGTGAGAACGTCGGTCTGCTGCTCCGCGGTATCAAGCGTGACGATGTCGAGCGCGGCATGGTCGTCGTTCGGCCGGGCACCACGACTCCGCACACGGAGTTCGAGGGTCAGGTCTACATCCTCTCGAAGGAAGAGGGCGGCCGTCACACGCCGTTCTTCCAGAACTACCGTCCGCAGTTCTACTTCCGGACCACGGACGTCACCGGCGTTGTCACGCTGCCCGAGGGCACCGAGATGGTCATGCCGGGTGACAGCACCTCGATGACGGTCAAGCTGATTCAGCCGATCGCCATGGAAGAGGGCCTGAAGTTCGCGATTCGTGAAGGTGGCCGTACCGTCGGCGCCGGCACGGTCACGAAGATCAACGCCTGATTCGGTACCCCGATTAGCGTTGCCGTGCAGTAGTACGGCATACTAGTCAGGTTGCGTCCGCGCAGGGTGGTTGGCGGCCTTGGTTGTCAACCACCCTCGCCCGGTGTCCGGCTTGCGGTTCCTCGCGGAGCGGCGCCGGCACCCCGACTTCCCGACGGACTGGGGAGCCCCGAGACATGAAGTCCCGGGGCGGAGCCTGGTTCCACAGCGCGACACGCCCGACCGCGGGGGTCGGACATCGCAGGGCCGAGGGTCCTGCGGCCCGGAGTCGTACAGCACCGCATCAGAGCGGTGGTGCGCGGCGCCCGGGGGCATGCGGGGGCGGACCCTCGCAGGTAGCGGCATCGAAGAGAAGGAAACAGAAGCCACCATGGCGGGACAGAAGATCCGCATCCGGCTCAAGGCCTATGACCACGAGGTCGTCGACTCCTCGGCGCGGAAGATCGTCGAGACGGTGACGCGAACCGGGGCGCAGGTCGCGGGCCCGGTGCCGCTGCCCACGGAGATCAACCGCTTCTGCGTGATCCGCTCGCCGCACAAGTACAAGGACTCGCGCGAGCACTTCGAGATGCGCACGCACAAGCGTCTGATCGACATCATCGACCCGACTCCCAAGACGGTCGACTCGCTCATGCGCCTCGACCTGCCGGCTGGCGTCGACATCGAGATCAAGCTGTAGGGATCCGGATCAATGGACAGGCAAGTGAAGGGCATCCTGGGCGCCAAGCTCGGCATGACCCAGGTCTGGGACAACAACAAGGTTGTCCCGGTGACCGTGGTTCAGGCCGGCCCGTGCGTCGTCACTCAGGTACGTACCACTGACAAGGACGGCTACGCGGCGGTCCAGCTGGCGTACGGCGCCATCGACCCGCGCAAGGTCAACAAGCCGAAGAGCGGTCACTACGCCAAGGCTGACGTCGCCCCTCGCCGGCACATCGTCGAGCTGCGGACTGTCGACGCCGGCGAGTACTCGCTCGGCCAAGAGGTCTCGGTCGAGACGTTCGCGGCGGGCTCGACGGTCGACGTCACCGGCAAGACCAAGGGCAAGGGCTACGCGGGCGTCATGAAGCGTCACGGCTTCCATGGCCTGCGGGCGAGTCACGGTGTCGAGCGCAAGCACCGCTCGCCCGGCTCGATCGGTGCCTGCGCCACCCCGGGTCGCGTCTTCAAGGGCGTCAAGATGGCGGGTCGGATGGGTGGTCGCCGATTCACGGTGCAGAACCTGACGATCCAGGCCGTCGACCTCGAGAACAACCTGCTGCTCGTCCGTGGTGCCGTCCCCGGCCCCAAGGGCGCGCTGATCCTGGTCCGCTCCGCGGCCAAGGTCCCGGTGAAGAAGGGCGGTGCCAAGTGACCACGGTTGACGTTCTGAACGCCGAGGGTGCCAAGGCCGGCTCGATCGAACTGCCGGCCGACGTCTTCGACGTGCAGGCGAACATCCCGCTGATGCACCAGGTCGTCACGGCCCAGCTCGCGGCGGCTCGCCAGGGTACGCACAAGGCGAAGACCCGCGGTGAGGTCGCCGGCGGTGGCAAGAAGCCGTACAAGCAGAAGGGCACCGGTCGCGCCCGTCAGGGCTCGATCCGCGCGCCGCAGTTCACCGGCGGTGGCGTCGTGCACGGGCCGCAGCCGCGCGACTACAGCCAGCGGACGCCCAAGAAGATGAAGGCCGCCGCTCTGCGTGGCGCCCTCTCGGACCGGGCCCGTGACGGCCGGCTGCACGTCGTGGAGACCTTCGTCTCCGGTGAGAAGCCGTCCACCAAGGCGGCCGTCGCGACGCTGCGTAAAGCGACCGAGTCGACCAAGGTCCTCGTCGTGCTGAGCAACCTGGACGAGCTGAACTGGGTGTCGCTGCGCAACGAGCCGACCGTTCACCTGATCGAGGCCGGCCAGCTCAACACGTACGACGTGCTGGTAGCCGACGAGGTGGTCTTCACCAAGGAAGCCCTCGATGAGTTCCTGGGCGTCCCGGCCGAGACCGCGGAGGAGTCCAAGTGAGCACGATCGCCGACCCGCGCGACATCATCATCGCGCCGGTCATCTCGGAGAAGAGCTACAGCGTTCTCGATCAGAACTGGTACACGTTCCTCGTCCACCCGGACGCGAACAAGACCGAGATCAAGATCGCCATTCAGCAGATCTTCGACGTCCGGGTCCTGACGGTGAACACCATGAATCGCGAAGGCAAGCGCAAGCGCACCAAGACCGGTTTCGGTCAGCGCAAGGCGACCAAGCGCGCGATCGTGAAGCTGGCCGACGGTGACCGCATTGAGGCCTTCGGCGGCCCGGTCAGCTAGGGGTTGTAGACATGCCTATCCGCAAGTACAAGCCGACGACGCCGGGCCGCCGTGGCTCCAGCGTCGCCGACTTCGCCGAG
>CBIHNN010000122.1:0-12051 GCA_966211315.1 uncultured Micromonosporaceae bacterium | reverse complement strand
CGACGGGCACGGCCACGTCCAGCGCCTCGAACCCGGCGCGGTACCCGAGTGGGCGACGCCGGCCGATACCCGCGTCGGCCATGCCGGTGTCGAGGCGCACGACGGCCCCTCCTGCACCGTCGCCGCACCACCGGCCACCGCGGGCGACCCGACCACCGCCGGCGACCCGCCACTGTCGCCGCCGCGCGCCGACACCGAGCCCACCGGGTACGCCGATGCTGGTGCCACCGGGCCGGCGCCGGCTACCCACCTGCCGCCCGGCGCGAGCCCGGACCGGCCGGCGGGGTGGCCGCCCCCGCCCACCGAGGTACCGCGCAGCGACGCACCGGCCGGGTCCACCTGTGGACCCGGCGCCGAGCACCGCGGTACGGTCGCCACCGTCACCCCGGGCCCGCGGCGCAAACGCCCCCCATCCCACCAGGACACCGCACCAGCACGTCGACGCCGCATTGAAGGCGCCACCGCCGATCCACGCCTCCCATCGACGATCCACCACCACCCCGCGCTCCTCACCGCCGACGACCACGCCGCACTCCCACCCGCCACCCACGGCGAGCACAGAAACCTCGACCGCCCCGACCGGCGCCCGATGCTGGTTCAGGGCCTGCTGGCGCCGACCTCAGGCAAGATGAGCGTTGGCCTGGCCCGTGTCACCGTCCCAGAAAGCCTCGAAGGCCAGACGGTCTCGTTGTGGATGGACGACGAGGTCCTGCACATCCTCAACGCGCAAGGCCGGATCGTGCACACGCTGGACCCCGCCCCGCTGGCGCCGGCGTGGTTCGCCGCCATGCGGGGCGTGGTCTATCCGGAGCAACCGCTGCCGCCGGCCTTCGCCCGCCTTGCCGGCGTCATCAACATCGACAGCTTCCCCGCCCTCAAGGCCAACCCGGGCACGCCGATGCACCTCACCGCCGCCAGAAAGGCAGACTGCAGGGGCAGGGTCTGGATGGGCGCCCTGCAGTTGATCGTCGGCACGCGCCACGCCGAGCGGCCGGTCACCGCCCGGCTCGACACCGACGGACTGCACCTGATCGTCAAAGGCCAGATCGCCAGGACGTACACGCCCAGCCCGATCCCACCCCGACGCTTCGCGCAACTCCGGGACGTCCGCAACACCGACGAGCCGCGCGCCCAGCGCCGCGAGGACTACACCATCATCCGGCCGGGCGGCTACCGCCCCCTCGGGCTGCCGCACCCCACCGCCCACAACCGCACCGCAGCCCTGCCCCCCGCGCACAGCGACGTCGACCTCCCCGACCGGCACCACCCGTGGACCAGCCCGACGACCCCACCACCAGGCCCCGACCCAACCCCACCCCTCGCGCACACCGGCCCGGGCCACCTGTCCCCCCGCACCCGGCAGTGGCTGCGCGAGCTCGAGTCGCAGATGCTGGACTCCCCGGCCGACGACCCCGGACAGCCGTGGCCGTCATCCAGCGCCGCAGCGATACACGCCGACTGGGCGATGGACGCCGACTGGGCGATGGACCCCAACTGGGCAATGGACGCCGGCCGGCCCGACCGGTCGCCCGCGGGACGCGTCGACGAGCCGACCGCCGCCGCCCCCGCTACCCCGCCGCCCGGGCCGAACCCGCAACGGCATCCACCCGCCCCTACCCGCGACGCACCGCTGGAGATCGTGGACGTGCCCCGCGACGGCGACTGCCTCTACACCAGCCTGCTCATCGCCGACCCGCAACTGGCCGACACCAGCGGCGGATCGGTACCCGCCCTACGCGCGCGAGCCGCCGCGCTACTCTGGCACGCCCTCCACAGCCCCCAAACCTGGGCCGCCGCGTTCCGCGCCACCATCGCCTACCACGACGACGTACCACCCCCGGTCCAACACTGGGAATGGACCCACGAGATCGCCGAACCCGGCCAATGGGCCGGCCAGAGCGGCGACTGGGCGCCCTGGCTCCTCGCCGAGGCCTACGGCATACCGCTGCGCATCCTCACCACGGTCGCCGGTCGGCCCCCCGTCACCGTGGACCTCGGCCCGGCCAGCGCCACCCGCATCACCCTGCTCCGCCACGGCGATCACTACCTGGCCACCCGGCCCACCACCGGCAACACCCCACCCAGGCCGACCCACACCACCCCACACACCCCCACCATCGACCGACCCGAACGGCTACTCACCGTCTGGGCCCCCCACCTACACGCCCTCCACCACCGCTACCAAGCCGCGCTCACCCAGCTGCCCACCCCGGACCAGCACCAGATCAACGACGCCACCGCCGGCCCGCTCAACACTGTGCGGCAGGCCCTGAACACGGTCGGCACCGACCAAGCGGCCCGCTACGACAGCACGCCACTACGCCACCACCTCCGCGACGCCTACCTCGGACTGCACCGCCTGATCGACACCCTCGAAGCCACCACCGGCACCACCACCGCACCACCTACGCCGAACCCCGCGACGAGCGTGGCATCCGCCCACTCGGCCGTACCGGGCTCCGCGCAGCAGATTGCGCTACCGTCAACGCCGCCCGAGACCGAACCCACCGGGCGCGCCGACGCGGATACCACCGGGTGGCCCACCGCCGACGACCGTGCCGCACCCCTGCCCGCCGTCCAATCCCCCGCCCACAGCGAGCAGGGCGAGCACAGCCCCCTCGACATCCCGGACGACCAGTGGCCCACCCCGACCCCCGACCCCACCCCACCGCTCGAGCACACCGGCCCGGGCCACCCGTACCCGCACCTGTGGCAGCAGCCACGCGAGCTGGAGTCGGATGTGCTGGACGGCCTGGACGACGCCCAGCTGCGGCAGCTGTGGTCGGCGTACCTGGCCGCCGACCCGGACACGGACACGACGATCTCCGACCGGCCGGCTGATACCTCTGATGTCGGCGTGACCTGCGGCACCGGACAAGGCGGCACGGCGCGTCCCGGCGGCGACCCGCACGCACCCGCGGTGCCGCCGCACCAGCCCGGCCCCGAACCCGGCGCAGACCGGCACCGCCCGGCGGCGGTAGGGCAGGGCAGCGCCGGCACCGTCAGGCAGACCGGCCAAGACGCGGAAGTGCTACCGCCCGGCCGACGCAGCGGACGCGACCAGGACCCACCCACCCCGGTCTGGACACCGCAGGCGCTCGACGCGTTCCTGCAGTCCACCGAAACCGAAACCGCAGCCGAAGCCGGTGGGGTGACCGTGACCGAATGGTTGGCTCGGGAACCGTCGTCGCCGTCCCAGGCCTGGTGGGTCAGTGGTGTAGCCGCTGACGGGTCGCGGGGTCGGCCCGGTACCCCGGTGCAGTTGGACGGCACCGCGGTAGCCCCGGCCGAGGGTTCCCCGGCGATGGTGGGTGGCACAGCGATGAGGGGTGGTCGCCGCATCCCATTCCCAACCAGTCCTCGGCAACCGTCGTACCGGTCCCGGATGAGCAGTGGCCCCGCCGATGACGGGGACGGGGACGGTTTGGGGGCGTTGCTGGAGCGGCCCTTCGATGCTGAGGAGTGGGACCTGTTCACCACGTTTCTCGATGTCCCGTCGCCGACGATCGATCAGGTGTTGCGCGGCGTCGATCCGCGCCTGAACGTGCCCGCCACCCCGGCCGGACAGCCGTCGCCCCGGCCGGCGGACGAGCCGCCGCCGATCGGACAGGTCGACGCCTTCCCCCACAGGCCCGACAACCGGGCACCGCGGCACCTTCAGCAAGCCGGCGCGGCACCTGCCAAACAATCCGCGCGGCAGGCCGGGCTGGACAGCGCTCCCGCGTCATCCGACCCGGACGGGCCGCCCAGCGGCAAACGCCGCACGACAGGATCCGGATCCCCAGCACCGGCCAGCGCACACCACGTCCTGGCCCACGAGCAGCCCAGCCCGCCTCCCGACCTATCCACCACCAGCACCACCAACCCGCTACCCCCGTCCCCGGACGACCCCGACGGCCCGGTCGACCCGGACGACCCGACCCCGGCCATGGTGGTCACTCGCACCGTCGATCACAACGGCTGCGTGTCTCTGGGAATGATCAAGGAGGGGGACGCCGGACAAGCGCGCAAGCGCCTGCTCCACGTCGGCTCCAGTCTGCGCGGCCAGCGGGTTGACGTCCGTTTCGACCGCGGCAGGCCGTCCGTCATCGCCAAAGACCACAACGGGCGCGACACCGTCGTCCCGTTGGCTAACCGCGAGAAATGGACGCTGACCGGGGAGGAGTTCTCCCGGCTTCGCAAGGCGCCCAAAACCGCCGCCCCGCTACCACCACCCATGATCAACCCGGCCCAGCCGATGGTGATCACGCGCACAGCCGATAGCGGCGGCCGCGTGTACCTAGGGTTCACAAAGGAGGGTGGCGCCGGACAAGCGCGCAAGCGTTATCTCCACGTCGGCTCCAGTCTGCGCGGCCAGCAGGTTGATGTCCGTTTCGACCACGGGAAGCTGTACATCATCGCCAAAAATCCCGACGGCCACTACACCGTCCGGGTGGCTGACTGCGAGAAATGGATGACCGGGGAGGAGTTCTCCCGGCTTCACGAGGCGCGCAACACCACCGCCCCGCTACCACCGCCCATGATCAACCCAGCCCAGCCCATGGTGATCACGCGCACAGTCGGTATGTACGGCTACGTGCTTCTGGGCATGAGCACCGAGGGGGGTGACGCCGGAAAAGTGCGCAAGCGTTATCTCCACGTCGGCTCCAGTCTGCGCGGCCAGCAGGTTGATGTCCGTTTCGACCACGGGAAGCTGTACATCATCGCCAAAAACCCCGGCGGCCACTACACCGTCATCGAGGTGACTAACCGCCGGGAATGGATGACCGGGGAGGAGTTCTCCTGGCTTCTCGGGGTGCGCAACACCGACGTCGCTGAGGCGCCGCGCCCGGCGGTGCCGGGCGCGGCGGAAGGACACACCGGGGTAACCGTGGGCTCCGACCCGTCCGAGGAGGGCGAACACCATGATCGCCGACCAGCGAACGGCCACGACGCACCCGCCCACCCCGCCGGAAACAGCCTCGGCGGCGGTCACGAACGTGACAATGATGTGGCCGTGGCGTTTCGTCGCATCGCCCGGACCCCGTGATGGCATCGGCGGGCACGAGATGACGCCGGCGGCGTGGCCAAACAGCGAGTAGATCGCGGCCAGGAAGGCGTTTGCGGTGGCGGTGCGGGTGTCCTTGCCGGAGGTGGTGTCGGTGGAGGTGCGGTCGAGGGTGAGCCGTCGAGTTGGCGCCCGGTGTTCTGGTCGAGGGTGCCGACCCGTGGCGGGACCGCTCGGCCTGCCAGGCATCCCACACCCGTTCCAACTGCCGCGCCGACGACGCCGGCAACCCCCGCCAGGTGCAGAACTGGGGAAGTCCAGATCCGGTTCCGCCAGCCGGCGCCGAAGCTCCGCCCGCACATCCGGTGATACTCCCGCGGCCCGCCGACGTGCCGGCGGATCTGCGCTGCCTGTTCAGACGGAGCGCTAAACCAGCGCCGGGAACGGACCAGCACTCAAGCCCTGGCAGGGCGAAGGGCCGGAGGCTGGCGGTACGACGGTGGGTCAGCTCTTGCACGGAGCGCAGGGCGTTGCTGATGGCGTCCATCGCCGCGGCGGCCAGCGCCACGGCGCCGGCGGTGCCAGCCCGGGTACGGCTCGCGCCAGCCCGGTCCGGCCGGGTACAGCCACAGGTGGTTGATCCTGGTTCACGGTCTTCGACGGCGACTCGGCGGAGCCGTCGAAGATCATGGGTCACGACTCGTCGGCAACGGGTAGGCGCACGGTCACCGTGGTGCCGACGCTCTCAGTGGAGTCCACCTCGATGCTGCCGTCGTGGTTCTGCACGATCGTCTGCGCGATGGCCAGGCCGAGGCCCGTACCCGGGATGGCCTGGTGGACGGCGTTGCCGGCACGGAAGAAGCGGGCGAACACCCGCGGCTTGTCGGCGTCGGGGATGCCCATACCCGTGTCCGAGACGACGAGCACCACCTCGCCGGACTCGGCCCGGCCGGAGACGGTGACCCGGCCGCCCGGCGGGGTGAACTTCACGGCGTTGGAGATCACGTTCGTCACCACCCGGTCCAGCTGATCGCTGTCGGCGTAGACCGGCAGCGGGCGGGCCACCTCGACGGCGACGGTCACCGCGGCCTTCTCCGCGGCGGCACCCGCCCCGGCGACCGCGACCTCCACCAACTTCGCCAAGTCGACCGTACGGCGTTGGACGCGGAACGTGCCGGCCTCGATCCGGGACAGGATCAGCATGTCCTCGATGAGCATCCGCAACCGGGTCGTATTGCGATCGATGACCTCCAGCATCTTCGTCTGGGACGTGTTGATCGCCCCGGCGTCCCCGTCGCGCAGCATCTCCACGTAGCCCGCGATGCTGGTCAACGGCGTACGCAGCTCATGCGAGACGGTCGACATGAAGTCCGTCTTGGCGGTGTCGAGCTCCTTGAGCTGGGCCACCAGGTGCTGTTCCTGCTCGAAGAGCCGGGCCTGGTGTACGCCCCGGCCCAGGTCGGTGGCGACGGACTCGACGAGACGCACCTCGATCGGGTTCCAGGCCGGCTCGCCCGGGGCTCGGACCAGGGTGACCGCGCCGAGCAGTTCCTCGCCGTTGCTGACCGCGACGGTGACGAGCGGGCCGCCGCCCGCCGCCTGCCAGGCCAGGCGTTCGCTCTCCGGCGCCGCGGCCATGTCCGCCGCAGCAGCCGCCACGATGATGTCGCCGCTGGTCAGCCAGCCGGTGCCGGCCTCGGCGAAGGGCGACAGCGCGTCACCGGCACCGTCGGCGGAGAAGCAGGCCGTCGCCCGGCCGTCGTGCCCGTTCGCCGCCATCCGGACCAGCGCGTGCCGGGCGTTCAGGGTGGTGCCGAGCCCGTCCGCGGCCTCGTGCATGGCCGTCTCGACCGACAGGTACTGCCGTACCCGGGTGTTGACCACCCGCACCCTCTGCCGTAGCCGGGCGACGTCGGCCTCCTGCAGGCGGGCCCGGTCGGCGTCGTCGGCCATCTCGTTGACGGCACCGGCGACCGCCCGGATCTCGGCCGGCCCGTCCCCGATATCGGCTCGGGCCCCGCTGTCACCGCTGCGCAACCGGCCGATGACCTCGGCGAGCCGGTCCAGCGGCGTGGTGATCCGGCGGGTGCACCGGACCGCGGTGATCGCACCGATCAGCACCGCCAGCCCAGTGACGGTGATCAGGCCGATCGTGGCAACCACGCCCAGTACGCTGCTCCGCTCGCGAAGCCGGTCCGCCTGTGCGCCGAGCTCGTCGTCGAATTCACCGTTGGCCTTCTCGAACGCCGCGAACAGGCGACGCCCCTCGGACACGTAGCGGGCGGCCTGCTCGCTGCGCGGCGCGGCGAGCCGCTGCTGCTCGGCGATGCTCCACCAGCGTTCCGCCCGGGTGACCTGGCCGTCGATCGACGCGTTCTCGGTGTCCACGGCGAGCCGCCGCATCCGTTGGGCCGTGGCGAGGTAGTCGCTGCGCGCCGTGTGGTAGTTGTCGAGCAGCTTGGTGTCGCCGGTCAGCAGGTAGCCGCGCAGGCCGCGCTGACCGTCCGCAAGGACGCCGCGCAGGTCTGCGTTGGCGAGCTGTAACGGCAACACGTGGTCGGTGAGCTGCTGAACCGCGTTGTGCTCGGTGATCACCGTGGTGACCCCCGCGGACCCGGACACGACGATGAGCAGCACCAGTACGGCGAAGGCGCGGCGGAGCACCCGTGCGACGGTGTCGTCTTCGCGCATCGCGATCACCCCAGCACCGCGCGGGGCGTGTCGCCGGGCCGGCCGGTCACGTCCTCGCCCGGGTCAGCAGCGCCTGGATCCGCGAGATCAGCTCGCGCGGACTGAACGGTTTCGTCACGTAGTCGTCCGCGCCGGCGCTGAATCCCCCCTCCACGTCCTGCTCCTGTACGCGGGCGGTCAGCAGAATGATCAGCGTGCCTGCGGTGGCCGGGTCGGCGCGCAGCATCCGGCAGACGTCGATGCCGGACAGGCACGGCATCGAGACGTCCAGGACCGCGAGGGTCGGATGGTGCACGCGGGCCTGCTCCACGGCCTGCTGCCCGTCCTCGACAGCGATGACCTCCAGCCCGGCCTGTTCCAGCTTGAACGCCACGAGGTCGCGGATGTCCGCGTCGTCATCGGCGACCAGTACCACCGTCACGGTTGCCCCTCATTTCGTTCACGGGCCGCGAGACGCCGTACCAGATGCGCCACGTCGGCCTTGCCGAACGGCTTGGCAAGCACCGCGTCGGCGTGCAGGTCTTCCAGGTTGTCCAGGTCCAGCGCCGAGCAGAGCACGATCGGACAGCGCGCCGTACGGTCGTCCGCGCGCAGCCGCCGGATCACCTCCCGGCCGTCGATGTCCGGCAGCATCATGTCCACGACGACGGCGTCCGGCGGGTCGGCTACGGCCAGCTCAACGCCGCGGCGGCCGGTCTGGGCACCGCTCACACGACAGCCCAACCGACCCAGGTGGGTGCTCAGAAGTTCGAGGACGTCCCACTCGTCTTCGATGATCAACGCATGGAACACAGAACTCACCTCGCCCCCTTCCGCCACCAAAACCGACAATATCCCGTTACATCCGGAAATGGTGCCGAGCCGACCGTTCCCTCGAACCGGCCGAGACAACGGCACGGCAACCCCGGAGCTCTGGCTCTGCAGCCACGCTGTCGTCTCCTTACTTCAGTGAACGACGCCCAGCGACCGACCCGCGGCAGGAGGATCCGATGTTCGCTCAGCAGACCGAGGATCTCCGCAGCGAGGCGCTGTTCGTCTCCGACGTGCAGGGTTCGCAGCACCCGAGTCCCGAGCACATCCGCGACGCCGTCGACCACGCCGTCCAGGTACACGGCGAGACCGGCTGCGCCGCCCTCGTCGCCCAGGAGTTCGGCGAGCACCCCGACGTCGCCGTCGACCGCATGCGGTGGGCCCGCGGCGCGGTGCAGCTGGCGTACCTCGGCGCCTGATTTCTGCCCCCGTCGAACCCTTGGGGCTGGTGGGATCGGCCCGCCGGCTCGGCCGAGGCAGGATCCGCCGCCACGGCCGACCCGGATCTGCCGGCCGCGCGGCTACAGTTGCCGGTCTGACCGGCTGGTCAGCACTCGCCTGACCTCGGGGGGCGCCGTACCGTGACCGAGCCCGGACAGTCCCACGACCCGGCGGAGAAGCCGGTCGGCCATCGGCATCGCCGATCGATCGTCGACGGCCTACGAGCCGGCGGTACGGGAGCCGGCTCCCGGCTCGGCCTGCTGCGCACACGCCCGTTCACCCGCCGGGAATGGCTCATCGGCGGCGCCGCCCTTGCCCTCATCGCCCTGCTCGTCCCCGGCTACATCGCCGTCAACTCGACTGACGAGAACGCCGGCCTGCCGCCCGGCGCCGTGAGCGACGACCCCGCCGCCTCGGCCGCCTCCCCGCCCGAGTCCGTCACACCCCCGGCGGACTCCGGCACCCCGCCACCGCCGCCGTCACCGTCACCGAGCCCGACCGGCGACGGCGGCGGCAACAACGGCGGCGACGACAACGGGCGGCCCGAACCGCGCCAGGTCGGTCCCGCAGGGTTCGACGCTTTCGAGAAGTTCCTCACCGCGTTCTGCCAGGGCGAAGGCCAGCGTGCCGCCGTCCTGCTGGACGGGCCGGACGCTAATGCGAAGACCGGCGACTGGGCCTGTGTCAAGGTCGTCACGTTCAGCAGGATCAACCTCGACGCGGCGTGCCGAGACAGCTTCGGCGGCGCCAGCCAGGCCCGGCAGACCACCAAGGGGGACGCACGCACCTGGCGCTGCTTCGACCGCTGAGCCCGCTCAACCGCCGTACCGGATGGGCGACCCCACCTTGAACCGGCGGCGCGGCGGCCGTACTGTCACCGCCATGCACGCGCACCCGAACACCTTCTGGTGGCCCGCCGACCCGGCGGCCACAGCCCTGCGCGCGTAACCCACAGCAGCACGGCCGCCTCAGCGAGGCGGCCGCTCTCGTGTTCCTCCAGGCGCCCGCCCACGGCGGCCCTCAGCCGACGAGGACACCACCATGGATCTGCTCACCCACCTGCTCGACACCGTCGCCGCCAGTCACGACCCGGGACCGTTCGCGCTGCTCCGCCGCGCCGATACCGGGCGCGTGGACGTGTTGCGCGGCGACGTCGTCACCGTCGAGAAGCTCGCCGACGTGCCGTTGCCTCCGGGCCCTGGACCCCGAACCCTCGCCCTGGTTCCGTTTCGCCAGGTCACCGAACGCGGCTTCACCTGCGTCGACGACCGTGCGGCCCTGGAATGCCTGCGGGTCGCCGAGCACGCGACAACGACCCCGGCCGACCTGCGCGCCGCGCTCCCGTCCGGACCGCCCGGCACGCACACCGGTGCCTTCGACATCAGTGACGAGGAGTACGCCGACACGGTCGACGCCGTCCTGCGCACCGAGATCGGACGGGGCGAGGGGGCCAACTTCGTCGTCCACCGCACGTACACCACCGCCGTGGACGGCTCCCCGCTGCTCGCCGCCGCCCGCACGTTGCGCCGGCTCCTCGAGAACGAGCACGGCGCGTACTGGACGTTCCTCGTGCACACCGGCACCCGCACGATGGTCGGTGCCAGCCCCGAACGGCACGTCAGCGTCGTCGACGGGCTGACCATGATGAACCCGATCAGCGGCACGTTCCGCCATCCCTGCGGCACCCCGGACCGGGACGCGTTGCTGAACTTCCTCGCCGACCCCAAGGAGGTCGACGAGCTGTACATGGTCCTCGACGAGGAGCTGAAGATGATGGCCACGGTCGCCGAGCACGGCGGCCAGGTCGTCGGGCCGTACCTGAAACAGATGGCGCACCTGACGCACACCGAATACCTGCTCGCGGGCCGCGGCACCCTCGACGTCCGGGACACGCTGCGCGAGACGATGTTCGCCCCCACCGTCACCGGCAGCCCGATGGAGAACGCCTGCCGGGTCATCGCCCGGCACGAACGCCGCGGCCGTGGCTACTACGCCGGGGTACTCGCCCTGCTCGGGCACGACGACGAGGGACGGCAGACGCTGGACGCGCCGATCCTCATCCGGACAGCTGAACTGCGGCCCGACGGCTCGGTCCGGGTGCCGGTCGGCGCCACGCTGGTCCGGCACTCCACGCCGGCCGGGGAGGTCGCGGAGACGTACGCCAAATCCGCCGGCATCCTCGCCGCACTGGGACTCGTACCCCCGCAAAGCCGGACCGCGGCGCGACCGGTGCCGACGGACGATCCGCAGGTGGCGGCGCTGCTGGTGGCGCGGAACGCGGACCTGGCGCGGTTCTGGCTGGACCAGCGGCGGCCTGATGAGCTGACCGTCCCGGCTCTCGCGGGGCGCACCGCGGTCATCGTGGACGCGGAGGACACGTTCACCGGCATGCTGGCGCACCAGCTGCGGGCGCTCGGCCTTCAGGTGTCGATCCGCTCGTGGAAGGACCCGGCCGGACCCGCCGACCTGACGGTCGTGGGGCCCGGGCCTGGTGACCCGCAGGACCCGGACGAGCCGAAGATGGCGGTGCTGCGCGACCTCGCCGACGGGCTGCTCGCACACGGCCGGCCGATGCTCGCGGTCTGCCTCGGCCACCAGGTCCTCGCCAACCGGCTCGGGCTGCGACTGCACCGCCGCGACGCCCCCTACCAGGGGGTGGCACGGGACGTGGAGCTGTTCGGGACGACCCGGCGGGTCGGGTTCTACTCGACCTTCACCCCGGTCGCGGACACGGACCGGATCGCGACGCCATACGGGCCGGTGGAGCTCGCCGTCGACCCCGGCGACGCCGCCGTACACGCGCTGCGCGGGCCCACGTTCGCCGGGGTTCAGTTCCACCCGGAGTCGGTGCTCAGCCGCGACGGCGTGGCGGTCCTCGCCGGGCTGCTGACCGCGTTGCTGCCACAAAGGATTGACGCACCGCGACGCGGGTAGACGAAGCCGTATACCGGTGGTCCGGAACGGGTTGAGAGCCCCCGGCCGGACCGCCGGTACCGTCACGTCACCGCGGTGAACTGTCACGGCTCCCGCCGGTCTTCTTCGACGCGTGGACGGGAAGGGTGGCGGGGTCCCCCACCCGCGCCCCCCCCCCCTCCCGCCCCCCGGCACCCCCGGTTACCCCC
>CBIHNN010000121.1:0-12148 GCA_966211315.1 uncultured Micromonosporaceae bacterium | reverse complement strand
CATCGACGTGTCTCGTCGTAACCCAAAGCGCCTAACCGGTTACCCGACAGTCTCTGAGCCACGGCGGCGCCGACGATGTCGAGGGTTCCGCCGACGATGTCGGGGGTTCCGCAGGCGCGTGACGGCTGCTACGAGCGGCTGCCGGTGATGTAGTCGGTGAGGGTGCTCCGCTCGGCCTCCAGCTCGTCGATGCGGTTCTTGACCACGTCGCCGATGCTGACGATGCCGCGCAGCTTGCCGTCCACCACGACGGGCACGTGCCGGAACCGGCGTTCGGTCATCAGCCGTTCCACCTCGTCGACGTGCGCTTCCGGCGTTACCGTCCGTACCTCGGTCGTGTGGATCGCCGTGACCGGCTCCTTCAACACCGCGGCGCCCCGCGTGGCCAGGGCCCGGACGATGTCGCGTTCGCTGACGATCCCCTCGACGGAGGACCCCTCGCGAGAGACGACGACGGCGCCGATCCGGTGCTCGGCCAGTACCGCCAGGAGCCCCGCCACGTCGGTGTCCGGCGGAACCGTCACGACCTTGCCGCCTTTGAGGCGCAGTACGTCACCGATGCGCATGTTGCCCTCCCAGATCTCGTGCCAGGGCCGCCGATGGTGCACCTTTCAGACTAGAGCGCCGCTCCGCGGATCTCGAGATCCGTGGTGACAGGGTGCGGATGGCCGTTCGCGGGTTCCTGTTCGGGACGGCGTTCCACCACCCCGGGCGGTCAGGTCAGGAGTACGGGCAGCGCGTCCAGGCCGTAGACGATGGAGGTGTCGCGGTACGACAGCTCGGACGGGTCCACGGCCAGCCGCATGGCGGGAAACCGCCGGACCAGCGCGGGGTACGCCGCCCGCAGCTCCATCCGGGCCAGCTCGGCGCCGACGCAGCGGTGGATGCCGTGGCCGAACGCCATGTGTGACTTGCCCGGCCGGGCAATGTCGAACGTGTCCATGTCGCTGCCGAGGGACTCGTCGCGGTTGGCCGCGTTCAGCGAGCACACCACGACGTCCCCGGCGGCGATGGTCACGTCACCGATCCGGGTCTCCCGTACGGCGAACCGCGGGAAGGCCACCTGGACGACCGTGAGGTAGCGCAGCAGTTCCTCCACGAACCCTTCGTCCCCCTGGCCCGCGCGGACCGCTTCGGCTACGTCGGGGCGGTCCATGAGCACCAGCGCGCCCAGGGCGAGCATGCTCGCCGAGGTCTCCAGGCCGCCGGTCAGGACGCCGTCGGCGAGGCCCGCGAGTTCCAGATCGTCGATCTCGTCGCCGTTGTCGCGGATCAGTGCGCCGAGCAGCCCCTCACCTGGTGACTCGCGCTGGCGGCGGACCAGGTCGAGCAGGTAGCTGACGGATTCGGACATGGCGTCCATGGAGGTCTGTGCGCCCGCCGCCATGTCGAACCGGGCGGTGCTGCGCTCCTGGAACTCGGCCCGGTCGGCGTACGGGACGCCGAGGAACTCGCAGATCGTCAGCGACGGGATCGGCAGGGCGAACGCTTGCCACAGGTCTACCGGTCCGCTGGACTGCGCCATGTGGTCGAGCTGCTCGCTCACGATCGCATCGATGCGCGGCGCGAGCCGGCTGAGGCGACGCATGGTGAACTCGGGGGTGAGCAGACGGCGCAGCCGGGTGTGCACCGGCGGGTCGGTGAAGCCGAGACCGCCCGGGTAGTGCTGCTGGGCCAGGCCGGTGCTTCCGCTGAGCCGGCTGAAGTCGTTGCTGAAGCCGTCGACGCTGCTCAGGACGGCGCGCACTTCCTCGTAGCCGGTGACCAGCCACGCGTTGATGCCCAGCGGCACCGGCAGCCTGCTGACCGGTTCCTCGCGGCGCCGGTGGCCCAGTTCAGCGATCGGGTCCAGCCCGTCGCGCCGAAGCGGCCACAGCACCGACTCGGGCAGCATCGACACGTCGGACAGGTCGAGCATTCCGCCCGACGCCTGGAATACGTATCGGCGTGCCACCCATGCCAGCAGTCGCGGACGCACGAAGTCCATGACGGCGCCGAACCGCGGCCTGTTCACCCGTTTGCCTCCGACCGCTGACGCTCCGCATCCAATACGCTGCTGCGGAATCCCGTTTGCTGTTCATCAGACAGTCCACACGAACTGTCCACCGGGGCACCTTAGTGGTTGTCCTACCGTTTCGGCGGTCGAAAACGGTGTGCTGCTGGGCACCCACCCGGGTGGGTGGAGTCCCGTCGCCCCGTCACAGGATTGCAGGGCGGGTCCACGGGTCGGTTTCACGGTCCCGGCAGGGTACGGACGGTGAGCGTCGTCACATCCACCTGCTGATTTCGGCCTTGCTGGGGGAGCGAGGCGTTCGCGCTCGGCGACAGCCGGTGGTCGCGGCCGGTGGTCGCGGCCGGTGTCCGCGCGTACGGCGGTGTACGGGTGACGTCGGTGACGGGCCGCGTGCGGTCGGCTGCCGTAGGGCGGCCTATTCGGCGGCGGCGAGCCGGTCGCGCAGGTGCCGGCCGGAGGCGGTGGAGACCTGGCGGGCGACGGCGTCCCGGACCAGGTCGCTGCGATGCCGGAGGCGCCCGTCCGGCCGTTCCGCGAGAAGGTGCGCGTGGATGAGCTGGTCGACGATGATCAGTAGCTCGGGCAGCGGCTGCCCGGTCAGGGTGGCCAGGTCGCGGACGCTCAGCGGCCCGAGGGCGGCGCTGAGCCGTAGGACCTCCCACGCCGTCTCCGCCATCCACTGGGTACGCGAGCGGGCGATCTGCATGGCGACCTCGCCGGCCATCTCCGGCACCCGGTGCGCGGCGTTGACCAGCGCCGGGATGCCACCGGTGCGTTCACCGAGGCCCGGCTCGCCGAGCACGTCCAACTCCTCGTCGGCGAGGGGGGACAGGCGCAGGACCATCGGGGTGCCGAGCGCGGCGATGGGTCGTCCCTTGACGGCGGACGGATACCGGTACGTCAGCACGACGGTCAGTGCGCACCGGCGTCCCAGCCAGTCGAGTTCGGCGACGCTCGTCGCGTCGAGCCCTGCGGCATCGTCGACCGCCAGGGTCATCGGCCTGGCCTCGTCCACCGCCACGGCTAACGACTCCAGCTCGTCGAGCGTCAGCGCCCGGTGTTGCCCGGCCGCGGCGTCGAGTGCGGCCAGGGCCTGGCCGCCGATCCCGACCTGGGACAACGCGGTCCGCAGCCAGCTCAGGCGCAGGGCGTTGGGGGCGGCCGACCCGGCGCGGGGACCGTGACCGATGCCGACCCGTTCGGGCGCCCGGCGGCGCAGCTCGGTCAGGATGGCGGACTTGCCGGCCCCGGGCGGCCCGACGAGGTGCACCACCGGCACCGGTGGGTGGTCGAGCAGGTCAAGCTCGGCCCGGCGCCCGACGAACCGTGCGGCGTCCGCGGAGGCGGCCTGGACGGCGGCGGGGGCCGGCTTCGGGACGGCTGGGAGGCTCTGAACGGCCACCGGGACCACCGGCGCCGGTGGGCCCGGCGCGGCCGAGGCATCCTCGGCGCCCCCGCCGCGCAGCACCGCCAGGTGCAGGCTGCGGGTTTCGGGGGACGGCGTGATGCCGAGGTCGGCATCGAGGACCTGACGGCAACGCTCGTACCAGCGCAGTGCCTCGTCCGGTCGGCCGAGTGTCACGCAGGCGGTCATGGCGGCCCGGTACGACTGCTCCACGATCGGGTCGAGCGTGATCGCCTCCTGCGCGAGCCGCAGGGCCCGCCCGGGGTCGTCGGCGCAGGCCGCGCTGGAGAGGTGCAGCAGAGCGCCGAGCGCGGCGGCGCGTACGTCGGCGCGCGCCGGGCCCGCCCAGGCGGCGTACTCGTCCTCGGGGAACGGCAGCTCGCCGGCCAGGTCGAGGATCTGCTGGTGGATGGTGGTCCGTTCGGCGGAGGTCGGCGGGTGGTGGTCGAGTGTGCGGACCAGGCGGCGGACGTCGGCAAGGTCCAGCCCGGCGCGGGTGGTATCGAGGACGTACCCCTTGTCGCGGGTCACGATGAACGACTCGGCGGCGGGCCGATCCGGCTGCAGCCTGCGGCGGATCACGGACACGTAGTGCTCGAGCGCGGCGACGTGGTTGCGTGGCGGGTCGTCGCCCCAGACCGCGTCGGCGAGGGCATCCTTCGACTGGATCCGGTCGTGCCGAGCGGCGAGGACGCCGAGCAGCTGGCGCGCGCGCCCGGGCAGGTCGGCGGCGGGCACCCGGGCGCCGTCGTCGCCGGTCACCGTCAGTCGTCCGAGCACTCGGATTCGCATGACGTCGACCTCCCACCATGATCATGACCCGTACGTGACTGTCGTCATCCGGGTTATCGGCAGATAGCCGGGCGATCGAAGGGGTGGGCCGCAAGTCCCTCGGGTTGCTCCTGATCGCCCGTCCGCCGCGTACAGTCCTCGGGGCGGCCGCGGTGGACGGCGGCCCGGACCCGTACGGAACGAGACGGCAGTGACCATGACGGCGAGTGTCAGCACAGCGGTGGACGGTAGCCCCGGCGGTGGCCCCGACGGCATCGACCCGGAGCGGCTGGAGCTGTGCCTGGCCGTGCTGGCCGAGGTGGAGCTGCTCCCGGTGGAGCATCCCGACGCCGTACGCGTCCGCCGGGCCACCGCCGCAATCTTCAAGACCGTCAAGGAGCGGCGGCGCCGGGAACGCCGCGACGCGATCCTCGCCGCCGACCGGGCGGTGACCGCCGCGACCGCCACCGGCGCGCCGGACCGGATCGACGACGAGACCAAGGGCATCCCGCTACAGACGCGCACGGCCGCGCCCACCGCCGGTTTCCTGCGGCAGGCGCGCGGCTGCTACATCTGCAAG
Source organism: uncultured Micromonosporaceae bacterium (assembly GCA_966211315.1). Classification (GTDB taxonomy): domain Bacteria; phylum Actinomycetota; class Actinomycetes; order Mycobacteriales; family Micromonosporaceae; genus CBIHNN01. Next base: position 7,378 of record CBIHNN010000121.1, on the reverse strand, counting down.
CAGCGGTACCGCCAGGTGGATGCCTTCTACCACCAGCTCTGCCCGTCGTGCGCGGAGCTCAACCACGGCCGACGCGACGCCCGTACCGACCTGACCGGGCGACGCGCGCTGCTCACCGGCGGGCGCGCGAAGATCGGCATGTACATCGCGCTGCGGCTGTTGCGCGACGGCGCCCACACGACGATCACCACCCGGTTCCCGCACGATGCGGTACGGCGCTTCGCCGCTATGCCGGACAGCGCCGACTGGCTGCACCGGCTCCGCGTCGTCGGCATCGATCTGCGGGACCCGGCGCAGGTCGTGGCGCTGGCCGACTCGGTCGCCGCCGGTGGCCCACTCGACATCCTGATCAACAACGCGGCGCAGACCGTACGCCGTTCACCCGGCTCGTACGCAGCCCTGGTCGCCGCCGAATCGGCCGCGCTGCCCGAGGGACCCCTGCCGGAGCTGGAGTACCTCGGCGGCCACGAGACGCCGAACCACCCGGCGGCCCTGGTCGGCCCGGCGCTGACCCCGCACAACGTGACCGCGCTCGCCCTGACCACCGGCTCGGCGTCACCGGAGCGGATCGCCGCGAACACCGCGATCGACGCGGGCGGCCTCGTCCCGGACCTGGCGCCGGAGAACAGCTGGAGCGCCCGGGTGCACGAGGTGGACGCCCTCGAACTGCTCGAGGTGCAACTGTGCAACTCGACCGCCCCGTTCATCCTGATCAGCCGGTTGCGTTCGGCGATGGCCGCGTCGCCGTTCCTCCGCCGGTACGTGGTCAACGTATCCGCCATGGAGGGCGTGTTCAGCCGGGGCTACAAGGGTGCCGGGCACCCGCACACCAACATGGCGAAGGCCGCCCTGAACATGCTGACCCGGACCAGCGCGGCCGACATGTTCGCCGACGGGATTTTGATGACCAGCGTCGACACGGGATGGATCACCGACGAGCGGCCGCACCCGACGAAGATGCGCCTCGCGGACGAGGGCTTTCACGCCCCGCTCGATCTGGTGGACGGCGCCGCCCGGGTGTACGACCCGATCGTGCGCGGCGAGCTCGGCGAGGACGTCTACGGCTGCTTCCTCAAGGACTACGCCCCGGTCGCCTGGTAGGCCCGGCGGGTGTGTGACGTCCGTGACCGCGTCGGCCGGTGACGAGCGCGGGCCCGTCACCCGGCGTGTCCGGCCTCCGGCCCGAACGCGGTCAGGAACCTGTCGCGGAATGCGTCCATCCGCCACACGGGGGCCTGTGGGCCGGGCCTCAAGCCGTCCTGCCAGCCCCAGCCGGCGATCCGGTCGAGCACACCCCGGTCGTGGGCGACGATCGTGATCGGTACGTCCCGGCTGGCGTCCTGACCGGTGACGATCGGGGCGGGCTGATGGTCGCCCAGGAAGACGAGGACGAGGTTCTGGTCGCCGTACGTCTCCACGTACGAGATGAGGCTGTTCAGCGAGTACTCGATGGAGCGGCGGTACTCGGCGCGGACCCGGGCGGGGTCCTTCCACACCTCGTCCGGCGTGCTGCCGTCCTTCGCCATCGGACCGTAGATCGCGCCGTCGCCGACCTCGTCCCAGCCGACAATCCGGGGCAGGGGCGCCCACGGCGTGTGGCTGGAGACGAAGGTGATCTCCGCCATCAGCGGCCCGCGGTTCTTCTTCCCGTGTTCGAGGCGCTCGAAGGCCGACAGGGTGTACTGATCGGGCATGGTGGCCCAGCCGAATTTCGGGCCGGCGTACCCGAGGGTCTGCGCGTCGTAGACCTGGTCGTAGCCGTAGAACTTGCCCTCGGGCCAGGCGTACGTGACGCCCGGCTCGACCCCGACGGTCCGCACGTTCGTCCGCTTGAACGCGCTGGTCAGGGTGAGCCGGTCGCTCGACACCAGGCTGCGGTAGCGCTGCTCGTTGTCCACCCAGACACCGGACTGCAACGTGGAGTGGGCGAGCCAGCTGCCGCCGCCGGCGGTCGGCGACGTGAGGAACCCGCTGCGGGCCGAGTAGCCTGCCGCCGTCAGCCGGGCGGTACCAGCGTCGAGCAGCGCGTCGACCTGCGGCGCGAACTCCGGATCCTCGACGGCGTCGCGCCCGTAGCTCTCGATGAACGCGAAGACGACGTCCTTGCCGCGCAGGCCGGTCAGCAGGTGTGTGCCGGGGGTGCCGCGGAACGCGTCGACGGCCACCTCCTTGGCGAAGTTCTTCCGGTCCTGCAGGTCCCGCGGCACCTGCAGGATGCTGGTGTACGCGAGGGTGGCCGCGGTGTCCGAGGCGACCGGAACCCCCGCGACCAGCTGCACACCGAGCAGGGAACAAGCGGCCCAGGCCGCCGCGAGCGCGGTGATGGCACCGATGGAGACCCTGCGGTGTCGCAGGACGACGCGCGCCAGCCGCCGTACGGCCAGGGTCGTGAGGACGATCAGCGTGAGGGTGAACAGCACCGCGCCGATCACGGCACCGATCGCGCGGGCACGCCCCATCGACCCGGTGAGGAAACGGAATCCGTCGGCGAAGAGACCCCAGTCGAGCACCGGGTCGAACGATCGGGCCAGCACCGCGAAGAAGCCCATGTCGATGATCTTCAGGACGGTCAGCAGGCCCAGGCCGCCCCCGGCGACCGTGGCGACCACCCGCCGCGGCCGCTCCGGCAGCACGAGCAGGACCGCGGCGCCGATCAAACCTTCGATCGGGATCCGGACGAAGGCGTTGAGCAGGAACGAACCGGGCGCGAGGCGGCTGACCTGGTCCGGGACCACGAGCACGACGAACACCAGCAAACCGGCCAGGACGGTCGTCACCTGCGCCGCGATGCGTCGTCTCCTGCTGGGTACGGGCCCCGCGACCTCCTCCTGCGGGGTCGTCGGTTCCGGGTTCGGCGGCCGGCGGAAGCGCGCGAAGAACGACAACCGAGGTTCCTTCTCTACGAGGCCTGTGGCGTGCTGGCGGACGCCAACTCAGGGTGGCACATCAGAGGGAACGGCTCGCAGGTTCCGCCGGTTCAACGTCGCGCGTCATCCGCGGTCCGCCGTCTGATCGACCCAGGTGGCGAGCCGGTGCGGCGCGCTACGTCCCCGAGGGCGTTCGGCCGAGAACCGGACCCGTAGCCGTCACGCCCGGTCACCGGGCTGACGGGGGCGCGATGTCAGGACCGTCGGCGGGCCGGCGCGTCGGATCAGGCGGTTCGGGGACGCCGTCGCGTTCGTCGCGGTCCGCCCACCGCAGCAGGGTGTCGAGGGAGTACGCCGTGTCGTCGATGCCGGAATGCAGGTCACCGAGGTGGGCGTAGCGGGCGGGGACCGTCGTGAGCGTGAAGTCCCGCGGGTCGAGGTCGTCGATCTCGTCCCACAGGACCGGGGCCGACACCGTCGCATCGGGTACCCCGCGCACGGAGTACGCGCAGGCGATCGTGTGGTCCCGCGCGTTCTGGTTGTAGTCCACGAACAGGGAGCCGGGATCCCGGTCCCTGCGCCACCAGGTGGTGGTCACGTCGTCCGGCTGCCGCCGCTCGATCTCCCGGGCGAAGGCGAGGGCGGCCCGCCGTACGTCGGTGAAGCTCCAGTCGGGGGTGATCCGGACGTAGACGTGCAGCCCCCGGCCGCCGGACGTCTTGGGCCAGCCCACGATGCCGAGCTCCCCGAGCACCTCACGAACGGTCCCCGCGACCCGCCGTACGGTGTCGAAACCGCAGTCGGGCATCGGGTCGAGGTCGATGCGCCACTCGTCGGGGCGTTCGGTGTCGGCGCGCCGGGAGTTCCACGGGTGGAACTCGACGGTGGACATCTGCACGGCCCACAGCACGTCGGCGAGCTGGGTGACGCACAGCTCGTCGGCGTGCCGGTTGTAGCGGGGGAAGTGCACTCGCACCGTGCTCAACCAGGGCGGCGCGCCGTTCGGGACGCGTTTCTGGTGAACCTTGTCACCGGCCAGGCCGGACGGGAAGCGGTGCAGCATGCACGGCCGCTCGCGCAGGGCGCGGACGATGCCGTCGCCGACGGCGAGGTAATACCGGGCGAGGTCGAGCTTGGTATGGCCGCGCGCAGGAAAGTACACCCGGTCCGGATTGCTGATCCGGACGGTGTGGTCACCCACGTCGAGCTCCTCCGCCGGAGCCTTCGCCGCCATGGATCTCAACGTAGCGCCCCCGGGCGGCCGCCGGGCCCACCTCGGCGACGACGTGGGCCGCGAGGGTACGTGGCGGCCTGCGGGCACTCCTGAGGGACGTTCTCGTCCGTCGCGTGACCCCGGCCCCTCAGGGGAGCAGCAGGACGTGCAGGCGGCGGGGGCCGTGGACGCCCTCCACCCGGTCGAGTTCGATGTCGCTGGTGGCAGACGGACCGCTGATCCAGGTCTGCGGGGCGTCCGGGCGCAGCCGGGGCAGGGCGTCCGCGACGGCGGCGACGACCTGGTCGGCGCGCACGACGCACAGGTGCAGGTCCGGCAGCAGGCTGATGACCCGGCGGCCCTGGTCGGCGGAGCCGTCGAGCACCACCGTGCCGGTCTCGGCGATGGCGACGGCGGCGGCGGTGACCACCGCGTCCACTGTGGCCAGGCGATCGGCGGACAGGCGCCCGGCGGGCGGGTCGTCGTCTCGCAGCGGTGTGACCGACGGCGGCAGCCAGTGCGCCGGGAGGCCGGGCGGCACGACGACGGTGGCGCCCGGCGGCAGCACCGTTGCGATGGTGGCGGCGACGTCGGTGCAGCGGTGGACGTGCGCGCGGTAGGCGGTCAGGCGGTCCGCGAACAGGCCGAGGTCCGGCACCAGATGGCCGGCGCGACGGTACGCGCGCGGGACGGTGGCCGGGCCCACCGGCTCGCCCAGGGCGGCGCGCAGCCGTCCGAGTACCAGGTCGCGGGCGTTCATCGCCCGGCCCACCAGTCACGGAAGGTCTCCGGTGGCGGGGCGGGCACGTCGCGACTGTCGGTCCAGCCGGAGACCGGGGGCGGCAGACGGCGTACGTGGCGGCTGAGCCGGGTGGCCCGCTGCGCGGCCGTGTACAGGGCCGGATGGTCCATCGCGTACGCGGCCGCCGCCATCACCGCCGCCTCGCCCCTCGGGTGGGGTATCTGTCCGCGCAGGTGCACCAGCAGCGACGGTATATCGATCCTGACCGGGCAGGCGTCGTAGCAGGCCCCGCAGAGTGTCGACGCGTACGGCAGGGAGGCGTTGTCCTCGACGCCGGTGAGCTGTGGGGACAGGATCGCGCCGATCGGTCCCGGGTAGACGGAGCCGTAGGCGTGGCCGCCCGCGCGCTCGTACACGGGGCAGACGTTCAGGCAGGCGGAGCAGCGGATGCAGTGCAGCGCCTGCCGCCCCACCTCGTCGGCGAGCACCGCGCTGCGCCCGTTGTCCAGCAGCACCAGGTGGAACGCCTGCGGGCCGTCGCCCGGCGTCACCCCGGTCCACATCGACGTGTACGGGTTCATCCGCTCGCCCGTCGAGGCCCGCGGCAGCAGTTGCAGGAACACCTCGAGGTCCTGCCAGGTGGGGATGACCTTCTCGACGCCCATGACGGTGATCAGCGTGTCCGGCAGGGTCAGGCACATCCGGCCGTTGCCCTCGGACTCGACGACGGCGAGCGTGCCGGTCTGGGCGACGGCGAAGTTGGCGCCGCTGACGGCGACGGGCGTGGACAGGAACGTCTGGCGCAGGTAGTGGCGGGCCGCGGCCGCGAGCGTGGCCGGGTCGTCGGTGAGGGCGGGATCCACGCCGGGCATGGCGCGCAGGAAGATGTCCCTGATCTCGGCCCGGTTCCGGTGGATCGCGGGTACGAGGATGTGGCTCGGCCGGTCGTCGCCGAGCTGGACGATCAGCTCGGCGAGGTCGGTCTCGACGGGCTCGATCCCGGCGGCCTCGAGGGCCTCGTTGAGCCCGATCTCCTGGGTCGCCATCGACTTGACCTTGATGACCCGGCGGTGCCCGGTGGCCAGGACGAGGTCGGTGACGATCGAGTTGGCGTCGTTCGCGTCGGCGGCCCAGTGCACGATGCCACCGGCCGCGGTGACCGCGGCTTCGAGCTGTTCCAGCAGCTCGGGCAGCCGGTCCATCGTGTCGGCCTTGATCGCGGCGCCGGTCCTGCGCAGCTCCTGCCAGTCGGGCAGCTCCGCGATCACCGCGGCGGACTTGCCGCGGATCGTCGTGGTGGCATGCCCGAGGTTGCGGCGCAGCTGCGGGTCGGCGAGTCCCCGCCGTGCGGCGGCGGGGAACGGCTCGTCACCGCGAAGGTGCCCCACGCCCCGGGGGGCGTACGCGGGCATGCCGAGGAAGGTGCTCATGTGGCCGCCAGGATCTCTGCGAGGTGGACGGTGCGGACGCCGCTCGTCACGCGGGAGAGGCCGCCGCCGATGTGCATCAGGCAGGAGGCGTCCCCGGCGGTGCAGACCTCGGCACCCGTGGACTGCACGTGGCGCATCTTGTCGGCCAGCATCGCGGCCGACGTGTCGGCGTTCTTGACGGCGAACGTGCCGCCGAACCCGCAGCACTGCTCGGCGTCCGGCAGCTCGACCAGGTCGAGGCCGCGTACCCGCCGCAGCAGCCGTAGCGGCTTGTCGCCGACCCGCAGCACCCGCAGCGAATGACAGGTTGGGTGGTACGTGACCCGGTGCGGGTAGTACGCGCCGACGTCCTCGACCCCGAGTACGTCCACCAGCAGCTCGGAGAGCTCGTACGTGTGCGACGCGACGTCGGTGGCACGCGCGGCGAGCCGCTCGTCGCCCGCGTGGCGGGCCACCGACGCGTGCTGGTGCCGTACCGACCCGACGCAGGAGCCGGACGGCGCGACCACCACGTCGTACGGGGCGAAGGCGCGCACATGGCGGCGGACCAGGGAGAGGGCGGCGCCCGGGTAGCCGGTGTTGATGTGCATCTGGCCGCAGCAGGTCTGCCCGGCGGGGAAGACGACCTCGTGTCCGAGTCGTTCGAGCAGCCGTACGGTCGCCTTGGCCGCCTCGGGGAAGAGCGTGTCGGCGAGGCAGGTCACGAAGAGTGCGATGCGCATCGTCGTCCCTCCAGCCGTTGCTCCGCGGCCCGCCAGGCCTGCTGGTCCGGGGCGGGGTCGTAGCGGCGTACCGGACAGGTGTCGCGCAGCAGCGCGCGCAGCTGCGGCAGGGCGCCGGTGACCGCGCCGAGCGCGCGGGCCTGGACCAGCCCGTTGCCCAGCGCCGTCGCCTCGACCGGTCCCGCGACGACCGGGACGCCGCAGGCGTCGGCGGTGAGCTGGCAGAGCAGCTCGTTGCGGGCCCCGCCGCCGACGACGTGCAGCACGTCGACGTCGCGCCCGGCGAGTTCGCAGGCGCGCCGCAGCCACCGCCGGTAGGCGAGCGCGAGGCTGTCCATGATGCAGCGCACCACCGGCGGCGGTGTCTGCGGGGCGGACCCGTCACAGGCCGTGGCGATGCGTGC
>CBIHNN010000120.1:0-12538 GCA_966211315.1 uncultured Micromonosporaceae bacterium | reverse complement strand
CGTCTTCCAGGCCCCCCCCGCGCCCGGCGTCCCCCCCGGTCGGCCCGCCCCCCCACACCAGGCGCGGGGGCCCCCCCCGGGATCCCGGGGGGGGCCCCCCGCGATTTCGTGTGCGGCCCCCGGGATGATTGGGCGCCCGGGAGGCAGGCCGGACCCGCAGGAGTCGGTGCACCCTCCGGAGAGGCGTACGACCCGGATCGGCGGCGCACGGCCGGATGGCAAACGCGGGACCCGTACCGCCTGGGGGATGTCGGCAGGGTATTTTCGCCGCATGCCCTTGGACCCCTCCTTCGTCGGTCGTAGTTATCCGCCGACCGCCCCCTACCTGGTGGGCCGCGAGAAGATCCGTGAGTTCGCGACGGCGATCGGCGCGACGGATGCGGCCTATCACGACCCTGAGGTGGCGCGGGCCCTCGGCCATGCCGACGTGGTCGGGCCACCGACGTTTCCCGTCGTGTTGACGATGGCGTCGAGTCGGCAGATCATCGACGATCCGGCGCTCGGCCTGGATTACAGCCGGGTCGTGCATGGCGACCAGCGGTTCGCCTATGTGCGTCCAGTCGTGGCGGGGGATGAGCTGGTGTGCGTGAACACGGTCGACGAGATCGTCTCCCGGGGTGGGCATGATTTCCTCACCACTCGCACGGACGTGCGTACGTCCGCCGGCGAGGCGGTCGTCACGGTCTGGTCGAAGCTCGTGGTACGGGGTGAGGCGTGATGGAGCCGCAGACCTTCAGGATCACCCGGGCCGACCTCGTGCGCTACGCGGGTGCGTCGGGTGACTTCAATCCGATCCACTGGAGTGACCGGACGGCGCAGAAGGTGGGCCTGCCCGGGGTGATCGCGCACGGGATGTTCACGATGGCGCTGGTCGGTCGCGCGGTGACGTACTGGGCGGGATCCGCCGACGCGGTCGTCGATTACAACGTCCGGTTCACCCGGCCGGTTGTCGTCCCGGACGATGACGAGGGTACGGAGATCCAGGTCAGCGCCGTCGTCAAGGAGGCCAGCGAGGACGCTCTGATCCGCCTCGACCTCACCGCTACCTGCAACGGTGAGAAGATCTTGGCGCAGGCTAGAGCGGTGATCAAAAAGGGCTGAGTTGGGGCACGGGGGCCGGTTGGGATTGTCGCCGGAGTACCCGTACACTGGCTGGCCGTGGGGTAAGTGACCCCTGCTTGCAATCGGGCAGGATCACGAACCCGCACAGGGGTGTAGCTCAAATGGCAGAGCAGCGGTCTCCAAAACCGCAGGCTGCAGGTTCAAGTCCTGTCACCCCTGCGCCTCAGGCCTGACCGGCGTCGCCGGTGCGTTGCGCCGGCCCGCGGGCCAGGCCGGGGTACCGCGGCGCTGGCAAGCTGCCGAGACCACCGACGACGGAATGAGGGCGAAGTGGCCGAGAGGAACCGACCCGCGGACGACTCCGCGGACGACCGCCCCGACGACGAGGTGCTCGAGCAGACGGAAGACGAGGACGAGTCCGACGAGCCGATTTCGCGTGGTGGCGCCGCTGTCGCCGAGCGCACCAAGGCCGACGACGGTGACAAGAAGACCAAGAAGGACGTCGAACGGGTCGGCATCTTCGGCCGCATCGGGCGGTTCTTCCGCGAGGTCGTGTCGGAGCTGCGTAAGGTCATCTGGCCGACGCGCACGGAGCTGCTGACCTACACGGTCGTCGTAGTGTCGTTCCTGGCCGTGATGACGGCGATCGTGGTCGGACTCGACTTCGTGTTCGCCAAGGGTGTGCTGTGGGCCCTGGGCGGCTCCAGCTGATTGTGACGGAGTGAGCGAGCGTGCCTGAGTACGACGAGACCGCCCCGATCGACGGCTTGTCCGCGGTCACCACGGCGGATGATGACGAGTCGGTCGAGGCCGCCAGCAACGAAGAAGAGGTCGAGGCCGCCGAGGTAGCGACCGATGACGAGGGCGTGGCCGTTGCGGAGATCCCCGCGGAGACCACGGACGCCGACGACTATGACCCGGTGCAGGAGCTGCGGCAGAAGCTGCGCTACGCCCCGGGCGACTGGTACGTCGTGCACTCGTACGCCGGCTACGAGAATAAGGTCAAGACCAACCTCGAGACCCGCATCACGAGCCTCGACATGGAAGATTTCATCTACCAGGTCGAGGTCCCGACGCGCGAAGAGGTCGAGGTCAAGAACGGCAAGCGCCTGCAGGTGCAGAACAAGGTCTTCCCGGGTTATATCCTGGTTCGCCTTGAGCTGACCCCGGAGTCGTACTCCTGCGTGCGTAACACCCCGGGTGTCACAGGCTTCGTCGGCGCGACCGACCGGGCGGACCGTCCGGCGCCGCTCTCGCTCGACGAGGTGCTGAAGTGGCTGGCGCCGGCTGTCGAGACCGAGCAGAAGAAGGCGAAGCCGGAGATCAAGGTCCTCGACTTCGAGGTGGGCGACTCCGTCACCGTCACCGACGGTGCCTTCGCGTCGCTGCCGGCCTCGATCAGCGAGATCAACGCCGATCAGCAGAAGCTCAAGGTGCTGGTCTCCATCTTCGGCCGGGAGACTCCGGTCGAGCTGAACTTCAACCAGGTCGCCAAGATCTGAGTTGACGTGCACGGCCCGCAGACGGGCTGCGCATCCACCGTGGGAGGGTCGTCCGTCGTGGTGGCCCGCCATCAACCACAGGAGTTTCGAAATGCAGCACGGCAAGGGCTACCGCAAGGCGGCCGAGCAGATCGACAAGAGCAAGCTGTACGGTCCCGCCGAGGCCATCCGTCTGGCGAAGGCCGCGAGCCCGACCAAGTTCGACGCGACCGTCGAGGTCGCCATGCGTCTGGGCGTTGACCCGCGTAAGGCCGACCAGATGGTCCGTGGCACGGTCAACCTCCCGCACGGCACCGGCAAGACCGCCCGTGTGATCGTCTTCGCGCAGGGTGCGAAGGCTGAGGAGGCCGTCGCGGCCGGCGCCGACGAGGTCGGCACGGACGAGCTGGTTGCCCGGATCCAGGAGGGCTGGCTGGATTTCGACGCCGCTATCGCCACTCCGGACCAGATGGCCAAGATCGGCCGGATCGCCCGGATCCTCGGCCCCCGTGGCCTCATGCCCAACCCGAAGACCGGCACGGTGACCATGGACGTCGCCAAGGCTGTCAACGAGATCAAGGGCGGCAAGATCACCTTCCGGGTGGACAAGCACTCCAACCTGCACCTGATCATCGGCAAGGCCTCGTTCGACGAGGACAAGCTGATCGACAACTACGCGGCCGCGCTGGATGAGGTGCTGCGGGTGAAGCCCTCCGCCTCCAAGGGCAAGTTCCTCAAGAAGGTCACCGTCACCACCACCATGGGCCCCGGCGTGCCGGTCGACCCCAACGTGGTGAAGAACTTCAAGGACCAGCCCGAGTCCTGAGCAACAGTATGTGATGATGCCCCTGCCCATGGCAGGGGCATCATCGTCTTCGGAGGATGCTCGTGCACCTGCGTGACGTATGGTTCAGGTACTCCCGCCGCGGCGACTGGGTGTTGCGCGCTGTCGACATGCCGATCGAGCCGGGCCGGGTGACGGTGGTGCTGGGCCGCAACGGCGTCGGCAAATCCACGCTCCTGCAACTCGCCGCGGGGATCCTGAAACCCGTCCGCGGCGCCGTGCAGGACCGTCCGGCGGTGATCGGGTGGGTCCCCGAGCGCTTCCCGGCGGACCAACCGTTCACAGCCCGCGGATACCTGCGGCACATGGCTGCACTGCGGGGCGGCGCCGACGTCGAGCCGTGGCTCGACCGGCTCGGGCTGCGGCCGTACGCGGAGGTCCGGCTCCCCGAGCTCTCCAAGGGTACGGCGCAGAAGGTCGGCCTCGCGCAGGCCCTTATCCACCGCCCCGGCCTGCTCATCCTCGACGAACCGTGGGAGGGGCTCGACGCTCAGGCCCGTACCATGGTGCCTGATCTTGTGGCCGACGTGATCGCGGCCGGCGGTGCGGTCCTGGTCAGCGACCACCGCGGCGAGATCGCGGGCCTGCGCGACACGGTCCGGTTCTCGGTCGCGGACGGCGAGATCCACGCGGACGCGGCCGAGCAGCCCTCCGCGGAGGTCGTCATCGAGATCGGCGTGGGCGTCGCCGACGCCGACCGCACGGTGGCCGAGCTGCGAGCCGACGGTCACCGTGTGCTGGGAGTACGCCGGTGAGCGCGCTCGCTCACATGCGGCTCGCGGCCTTCCTGCGTGGTGGCCGCGCCCTCGTCCCCCTGCTGACCGCCGTGGTGGTCGTCTGCGTCTGGTACGGCGGGGGGCAGGCCGAGGTTTCCGAGGCCTACGGCGGCTCCGCGGTCGTGCTGTTCCCCGTCATGGCTTGGCAGACGAAGATGCTGCTGGACGTCGAGCCGGACGTCCAGCGCCGGTTGGCCCGGGTCGCATTGGGTGGCCGGCGCGAGATTGCAGCGGGCGTCGCCGCGGCGACCGTCGCCGCCCTGGTCGTTCTGCTTCTGGCCCTGGTCGTTCCGTGGCTGGTCAACGGCGTACGCCTGCCTCGCGCGGGCGAGGTGTCGCTTGGCGGCCAGGTCGGCCTCGGACTGTGGGGCCTGCTGCTGGCCGTCCCGGCGGCGGTGGCGCTCGGCGCGCTGGCGAGCCGCTCGGTGACCCGGGGAACCCTGTGCGGCGTCGCCGTGCTGGTCACCGGCTCGGTGCTGGTGATCGTCCTCGGGCTGCAGCACTCATTCGCCCCGTGGGCGGTGCCGCCGGTGATGGCCACCGCCCGCACGCTGACCTCCCATCCCACGGCGGCCGGGCTGCTCCTGCCCACCCTGCAGACGGTCCTGTGGACGGCGATGGCCGTCACCGCGTACGCGGTCCTACGGCGCCGGTGGAGCTGATTTGGTGCGGGACTGACTCGTCGCGTAGTCTTGCGGCGAAGTTCCACCCAGAGACCGCTGGTCGCCGCATAGTCCGTCCGCACGAGGGCTGCGTGGTCGAAGGTCCCGCCGATGAGCGGGCGGCCCGCGCAGGATGTGAACGGTCAGCGATCCCGGCCCTCATGCGGCCGTGTCCCGCCCCGTGCGCCCCTGCGCCGGGGCGTCTTTCGTCTGCGGAGCCGATCAGCGGCTAGAGCAACGAGAGAGGAGGGACATGGCGGACAAGCCGGTCCGGTCCGACAAGGCCACTGCCGTCGCCGAGCTCACCGAGCACTTCCGTAACTCGGGGGCCACCGTGTTGACGGAGTACCGCGGGCTCACGGTTTCGCAGCTCACCGAGCTGCGGCGCTCGCTCGGCAAGGAGACCACGTACTCGGTCGCCAAGAACACGCTGGCGAAGCGTGCGGCGGCCGACGCGGGTATCGCGCTAGACGACGCGTTGTTCTCCGGTCCTACCGCGCTCGCGTTCGTTGCCGGTGACCCGGTTGAGGCGGCTAAGGGTCTTCGTGCGTTTGCGAAGGCTCACCCCGTTCTCAAGATCAAGGGCGGCGTCTTCGAGGGTAAGGCCATCTCGGCCGACGAGGTCAACCAGATCGCCGACCTCGAATCGCGCGAGGTGCTGCTGGCCAAGCTGGCCGGCGCCATGAAGGCCAACCTGAGCAAGGCTGCGGCCACGTTCCAGGCCCCGCTGACGCAGACCGCCCGCTTGGCGGCTGCGCTGGTGGAGAAGCGCGAGCAGGAAGGTGCCGCGGCCTGACGGCTGCTGTACCAAGACCGACGTTTTCATTTCACAGCAGTAGGAAAGGACGCCAGACATGGCGAAGCTCAGCACCGACGAGCTGCTCGACGCGTTCAAGGAGATGACGCTGATCGAGCTGTCGGAGTTTGTGAAGCAGTTCGAGGACGTCTTCGACGTGAAGGCCGCCGCGCCGGTCGCCGTCGCTGCCGCCGCCCCGGGTGCCGCCCCGGCCGAGGCCGCCGCCGAGCAGGACGAGTTCGACGTCGTCCTGGAGAGCGACGGTGGCAAGAAGATCCAGGTCATCAAGGTCGTGCGTGAGCTGACCGGCCTGGGCCTGAAGGAGGCCAAGGACGCCGTCGAGAGCGCTCCGAAGGCCATCCTGGAGAAGGTCAACAAGGAGAAGGCCGAGGCTGCCAAGGCCAAGCTCGAGGGCGAAGGCGCCAAGGTCACCCTCAAGTGATCTGACGTTCCGACGTACCTGGAAGGGCGGAACCCGGCGGGTTCCGCCCTTCTTCATGTCCGTGCGAGCTGCGTGGCGGTGGTCACGCCACGAATCCCCAGTTGAGGAACATCAGCAGCAGGAACGTCTGAACGGTGAGGCCGACGGCTATCACCAGACGGTCGACGATCTGGTTGGCGCCCATCCGGGCCAGCACCATGAAGATCGGCACTGCTTCCAGGGTGTAGCGGGGGGCCGATTGCAGCAGATTGCCCCAGTGCACCTCGGTCGAACACAGCAACAGAATCCCCATCACGCCGTACGCCTGAAGGTAGAGCTGGTCCCGGCGGAGCCGCCAGGGCCCGACTATCGAGAGCGCGATCAGGACCACCGCGACGGACAGCGACAGGAATTCGACGATCTCGACGAGTGGGGTGTGACCGTCCGCTGCCGTCCGCAGTTCGAAGATGTAGGCGGCGGCGTCCCACAGGGATTGGCCGGGCCAGACGTACTCGCGCTTCCAGATCTCTTGGGCGTGGATGAACTTCAGCGGGTCGCCGAGCACTGTCCAGCAGTACAGGGAGTACGCGACCAGGCCGGCGGGCACGAGTGTGAGGGCGAGGACGTCGGCGCGGATGCCGCGTAGGCCGCGCTGCCGGAGGTACTCGATCACCATCGGCAGTGCGAGCAGGATGCCGAAGAGTCGGGTGGCGCTCGCCAGTGCGCTGAGTGTGCCGGCTACCCACCAGTTGCCGCGGCGCATGTAGTAGAGCGCGCCGACCGCGAGCATGATGAACATCGACGTGTTGTACGCCGCGAACAGGGCGAAGGCGGCCGGGAACACGGCGAGGTACCAGATCGTGCGGGACGCGACGCGGGTGCCGAACTCGTGTTCGGCCAGCCGGAACAGGAAGACCAGCGCGAGGTACGCGCACGCGTACGACACCGACAGTGCAGCGACCATCGGCGCTAGCGGAAGGATGGCTTCGGCGAACCGGACGGTCAGCGGGTACAGCGGGAAGAACGCGGGCGAGTAGTCGTGCACGTATCCCTTGGCGGCGATTTCGAGGTAGTGCACGGTGTCCCAAACGTTGTACGCCGCGACGATGTCGGTCAACCCTTGCTGGGGCCGGTTGCCGATGACGATCGTGTAGTACGCCGTGATCGTGTGGGCGACGGCGGCCGCGGACCATACCCCCAGCGCCGGCAGGCAGGCCCGTCGCCACGGGCGGGGGGCGGCGGCGTCGTCGGACGTCCCGTCGGGCGCGAGGGCCGCAGATGGTGTCGCGACGTCGTCGGGTGATGCCGACGTCGTGTCGTCGATGGTGACGGAGGAAGTCATCAGCCCACCCATCTGGCGGTAAGGAACATGAACAGCAAAATGGCCTGCGACGTGAAGCCCACCGCCAGCACCATGCGGTCGACGAACTGCTTGGCACCCATCCGGGCCAGGACCAGGAAGATCGGCACCGCTTCCAGCGTGTAGCGGGGTGCCGACTGCAGCATGCTGCTCTCGCCGAGGAGCTCGGTGGAGCTGAGCAGGAGCAGTCCAATGGCACCGAACGCCACCAGGTATATCTGGTCGGGGCGGAACCGCCACGGGCCGACAACCGTGAGGACGAGCAGCGCGAGTGCCAGGATCACCGACACGAAGTCGACCAGCTGGATCGGTGGCGGGGGGTGCTGCACGGTACCGTTCTTGATCAGTACCGCGGTGTCCCAGACGGCCTGGCCGGGCCAGACGTACGCGCGTCGCCACCACGCCTGGGCGTGGATGAACTTCAGCGGGTCGCCGAGCACTGTCCAGCAGTACAGGGAGTACGCGACCAGGCCGGCGGGCACGAGTGTGAGGGCGAGGACGTCGGCGCGGATGCCGCGTAGGCCGCGCTGCCGGAGGTACTCGATCACCATCGGCAGTGCGAGCAGGATGCCGAAGAGTCGGGTGGCGCTCGCCAGTGCGCTGAGTGTGCCGGCTACCCACCAGTTGCCGCGGCGCATGTAGTAGAGCGCGCCGACCGCGAGCATGATGAACATCGACGTGTTGTACGCGGCGAACAGTGTGAAGCTGGCAGGAAAGGCGGCCAGGTACCAGATGGCGCGGGATGCCACTCGGCTTCCGAACTCGTGCTCGGCCAGCCGGAACATGAACATCAGCGCGCCGAATGCGCAGGCGAGTCCGACCGTGAGCGCCGCGACCATCTGCCCTTGCGGGAGGATCGCGTCCGTGTACCGGATAGCCAGCGGGTACAGCGGGTAGAACGCCGGCATGTGGTCCTGTAGGTATCCCTCGGAGGCGATCCTGAGGTAGTGCGGCGTGTCCCAGACGTTGTACGCGGCGATGATGTCGACGAGGCCCTGCTTGGGCCGGTTGTCGATGACGATCGTGTAGTACGCCGCCACCGTGTGTGCGGCCACCGACGCGAGCCAGACGGCGGTCGCCGCCATTGCGGCTCGGCGCCACGGGTTCCCTGCGACGACGGTCTGGTCGGTGGGTTCTGCGCTCGCGGGGGGAGTCGATGTCGCCTTGTCGACGTTCGGAGGCGTTACTTTCGCAGCGGAATCATCATGCAGCGTCATGTCGGTGGAGGGGGATGAGTGCACCGACGAACTGTACGGTGTTCCGGCCACTGGTGGCAGTGGCTGGCGTCATCGTTCGAAGGCCGCTCTGAGCGCCGTGTGTTGCGACCGAGGTAAAGCGGTTTTCGACACGGTTCGTTAAGGTATGTTCCTTAGGCCCCCGCTTGACGGCGGTGGCACGTGATCGACCAGCGCGCCAGCCTCTTGACTGAGGGTCGTGAGGCAGGCACGCTGAACAACAGCAACAACTCCGCGCTATGCGACGGCCCCCGCGGGACAGGCGCCCACCAGGCTCCTGCACTGCCGAGGACCCACGACGGCGCCGCGTTCCGAGCGGCCTGCGGCGGCACCTTTTCGGGTGGCCGACGGGCACGTTCCGCGGAGCCCTGCGGTCCGGCTGGACAGCGGTTAGCCTTACGGCTACACTGCTAGTTTGCGCTGCCTTCCGTCTTGAGTCCTGCCCGGAACATCTTTCAGATGTCGTCCGGGGGGCTCATTGGAGTGCACGCGTTACAGCAGCCGCATCAGCAGCACAGGTCCTCGGAAGGACGCATCTTGGCAGCTTCCCGCCCTGCGAAGACCACGTCGAGCGCATTCGCACCCCGCCGTATCTCTTTCGGCAGGATCACCGAGCATCTTGAGGTTCCCAACCTCCTCGCCATCCAGACGGAGTCATTCGACTGGCTGGTGGGTAACGATGCCTGGCAGACCCGTTCAGCGGACGACCAGCACGCTCGATCCGGTCTCGCGGAGATCCTCGACGAGATCAGTCCCATTGAGGACTTCTCCGGCACCATGTCACTGTCCTTCTCCGCCCCACGCTTCGACGAGGTCAAGGCCTCGATCGAGGAGTGCAAGGAGAAGGACCTGACGTACTGCGCACCGCTCTTCGTGACCGCGGAGTTCACCAACAACACCACTGGCGAGATCAAGAGCCAGACGGTGTTCATGGGTGACTTCCCGATGATGACACCCAAGGGCACCTTCATCATCAACGGTACCGAGCGCGTCGTGGTGAGTCAGCTCGTCCGGTCCCCGGGCGTGTACTTCACCAAGGAGCCGGACAAGACCTCCGACCGCGACCTCACCAGCGTCAAGGTGATCCCGAGCCGGGGTGCCTGGCTCGAGTTCGACATCGACAAGCGTGACACCGTTGGTGTCCGCATCGACCGCAAGCGGCGTCAGGCCGTGACGGTCCTGCTCAAGGCGATCGGCTGGTCCGCGGACCAGATCCGGGAGCGGTTCGGCTGGTCCGAGCTGCTCATGACGACGCTGGAGAAGGACCACATCGGCGGCCAGGACGAGGCGCTGTTGGACATCTACCGCAAGCTGCGGCCAGGAGAGCCGCCGACGCGGGAGAACGCACAGACCTTGCTCGACAACCTCTTCTTCAACCCGAAGAGGTACGACGTCGCCAAGGTCGGCCGCTACAAGTTCAACAAGAAGCTCGAGATCGACGTACCGATCGTCCGGGGCACGCTGACCGAGGAAGACATCGTCAAGACCGTCGACTACCTCTGCCGGCTGCACGCCGGTGAGGACGGTTACGAGGCCGACGACATCGACCACTTCGGTAACCGGCGTCTGCGCACGGTCGGCGAACTCATCCAGAACCAGGTTCGCGTCGGCCTGTCCCGGATGGAGCGCGTCGTCCGCGAGCGGATGACGACCCAGGACGTCGAGGCGATCACGCCGCAGACCCTGATCAACATTCGTCCCGTGGTGGCGGCGATCAAGGAGTTCTTCGGTACGTCTCAGCTGTCCCAGTTCATGGACCAGACCAACCCGCTCGCGGGTCTGACCCACCGTCGCCGCCTGTCGGCGCTCGGCCCGGGTGGTCTGTCGCGGGAGCGGGCCGGCTTCGAGGTTCGCGACGTGCACACCAGTCACTACGGCCGGATGTGCCCGATCGAGACCCCGGAAGGCCCGAACATCGGCCTGATCGGCGCACTGTCGACGTTCGCGCGGGTCAACCCGTTCGGGTTCATCGAGACGCCGTACCGGAAGGTCGAGGATGGCCGGGTCACCGACCAGATCGACTACCTGACGGCCGACGAGGAGGACCGGTTCATCAAGGCGCAGGCCAACGCTCCCCTGAAGAGCGACGGTACGTACGCCGACGACCGGGTCCTGGTTCGCCGTAAGGGCGGTGAGGTCGACTACGTGCCGGGCACGGAGGTCGACTACATGGACGTCTCGCCGCGGCAGATGACCTCGGTCGCGACCGCCATGATCCCGTTCCTCGAGCACGACGACGCCAACCGCGCCCTCATGGGCGCGAACATGCAGCGCCAGGCGGTGCCGCTGGTCAAGGCCGAGTCCCCGCTCGTGGGTACAGGCATGGAATACCGCGCCGCGGTCGACGCCGGTGACGTCGTCGTCGCCGAGGTGGGCGGTGTCGTGGAGGACCTGTGCGCCGACTACGTGACGGTGCACCAGGACGACGGTCACCGGCGGACCTACCTGCTGCACAAGTTCCGCCGCTCGAACGCCGGCTCCTGCGTGAACCAGAAGCCGGTCGTGTTCGAGGGTGATCGGGTCGAGGCTGGCCAGGTCATCGCCGACGGTCCGTGCACCGACGAGGGGGAGATGGCCCTCGGCCGCAACCTTCTGGTCGCGTTCATGACGTGGGAGGGCCACAACTACGAGGACGCGATCATCCTGTCGCAGCGCCTCGTGCAGCAGGACGTGCTCACCTCGATCCATATCGAGGAGCACGAGGTCGACGCCCGGGACACCAAGCTCGGCCCGGAGGAGATCACCCGCGACATCCCGAACGTCAGCGAGGAGATGCTGGCGGACCTGGACGAGCGGGGCATCATCCGGATCGGTGCCGAGGTCGTACCCGGGGACATCCTGGTCGGCAAGGTCACGCCCAAGGGCGAGACGGAGCTGACGCCGGAGGAGCGCCTGTTGCGCGCCATCTTCGGTGAGAAGGCCCGCGAGGTCCGTGACACCTCTCTGAAGGTCCCGCACGGCGAGACCGGCACGGTCATCGGCGTCCGCACCTTCTCGCGCGAGGACGGCGACGAACTGCCGCCGGGCGTCAACGAGCTGGTCCGGGTGTACGTCGCCCAGAAGCGCAAGATCCAGGACGGTGACAAGCTCGCCGGCCGGCACGGCAACAAGGGCGTCATCTCCAAGATCCTGCCGATCGAGGACATGCCGTTCCTTGAGGACGGTACGCCGGTCGACATCGTGCTCAACCCGCTCGGCGTGCCGAGCCGGATGAACATCGGCCAGGTCCTGGAGACCCACCTCGGGTGGATCGCCAAGACCGGCTGGGAGGTCGAGGGCGACGACGCGGAGTGGAAGAAGGCGCTGCGGGCGATCGAGGCCCACGAGTCCCCCAAGGACAGCAACGTCGCCACCCCGGTCTTCGACGGTGCCCGCGAGGCCGAGATCAAGGGCCTGCTCGAGTCGACCATCGTGAACCGTGACGGTAAGCGGCTGGTCAACGGTGACGGCAAGGCGCAGTTGTTCGACGGTCGTTCCGGCGAGCCGCTGCCGTCCCCGATCGCGGTCGGTTACATCTACATCCTGAAGCTGAACCACCTGGTCGACGACAAGATCCACGCTCGGTCGACCGGTCCGTACTCGATGATCACGCAGCAGCCGCTGGGTGGTAAGGCGCAGTTCGGTGGTCAGCGCTTCGGTGAGATGGAGTGCTGGGCGATGCAGGCCTACGGCGCGGCGTACGCGCTGCAGGAACTGCTCACCATCAAGTCGGACGACGTGCTCGGCCGCGTGAAGGTGTACGAGGCCATCGTCAAGGGCGAGAACATCCCCGAACCGGGAATCCCCGAGTCGTTCAAGGTGCTTCTCAAGGAGCTTCAGTCGCTGTGCCTCAACGTCGAGGTGCTTTCCAGCGACGGCGTGGCCCTGGAGATGCGCGAGACCGACGACGAGGTCTTCCGGG
>CBIHNN010000119.1:0-12550 GCA_966211315.1 uncultured Micromonosporaceae bacterium | reverse complement strand
GCCATCACCCACAGCCACCCACGGCTACGCCATGGAGTGGCCCTGAATGTTTACCAACATTCTGGCTAGCCATCGATCGGTTAGATGAGGCTTTCCAGGGGACGCCGGATTTGGAACGGCCGGTACTTCGGGCCCTATTTCGGACCTACCTCGACATGCAAGAATTTAGCAACATCAAACTAAAGCTGTTTGTCCGGCGGGATCTCTTCCGCCGCATCATCGCTGGCGGGTTCGTCAATCTTACCCACGTGAACGCCCGAAAGATCGAGATCGAGTGGGAGGACGACGACTTGCTGAGCCTCTTACGGAAACGCGTACTCGAGAACAGCGAGTTCATAGAGGCGGTGGGACTGTCGAAAGAGGCGTCGGCGGAGGAAGTATTCGCCGTGCTCTTTCCGGCCAAGGTGGACGCGGGAAGCCGCAGACCTACAACTTGGACGTGGATGATCCTGCGGATCCGCGACGGCAATAACGTTAAACCGCCCAGGAATCTTATCGACCTTGCGGTTCGCGCACGGGAGGCGCAACTGCGCCGCGAGGATCGAAAGCCAGAAACCTTCAATAAGGACGCTCCTCTAATATCGTCCGACGCATTAAAATATGGATTGGAGGCACTCAGCGGCCAACGCGTCGAGGACACCTTGCTGGCAGAGGCTGGCGAGAATTCCGTCGTAATCGAACTGTTCCGCAACGGCAAGGCTGAGCACAATAGCGACAGCCTGCGACATGCCCTCGGGAAAGAGGATTACGACGATAGCTTGAAGTATCTTGTGGCAATCGGCTTCCTAGAGAAGGTCGGCGGTACCTACAAGATTCCCGCACTGTATCGAGGGGGGCTTAACATCACACAAGGTAAAGCTTTCCTAGTTAGCGATCCGGACAGCTCGGATATCGAAGACGAAGAGCATGAATAAGCCGCCAGGGCAACTGTCACCTCTGTCACCCTGACCGACCGGTAAATCCGCAGGTCAAGAGGATTCAGTGACAGCGGTGACGGGGGTGACAGGATCCGTAGGTCATCAAGAGCTGCCGTCGTAGTTCGGCCATGGAGCAAAGGAGTCGCTACTCCTGCGGTCGTCCTCGTCGGGCAGGTGCACCATGTCGCCGGGTTTCCCCTGGCAGCTCAGCAGCTCTCGGGGGACGTCCGGGACATAGGAGACAGGGCAGTCACCACATCCGCCATCGTCGTGATCACCGCATCGGCTATGACGAAGGGCACCACCTTCCTCGGCCGGTTCGCGTAGCCGATGACATGGACCCCGGCCGCCCGCGCCGCCTCGATATCGGTCATCGAGTCCCCGACCAGCACACACTCTGCCGGCTCGCCGCCGACCGCTCGTACCGCGTCCAGGACCATCCACGGGTTCGGCTTCATCAGGTCGGGCCGGGCGTGTGGACGGCCGTTGACCCGCTTGACCTGCTCGGTAAGCCCATGCGCCACTAGGTACGCCGACACCGCTCGGCCCGAGTTGTTGCTGACGATGGCGACCGGCACGCCCGCGTCGCGGGCCGCCCGGATCACATCGTGGCCATGCGGCGTCGGCGTTGCCGTCTCCACAGCCCGAAGCTCCAGCACTGACAGCGCGTCCTCGGCGACGACCGTCAACTCCGGAGTGCAGTGGTAGCCAGTCCACCGGATCACGGCGAGCGGGTCTGGCTCCCTGGCGACGTCGTCGGGAAGGTCGACCCCCCGAACGCGCAGCAGCTCGACCAGCTCGCCCGCCACGCGCGGCGCGGGCAGACCGGCGAAGATGCTGCACACCGGCCCATCGAAGTCCAGCAGCAGAGGCCCGGACCCCACGAGGCCGGCAATTTGGGTCGCGCTCACTGGCGGTACTCGCGCGCGATGCTGTTCCACACGGAGTCGAACCACAAGCGCGCCGACTCCACGAACTGCGTACCGTGCGACGCCTCGTCGTCGTCGATGCAGTAGTGGAAGAGGGTCACATCCCTGCCCATGATGTCGAAGATCTCGGTCGGCTCTCCGTTGAGGGTCACTTCCCGCCTCGTGACCGGGTAGAGGCTGAAGAACACTTCCTGGCCGTTGAGTACGTACATCTTGAAGCTTGGACCGAGGCCGTAGGTCCGCACTTCAACGGTCGCAGATTTCACGAGCCCAAGATCTGCCAGTTCGTGTACCTGGTCGATGACGCCGTCGGCCGTCCTCCGTGTGATCCGATCCGCTCGCTTCTGAATCGCAGGGTCCCCTTCCCCCGTCGCGGCTAGCGCCGGTAGCGCCAATGGCGCCGTCGTGCCGGACAGCAGGAGGCGTAGCGCGATGGTCTCCGGCGCGACGCGCCCGGCCCGCACCATGTCGAGCGTCTCAGCGAGCGCGTCTCGCAGCGTCTCGCTGGTGAAGCCTGCGAAGTCGATCGACACATGCGGTTGCTCGAATGCCGCTTGAATCACCGGTCGCAGCTCGACCGGGCGTTGGGTCTGCGCCCGGACGAAGGCCCCACTGCCCTGCCTGCTCACGATCAGGCGCTCACTGCGCAGCGTCTCCAACGCGCGCTTGATGGTCTCCCGCGCAACGCCGTACCGGCTAGCAAGTTCCGGCTGTGACGGCAGCCGATCACCGGGGGCGAGCTTGCGCGTGAGGATCGCGGCGCGCAGCACGTTGGCGATCTGCTGTGACGCCTGTCGTGGGTCGTCCGGGTCGAGTTCGGCCAGGTAATCGAGGTTCGCTGCCATGCCCTCAGACTACCGCTGACTAGCCAAGTTAGGAAAGTTCCGCCCAGGGGGTTGACCTGGCTAGCCATGCGGGCCTAGCGTCAGTCGTGTCGAACCTGGCTAGCCAGGAACGACAACCGGCCAGGAGGACGGGTACGACGGCGCAGGTCGCCGCACGCCATGACACCGCTGTGCCCGGTCGGTTCTTGAGAACTGGATCAGGGTTGCGCCTCCCTCCGAATAAGGCTGCCGCGCACGGCTTAGGTCCGTGCACCCAACTTCTCCCGCTGGTCAGCGGGGCGGCGGCAGCGTCGCCCCGCCGACCTTCCTCATCGACTCACCCGGAGGTCTTCCCGTGAGGAAGCGTCTCGCCAACACCGAACCGACCCGCGCCGAGCTGGCCGCGATCAACGCTGAAATGCCGCTGATCGAGGCCGAGATGGACGTGCTCGACGCTCAGATCACGATGCTCTACGCCGCCGACCGTGGCGGCCCGTCGCCGATGGATTGGCGGCGCCTGCGTCGCGCCGAGGCCAAGGTGACCAGGGTCGCCGCCGACCTGGCCGACCGCACCCGCAAGACCACCGACCGCAAGCCGAAGGCCGCCCGCGCTGACGCGGCTCTGCCGCCCGCAGACGCGGCGTGGCTCGCCGCGGAGTTCGCCGTGATCGCCGCCGAGCGGCGTGACCGGCTCACCGGCAAGGCGGTGGCCTGATGAACCTGCGCAAGCTCGGCGGCCTGGCCGTCGTCGCGTTCCTGATCTTCTTCGCCCTCACCAACCCGACTGACGCCGCCCGTGTGATCCGCCACGTGGCGACCGGGGTCGGGGCGTTCTTCTCCGCCCTCGCCCACGGAGGCAACTGATGCACAAGCCCGCTGTGTCCGGCCGCGGCTGGGCCTACGTCGGCGCCGCCCTCGGCGGTGCCGTGTCCGTCGCGGCGAACGTCGCACACTCCTACGTCCCCCCGACCGGCGTGCCGGACGGCTGGTCCCCGCAGGGCGGCGCCGTCGTCGGCGCGATCTTCTGGCCGGTCGCCCTGTTCGTCGCCGTGGAAATTCTGGCCCGGGTACCCTGGCCGACCGGCCGCAAGTGGTGGTGGCTGCGCTTCGGCGGCCTGCTCCCGGTCGCCGCCGTCGCCGCCCTGGTGTCCTACCGGCACCTCGCCGGACTGCTGCGCTTCTACGGCGAGGACGGCATCACCGCCACCCTCGGCCCACTCGCGGTCGACGGCCTGATGGTCGTCGCGACCGGCGCGCTGCTCGTCACGGCCCGCCGCACCGCCGCCGTGGTCGACACCGTCTCGGCTGACGCCACCGTGACGGCACCCGAACCGCCGACTGCACCGGTCGTTGAGGCCACCCCGGCCGCCACACCCGCCGCCGCGAAGCGCGTCACCCGCAAGCCCGCCTCGGCCGACAGGGTCGCCCGTGCTGCCGCCAAGATGCCCGGCGCCACGGTCGCCCAAATCGCCGCGAAGGCAGGGGTCAGCGAGTCGACCGCCCGCCGACACCTGCCCGTCCCCGCCGCCGCCGTGGCGTCACCAATTGCCCCGGTTCCTGCGGAAACACCCGACCTGATCGCCGCCTGATCCAACGTCTGAGGAGGACCGGTGAAGACCCACGACCTGAACGAACTGACCAGCCTGCGCAACACCCTGCGGTCGCTCGCCGACTGGGCCGACGACCGGCTCAACGACGACTACGACCGGCAGTACATCGCCGAGCACATGACCGCCGTCATCGACGCGCTCCTCGCCCACGAGATGCCGCCCGCCCGCCCGTTCTGACTTCGCCCGAGGCGCGGCCTTCGGCTTCGCGGTCCAGCGGGCCGCGCCTCGGTCCCTCCGTTTTCGCCCTTCCTCTGACGTCAGGAGAGACCCCCATCATGGCAACCCCTGCGTGCTCGCAGTGCTCACGCCTGCAAGGACAGGTCAGTGACCTGACCCGGCAGGTGACGTTCCTGCGCCACCGCCTCGCCCTGGTCATCGGTGGCCTACGCGCCACGTCCGACTTCATCGACTCCGAGCAGGCCACCCCGACCGTGTCGCGCCGGCTGCTCCTGCCCGCGATCGACGCCCGGATCGTCCACGTCCTCGACCTCGCGGAAGGCAAGCACTGATGACGAGCACCCCCACCGTCCTCGGCCACCCCGACGACGACGAACCGACCCGCGTCCTACGACTCGTCCCCACCCGAGACACCACCACCCCAAGCACGCCAGGCACCGCGGGCACACCGGGTACCGACCTGGAACCGGCCGACGCCGAAACCATCGAGGTCGGCGAGGTCATCGAGGGCGTGCCCGTCGATGACGACACCCGCGCCGACGTACCGATCACCGCGTCGTGGGCCAACATCACCGCCGGGAAACCGACGGACCGGCCGCCGGTGTTTCCGGTCTGGCTGTCCGACCCGGACCGCCGCCGAGGCGTCCTACGCGCCCTGGCGGACCTGGCCGGGTACACGGTCGCGTTCCACACGGTGCGGTCGCCGAAGTACCTGGTCAAGACCGCCTGGTACGCGCCGATCGGCGCGTTCCGCACGGTTGGGAAGGTGCTGCACTGGGCCGCCGCCGAGGAAGGCAACTGGCAGCTGCGCCAGCACGCCGCCAACACAGGCGACGCGTTCACCTGGCAGTCCCTGAACCGCACCCGGAGCAAGGAGGCCCGCGGCCGGTGGTGGCTCGTCGGCGCCGCCACGGTCCTGCTCACCATCGCCCTGATGGTCGTGGTCGGGATGGGGGTGGTGCCGCCGATCGGCTGGTGGGCCGCGCTGGTCGCCCTGGTCGTGGTGATGGCCCGGGTGGGCCGCCCGATCGACACCCCGATCATCGAGCGGGTGTCGCAGGGGCCGAAGTTCACCAAGCTCACCGCCGAGATGGTCCGCTCCTCGTTCACCGCCCTCGGCTTCTCCGTCATGAAGGACCCCGGCTCCATCGCGTTCGTGCACCCCGGCATCCACCGCGACGGACCGGGCTGGCTGGCCCGGGTGAACCTGCCCCACGGCCTGGAAGCGGTCAAGGTCCTCGAACGGCGCGGCGCCCTGTCGTCCGCGTTGCGGCTGCCGGTCGACCAGGTGTGGCCCGCCCCCGGCCCCGAGCACGCCGGGCAGGTCGACCTGTGGGTGGGTTACAAGCCCGCCAGCAAGATGGGCACCCCGAAGTGGTCGCTGACCGACGCGAACGCCCGCACGTCGTACTTCGAGCTGACCGAGTTCGGCACCGACCAACGGCAACGCCCGGTCAAGGCCAAGGGCTTCGGCATGAACTACCTGATCGGCGGCCGTCCCGGCTCCGGCAAGTCCTACGCCGGGAAGGCCATCGTCACCACGTTCATGCTCGACCCCACCGCCGAGTTGAAGATCGCCGAGTACAAGGGCACCGGGGACTTCCTCGACATGGAGCCGCTGTGCTCCACGTACATCTGCGGCCTGTCCGATGAGGACTTCGCCGGTGGGCTGGCCATCCTGAACTGGGGCCTGGCCGAAGCCGAACGGCGCGGTAAGCGCATCAAGGAGGCCTACCTGCGCGGCGAGGCGCCGGACCGGAAGGTCACCCCCGAGCTGGCCCGCAAGCCCGGTTCCGGGCTGCACCCCATCGTGATCGTCCTCGATGAGGCGCACGAACTGTTCGGCGACTCCACCGTCGGGAAGGACGCCGGGATCGCCGCCGAACGCCTCGCCAAGCGGGGCCGGGCGCTCGGCATCACGCTCGTGGTCATCACCCAGATCCCGGACAAGGACTCGCTGCCGACCGGGATCACCCGCAACATCGGGATCCGCTGGTGCCTCGCCGTCCCGGACCAGGTCGCCAACGACATGATCCTCGGCACCGGCGCCTACAAGCGCGGCATCACCGGCACCGTGTACCGCCCGGACATCGACGCCGGGTGGGGCATGCTTACCGGCCTCGCCGAGCCCACGGCGGTGCGTAGCCACTACCCCAACCCTCAGCAGATGGCCCGGATGATCGCCCGTGCGATCGCCCTGCGCGGCGGCACCGTCGTCGGCGGCGCCGAGCTGCCCGCCGCCCGGGACCTGCTCGCCGACCTGCTCGCCGTGGCCGCGTCCAACGGCCAGCACTGGGACACCGCCGCACCGGCCCTCACCAACCGGTGGCCCGAGGCGTACCCGGCGCTCACCCAGGACGCCCTCTCCGAACTCGCGAGGGCTCGCGGGCTCGCCTCGGTCGACGTGAAGGTGTCCGGCCGCAACCGCAAGGGCTACAAGACCGCCGAGATCCGGGCGCTCATCGCCAGCCGCGACGACAACAAGCCCGACGCTGATTCCACTACGGACAGTTAGGTAGCGGGCGAGGTAGCGGCAGGCGAGTAGGTAGCGGCAACGCTACCTCTGCCGCTACCTCCCATCCGCCTCACTGCCTGCGGAAGTTTCCGCAGGTAGCGGGTAGCGCCTTGCCCAAAACAGGCCCGAAAACCTCTCAGGAGGCACTCCGTGACCCCGGTCCTTCTCGCTACCTCTCTCGCCACTGGTTACGCACTGTTGTGTTGGATCTTGCCGTTCGGGCGCTGCCACCGGTGCAAGAAGACCGGCTCGCATCCCCGACTGATCACCCGACGGCTGCGCACCTGCCGCCGCTGCCGAGGCGCCGGGCTCCGCCTGCGCGCCGGCCGACGCCTCTACAACTACTTCGCCCACATCCACACCGACGCCACCGCCCGCCGCCGCACCGAGGCCACCCGATGACCCGCCGCACCGGCCGCGCACACACCGACTGGTGCGCCGGAGACCACCGCTGCAACCTCGCCGAACACCGCTCCGACGACATCGTCGTCGATCTGCCCGGCCACGGGCGTGCCGTCCTCACCCGCGTCCTGGACGACCGCACCGGCCGCGAGTACGGCGAGATCCGCGCCCGGATCCGCCTCGCCGACGACGAGGCCGCCGCCCGCTGGCAGCTCCGCTCGACGCTCGCCGGATTGCGGCTGCTCGTCACCCGCGCCGCCCAGGTCCACCGGAGGGCCGCCGCGTGAAGCCGATCCACCACGTCGACCAACCTCGCGGCGACCAGCGCACCGCCGACGATCACACCCTCGGGTGCGGACAACCGCCGGTAGGCGTCACCGACGGCCGCGTCTGCGCCCGCCTCGGTACCCAGCTCAGTTGCCAACTCTGCCCCGACTCGCCCACCTACTGGCGACACCAGGAGGCCCCCCGATGAGCCCGACCGAGTCCCTACCCCTGTTCGGCGAACCCGACCGCCCCGCCGTGACCGTCCCGCCCGCCGCGGCGGTCCACTGGTCGAGCTACCACCCGACCAACCGCGTGCAGTGCATGCACTGCGTCCAGATCGTCCACGCCCGCCGCGGCGCCGGACCGGTCGACATCCGCACCGCCCGCCGGCGCCGTGTCGGTCCAGACGGCGAGCTGCTGCTGTGCACCGTGCACGCCGACGCCAAACACGCCGACGACGTCACGGCCCGGCTCGTGCCCGCTCCCGCGCTGAAGCGCCACGGCGGGAGGGCCGCGTGATGGGCCGCCCGCGTCTGCTCGACCTGTTCTGCTGCCAGGGCGGCGCATCCGCCGGGTACGTCGCCGCCGGATTCGACGTCGTCGGCGTCGACATCGACCCGCAACCGCGCTACCCGTACACCTTCCGCCAGGGCGACGCGATGACCTGGCCCCTCGACGGATTCGACGCCGTCCACGCCTCACCACCGTGTCAGGACCACTCGACGCTCGTGTCGCGTTCCGGCGTGCACGGCACCGGGTGGATGCTGTCGGCCACGATCGCCCGCCTCCAGGCGTGGGGCGGCCCGTACGTGGTCGAGAACGTGGCCAGCGCCGACATGCCCGGCAGCCTCACCCTGTGCGGCACCGAGTTCGGACTGCGTTCCGGAGACCGCTGGCTCAAACGGCACCGCCGGTTCACCTCAAACGTGTTCCTGTTCGGCGCGGGTGGCTGCCACTGCTCCGGACGCAAGATCGGCGGCGTCTACGGCAACGGCGGTAACGGCCAGATGACCCGCGGCTTCCGCTTCGACCACCAGCGGGCCGCCGAAGCCCTCGGCATCGGCTGGATGAGCGTCAAGGGCCAGAGCCAGTCCATCCCACCCGCCTACACCCGATTCATCGGCGAACAGATCCTCGCCCACCTGGCCGACAACGACCTCACCACGCACCTGCGTCCCGCCGCCTGACCATCCGAAGTGGAGGCACCCGTGAACCCGCACACCACACGCCTTCTCGGCGCCGCCCTCGCCGCCGCCGAGCGGGGCTGGCACGTCTTCCCGCTACGCCCCGACGACAAGCGACCCGCCGTCGACCGGTACGAACAGCGCGCCACCATCGACCCCGACCGCATCCGCCGCTGCTGGAGCGCCGGGCCGTACGGCGTCGGCATCGCCTGCGGCCCCTCCGGAATCGTCGTGATCGACCTGGACACCCCGAAACCCGACCAACCCCCACCGGCCCAGTGGGCGATCGACGGCGTCAACGACGGCGCCGACGTCCTCGCCGTGCTCAGCTCCCGGGCGGGCGAGCCGTACCCGGCCGAGACCTACACCGTCACCAGCGGCCGAGGCGGCACCCACCTGTACTACCGCCACCCGGCCGACGGACCCGAGTTGCACAACACGGCCGGGAACCGGGGCGGCGGGCTCGGCTGGCTCATCGACACCCGCGCCCACGGCGGCTACGTCGTCGCCGCCGGATCGACCGCCGCCGGACGCCCCTACACGGTCGCCTACGACACCGACGTCGCCGTCCTACCCGGATGGCTGGCCGAGGCGCTGCGACCCACGCCGCTGCGCCCGGCCGGGCCGGTCGTCGTCAGCCTGCCCACCGACCGGCGCGGCGCCTACGTCCGCGCGGCGCTCGACCGCACGATCGCCCACCTCGAACAGACCACCCAGGGCGGCCGGAACCACGCCCTGTTCATGGCCGCGCAAACCCTCGGCCAGCTCGCCGCCGGAGGTGCGCTCGCCGAGGACGACGTGACCGCCGTACTCACCGACACGGCCCGCCGGATCGGCCTCGGTGAGCGAGAGATCAACCGCACCATCCAATCCGGGCTGCTCGCGGGCGCCCGCCGACCCCGGACGGTCGCCGCATGAACACCCCCGACCCGGCCGAACGGCCCGGCCTACACGTCGTCGGACCCGACGACGCCGCCGACGTCCTCTCCTCCCCCGTACGCCGCGAACCGGCCCGCATCCGCACCTCGTGGACCGCCGCCGACATCATGGCGATGGACTTCCCCGAACCCCGCTGGGCCGTCCCCGGCATCTTCTCCGAAGGCGTCAATCTGCTCTGCGGACCACCGAAGGTCGGCAAATCGTGGATGTCCCTCGCCCTCGGCGTCGACGTCGCCCTCGGCGGCAAGGCGTTCGGCACCATCGACGTCGAAGCCGGACCGGTGCTCTACCTCGCCCTGGAAGACACCGCCCGACGGCTACAAACCCGCCTCCGCAAGGTCCTCGGCGACCGCACGGCACCCGCCGGACTGACCCTCGCCACGTCGTGCCCGCCCCTACCCCAGGGCGGCGACGAGGCGATCGCCGCCTGGATCGACCGCAACCGCGACGCCCGCATGGTCATCATCGACGTGTTCGCCAAACTCCGCGGCATGTCCGCACCGGGGATGTCCGCCTACGACGCCGACTACGCCGCCGTCGGCCGGGCCAAGAAGGTGGCCGACAACTACGGCGTCGCCGTCGTCCTGGTCCACCACGTCCGCAAGGCCGGATCCGACGACTTCCTCTCCGAGGTATCCGGCACCAACGGCCTCGCCGGAGCCGCCGACGCCACCCTCGTCCTCAAACGAGCACGCAACCAAGGCGACGGCGTCCTACACGTCACCGGACGCGACGTCGACGAGGCCGAATACGCCCTCACCTTCAACGCCGACGCCGGGGCATGGCGGATGCTCGACGGCCCCGCCGAAGACCACCAAATCAGCGACACCCGCGCCGCGATCCTGCGATGGCTTCGTCAAGCACCGGGGAGCGGGCCACGCGCGATTGCCCAGGGCACCGGGCTCTCGGAGGCCAACGTCAAGCAGACGTGCACCCGGATGCTCGCTGCCGGGCAGCTCGCCTGTGACACCGGCGGTCGGTACCGAGTGCCGGACGGGAGGTGACTGTGTCTCCGCTGTCACCCCTGTCACCCTTGTCACCCGAGTGGCCCTCTCTGCTGAAACACCGGCTGCAAGCCCGGCGAGCTCCCGGGTGTTTCAGCAAGGGGCCAGCACTTCACCCCACCCATGCCGAGATCCCGACTCTACGGCCTTCTCAGCGGACCGCTCTGCGGCCCGTTGCGAGAGCACCTAGCCTGCCCTTTCGCCCTCACCCGTTACGCATTTTCGGCCCTGTACGCCGACCTGACACTCGGAGGAGGTCCCCGTGGCAGAAAGGTATCTGACAATCCCAGAGGTCGCCGAGCGTCTCGGCATGACGGAGCGATTCCCGCGCCGCCTCATCGAGGAACGGCGGATCGAATTCAAGCGTTTCGGCCGACACGTTCGTATAGCGGAGACCGTGCTGAACGCGTACATCGAATCTTGCACCGTATCGCCTATTCGGCGGTCCACACGGGGACGGAGGGCCGCCTAGATGGGAGGCAACAGCAAGGGCCGGAAGCAGCGGTTCGGTAACGTCCGCCGGCTGCCCTCGGGTGCTTATCAGGCGCGCTATACCGGCCCGGACGGTTTGGTGCGCAAAGCACCTCACACGTTCGACACCAAGACGGCCGCGAACCAATGGCTGGTTGAGACTGAGGCTGAGACTCTCAAGGGTCAGTGGCTTGACCCCGAGGCCGGAAAGATCTCCTTGGACGAGTACGCCGAGCGCTGGCTTAGAGAGAGGGACCTCAAGCCACGAAGCCGAGAGGAGTACGAGCGGCACGTCAGACTCCACATACGCCCATTCCTCGGCGATCGCTCGCTGAACGAGCTAGGCGCTCCCCACATTCGCCAATGGCGCGCCGACCGCCTCGCGGACGGCATCGGGAAGCCGACGGTAGCGAAGACTTACCGGATTCTCCACGCCATCTTTGCGACGGCGGTAGACGACGACTTGATTCGACGAAACCCGTGCCGGATCAAGGGAGCCGCACAGGACAAGGCAGAGGAGCGTCCCACCGCAACACTCGACCAAGTGTTCGCCATCGCCAAGGCAATCCAGCCACGTTATCGCCTGCTAATTCTTCTCGCCGCCTTCGCGCAACTCCGATTTGGCGAGTTGGTCGCCCTACGGCGATCGAGCATCGACATGACCACGATGGAGCTTCGCGTTCGGCGCGCGACAGCGGAAATGGAGGACGGTACCCAGATCGATGACGACCCAAAATCAGAAGCTGGCAAACGGCGAATCGGCTTACCGAAGGGTCTCAAGGGTGATGTGGAAATCCACCTCGCAAAGTACGCACAGGCCGGACCCACCGGCCGCCTCTTCATCGGCCCACTCGGCGGGATCCCACGCCGCCGCAACTTTAATCGGGTGTGGCACAAGGCCCTCAAGGATGCCCGCATCCCGACGTCGCTCGGTCTACACCTCCACGACCTACGACACACCGGCAGCACGTGGTCCGCTCACAGCGGAGCGACCCTCAAGGAGTTGATGGCTCGGATCGGTCATTCGAGCACCCGCGCCGCCATGATCTACCAGCACGCCACACGTGACCGGGATCACGCCATCGCATCGGCTTTGGATGCCCTGATCGAGGAGGCGCGAAGCAAGATCACTGATCCATCTGGCACGGATCTGGCACGCGAGGCCAGTTAGCCGCTGAAACGACGAACGCCCTGGCTCCGGGATCATGGTCCCGACCAGGGCGTTTGCTTGTTTCGATCAAGGGTGGAGACGAGGGGACTCGAACCCCTGACCCCCACACTGCCAGTGTGGTGCGCTACCAGCTGCGCCAC
>CBIHNN010000118.1:0-12626 GCA_966211315.1 uncultured Micromonosporaceae bacterium | reverse complement strand
ATGGCGATGAACGACGAGGAGACCGTCGCCCTCATCGCCGGCGGCCACACCTTCGGCAAGACCCACGGCGCCGGAGTCGCCGACGGCCACGTGGGGGCGGAGCCCGAGGCGGCCCCGCTGGAGGCGCAGGGTCTGGGTTGGCTGAGCAGCTACGGCACCGGCAAGGGTGGTGACACGATCACCAGCGGCCTCGAAGTGACGTGGACCGACCGGCCGACGCAGTGGAGCAACCGTTTCTTCGAGATTCTCTTCGGCTACGAGTGGGAGCTCACCACGAGCCCCGGCGGCGCCAAGCAGTGGGTCGCCAAGAATGCCGAGGCGGTCATCCCGGATGCCCACGACCCGTCGAAGAAGCACAAGCCGACGATGCTCACGACCGACCTGTCGCTGCGCGTCGACCCGGCGTACGAGAAGATCTCCCGCCGGTTCCTGGAGAACCCGGACGAGTTCGCGTTGGCGTTCGCCAAGGCCTGGTACAAGCTGTTGCACCGCGACATGGGTCCGGTCAGCCGCTTCCGGGGGCCGTGGGTCGCCGAGCCCCAGCTGTGGCAGGACCCGGTGCCCGTCGTTGATCATGAGTTCGTGGGTGACGCCGACGTCGCCGCCCTCAAGGTGAAGGTGTTGGAGTCCGGCCTCACGGCCGCTCAGCTCATCTCCACCGCCTGGGCCTCTGCCGCGAGCTTCCGGTCCACCGACAAGCGCGGCGGCGCCAACGGCGCCCGGATCCGTCTCGAACCCCAGCGCAGTTGGGACGTCAACCAGCCCGCGCAGCTCGCGACGGTTCTGGGCGCCCTTGAGGGCATCCAGCGGGAGTTCAACCAGGCCGGTGGCGCGAAGATCTCGCTCGCCGACCTGATCGTGCTGGCCGGATCGGCGGCCGTCGAGAAGGCGGCGCGCGACGCCGGCGTCGAGGTGACCGCGCCGTTCCACCCGGGCCGCACCGACGCCACTCAGGAGCAGACCGACGTCGAGTCCTTCCGGGTCCTCGAGCCGCGCGCCGACGGGTTCCGCAACTACGTGCGTCCCGGCGAGAAGACCCCGCCGGAGGTCCTCCTCGTCGACCGCGCATACATGCTCAACCTGACCGCGCCGGAGATGACTGTCCTCATCGGCGGTCTGCGCTGCCTCGGGGCCAACGTCGGCGGCACCCGGCACGGCGTCCTCACCGACCGGCCCGGTGTGCTCACCAACGACTTCTTCGTCAACCTGCTCTCCCCGGGAACCCGGTGGAAGGCGTCGGAGTCCGACGAGCACGTGTACGAGATCCGCGACCTGGCGACCGATGAGGTGAAGTGGACCGCCACGGCGGTGGACCTCATCTTCGGCTCCAACTCCCAGCTGCGAGCCCTCGCGGAGGTCTACGCCAGTCAGGACGCCCGCGACAGGTTCGTGGCCGACTTCGTCGCGGCCTGGACCAAGGTCATGGACCTCGACCGGTTCGACCTCACCTGACCCGGCGCCAACCGACGAGCCCGGTCGATCCCTCAGCGGTTGCCCGGGCTCGTCCATCCCTGGATCTGGTCATGTCGACTGACAATGCTGGCCGTGGAAGTCCAGCGCCGGGCCGGTCGGCCTCATCGCGGTGGCGCCGGCCGGTGTGCTGCGGCTCAGCGCGGCAGGGTGGGCTGGTGACCGGGTCGTCCGGCTTCGCGCGGCCGGGCACTGATCCCGGCGTGGAAGCGGCGTACCGCCCACCAGGTCAGCGGAACGCCGACGGCGGCGGGAAGTACCCAGTAGGTCCACTGCGGCAGGCGGTTCCACAGCGGGAGCCGGGGTCCGTTGTCGACGTAGAAACGGTGAACAGGGCGATGTATGAGCCGCCCATCCCGATCGCGTGCCGAAGCGGCCAGCCCGGCCGGTGCAGCCGTCGTGCCCGCCAGCCGAACGCGCCGAGCCCGAACGCTACGGTGGCGATGGCAAGTAGGTGCGCGTCTTCGCGCCACCGGATGACCG
The DNA here is from genome assembly GCA_966211315.1 of uncultured Micromonosporaceae bacterium. Lineage (GTDB taxonomy): Bacteria > Actinomycetota > Actinomycetes > Mycobacteriales > Micromonosporaceae > CBIHNN01. The sequence continues at coordinate 10,673 of CBIHNN010000118.1, read as the reverse complement.
CCATGACCGTGGCGGTGACGAACACGACTCCGAGGCCCCACAGGTAGACCCGCCCCGCGCGGGGATGGCGGCCGCGCCGTTTACGCGCGGTCGCGGCCAGAGCCCCGGCGACCACGCACGTCAAGCCGGCCAGCAGATGCGCGGCCAAGGCGGCGACGAACACCGGTCCAGCGTCCGGAATCTCCAACCCGAAGATCGGCACCGTCGGCATGGTGATCGCCTCCACCTCGGCACTCCAGAATCCTGATCGTGGTGTTGCCATGGGTAGCGACGCCGAAAGCGGGTCCGGCGAACGCGAAGGGCGATGTCAGGCGCTCGCCGCGGCCGTTTCGGCGTCGGGGACGTGCAGCAGGCCGGACAGCTGCGCCATCGCCGCCGGACGGATCCGGTAGTACGCCCACGTCGCCCGCCGGTCCACGTCGACCAAGCCGACCTCGCGCAGGACCCGCAGGTGATGCGAGATCGTCGGACCGGACACGTCGAACGCGTCGGTCAGGTCACACACGCAGATCTCATCCGTGGCCGCGATGAGTGAGAGCAGCCGTAGCCGGATCGGGTCGCCGAGTGCCTTGAAGATCCGTGCCAGGTCGGCGGCCGATTCCGTGCTCAACGCCTGTGCCCGTATCGGCGGGCAGCACTCGACGGTCAACGGCTCAAAACTCGACATGCGTGTAGCTTGACGTACATCAAGATTTGGTGCAAGGGTAGGAAACCTAGACGCACGTCTAGCTATGCCCGAAACGGTCGTCATCCAGTACGCCGACCGAGGCCTCGAACGCTGAGTCACTGGAGGGTCATCGTGAACGGCGCCCCGAACACCGACCCGTGCTGCGGCACCGCGCAAGCTGCCGCCGACGCGTACGCCTGCTGCGACCCGCGGGCCAGGACCGACGCCGTCGCGGCCGGTGCAAGCTGCTGCGGCGACACCGCCAGCACCGGGACCGGCGCGCCGACCCGGGCGTCCGAGCCATTCCCGCAGCCCGGCGACGCGCAGCCCGTCGTCGTGATCGGGGCTGGGCCCGTCGGCCTTGCCGCCGCCGCGCACCTGCACGAACGGGGCATCCCGTTCACCGTCCTGGAGGCGGGAAAGAGCCCGGCCGCCGCCATCCGGCAGTGGGGTCACGTGCGGCTGTTCTCGCCGTGGCGCTACGACATCGACTCGGCCGCCGCCCGGCTCCTCGGCGACGCCGGATGGGTACGCCCGGACGATGACGTCCTGCCGACCGGCGCGCAGCTCGCAGCCGACTATCTGCAGCCTCTCGCCGACCTGCCCGCCCTGAAACCACACGTGCGCTACGACGCCCGGGTCGTCGCGATCACCCGCCTCGGCCTCGACCGGCTCCGCACCGTCGGCCGCGACTCCACACCGTTCCTGATCCGCCTGGCCAACGGCGAGGACGTCCTCGCTCGCGCGGTCATCGACGCATCCGGATCCTGGAACACCCCGAACGTGCTCGGCGCGTCCGGCATCCCCGCACACGGCGAGACCCATGCCGCGAAGGTGATCGAACCGGCGCTGCCCGACGTCCTCGGCCGCGACCGCGACCGGTTCGCCGGGCGCCGCGTCCTTGTCGTCGGCGCAGGACACTCCGCCGCCAACACCCTGCTCCTTCTGGCCGACCTCGCCGAGCAGGAGACCGGCACGACCGTGACCTGGGCGATCCGCTCGGCCAGCCCCGCGCGGACCTACGGCGGCGAAGCGGCAGACGCCTTGCCCGCCCGCGGAAGGCTCGGCTCCCAGCTGCGCGAACAGATCCAGAACGGTCCCATCGAACTGCTGACCGGGTTTCCCGTCCAGCGGGTCACGGCTCGTCCGGACGGCGCAGTCGACGTCTCCGACGGCACCCGGACAGTCACGGTCGACCGCATCGTGTCAGCGACCGGCTACCGGCCCGACCACAGCATCGCGGCCGAGTTGCGCCTCGACCTCGACCCGATCATGGAATCCACCCGGGCGCTCGCCCCGTTGATCGACCCCAACGAGCACTCCTGCGGCACCGTCCCGCCCCACGGCGTCGACGAACTCGGCCACCCGGAACCCGGCTACTTCGCCGTCGGCGTCAAGAGCTACGGCCGCGCACCGACGTTCCTGCTCGCCACCGGCTACGAACAGGCCCGCTCCGTCGTCGCCGCCCTCGCAGGCGACTGGGACGCCGCCCGGGAGGTGCAGCTGAACCTGCCCGAGACCGGGGTCTGCAACAGCAATCCCGTCGCCGGTGACGACACCGTCGCCGCCGGAGGCGGCTGCTGCGGCTGATACCGGCAGTGAGCACAACCGTCGCGGTGGCCGCCGATCCGTACCTGCGCAGCGGTGTCACCGGGCGAACGCGGCGATGATCTGGAGAACGCCCGGCCCGAGGATCACCACGAACAGCGCCGGAAACAGGCAGAAGAGGACCGGAAAGAGGATCTTGATCGGTACCTTCTGTGCGATCTCCTCGGCTCGCTGACGTCGTCGTACGCGCATCTCGCGGGCGTGTTCGCGCAGCACGGCGGCGATCGGTACGCCCAACTCTCCTGCCTGCACCACCGCGGTGACGAAGGTTCGCAGCTCGGTGACCGTGGTACGGGCTGCAAGGGCCCGAAGCGCCTGTGCCCGGCCCGCGCCGATCTGCATCTCCCGGAGAACGCGCACCATTTCGCGCGCCATCGGGCCCTTTCCGTGCTGGGCCACCTGGGCCATCGCGGCGTCGAAACCGAGTCCGGCCTCAACGCTGATCACAAGTGTGTCCAGTACGTCCGGCAGCGACAGCAGGAGTTCGTGCTGGCGTTTGAGGCCCATGTTGTAGATCATCAGGTCGGGGCCGAGGAAGCCCGCGGCCGCGCCGAGGGGCGCGCCGACCAGGGCACCGAGGCTGCCGTTGAGCAGCAGCCCGAACAGGCCACCGAGGACCGCGCCGGTCGCCAGCCCGATTCCCTTGAGTGGCACCACGCGCTGCACCGGCCAGGACGCCGGATTCCCCGCGTAGTCGAGGTGACGTTGCAATCGGGCGACGGCGGCTGTCGGCGTCAGGGCGGAACCTACCCGGCCCAGGTGGCGGGCTACGGAGCGTAACCGTTCACCCAGTGGGCGTTCGCGCTCAGCGATGTAGCCGGTTGGACCGGGACGGTGCAGGACGGCGAGGGCGCGGGTCGCGTCGGCCTGCCGGCTTCCGCCGCCGAGGAATGTCAGCACCAGGACGACGACGGCGCCGACGAGGCAGCCCAGCGCGATCAGCAACAGTATCGGTGACGTCATGGCTACACCCGAACCTGAACGATCTTGCGCAGCCAGAGCGCGCCGACACCGATCATCAGTACGGAGGTCGCCAGCATGAAGATGCCGAGCGGCTGGGTGTAGAGCGGCCTCAGATACTCGCGGCGGAACGCGAACATCCAAGCGCCGATGACGATCGGCATGCCCAGCAGGATGAGGGCCGACAGGCGGCCCTCGGCGGAGAGGGCTCGTACGTGCCGGCCGAGACGGGCCCGTTCCCGCATCGTTCCGACCGCCGTTTCGAGGACTTCGGACAGATTGCCGCCTACCTCCCGCTGGATGCGGACAGCCATCACGAGCCAGCTGATGTCCTGGCTGGAGTTACGCTGCCCGACCCGCTCCAGGGCATCCTCAAGGCTGCCGGCGAGCCGGGTCTCGGCGAGTGCCCTGCCGAGCTCCCCGGCGACGGGATCGCTGCCTTCGCGTACCAGGGCGTCGATGGACTGTGGCAGCGAGAAACCGGCCCGCAGGGAACCGACCACAAGGTGAAGGGCGTCCGGGAGCTGCTCGGCGAAGGCGCGAGTACGGCGTGCAGCCCGCAGCCGCAGATACGATGTCGCGCTGAACCAGCCGCCGAGGACCCCGGCCGGAAGGCCGCACCACCAGGGCAGCAGGAGCAGCGACAGAAGTCCCCCGGCCGCCGCCGTGCCCAGTTGAAGCAGCTGCCATTCGGAGGCTCGCAGATGCAGCCCCGCCGCGTCCAGGGCCAGCTCGATGCGCTCGCGCCGCCCGGGTTGAGCGACGGCACGTTCGGACACGGCCAGGGCCGCCCGCAGCAGGTTGCCCGATTCTGACGTGGCCGGTGCTACGGCACCCCGGGCGGTGAACCGGTCCAGATCCTGTAGCCGCCGCTGAAGGTGCCTCCTGGCAGTCACCGGCCGCAGGACGAGGAAGACGATCGCGAACAGTGCCGTAGCCGTCGACATCGCCACGGTGAGCAGGCCGACGTTGCCGGCACTCGGCGCGGTGAAGGGCGTACGGGGCGGCACGGCCGTGGGATCGGGGCTGAACAGGATCGTGGTGTCCGTACTGGCCGAGACGGCACCCGCGGTGACCTGAACCGAGATCGTCGACGCTCGGCCGGCCAGCGCCGCCGGCACGGTGGCGGTGACGACGACGGGGGCGGAGAGCTGCGCGGCCATGGTCGTGAAGACCGACCGCAGCACGGCCGCGTCGGCTGCGTCGAGCACTCGTCCTCCGGTGGCGCCGGTCAGGCTCCAAAGCCGTGTCCGGTCGGCCCCGTCACCGAAGGCAACCGCGTCGATGGTGGCGGTGGATCGTTCAAGTGCCGTGACCAGCCGATCGCCGGACACCTTCGACGCGGTGTCGGCGCCGTCGGAGAGCACCACCACCCGCCGCTCGACGAACGTCGCCGCGGCCGGGGCGATCTCCGGATCAAGCAGTTCCTGCGCGGCCTGGATCCCGTCGTACAGGGCGGTGCCGCCGCCCGCGGTGAGCCGCCCGACGGCGGCGGCGAAACCCGCCCGGTCGCTGGTCGGAGGCAGCACCACGGTGGGCCGATCGGCGACTGCCACCAAGCCCAGCATCATCCCGGGTGGCGCGGCCGCGGCGTAGTCCGTCGCGGCGGCGCGAGCGCCGATCAACCGTTCTCCCGCCATGGAACCGCTCGTGTCCATGACCAGGACGACCGCGCCGGCCGGGGCACCATCGCCGGCCGTCGGCACCGCCCGTACGGTGGCGGGCAGCCGTGTCCCGTCGCCGGCGGTGACGGTGATCTGCGCGCCGCCGAGCGTCGCGCCAGTGGGCAGGCCGCGGGCGGCGAGGAAGAACTGCACCGCACCCGCCGAAGGCTGCATACCGGTCACCACCACGGTCGCGGATCCGGGCGGGGCGGCATTCGCCGGACCGGTCACGAACAGTGCTGTACCAGCGGTCAGCACGAGACCGGCAGTGACGACTGACCGGCGTATCCGCGCGGGCCAGCGCCGTCGAGTGCGGGTCATCGTGGCCCGGCCAGGAACGTCTCCACCGGCAGGGTGATGCCCTGGGCGGCCAGGCTCTCCAGGAACCGCGGACGCAGCCCCGTCGACTGCAGTGCTCCGAGGAATCGGCCGCCGGTGTCCATACCTGCCCGATAGTCGAAGGTGAACAGATCCTGCAGGGTCACCACGTCCGACTCCATGCCGAGAACCTCGGTGATGTGGGTGATCCTGCGGCTGCCGTCACGGAGTCGGCTGACCTGGATGATCAGATGTACGGCGGAAGCGACCTGTTCGCGGATCGCCCGTACGGGCAGGTCCATGCCTGCCATCAGGACCATGGTCTCCAGGCGGGCGAGAGCGTCGCGTGGAGTGTTCGCATGCAGGGTGGTCAGCGAACCGTCATGGCCGGTGTTCATGGCCTGGAGCATGTCGAGGGCGGCGCCGTCGCGGACCTCGCCCACGACGATGCGGTCGGGACGCATGCGCAGGGCGTTACGGACGAGGTCGCGGGTGGTGATCGCGCCCCGGCCCTCCGCGTTGCAGGGACGCGACTCGAGGCGTACGACGTGGTCCTGGTGCAGTTGCAGCTCGGCGGCGTCCTCCACGGTGACGATGCGCTCCTCGGCAGGGACGAAGCTGGACAGCACGTTGAGCGTCGTGGTCTTGCCCGAACCGGTGCCGCCGCTGACCACGATGTTGAGGTGGCCGCGGACGCAGGCGTTCAACAGGTCGGCGGTCTGCTGGGTGAGTGTGCCGAACCCGATGAGGTCCTGGACGGTGAACGGGTCCCGGGCGAACTTGCGGATGGTCAGCGACGAGCCGTCGAGTGCGATCGGGGGTACGACGGCGTTGACCCGGCTGCCGTCGGGCAGGCGGGCGTCCACCATGGGGCTTGCCTCGTCGACCCGTCGGCCGACGCGGGAGACGATCCGGTCGATCACGCGCCGCAGGTGCGCCTCGTCGGCGAATTCGGTGCCGGAGGGGACGAGTTGGCCGCGACGCTCCACGTAGATGCGGTGGGCGCCGTTGACCATCACCTCCGTCACCGTCGGGTCGCGCAGCAGCGGCTCAATCGGGCCGTGTCCCAGGACCTCGTCGACGATCTCCAGGACGATCCGGCCCCGGTCCGCCGCCGTGAGTGGGGTTTCCTCACGGGACAACAGCTCGACGAGGGTCCGCCGGACCTTCTGCTCCAGCTCGTCGGCGTCGGTGATCTCGTCGTAGAGGGTGGGGCCGAGCAGCTCGGCGAGATTGCGTTGGATGCGTTGGCGCACCTCGTTCACGGGGTCGACGCCGGACCGGCCCGCTGCCCGATAGCGGTCACCGCCCGACCGCGGCGGCGTACCGTCACCGGCTGAGGAGTCCGATACGAGAGGCGCCGGTGGCGTCTCGCCGGCACCATGGCGCTGGGCGAGATGGCGGGTCAGGCCCATGGCCCTACCCCTTCCTCGTGAACAGCCGGAACCTACGCCGACGAGGCGTTCGGTGGACGTCGGAACCGCCACCGGTGCACTGATCCGCCAGCCGCCGGATCGCTTGGGAGACCGGATGTGCGGGACTGTCCACGGCCAACGGCACGCCGCGGTTCACGGACAGCGGCACATCACGCGACGAGGGCACGAGCACCGACATCGACGATCCGAGGGCCTTCTCGATCTCGGGCGCGCTCAACCCGACGTCAGAATCGGCACGATTCAGTACGGTGAGCCGGCGTTCGTGCGGATATTCGAGCAGTTCGAACATGTCCAGAGTGAGCCGTGTGCTCTTGAGCGTCGGCAGGTCCGGCGTCATCACCAGCACGAACCGGTCGGTGACGTCGAGGGCGGCGAGCAGCTGGTCGCTGACGTAGGGGGCGGTGTCGATGACGATGACGTCGTACGCGAGACGCGCGACCGTCAGCACCTCCCGCACGAGATCCCGGGTGACGTGGTCGCCGTCGGCCGGCCCGGCGGGAGCGAGCAGCGTGTCCAGACCCGGCCGGTACGCCGTGATGAGGGACTGAAGGGCTGCCGCGTCCAGCCGCCCAGCCATCGGCGTCGCGTCGGTGATGGTGCGTTCCGGCGCGAGTTGCAGCAGGATACCGACGTCGCCGAACTGTAGATCGAGGTCGACCAGGCAGACCCGCCGGTGACCCCCGTCGGCGAGGACGGCGGCGAGGTTCGTGGCGATCGTGCTCTTACCGACGCCGCCCTTGCCGGCGAAGACGGTGATGATCCGTGCCTGCGCCGGTTCGGCGTCCGGCAGCACGACCCCGAGCCGGCGGGAGATCTCCAGCGACCGGGTGCAGGCGTCGTCGGCCGCGTCGGGGTCGGTGACCGTGACGACCTCGCGTACACCGGCCCTCATCGCCTCGGCGAGCACGTCGACGGCGATGTGGTCCCGTAGCAGCACCACACCGATCGCCGGTTGCTGGACGCGCTGGCGCGCGGTGAACGCGAGCCCCTCATCGAGCGGCACCGTGGGACCCAGCACGATCAGGCAGGTGCCCGGATGTGCTGCCATGTCGGCGGCGAGGTCTTCCGGCGCCGACACCGTACGGAGTGCGAGTTTGCCCGGGTACGGGCGCCCGCCGGGGGGCTCGCAGTAGACGGTCACGGCTTCCTCGCTCACGGGAAGAGGGTGTCGTTGTCGACGCCCGCGCCGGGCGTGATGGCGGCTGTGTCGTCGAGCAGGGCGAACGAGAGGGTTCCCGTCAGCGAGGCGTGGATGAGCTTCCCGGCCTCGTCCTGATCAGCGATGAGGGTGACGAGCACCGGGACACCCGCCTTGGCGGCGTCCTTCGCCGTGCCCGTTCCGGCGGCGTCCTTCGCCGTGTCCGTTCCGGCGGCGGACGCGGAGGTCGCGGCGCCCGCGGTCCCGTGTTCCCCCACGGCGAGAACCTCGACCCGTGGCAGCAGAACGCGGGTGGCGTGGTTGTACTCGTAGTTGTCCGACAACCGGGCACCGGACGGCACGCGGCCTTTGCCGTCGCGCACCGTGAAGGTGTCGAACACGGCCACCTTGGAGCCGGGCCGGACGAATCCGGCGACCCGGGCGGCCGCGGTCAACTCCACGCTGACGGCCATCTTGCCCTCCGGCATGGCCAGGCCGCCGCTGACCCGGGTGGAGTCGCCGAACATGCCGCGCAGCAGCAGTTGGCTCGATTGCAGATCGGCCGTGACCGCCAGGGCGGCGAGCTGGTCGTCGATGGCCGCGACGGCGTCCTGCGGAACAGCGGCGGCAGGCATGGCGGTCCGGCGGGTGTATCCGCCGTCGCGGATCTGCGCACCGGTGGTGCCGACCGGGATTCGCTTCGTGGCGACGAGCGTCCACACCGCTTCCTGGCCCGCGATAGCCCGTCGGTCGGCGCCGCGCACGTACGCGACGACCGCCACGCAGGCGACTGCGGCCAGCATGAGCGCGGCGAGCGCCGCCACCAGTCGACGTCTCATTCGTGACGCACCTTTCTCAGCCGACCAGGTTCACGACGGACACACCGAGGTCCGGGCCGCCGATGGCGATTCCGGTGGTGGGCACGAGTGCCCGGGTGAAGTAGCCGTACAGGCAGCGGTCATTGCCGCTGCAGAGGTGCCGGGCGGTGAGCCAGGACGGTGCGGTGAAACCGGACTGGTAGTAGCCCGTCAGCACGAAGGAGGCGAAGCCCGCCAGGTGGTAGGTGGTGTGTGCGCCGGTGCCGGTGACTCCGTCGTAGATCGGGATCAGGGTGACCCGGTGCTCGTTCCGCAGCGCCGACAGGGCGGTGTGGCACGGCCCGGAGACCGAATTGCCCGTGTTGCCACCGAAGCTGCCGTCGACCTCGACGGTGGTGGTGCAGTCACCGGCACTGTCGTCGAGCCAGCCGAATCCGCCGGGGCGATCCCAGCCGGACGGACCGGCGGGGCACGTCGCGGCGCTACCTCCATCCTTGAGGTAGATCACGCGTTCCGCCGACCCCGGTGGTACGCCGTCCGAGGGGGAGGACCACAACGTGGCCCCGCCGTCGGTGGCCTCGTTCCACTCACACGTGGAGAAGGTGACCGCCATACCACTGGTACGCCTCGGCGGACCCCAGGCGACCCTTGAGCAGGCGGCGACCGACGTGCCCGTGTCGTCGCCGGTGAACACCCGGGCGAAGGTTGCCGGCAGCAGGGTGCTGCCGTCGCGCTGCCGGGTCCGGGTACGCACCTCGGCGTACTGGCCGCTGGCCGGAGCGGGACCGAGGCAGGCGGTACGGTTGGCGGGTGCCGCGGAACACTGGGCCAGACCCGGCCCCCGGCCGCAGATCTCGGCGACACCGGCGGCGCCGTCGGCCGCGCTCGCGTCGGCGTACCGCCTGGCCGCCGCGCTTTGATCGGCGCAGCGGTCCGGCCGCCGTACGCACGTCTGAGCCACCGCCCACGCCGCGGCGTCAGCACCGGTCTGCAGCTGCTCGCGTTCGGCGTAGAGCCGTCCGACGTCCACGACGACGGCGGCCATGCCGAGCAGCACGCCGGTGCCCAGGACGATGGCGAGGGCCGCCGCGACCGCGCCGTCATCCGCGGACGGGCGGATTCGCCGGTTCAACCGACGCATGGCATGACTCCTCGGGCGGTGATGGTGACGGTGCCGTCGCTGTGTCCACCGAAGAAGCTCATCAGTGAACCGAGCGGGGTGACGGGCCGGAAGGTGTGGGACAGGACAACCGTGGCGTCGGCGCTCAGGTCGGCGTCCGGGCAGGCGGTGACGGTGGCGGCGGCCAAGGTGAGGCCGTTCGCTGTTCGCGTGATCCGGGCTTGTGGGTCGAATCCCAGCGCCGCCGCGCGGGAACCCTCCCGTGCCGCCTCGGTGAGGGTGATCTGTGCGTTCAACATCCGGCCGAAGTCGATGACGCCGAACACCAACAGCAGCAACACCGGCAGTACGATCGCCAGCTCCACGGCGGCGGGGGCGCCGGGCGGGGGGCCGGGCGCCCCCCCCCCCCCCCCGGCCCCCCCCGGGCCGGGGCGGCCCCCCCCCCCCCCCCCGCCCCCCCCCCCGCGCTCGCCGGCCCCCCCATCGACCGGGTCGACGGCCGCCTGAAGGTGACGGGCCGCGCGCCCTACGCGTACGAGGTGCGCGAGCCGCGCGACCCCGCCTACGGCTTCATCGTCGGCGCCACGGTCGCGCGCGGCACGATCCGGTCGATGCAGGTCTCGCAAGCGCGGCGCGCGCCGGGCGTGCTCTACGTGATGACGCACGAGACCGTGCCGCAGCAGGGCGAGCGGCGCGAGCAGGTCTGGCCACAGCTCCAGGGCACGGAGATCCGCTTCTTCGGCCAGCCCGTGGCCTTCGTGGTGGCCGAGACCTTCGAGCAGGCCCGCGCGGCCGCCGCGCTGGTCACCGTCACCTACGAGAGCGCGCCGCCCAAGACCTCGCTCCGGGACGCGCTGCCCGAGACCTACAAGCCCAAGCCCGCCCAGACCGACCCGGATTCTCAGGCCGGCGACTTCGAGGCGGGCTTCGCGGCCGCCGCCGTG
>CBIHNN010000117.1:0-12629 GCA_966211315.1 uncultured Micromonosporaceae bacterium | reverse complement strand
CTTACGCCGCGGGGGCCGCGGGGCCCCGGCGGCGCCGGGGGGGGTTGCCCGGCCCCCGCCGCGCGCGCGGGGGCCCCCCCCCGGGGGCCCGCGGAGGCCACCACGCCGGCGAGCACGGCCGCTCGCTGCGTCTTCCGGTAGGACCTCACGACCATTAGTTCGTGTCGCGGCCGTGAATCGTTCAACCGTTCCCGGAGATTTCCGCAGCGGGGGCGGGAGGCATGATGTGCGGATGCTCGACGTGCCCATCGACGGTGACATGATCCGCCTCGGTCGGTTCCTGAAGCTCTCCGACCTCATCGACACCGGCGGCGAGGGGAAGATCTTCATCGCCGCCGGCGATGTGCAGGTCAACGGTGAGGTGGAGACGCGCCGGGGCCGTCAGCTGCACCGCGGGGACGTGGTGAGCCTGCGGGGGCGGCGTGCCCGGGTGACGTGACCGTCGACGGGTCCACCGGGCGGCACGCGAGCGTGGTTCGCCACCAGCCTTGATTCCCTTTCGGTGGTGGTGCCGTCACGGCTGGTTGACAGGGTTCGATGCGGCGGCATCTACTGATGACGGATTGTTCCGGCTCGTCACCGATGCCGGGATGCTCGAGGCCCGCCCCGGGGAGGCGTCATGCTCCGTGCACGGTCCGGGCCGTACGGCGCGAACGCGGCAGCGCGGGCCGGTTTCGCCGACGTCCTCGACAACCTGGTCCAGGGCACCGTCGCGATGTGGTTCAGCGCCGCCGGGCCGCTCGAGACCACGAAGGCCCAGCAGCGGTTCGAGGCGGGCGTCCCCCGCAAGATCCAAATACGTCTGCGCGCATGAGGCCGGGGCGTATGCAGGGCATCAGACTGCCGGGTCACAGCACCGTCGAACACGTCGACGTCCCGGTCCCAACCCCGGGACACGGGCAGGTGCTGGTCGCCATGAAGGCGTCGTCGATCTGCGGCAGCGACGTCCGTGCCATCTACAAGGAACATCTGGGGCACGGGGCCGAGGCCTACCGGAACGTGCTCGCCGGCCATGAGCCGAGCGGGCAGGTCGTCGCCGTCGGGCCCGGCTGCACCCGGCTGTCCGTGGGGGATCGGGTCGCCGTTTACCACATCGCCGGCTGCGGCCAGTGCGACGAATGCCGCAAAGGCTACCTGATCGGCTGCACCGCGCCCACCCGGGCCGCGTACGGGTGGCAGCGCGACGGCGGCCACGCCGAGTATCTCCTCGCCGAGGAACGGACCTGCCTCGTCCTGCCCGACGCCCTGTCGTACGCCGACGGCGCACTGGTTTCCTGCGGCTTCGGCACCGCGTACGAGGCCCTGCTGAGGCTGGGGGTCTCCGGCCGGGACCGGCTGCTCGTCACCGGCCTCGGGCCCGTCGGTCTGGCCGCCGCGATGCTCGGCCGGGCGCTCGGCGCGAGCGAGGTCATCGGCACCGACATCGCTCCCGAGCGGCTCGCGCTCGCGGTCGATCTCGGGCTCGTCGACCACGCCGTGGCGGCCGGTGACGACGCTGCGGACGCGATGGCGCAGCTCACGGCCGGGCAGGGCTGCGAGGCGAGCGTTGATTGCTCCGGCAGCGCCGCCGCCCGGGAACTCGCCCTGCGCAGCACCCGTACGTGGGGCAGGTGCGCGTTCGTGGGGGAGGGTGGCCGGGTCGACGTCGCCGTCTCCGACCTGCTGATCCACAAGCAGGTCACCCTGTACGGCTCCTGGGTCACCTCGATCGGGCACATGGCGGACCTGATCGACGCCCTGCCCCGGTGGGGCCTGCACCCTGACCGTACGGTGACCCACCGCTTGCCCCTGGCCGAGGCGGACGAGGCGTACCGGCTCGCCGCGGCCGGCGCGGCCGGAAAGATCTGCATCGTCTTCGACTGATCCGGGAACCGGGCACCGCCGGTGCGCGTCGGTACCGGCATGAGGATTCTCCGCGGCTCGACGACCGCCGCCGCCGTGTTCCTGCTCCTGTCAGCCGCGGGCTGCGCCGGGCGGAACGTCGGTGGCCCCGCCGATGGTGCGCCCGGCGGCGTGCAAAACCCGGGGAACGCCCCGGTGCTGCGCGTCGAGCGGTCCGGCGGCCTGATGGCCCCCGGCGCGAACCTGATGGAGTTCCCGGTGGTCAGCGTGTACGCCGACGGCCGGGTCGTCACGCAGGGGCCGACGCGGATGATCTTTCCCGGCGCTGCGCTGCCGAATCTCCAGACCCGGCAGATCCCGCCGGACGCCGTCCGCACCCTCGTCGAGAAGTCGGTCGCCGCGGGTGTGCGTACCGGTGCGACGTTCGGTCGTCCCCAGGTCGCGGACGCCCCGACCACCCGGATCACGGTGATCGACGGCGGCCGGCCGCAGACCGTCGAGGTGGCCGCGCTCAACGAGACGTCCCCCGGCGACAGCGCGCTCACCGCGGCGCAGAAGGCCGACCGGGCCAAGCTCGCCGCCCTGGTCCAGCAGCTCACCAACCTGCCCGGCACCCTGGGCCCGGCTCAGGTCGGACCGGCGGCGCCGTACACGCCGACGGCGATCGCCGCCCTCGCCACGCCGTGGAACCCGGGCACACAGAGCGGCCCGGACGTGAGCGTCGAGATCCCGAAAGCGCAGGACTGGCCCGGTCCCGCTCTGCCCGGCGAAATGATCAACGCGGCCGGCACGGTGGGTTGCGTGACCGTGACGGGCGCAAAGCTGCCCGCCGTACTGGAAGCCGCGAAGACGGCGAAGGCGAACACCCCGTGGACGTCCGGCGGGCGGCAGTGGAAGGTGATGTTCCGGGTGCTCCTGCCGGATGAAGCCGACTGCTCCGCCCTGAAGAAGCGGGCATGACGCCGCTCGGGGACACCGTCGGGGAGTCGCTGCGACGGGCCGCCGAGGACCGGTCGCGGTGGGCCGCCGGCGAGGCGACCCACCGCAGTGCCGACGACGCGGCTGATCAGCGCACGCCGAGCAGATCCACCATGAAGATCAGCGTCTCGCCCGGCTTGATGACGCCACCCGCGCCGCGCTCGCCGTACCCCAGGTGTGGCGGGATGACGAGCCTGCGCCGCCCGCCGACCTTCATGCCGGCGACACCCTGGTCCCACCCGGCGATCACGTGCCCGGCGCCGAGGGGGAAGTCGAACGGCTCGCCCCGGTCGTAGGACGCGTCGAACTGGGCGCCCGTCGAGTGCGAGACGCCCACGTAGTGCACCTCGACGGTGCTACCCGCAGTGGCCTCGGGACCGTCGCCCACCGTGACGTCCTCGATGACCAGCTCGGCGGGGGGCGGTCCCTCCACCGGGCCGATGTCCGGCTTCTGCATGATCGTCCTCTCGTTGGAGTCAACTTCCGACATGCAACCACAGCGTCCGGCGGTACGTCCGGGCACGGTCCGCGAGCTGCACGGACGGCACCACGGACAGCGGTGAACGACTCACCTCGGATCTCCGTAAGGGTCGACGACGGTACCCCCACCGGGTGAGGTGTGCCGCGGAACCGAGGGAGGTCTGATGACCGTACGCCGTCGAGCCGCTATAGCCGCTGCCGCCGGAGTGGTCGCCGTGACGAGCGGGTGGCCGGCGTCGCCAGCCGAGGCACACGGCGCTCCGAGCAGCCCGGTGAGCCGGGCCTTCGCCTGCCGGGCCGACGGTCCGGGCGCGGCCCGGCCCGCCTGCCGGGCCGCGCTCGCCGCCAACGCCGGTCCGTTCGGGTCGTGGGACAACCTGCGCGTACCCGATGTCGGTGGTCGTGATCGGGACGTCATCCCGGACGGGCACCTGTGCAGCGCCGGCCTGCGCGGGTTCCGCGGGTTCGACCTGGCTCGCTCGGACTGGCCGTCGACCACACTCGTCGCAGGCAGCGCACTGACCGTCACGTACACCTCGACGATCGCGCACCACGGCGCGTTCAAAGTCTTCGCCACGAAGCAGGGGTACGACGGGAGGTCCCCGCTGCGCTGGTCGGACCTCGACGCGCAGCCGTTCATCACCGCGGTCGATCCGCCGCTGAGCGGGACGGCGTACACCTTCGGCGGGACGCTGCCCGCGAACCGCACCGGGCGACACGTCCTCTACACCGTCTGGCAGAACACGGACACGCCCGACACCTACTACTCGTGTTCCGACGTGGTTCTCAAAGCCGGCGGTGCGGCCGGTGCCGCACCAGTCACATCCGCCTCACCGAGCCGGGCGTCGCAGGCCGAACCCAGGACCGGATCGGGTGACAACCGGACGAAGCCTGTACCGAGCGTGACGCCCTCGGCCTCGCCCGCCCCGGCCGGTGAGGTGCCCCCTCCGCCGCCCGCGGACGGAGCCGAACCCGTCGGGCAGCACGAGTCGTGGCTGGGCCGGGCGGAGCCGTTCATCGGTGAACGGGTGGGCCTGGGGCAGCAGATCATGACCGCCGCGCTGATCGTCATCGCCGGGACGGCCAGTGGGTTCGCGTACCTGCGGATGCGGGCCCGCCGTGCTCAGAGACTGCACAGGAAATCTGAGAAGCGTTGAACCACAACGGTGCGAGGCCCCGTACTGAAGGACGCATCGCCCCAAAGGCGCCCGCCTGCCTGCTTTGCGCCCCCCTACGAGAGGTCGTCGATGAGCCGCTTTCGCAGTCGCACCCTTCCCCGCCTCACCCGCCGTCGCGTCCTGATGGCCGCGGCCACGGTCGGTGTCGGTGCCGCCGCTGCCAGCGTCGCCGGGATCAGCTCCGCCCAGCAGACCGGCGCTGCGCGCGTCGGACCCCTCGTCCTCTCTCTGCGTGACGCCGCGTCCGGCACCTTCGACCTGTTCGCCGGGTCGTCGCGGTACGAGATCAAGGACGCGGACCTCGCGGCCAAGCTTGTCGCCACCGTCACCAAGCGCTGACCCTCGCCCCAACTCCCCCACGAGGTACATCGATGTCTTCGCACCGTGAAGCGCCGGAGATCAGCAAGGACCCGGTAGCCGACAGCTCCGACCTCTACGCCTTCGTCAGCCCCGACAAGCCGGACACGGTCACGCTGATCGCCAACTACGTGCCGCTGCAGATTCCCGCCGGCGGCCCCAACTTCTTCGAGTTCGGCGACGACGTGCTGTACGAGATCCACGTCGACAACGACGGGGACGGCCGCCCGGATCTCACGTACCAGTTCCGGTTCTCCACCGAGCTGCGCAACAAGCGCACGTTCCTCTACAACACCGGCCAGATCGAGAGCCTGGACAGCGAGAACTGGAACCGGCGGCAGTTCTACTCGGTGACCCGGGTGGACGGTCACGGTAAGTACGAGGTGCTCGCGAAGAAGGTGCCGTGCCCGCCGTGCAACGTCGGCAAGGTCTCCATTCCGGACTACGGCAAGCTCGCCCGTGACGCGGTGGTCAAGCTGAAGTCCGGTGAGACCGTCTTCGCGGGGCAGCGCGCTGACGGGTTCTTCGTCGACCTGGGCGCCATCTTCGACCTGGGCACCCTGCGCCCGTTCCAGCAGCTGCACGTGGTGGGGCGCAAACTGTTCAAGGAGGCCGGCGACGGGGTCAACACCCTCGACAAGTTCAACGTGCACAGCATCGCGGTCCAGGTTCCGATGCACATGCTGCGGAAGTCCGGCAAGAAGAAGGTCCGCGGCCGCGACCGCGACGCGGTGATCGGCGTGTGGACGTCCGCGAGCCGCCGGCAGGTGCAGGTGCGCGGAGACCGGAGGGACGACGTCGTGGTCGGCCCGCAGGTGCAGGTGTCCCGTCTCGGCAATCCCCTGGTCAACGAGGTCATCATCCCGATGGCCCACAAGGACCGGTTCAACAGCCTGCCGCCCACCGAGGACAAGCGGTTCGCCGAGTTCGTCGAGCGGCCCGAGCTGGCCTCGCTGCTGCCAGGGCTGTACCCGGACGTCTTCCCGAAGCTCGACGAGCTGAACAAGGCGAAGACGGCCCGCGCCGACCTCGTCGCGATCCTGCTCACCGGCATCCCGGACGGCCTCATCGACGGATTCCAGAACAACACCGGCGACGTACAGGCCGACATGCTGCGGCTGAACACCGCCATCCCCCCGGAGAAGGAGCCGAACGCGTTCGGCCTGCTCGGCGGGGACCTCGCCGGCTTCCCGAACGGGCGCCGGGTCACCGACGACGTCGTGTCGATCGCGTTGCGTGCCATCGCTGGTGCGACCGCCCCGCTCGTGGTGAAGGACTTCACCCCGGACGAGGCGTCTGCGCAGGTGACGCCCGGCGTCAGCGCCAAGGACGTGTCGTCCAAGTTCCTGGACAGGTTTCCGTACCTCGGCCTGCCCTTCGACGGCTTGAACAACCCGTCATGACGCCGGCGCACACGCACACCCACCTGGACGGGCACACGCATCCGCACGGCGAGGCGGACCACCACCACGACCACACCCTCGCGCCCTCGGGGCAGGGAACCGTGATGCTGGACATCGGCACCGGGATCGGCGCGCTCGTCATCCACACCCCACCGCGCTGCCACGGCCTCGAGATCGAGGTCAGCCCCGTCGGGCCGGACATGCCGCGCAAACACGCGGCGGTCCGCGCCCGGCACGTCGACGGCGCGGTGCTCTACAGCTGCGTCATCGACGGGCTCCCCGAAGGACGGTACGTCGTGTGGGCCGATGCCCACACGCCGACGGATCGGGTTCTGATCACCGGCGGGTCGGTGACCGAATTCGAATGGCCGCACTAGGCCGATCGCCGTACGGCCGGCGGCACCGGTGCACGGCGCGCTCGACGCGCCCGAGGTGCCGGGGCCGCGGCTCGGCGCGAGGTTCCGACAGAACCGTCGGGCCCGGCACAGTAGGCGGAGCGTCCCTGCTCCACCTGCCGTGCCGGGCCCGCGGATCAGCCGCGACCTCAGCCCTCGATTTTGTGACCCTTGCCGATCACCACGATGCCGCTGTCGGAGACGGTGAACCGCTCCCGGTCCCGGTCGAGGTCGACGCCGATCTCCATGCCCTCGGGGATCGTCACGTTCTTGTCGATGATCGCGTTGCGGATGACCGAGTGCCGTCCGACGTCGACGCCGTTCATCAGCACCGAGCCCTCGACGTGCGCCCACGAGTTGATCCGCACGTTCGGCGAGACGATCGAATGCTCCACGAGCGAGCCGGACACCACCACCCCGGGTGAGATCATGGAGTCGACGGCGCGACCCTGGCGGCCCTCGTAGCCGTGCACGAACTTCGCCGGTGGCCACGAACCGTAGTTCGTGTAAATGGGCCACTCGTGGTTGTACAGGTTGAACACCGGATGGATCGAGATCAGGTCCATGTGGGCGTCGTAGAACGAGTCGAGCGTCCCCACGTCGCGCCAGTAGCCGCGGTCGCGTTCGGTGCTGCCGGGCACGTCGTTGTCCCGGATGTCGTAGACGTTGGCCTCACCCTTCTCCACCAGCATCGGGATGATGTCGCCACCCATGTCGTGCTTGCTGTCCGGATCCCTGGCGTCCAGCGTGACCGCCTCGCAGAGCGCTTTCGCGGTGAAGACATAGTTGCCCATCGACGCGAAGATCTCGTCCGGCGCATCCGGGAGCCCTTCGACGTCCTTCGGCTTCTCGCGGAACGCGGTGATGCGCTTGCTACCCGCGCCGACCTCGATGACGCCGAACTGGTCCGCCGTGCTCTTCGGCTGCCGGATGCCCGCCACCGTGACCGACGCGCCGGACGCGATGTGGTCCTCGACCATCTGCGACGGGTCCATGCGGTAGATGTGGTCGGCGCCGAAGACGATGACGTACTCCGGCCCCTCGTCGTTGATGAGGTTCATGCTCTGGTAGATCGCGTCGGCCGAGCCCGCGAACCAGCGGGGGCCGAGCCGTTGCTGCGCCGGTACGGGGGTCACGTAGTTACCGAGCAGCGTGGACATGCGCCACGTCTTGCTGATGTGCCGGTCGAGCGAGTGTGACTTGTACTGGGTCAGCACCACGACCTTGAGATAACCGGCGTTGGCCAGATTCGACAGCACGAAGTCGATCAGACGGTAGATGCCGCCGAAGGGGACACCGGGTTTGGCCCGGTCCGCCGTCAGGGGCATCAGTCGCTTGCCCTCACCACCCGCCAGAACGATCGCGAGTACCTTAGCTGCCATGCACAGACGCTAACTTTCGCCGTCGCTGTGCACCAGTCGAACAGGGCACATCTAAGACTATTCTGCGTGACGTGACCGACTCACGTACCACACAGCTCCGCGTCGATCTGCTGACCCGGGAGTATCCGCCCGAGGTGTACGGCGGCGCGGGGGTCCACGTCGAGTACCTCGCCCGCGATCTGCGCACCCTCGCCGACGTGCGGGTGCACTGTTTCGGGGCTGCCCGCACCGAGCCGGGGGTCACCGCGTACCCCGAGCCGGACGAGCTCGCCGGCGCCAACGCGGCCCTGCGCACGATGGGGGTCGACCTGCAGATGGCGGCCGGTGCCGCGGGCACCGACATCGTGCACAGCCACACCTGGTACGCCAATCTGGCCGGCCACACGGCCAAGCTGTTGTACGGCGTCCCGCACGTCGTCACCACCCACAGCCTGGAACCGCTGCGCCCGTGGAAGGCCGAGCAGCTCGGCGGCGGGTACGCGCTGTCGTCCTGGGTGGAGCGGACCGCCATCGAGAACGCCGACGCGATCGTCGCCGTGTCGGCGGGCATGAAGCGGGACGTGCTGACCGCGTACCCGGCGGTGGACCCGGGCCGGGTGCGGGTGGTGCACAACGGCATCGACACCGAGCAGTACGCCCCGGACCGCGACACCGACGTGATCGAGCGCCTCGGTATCGACAGGGCGCGGCCGAGTGTCGTGTTCGTCGGGCGGATCACCCGGCAGAAGGGGCTGCCGTACCTGCTGCGCGCCTGCCGGGACCTGCCGAAGGAGGCGCAGGTCGTGCTCCTGGCCGGTGCACCCGACACCCCTGAGATCGCCGCGGAGGTCGAGGGCCTCGCCACGCAGCTGCGCAACACCCGCGACGGCGTGATCTGGGTTCAGGAGATGCTGCCGAAGGCCGAGGTCATTCAGGTTTTGACGCACGCCACGGTGTTCGTCTGCCCGTCGATCTACGAGCCGATGGGCATCGTGAACCTGGAGGCGATGGCCTGCGAGACCGCCGTCGTCGCCACCGCCACCGGCGGCATTCCCGAGGTCGTCGCGGACGGCGAGACGGGCCTGCTGGTCCCGATCGAGCAGGTCGACGACGGCAGCGGCCTCCCGGTGGACCCGGAGACGTTCGTCGGCGACCTGGCGTCCGCGCTCACTGAGCTGCTGCGGGACCCGGACCGGGCGGCGGAGATGGGCCTCGCCGGCCGCCGCCGGGCCGTCGAGCACTTCTCCTGGGAGTCCATCGCCGAGCGAACCATGGACGTCTATCGATCAATCCTGCCGCTCTAGGCAGCGCGGGCTGGAAACACTCCCGGTGCCGCCCCCTCGCGCGGCGCGGCACCGGGCGGTGGCGCGGCGGATCAATCCACGCCCGGCCCCGTCCGGCACTTCCAGGCCGCGATCGTGCAGCACACCGTCACCACGAACGAGCCACGTGAGCCGAGGTCCCGCTTCATCGGCTGAGGTGTGCCGCCAAGGCGGTGCCGAGAAGGTGGCCGGAGAGCCAGGCGGTCTGCACCCGCGGCCTGCCGTACGCGTCACCGGCCAGGGCCACGCCGGACGGGTCCAGCAGGTAGCCGTCCGTACCGGGCTCCGGGTGGGCGTACGTCCAGCGGTGCACGTGCACGTCGGTGGCCGGTACGGGCAGGTCGAGCAGATCCCGGACGGCGTGTTCCAGCAGCGGTCCCGCCGCGGCGGGATCCAGCAGGTGCTCCGCCGCCACGGCCGCCGTCGAGTGCGCCACCAGCACCGGGGCGCCGTCGCCGCGCCGGTCCCCGTCGTCGCAGAGCGTCGCGAGCACCGGGTGGTCGTTGACGAACGCCCCGGCGAAGTCCGCCCAGACGCGCTCCGGGTACCGCAGCACCGCCGCGAGCACCGGGGACCACCGCTGCCGGGCGGCCGCTGTCACGACCGTACCCATCGCTGAGCTGAGCAGGCGTGCGGCCTGCGGGCCCGGCATCGCCAGGACCACCGCGGCCACCTTCTCGCCGTCCACGGCCGGGCCCGGCCCGACCGTCTCCACCGGGTCCCGCAGGGTGACGTCCAGGCCGCGAGCCAATTCCTCGGCGAGAGATCGCAGCCCACCCGGCGCGGCCCAGCGCATCGGGCCGCGGGTCGCGGACACCGCGCCGCCGTCGTACGCGCGCAGCGTGTCCGTCCACGGCCGGGCCAGCCCGGCCGCCTGCCAGTGGTCGACGACCGCCGCGAACCGGTCGTCGTCCACAGTGAAGTACGCGGCCCCGACGTCCGTGGGCCGCCCGTCGACATGCCTGCTCGCGAGCCGCCCGCCGACCACCCGGCCGCGTTCGCGCACCCGCACCGGCACCCCCGCCTCCGTCAGGACCCGTGCGCACGACAACCCGGCGATCCCTGCCCCCGCCACGACCACCGTCATGGCGTCATCCTGCCACCGGGCACACTGGTTCGATGCGACGACTGCGGCTGGTCCGCCCGCGCCCGCGGACGGTGCTCGTGCTCGCCGTCGTCGTGGTGCTCCTCATCACCGCCGGGATGCTGCGCTGGGCGCTGCGCGGACCGGTGCCGCCGCCCTCCGCGCGCCCGGCGGCGAGCTGCGGCGTGCCGCTGTTCGCGCCGCGGGAGCTGCGCGCCATGTGGCTCACCACGGTCAACAACATCGACTTCCCCAGCCGCCCCGGCCTCACCCCGGACCAGGTGAAGGCCGAGTATCTCGGCTGGCTCGACCTGGCCCGGCAGCAGCGCCACAACGCGATCTTCGTGCACGTACGGCCCAGCGGCGACGCCTTCTGGCCGTCGGCGTACGCGCCGATCTCCGAGTGGCTGACCGGCACCCGCGACGGAAAGGACCCCGGCTGGGACCCCATGGCGTTCATGGTGGCCGAGGCGCACGCCCGCAACCTGGAGTTCCACGCCTGGTTCAACCCGTACCGGGCCAGCCAGCCCGCCCCCGCCGGGGCCGGCACGGACCGGCTCGCCCTCGCCCCGAACCATCCGCTGCGGCGACATCCGGAATGGGCGATCGCGTACCCGCCGGGCGGCGAGGGCGCCCGGCTCTACTTCGACCCCGGGCAGCCGGACGCCCGCCGGTTCGTCGAGGACGCCATGCTGGAGGCCGTCGCCCGGTACGACGTTGACGGGGTGCATTTCGACGACTTCTTCTACCCGTACCCGAAGACGGGGCAGGAGTTCGGTGACGCCGCCAGTTTCGCGCGTTTCGGCGCGGGGCTGAGCCGCGACGACTGGCGTCGGGAGAACGTCAACAGCCTCGTCCGGGAGACCGGTGAACGGATCCGGGCCCTCAAGCCGTGGGTCGCGTACGGGATCAGCCCGTTCGGGATCTGGCGCAACGCCGCCGACGACCCGTCCGGCTCACCGACCCGTGGCCTGCAGAGTTATTCGGCGATATACGCCGATACCCGGCGCTGGATCCGCGAGGAGTGGATCGACTACGTCGTGCCGCAGCTGTACTGGAACATCGGCTTCGACACCGCCGACTACGCCCGGCTGCTGCCCTGGTGGTCCGCGGTGGTCGCCGGGACCCGGGTGCGGCTGTGGATCGGGCACGCCGACTACAGGGTCGGCGAGCAGGGCGCCTGGTCGGACCCGGCCGAACTGGACCGGCAGCTCGCCCTGAACCGGCGGTACCCGGTGACGGGCGGCATCCACTTCAGTGCCAAGCAGATCCGCGCCGACCGGCTCGGCGCGGTGACCCGCTACCGGGACACGCACTACACGACGCCGGCCCTCGTCCCGCTGCTGGCCCGCCGCCCCACCCAGACCCCGGGCGCCCCCGTGATCACCGGGGTGCACGGGGACACGGTGAGCTGGCGGCCGGGACCCGGACCGGCCCCGACGAGCTGGGCGCTGTACCGGGTGGACGGCGCCGCCGCCCGGCTCGTCGCCACCGGCCGCGGCGGGGACGCCGCCGGCGTGGGGGCCGGCCGTTTCTGCCTGACCGTCCTGGACCGGTCCGGTCACGAAAGCCCCGCGGCGGGGACGTGACGTCCGGCGGCGCTCGACGACGCCCGGACCCGGCCCGGACGCCACCCGTCAGCCTGTGACGTGCCCGTCGGCGACCGTCAGGTGGCGGGTCAGGATGACCGCGTCAAGCATCCGGCGGTCGTGCGTGACCAGCAGCAGCGTACCGGTGTAGCTGTCCAGCGCCGACTCGAGTTGCTCGATGGCGGGCAGGTCGAGGTGGTTCGTCGGCTCGTCGAGGACGAGCAGGTTGACCCCGCGCGCCTGGAGCAGGGCGAGGGCCGCCCGGGTCCGTTCGCCGGGCGACAGTGATGC
This sequence comes from uncultured Micromonosporaceae bacterium, assembly GCA_966211315.1. GTDB lineage: Bacteria > Actinomycetota > Actinomycetes > Mycobacteriales > Micromonosporaceae > CBIHNN01. The sequence continues at coordinate 349 of CBIHNN010000117.1, read as the reverse complement.
CGCCGGTCGCCGTACGTGCGCGGCGCGCAGGCCGAACTTGGCGAGCACGGTCCGTACGTCGGCGTCGGAGAGGTGCGGCACCGTCGCGCCGAACGCGTCGGCGAGGTCCTCCGGCCCGGCGAACAGCTCCCGGGCCTGGTCAACCTCGCCGACCACGACGCCCGAGCCGAGTGAGGCGGCACCGGCGTCGAGCGGCAGCCGGCCCAGCAGCGCGGCGAGCAGGGTCGACTTACCGGAGCCGTTCGCGCCGGTGATCGCGATCCGGTCCGCCCCCGCGGCCCGCCGGGCGCCCCGGGCGCGCGGGCACCCGCCGCGGGGCCCCCCCCCCGCCCCCCCGGGCGGCCCCCCC
>CBIHNN010000116.1:0-12629 GCA_966211315.1 uncultured Micromonosporaceae bacterium | reverse complement strand
CCGGCACGATGTGGTCGACGCCCTGCACGATCGCGTAGTTGTTGAACATGCCGCCGGACGAGGCGCACACGCCCATCGAGATGACCGAGCGCGGCTCGGGCATCTGGTCGTAGATCTGCCGCACGACCGGGGCCATCTTCTGGCTGACCCGGCCGGCGACGATCATCAGGTCGGCCTGCCGCGGCGAGGCCCGGAAGACCTCCATGCCCCAGCGACCCAGGTCGTAGTGGGGCCCGCCGGCCGCCATCATCTCGATGGCACAGCAGGCCAGGCCGAACGTGGCACCCCAGAACGACGACTTGCGCGCCCAGTTGGACAGCTTCTCCACCGAGGTCAGCAGGATGCCGCTCGGAAGTTTTTCTTCGAGACCCATGGCTGCGGCCCTCCTCTCAGTCCCAGTTGAGGCCGCCGCGGCGCCATACGTAGGTGTAGGCGACGAACACGGTGACGATGAACAGGACCATCTCCACAAAGCCGAACAGGCCGAGCGGCTCGAACGACACGGCCCACGGGTAAAGGAAGATGATCTCGATGTCGAAGATGATGAAGAGCATCGCCGTCAGGTAGAACTTCACCGGGAAACGGCCGCCGCCGATCGGCTGCGGCGCGGGCTCGATGCCGCATTCGTAGGCGTCCAGCTTCGCGCGGTTGTAGCGCTTCGGACCGACGATCGGGGCGATGGAGACCGAGAACAGGGCGAAGAGCGCGCCCAAGATCAGTAGCCCGACGATGGGTACATAAGGCGAGAGCGTCATGGTTTCTCCCTGCTCGTCCTTCCCAGCCCTGTTGCTCAGTTCACACTATGAGTGGCGATTCGGCAGCGGATCACCGGGGGCGCCGGACTATCACACCCTCAGCCTCACACCGCGGGCACGATCCTGGTCATGGCGTTGATCACCCGATCCATGGCGTCACCGCCGCGCGGATCGGTGAGGTTGGCCAGCAGCTTCAGCACGAACCGCATGAGCACCGGGTGCGGCATGCCGTGCTTGGTGGCGAGCCGCATGACCTGGGGGTTGCCGATCATCTTCACGAAGACACCGCCAAGCCGGTAATACCCGCCGTAACGGGCTTTGAGCTGCTGGGGATACGCCTGAAGGGCGCGTTCGCGGTCGGGTCCGGCGGGGCGGGCGAGCGCCTGGACGGCGATCTCCGCGGCCAGCTCGCCGGACTCCATCGCGTACGGGATGCCTTCGCCGTTGAACGGGTTCACCATGCCGCCGGAGTCGCCGACCAGCATGACTCCGCGGGTGTAGTGGGGAACCCGGTTGAAGCCCATCGGCAGCGCGGCACCGAGGATCGGCCCGTCCGCGTTCGTCTCGTCCCGCATGCCCCAGTCCTCCGGCGTCGAACCCAGCCAGTCGGTGAGCATCTTGCGGTAATTCGTCCTGCCGTAGGCCTTCGACGAGTTCAACACGCCGAGGCCGACGTTGACCCGGCCGTCGCCGAGGCCGAAGAGCCAGCCGTAGCCGGGGAGCAGGGCGTCGCCCGCCTCCCGGCTGCGCAGTTCGAGCCACGACTCCAGGTAGTCGTCGTCGGCGCGCAGTGGGCAGTGGTAGTACCGGCGGACCGCGACGCCCATGGGGCGGTCCTCGCGCTTGGTGAGGCCGAGGGCGAGCGGCAGCCGGCCGGAGACGCCGTCGGCGGCGATCACCAGCGGGGCGCGGAACTCGACAGGATCCTTGCCGGGGCCGGACTCGGCGCGGACGCCGATCACCCGGCCGTCGGCGTCGGTGACCGGACCGGTGACGTTCGTGCGGGTCCGCAGGATCGCGCCCGTCCCGATCGCGCGCTTGGCGAGCAGGTCGTCGAAGTCCAGGCGCGTACGGACCAGACCGTAGTCGGGGTACGAGGCGAGCTCCGGCCAGTCCAGCTCCAGGCGTACGCCGCCGCCGATCACCCGCAGGCCCCTGTTGCGCAGCCAACCGGCCTCTTCGGAGGTGTCGATGCCCATCCGGACGAGAGCACGGGAGGCACGCGGGGTAAGCCCGTCGCCGCAGACCTTCTCCCGCGGGAAGTCCGTCTTCTCCAGCAACAGGACGCGGAGTCCGTGCCGGGCCATGTGGTAGGCCGCCGCGGAACCACCTGGCCCCGCGCCGACCACGATCACGTCAGCTTCATCGGCGATACCCTGCCCCACTGCGCTCACCTCCGTGCGGTCCAGAGATCGTGAATCAGTTCACAATCGCCGACGAGGTGGAGTCTAGGACGGCCATCGAAGCGTGTATCCGTTAGGTGACCCTAACCGTTACCGAGGAGATATCTCGGCCGTTCCGCACTGGTTTGGGACCTTGTTTCCCGTTTTTTCGAGGTACTCGCCGAAGAGGCCCTCGGTCGCGCTGTTCAGCTTCTCGATCAGGTCCTCGACGAGATGCTGGGCCAGATCCGGGTCCGTCCTCGCGAGTGACCGGAGCCGGTCGGCCAGCTGTACCGCCTGCCGTTCACCCTCATCCTCGGTCACGGCCAGCTGCTGAACTGCGGTCATGCCTTTCACCCCCGCGAATCGCATTCCTGGTGTCAGCTAAACACCTGAAATGACGCGAATGGCAGCGAATGGGCAAAATGCCCTTCAATCGCCCAGCGGGGTCGTGCCCTGCCGCACCGCCGCGAAAGACCAGTTGCACCGTCCCGCCCGTCGCGTGACGATCGTCCGACCAGGGCCGATCATCAGCTCCGCGTCGCGCGGTGCAGCGCGGCGATGCCGCCGGTCAGGTTGCGCCAGCCAACCTTCGACCAGCCACCGGCCCCGCCGATCCTCGCGGCCAGAGCCGCCTGATCGGGCCAGGCCCGGATGGACTCGGCAAGATAGACGTAGGCGTCGGGGTTGCTGGACACCCGCCGGGCCACCGCCGGCAGCGAACGCATCAGATACCGCAGGTACGCGGTCCGGAACGCCCCGTTCGTCGGGTGGCTGAACTCGCACACCACGAGCCGCCCGCCCGGCCGGGTGATGCGGGCCAGCTCGCGCAGCGCCGCCTCGGTGTCGGTGACGTTGCGCAACGCGAACGAGATCGTCACGGCGTCGAACGCCCCGTCCGGGAACGGCAGCCGCAGCGCGTCCCCAGCGAGCAGCGGCACCGTCGGGCGTACCCGGCGGCCGGCCCGGAGCATTCCGGTCGAGAGGTCCACGCCGACGGCGTACGCCCCCGACCGGGCCAGCTCCTCGGTGGAAACACCGGTCCCCGCGCCGACATCGAGGACCCGCTGCCCCGGCTCCAGGTCGAGGGCGGCCCGGGTGGCTCGCCGCCATCCCCGGTCCCGCCCGAACGACAGCACCGTGTTCGTCACGTCGTACCGCTCGGCCACCCCGTCGAACATGGCGGCCACCTCGTGCGGCTGCTTGTCCAGATCCGCTCGCGTCACGGCCCTACTGTGCCAGCCGCACCCCACCCGGACGACACCGAGGGCGGGATGGAGATCCATCCCGCCCTCGGCTCATTCTCTATATGTACGACCGACGTCGGTCGGGTCCTCCTCGTCGCCAACGGTCGAAGACCGCTGAACGACACCGGTATAAGGGTCAAATCCCGGAGCACCCGCCGCGACACTGAGCTGAGGCAGGATTCCCGAGAGCAACGGCAATCAATTACGCGGGCACGCTAACGGCCTCCGGACGCGTGCGCCACCCCCGACACCGTCCTATCAATCCACGATGGCCCCGGCATGAACCGCGATGCCCCATTTATCGTTACCGGACAGTAATCCGCGGCCACCCGTACGGTTGAGGTCGACCGGTTCAGGAGGAGGATGCGCAGGTCACTGCTACCAACGGGTAGCAATGATCAGTCAGGACACATCGACGAGCGGCAGCGGCTTCCCCGCGCCACCACCCGGCATGGCGATCGACGAGAAGTGGCTGACGACGCGGTCGTCCGTCGGGTCGTCGGCCGGCGTCCGGTGCACGGCGAGGTGCCGGTACAGGGTGTCCCGCTGCGCCGGGATCCGGTCGGCCGTACGGATCATCGAAATGAGCTCGTGAAGGTTGGAGCGATGCCGGGCACCGGCGGAGGAGATGACGTTCTCCTCCAGCATGATCGAGCCCAGGTCGTCGACGCCCATGTGCAGCGACAGCTGGCCGACGTCCTTGCCGGTGGTGAGCCAGGACGCCTGCAGGTGAGCGACGTTGTCGAAGAAGAGCCGGGACAACGCGATGAACCGCAGGTACTCCAGCGACGACGCCTGCGTACGCCCCTTGAGGTGGTTGTTCTCCGGCTGGTACGTCCACGGGATGAACGCCCGGAAGCCGCCGGTACCCTCCTGCTCCACCGCCGAGTCGACGTAACCGTTGGCCACGGCGAGGTCCTGGACGTCCCGGATCATCCGGATGTGCTCGATGCGTTCCGCGTTGGTCTCACCCGTACCCATCATCATCGTCGCGGTTGACGACAGACCGTTACGGTGCGCGACAGCCATGACCTCCAGCCAGCGGGCGCCCGACTCCTTGAGCGGGGCGATGGCCCTGCGCGGCCGGTCCGGCAGCATCTCGGCGCCGGCGCCGGCGATGGAGTCGAGACCCGCGGCCTTGATCCGCCGGACGGCCTCCTCGACGGAGACGCCGTCGACCTTGGCCATGTGCAGGATCTCCGACGGGCCGATCGAATGGATCACGAGCTGCGGGTACGCCTGCTTGACGGAGCCGAACAGCTCCTCGTAGTAGGTGACGCCGTAGTCGGGGTGGTGGCCGCCCTGCAGCATCACCTGGGTCGCGCCGAGCTCGACGGCCTCACCGCACCGGCGCAGGATCTCCTGCATCGGGTGCGACCAGCCCTCGTTGTGCTTCGGCGCCCGGTAGAAGGCGCAGAACTTGCACGCGGTGACGCAGACGTTCGTGTAGTTGATGTTGCGGTCGATCAGGTACGTGACGACGCCGTCCGGGTAGCGCCGCCGCCGGACCGCGTCCGCAGCCTCGCCGAGGGCGTGGAAGGGCGCGTCGGTGTAGAGCAGCAGCGCCTCCCCGGCCGTGATCCGCCCGCCGTCGGCCGCCCGCCCAAGGATGTCCTCGATCGCCGTCACGTCCAGCAGCCTACGTCGGACCCCCGAGATCGCGCCGTCGCGCGGGTCACTCCACGACGGGCGGGCGAGACCGCCGAGGGTCCGAGAAGGAGGCGGGGAAGGCGGTGCGGCGACCGTCGCCGGGCGTGGCCTAAGCTGGCGGGCAGGGGCGGATGGGGGTCTGCGTGCTTGTCGTGCACGGTGGGTGGACGGGTGGGCGCCTCATGCTCTGGGCCGAACATCCGTCGTTGCCGTCGACCACGACGTCCCGTGCCCGGCTGCGGCCGCACCCGTTCGCGGCACCGTCCGCCGCCCTGGCCGCGACGCTGGGCGCGGCCGACGACACGGTGCGGGACCTGCTGGCCAAGGCCGAGCACGGTCAGCTGGTCATGCGGCTGCCGAGCACGGCGAAGGGGCCGCTCCCGTCACCGGAGACGGGCGACGGCGCCCGCTCCACCGGGCTTCGGCTGGGCGAGTGGACTGTGCCCGTACTCCTGCTGGAAGCGGAGGCGGCGGCGGCCGTGCTGGGCGCGCTGACCTCAGCGGACGCGGACGCCGGAATCGACCCGGCGGCGTCGCTGCGATACCTGGCGGTCCTCACCGGGTACGCGTGCGACCTGGTCCGCCGCGGCCGGATGCTGCCGCAGCTCATCTCCGAACCGGACGGCTGGGCGGCGCGGTGGCGGCCGGTGCTGACCGGTGCGGACGCCGCCACGTTCCGCCAGTTCGCGACGGCGTTGCCGCCGGTGTGCCGAGCGGCCGGTGACACGTCAGTACGCGGCATGGTGAACGCGCTGGTCGACGCGGCCGCCCGGCAGTCCATGCCGGAGCGTCTACTGCTGGGGCACCGGCCCGGACCGCGCGCCGCCCTGCCGGACCGGTGGGTGCTCGCGCTGACCGGCGGGGACCCGGCGCTGCCCGGCGCGTCCCCGGCGGAGGCGGCCGAGTTGGCCCGCGAGCTGACCGCCTGGCTGGCCGCCGCGCACGAGGCCAACGCCCCGATCCGGACGACGTTCCGGTTGCTCGAACCGGCCGGGGACGATGACGAATGGGGCCTCGAATTCGCCCTGCAGTCCGCCGAGGACCCGAGCCTGTACGTGCCCGCCGCAGCCGTCTGGGCCCGCGATCCGGTGCCCGGCCTGCCCGCGCGTCCCGACGAACTGCTGCTCACCGGGCTGGGTCGGGCGCACCGCCTCTACCCGGCACTGCACAACGCCCTACGCTCCCCCACCCCCACCGCACTGACGCTGGACACCCGCGGCGCGCAGGAGTTCCTGCGGCAGACCGCGCCGTTGCTGCAGGCCGCCGGGTTCGGAGTGCAGCTGCCCGCGTGGGCCGGCCGCAAGGCGGTCGGCCTGAAGCTGACCACCCGGTCGAAGTCGACGTCGTCGCCCGGCGCGGTCGTGGCGGGCGGTGTCGGCCTGGGCGAGCTGCTGGACTTCCAGATCGATCTGGTGATCGGCGACCAGACGGTGACCGCCGCGGAGCTGGCCGAACTGGCCCGCATGAAGGTCCCGCTGGTCCGGGTGCGCGGCCAGTGGGTCGAACTCGACGACCGGCAGCTGACCGCCGCCCTGCGCGCCGTCTCGGCGCCGCGCGCCGCCGAAGCCACCCTCGGTGAGCTGCTGCAACGCGTCGTGGACGGCGGCGACGAGGACCTGCCGCTGGTGTCGGTCGACGCGGACGGCGTACTCGGTTCACTGCTCGCCGCCGACCGCTTGGAACCGATCCCGACGCCCGGGTCGTTCGACGGCGTACTCCGGCCGTACCAGGAGCGCGGCCTGTCCTGGCTGGCGTTCCTCTCCCGGCTCGGCCTCGGCGGCATCCTCGCCGACGACATGGGCCTCGGCAAGACCGCGCAGACTCTCGCCCTGCTGCTGTCGGCCCCCGGCCCGACCCTGCTGATCTGCCCCATGTCGCTGGTCGAGAACTGGCGCAAGGAGGCGTTGCGGTTCGCGCCGTCGCTGCGGGTCTACGTTCACCACGGCGGCTCCCGGCGCCGCACGTCACTGGCCGACGACGCCGACCTGGTGATCACCACCTACGGCACCGCGCTGCGCGACCTCGGGGAACTGCGCTCAGTCGAGTGGGCGCGCGTCGTCTGCGACGAGGCGCAGGCGATCAAGAACAGCGGCACGCGGCAGGCCCAGGCCGTCCGCGCCATCCCCGCCCGCACCCGGCTCGCATTGACCGGTACGCCGGTGGAGAACCACCTCGCGGAGCTCTGGTCCATCATGGAGTTCTGCAACCCGGGCCTCCTCGGGCCGTTCGCCCGGTTCCGCCGGCGCTACCAGGAGCCGATCGAGTCCCGCCAGGACGAGGCCGCCACAGCAGCCCTCCAGCGCGCCACCGGCCCGTTCATCCTGCGCCGCCTCAAAACCGACAGGTCGATCATCTCGGACCTGCCCGAGAAGAACGAGATGAAGGTCTGGTGCACCCTCACCCGGGAACAGGCCAGCCTCTACCAGGCCGTCGTCGAGGACATGATGGCCGTCATCTCCAGCAGCGAGGGCATCGAACGCCGCGGCAACGTCATCTCCGCCATGACCAAGCTCAAACAGGTCTGCAACCACCCCGCACACCTGCTCAAGGACGGCTCCCGGCTCACCGGCCGCTCCGGCAAGCTGGCCCGCCTCGAGGAACTCGCCTCCGAGATCATCGCCGAGGGCGACAAGGCCCTGATCTTCACCCAGTACGCCGAGTTCGGCGGCATGCTCCAGCCGTACCTGGCCGCGCATGTGGACCGTCCGGTCCTCTGGCTGCACGGCGGCCTGCCCGCGGCCCGGCGTACAGCCCTGGTGGACGAGTTCCAGAACTCCACCGAGCCCGCCCTCTTCCTGCTGTCCCTGAAGGCCGCCGGCACCGGCCTCAACCTGACGGCCGCGAACCACGTCATCCACGTCGACCGCTGGTGGAATCCCGCCGTCGAGAACCAGGCCACCGACCGGGCGTTCCGGATCGGGCAGACCCGCAACGTGCAGGTCCGCAAGTTCATCTGCACCGGCACGCTCGAAGAGAAGATCGACGAGATGATCGAACGGAAGAAGGCCCTCGCCTCGTCCGTCGTCGGCACCGGTGAGGACTGGATCAGCGACCTCTCCACCGACCAGCTCCGCGACCTCTTCGCCCTCGACGCGGCGGCGGTGGCCTGATGCCCGTCTCCCCCACCGGTGGATTCTTCGAAGGCGGCGCGCCGATCCGGGTCGACGGCGGCATCGCCGTACGGTCCAGGCGCGGCGACATCGCCACCCAGTGGTGGTCACGCCGGTTCGTGGACGTGCTGGAGCGGATCTGCGACGGCGGCCGCCTGTCCCGGGGCCGGTCGTACGCGCGCAAGGGCCAGGTCATGGAGTTCCGGCTGTCCCCGGGCATCGTCACCGGCCAGGTCCAGGGCTCCCGCCGCCAGCCGTACGCGGTGTCCGTACGGATCCCCGCGTATGCCGACGCCGACTGGGACGCGCTGGTGGCGGCGCTCGGCGCACAGGCGCTGTTCCGGGCGTCGCTGCTGGCGGGGCAGATGCCGCACGAGATCGAGGAGCTGTTCGCGTCGCTCGGGTTGCCGCTGTTCCCGTCGGCCCTCGAGATGGATTGCTCGTGCCCTGACTGGAGCCGCCCGTGCAAGCACCTGTCCGCGCTGCTGTACGTGCTGGCCGAGGCGTTCGACTCGGATCCGTTCCTGGTCCTCGCGTGGCGTGGCCGCGACCGCGAGACGCTGCTCGACGCGCTCCGCTCCTGCCCCGACACCGCCGACGCCCCGGACCCGCTCGCCGTCGAGGAGGACGACCTCGAATCCCGCCTCGACTCGTTCTACACGCCGTCGCTGTCGCTGGGCCGGCTCCGGGAGCGTCCTGCCCAGATGACCACGCCCCCTGAGCTGCTGCTCCGCGCCTTGGAACCACCGCCGATCAGAGTACGGCACATCCCGCTGGCCGACCTGCTCCGGCCGGCGTACCGCGATCTCGCCGACCCCGGCCAGTGATCCTTCCGGTCCTTCTCGGCGGCCTTCGCGGCGGCATAGATTGGGATCATGGGTGAGATGAGCTTTCGCCGGGTGGGCGATTCGGGGCTTGTGGTGTCCGTCGTCGGGATCGGCTGCAACAACTTCGGCCGCAAACTCGACGCCGACGGCACGGAGGCCGTCGTCGACGCCGCGTTCGACGTCGGCATCACACTGTTCGACACGGCCGACATCTACGGCCGTCCGCACGGCGCCTCGGAGGAACTCCTCGGACGGGCCCTCGAAGGCCGCCGCGACGAGGTCGTCGTGGCGACCAAGTTCGGCATGGACATGGAGGGCGTCAACGGTCCCGACTTCTCCGCCCGGGGCAGCCGCCGCTACGTGATCCGCGCCGTCGAGGCGTCGCTGCGCCGCTTGAGGACGGATTACATCGACCTGTATCAACTGCATACGCCCGACCCGGCCACCCCGATCGAGGAGACGCTCGCCGCCCTCGACGACCTGGTCCGCGCCGGCAAGGTCCGCTACCTGGGCAACTCCAACTTCAGTGGCTGGCAGATCGCCGACGCCGCCTGGACCGCCCGTACCAGGGGGCTGACCCCTTTCGTCAGCGCACAGAACCAGTACAGCCTGCTGCACCGCGACGTCGAGGGCGAGGTCATCCCCGCCTGCGAACGTTTCGGGCTGGGCTTCCTGCCGTTCTTCCCGCTGGACAGCGGTCTGCTCACCGGGAAGTACAGGCGCGGCCAGGCCGCCCCGGAAGGCAGCCGGATGGCCCAGGACCGCTACCGGCCGTGGCTGATCAGCGCCCCGTGGGACACGATCGAGAGCATCGAGGCGTACGCCGCCAAGCGCGGCGTCACCATGCTCGACATCGCCATCGGCGGCCTGGCGGCACGCCGCGGCGTGGCCAGCGTCATCGCGGGCGCCACCACTCCCGAACAGGTCAAGGCCAATGCGGCCGCCTGCGCCTGGCGCCCCTCGGCCGACGACCGCGCCGCACTCGACGAGGTCCTCAGCGCCTGAAAGCGCAGGTACGGGCTCACCTGTCGATGAACGCCGGGCCGTCCGCCGGCAGGGCCGGTGCCGCCCCCAGCGCGGCCGTCCGCCGGGCGAACTCACGGATGCCCTCGACCTGGCGCGATCCGAGGGAGAAGTCGAGCGTCCGGAAGTACGTCGCCAGCGTCGCGGCGTCGAACGGCTCCCACCGGGCCCCCGCCTCGGCAACCTCGTCGAGTTCGCTCAGGCAGAGATCACGCGAGCGCAGAAACGCCTCGTGTACGTCCTTCACCTGACCCGGATGGGCCGCGGCGAAGTCCCGGCGTACGGCCCACACCGCGAACACCATCGGCAGACCCGTCCAGTCACGCCACGCCTCGCCGAGGTCGGTCACGGTCAGGCCGAGCGCCGGGGCCTCGTACATCGCGCGCAACGCGACGTCCCCGATGACGACCGCGGCGTCCGCCTCAAGCAGCATGGTGTTCAGTTCCGGCGGGCACGCGAAGAACTCCGGGTGTACGCCGTACCGCCCCGCCAGCAGCATCCGGGCCAGCAGTACCCCGGTCCGCGACGTCGAGCCGAGAGCGACCCGGGTGACCTGCTCCAGCGGCTTCTGCGACACCAGATTCACCGACAGCACCGGCCCGTCCGAGCCCACCGCGAGGTCGGGCAGGAGCAGCAACTCGTCGGCGTGCCGCAGGTACTCGACCAATGAGATCGGCCCGATGTCCAGGTCACCTGCGACGAGCGCGGTGTTGAGCCGGTCCGGCGCGTCCTTGGTCAGCTCGACGTCCAACAGCGCACCGGAGCGCATCAACCCCCAGTAGATCGGCAGGCAGTTCAGAAACTGGATGTGCCCGACCCGGGGCCGCCGCAAGTCGCTCATGACGCCGACGCTATCTCTGCTCAGCTGCCACCGCGCAGGGGCTGTGGCGAACTGCTCACGCCGTCGCGCTCAGCCGTTGATCGTCGATTCGATGAACGATCGGTGCGCGGCGCCGCTGGCGATGTTCGCTCCGTCGTCATCGCCGTTGGACGTCACTCCGACCAACTCTTCACTGGAGTAGGCGGCGTCGTACGCGCTGCACGCGTCATGCATGGCGACACCGGTGAAGCGGGGCAGGATCCCGAACGCGGCGATCGACTTGCCGGAACGGCCGTGCTCGTCGATGTGATACGCCGTCAACGTGGCGGTCGCGGCGGTGTGTAGCCCGTGGTTACGGCCGGCGACGCGGGTCACGGACTCACCACCGGCGCCACGGCGAGGGCGTCTTTCACGGCCTGGTTCGCCTCGGCTACCGCCTTCTCCGTGTGCCGGTAGGCCTGCGTGACCCAGCCGGTCGATGCCTCGACGCCTGCCAGGTCGGCGAGGATCTACGCGATCCGGCCAATCAGGACGTGATGCTGCGCGGACAGGTAGACAGCGGTCACGCTGATACGTAAGCCGCCCGGCTTACCCCCATTTGGGGTGCTGCCGAAGGCTGCCGAACTACTAACCCGTGGCCCGTATCGAGTCGGCGCCGTCACGCCCTACGGCGCCGGTGCGCGGGTCGTCGTCCCCGCATGCGCATCGCAGGGCGAAAATCCGATGTTCCGATGTTCGGTAACATCAACACGGATCTCGGGCATGTCGAACACCTGCCGGCATACCGCTTCGCCCGCCACCGCGGCCCGATCCAACACCGCCGCGCACCGCCTACATGACGACGCGAAGTGCGGGCGCACATGGTCAGCTCGCGCAATGCTCTACCCGCGGCCGGCAGATCGTCCTCGGCCACCTCGGTGGCGAAACCGTCCGGCACCGCGGCGTCCAGGCATCGGAACACCACCACCAGCTCGGCGGCGTTCAACGTGAGCCGGTGCGCCGCCATCGCCATGCCGCCCGGGTGAGTGCCGCCATCGCACGGGTCGCCGTCGTGGGGGTCGGTCATCTTAGAGCACCCCATTCTTCTGCAGGAACGACCCGACCTCAAGCCACTGCTTGTCGCCCCGCCCGGGCAGGATCGTCGGCTACGTCGTCCACGGCGGATCGGTCAGCATCCGTTTCACCACACCGGTCGCCGTATCAACGACCTCCTCGACCATGTTCGCCACCTTGTGCGCGGTATCGGTGAACCACTGCGTGGCGTCCCGCTCGAACCGGGCGATCATCGCCAGGGTCTCCCGCACCTCCTGCGCGTGAACGCGCAACGCCGCCGCGGCTGCGTCGATCCGGTCCGCGGCCCGGTACGCGGCGGCCTTGTCCTGCGCCACCTTGTCCCGGTACGCCGGCGCCGCGATTGACACCCATCGTGCCGCCTGCCCCAACCGCTGATGCTCATCGGCGTGCTCGCGAACCGCGGTGGCGTGCTGCTGCAGCCCGGCCGCCAACCGGTCCAGCGCGTCCGGATCCCCGTACACCGCTGTTCAACCTTTCCCCCGTCGCGCCATCGTTGCTGCGACGGTGCTGCCTTCCTCGTGGCGTCGGTGCCGCCCGTCCCGGCACCCGAACCCCGGCCCGGCGCGCATCAGTACGGGCGCCGGGTCCGGGACCGTCGCGACAGGACCACGATCGCGATCACCAGGGCGATGACCAGCAGCACCGCGACCGCCCCACCCGCCCACAGCAACGGGCCGAGCGACCGACCGGTCGGCGGGGCCTGCGGTCCTGCGGCCGCCCCGCCCGGATCGCCGGCCGGGG
>CBIHNN010000115.1:0-12875 GCA_966211315.1 uncultured Micromonosporaceae bacterium | reverse complement strand
GTCCTCGTCGGCCGCCGGCCAACCGTCACCGGTGGCCACACGAAACATCGTGCGCACCCACCCCGGCAACTGCATCCCCATAAATCCCCCACCATCGCCCACCGCACCAGCCACCACACCAAGCCCGATACGACGCCCACCGGCCCAGCACCACCCACCAAACCAGCGCCGCGAAGTGTAAAACGCGGCCGACCCACGCCCACCAGGCACCAACCCCGAGCAGAACCCGCGACACGAACAGCAACCCAGCCAGCGACACCACGGCCCGCACCCACCGGCGACCGACCCGACCGGGCAACAGACGCGCCCGGCGGCGCCCGGTACCAGCGCCCCGGCGTGAACCCCGCTCCCATTACCGGAAGTTTCCGTGGACGCAACCGGGCAGTCGCGCAGCTCGCCGCCGGCGATGCCGCGCGCCGCCTTCGCCGCGCCCGCCGGGGCCCAGGCCCTTGAGGACTACTGGTGAGACCGCCTATTCAACTGTCGCCAGTTCCAAGGCCAGGGATCACTATCCGTGATGCTGGAGGCCCCTTGGGCCATCTGGTTGAGTCGGATGAAGCCTGCGCGGGCAGCGCCTCTGCACCGTCTGAGTGAGGTGGTCAGGGGCGGAGGGCGGCGAAGAGAAGGCGGTCGCACTTCTCGCCTCGGATGTGCAGGTAGTCACGGAGGTGGCCCTCGTACTTCATGCCGATCTTCTCCAGGACGCGGCGGGAGGCGACGTTGGCCGGGTCGCATGTGGCGGCGATCCGGTGCAGTTCTGCCTGTTCGAAGGCGTAGGCGAGCACAGCTGCGGCCGCCTCGGTGGCGTAGCCGTGGCCCCAGGCGGATTTAGCCAGGACGTAGCCGAACTCGCCGCGGCGGTGGGCGGCGGCGGTGACCCGGAGTTCGACGGCGCCGATCAGGGTGCCCGAGCGTTCGACGGCGAACGGATGGACGCCGTCCATCGGGTTCACGGCCGACGAGACGAAGGCCTCCGTATCGGCGGGACTGTTCGGGCCCCAGTCCATGTAGCGGACCACCTCGGGGTCGCTGGCGTAAGTGTGGACGGCCGGGACGTCCTCGAAACGGAAGGGCCGCAGGTAGAGGCGGGCTGTCCGCAGTTCGTTCACCGCGCTCACCCTAGACGGTCGTTCCAATCCGTCGCGTACCTCGGCGACGCCCTCCCCTGCCTGTACTGGATTGGAAGGTGACGGATCCCGTGCTCGGGGCGTCAGCCACGGCAGCATGGAGGTCATACCCAATCTATTCACGGTGGTGACGGGGAGGCGTAGTTGGACCAGGTGGTGCCGGCCTCGGCAGCGAGGCGGGTGGTGGTGTTGTGGTGATAGCCGAGCGCGGTGGCGACGATCGGGGCTGGCATGTCGAGGACGTGCTGGCGGATCGCGGCGGCGCGGCCGGCTGTGGCTGGGACGCCGAGTTCGTGGGACCAGCGCGGACAGGGTGTCGGAACGGAGTGGCTGTCCGGCGCAGCGTCCGGGGAACAGCCAGCGTGATGCGCGGTTCGTGGCGGTGGCCATGTTGGTGCGCCGGCCGAGGTACTCGAGCAGCAGCGCGCCGACGGGCTCGGGAACCGGTGATGGTGGGTTGCCGAGCCGCAGTAGGACTTGGTCGCCGTCGCGGACGATGTCGTCGATGGTGAGTCGGGTGATCCGGCTGAGCGGTTGGCGTAGAGCAGCAGGATCGCGGCGGCGGCTCGGCTGCGTAGCGGCGCGTCCTCGCCGGTGAGGACTTTACCGAGCAGCGCGGTGCGGTCGCGTTCGGGCATCGGGGCGGTGCCGGAGCCTTGCGGGGTGGGCAGCTCGAAGCAGCGGGTGAGCCGGGTCTTGGCTGACCATTGCAGAAACGCCCGGATGTTGACGCGGTTGCTGTTGGCCTGCTCGACGAACCAGGTGTCGATGTCGCTCTGGGTGCAATCGGCGAACTGCCGGCCGCAGCCGGCAAGCCACGCGAGCAGGGCAGTGGCCTGGAGGATCTGTTCGCCGGCGTAGCGGCGCCCGACCGGGCTGATCGGTCGGGTCTCGGCGCGGCCCCGGAGCCGGGGAAGGACGTGCCAGGTCGCGAAGCGACGCAGGATCTGGGCGTGGTCCGGGTCGGTGATGCCGGTCAGGTGTTCGTGCAGCCATCGTTCGAACAGCAGGATTTGTTTGTCGACGGCGGGCAGTAACTCGCAGGCCATGAGTAGTTCGCGTAGGTGTGCGGCTGCGCGCCAGGGCTGCAGGGTGCGGAATGCCGTGTGGGTCAGCGGGATCTCGCCGTCGGCCAGGCCGCGAAGCAGGGCCGCCGCCGTGCGGCGGCGCTCGGACAGCCAGGTCAGCCCGGAGAGCGGGTTGTCCATACCAAGCAGTTGCGCGGCGAGCGGGGCCAGTCGTGGGTGGATGCGGCCGGTGCCGTCGTCGAGCAGTTCGTCGAGCCGGTCGGCGAGGGCGCAGCGTGTGCAGCGGCGTCCGCCGTGCAGCTTGCCCTCGTAGCCGCAGCGGGCGCAAGCGAAGGACTGCGAGAAGTCTGCGCAGGTGGTGCAGATCGGGGCACCGTCGCTGGGGCGGCGGCCAGGCAGCGCCCGCTGCTGGTCACAGCCGGGACAGTTCCCACGGATTCGCAGAGCACGATCGACGCAGGTCCGACAGACGTATCCGTCAGGCCAACTGCCCGCCTTGTTCCTGCGGCGGCCGCAGCGACAGCAGTCGGCCATGAACCAGCGCTCGTACTGCTCATCGGTCGCGTAGGGACGGCTCATGCGTCGGGCAGGATCAGGGCCGGCCGGGGTCGCAGCTTCGCAGCGGTCGGCGGGGCGGGCAGGTCGCCGGTGGCGGTCTTGCGGACGCCGGCGTTCTGCGCGGTGGTGGTGATCAGCTCGGCGGGGGTGCGGCCGAGGATGTCGCAGAATGCGAACAGCACCTGCAACGACAACCGCTCCGGCGTGCCGGAGACCAGCCGGTGGACCTGCGAGGCGGACAGGTCGATGCCGCGCTCGTGCAGCATCCGCACCAGCTCGTTGCGGTGAAGATCTTGTGTTGGGCCATCACCTCGCGCAGCCGCCACTCGTAACCGACCTTACGTTTCATGCCTTCCTCCCGGTCTGAGTCGCGAGCGCGGCCGCGGTCGTGGCGTCCAAATGGCGGCGCAGGGCGCTGATGCGGTAGTCCGAGGAGACGCAGGTGTAGATCGAGGTGGTGGAGGCGTGCTCGTGGCCGACCTGTTCCTGGACGAACCGGGCTGTCGTGGCCGGCCTCGATGAGGTGGGTGACGTAGGACCTACGGAACGAGTGGAAATCCAGGCCGGCGTCGAGACCGAGGGCGTCGCGGTAGGCGACGAACCGGGAGTTCAGGCGTTGGTTGCCGACCCGGCGTCCGCGTTCGGACGGCCAGACCGCCGGGTTGCCGTCGACGCCGAAGCCGGGCCGGACCTCGGTGAACCACTCGTCGAGCACGTCCGGCGTCCAGCCGAAGACGGTCAGCACGCTGCGCCGTTTCGGTGGTGAGCCCTTCTTGGCCTTGCCGTGGCGGACGTAGCAGACGCCGTACTCGCCGAACTCCGTGCCGCGTGGGTTGCGGCCGAAGTCGGTCGCATCCAGCATCCGGGTCTCGTTGCGGCGCAGCCCGTAGGCGTACGCGCTCTTGAACAGCGTCGCGGCGCGGAACGCCGGCAGCCAGCCCTTGCGGCCCAGCCCGCGGATCCGGGCGACCTGGTCGTCGCAGTAAGAGAAGAACGTGTGCAGCTCGCGGAGGGTGAACGCCCGCTTCGCGGCGTCGGCCTCGTTCTCCTGGGCGTGCACCGCGGTGTTCCAGTCGTGGACCACCTGGATCGGGTGCGACCCGAACCGGGCCTCGCACTGCTCCGCCCAGTCGTAAGCCGGGTCGGTGGCGTACTGGCAGAACGAGCGCACCGCGTCCTGATAGGAACGGATCGTGGTCCGCTTGACGTGCCGGATCTAACGCAGGTCACCGAGCCACTCGTCGAGCATCTGTGGAGCCCACTGCCACGGGAACGCGTTGGCCGCCGTCGCGAATGCTCGCACCGTGGCCCGCCGCCCTTCGACTGTGCTCGCGGCGAGGTTGCGCGCGAGCTGCTGGTTACGCCACCCGTCGAGCATCGCGTCGAACACCTGCTCGGCCGGGCGCAACAGCGGCACCCCGTAAACCGGCTGCAGCCGGGCGGCGCCCCGCGCCGATCCGTTTGACCTCACTTGCGACCACCCTCCGTCACTCGCATCCAACGCGTTGATCTCGCATCGAATGCGACCGTCGCCGCGTTTGGGCTGGTCAAGTCATCGGGAGTGGGACGGCAGGAATTGACGGACCAGGCGCCCGATACAGTCACTCCAGGATCGCCATTGCCCGCGTATGCCCTGCTCAGGGCGATGCCGCCCGACCGGGAAGGCGACATGCAAGTGTCGCCAGTTCGCATCAGATGCAATACGCGTCAGAATAACTAACGCTCGGATATGTCCCGTTAGGCGAGATCATCTCTGGTGGGGCCAGACGTCGTCGTCTTGCGAGTGGGGCACCAACGATCGTTCGCCCCGCACCCGCTGGCAGTCGCACGGGCCGCGAACCACTCTCAAAACCGGTAGCACAATGTGATGTCCACAGCGATGTCTGTGTACGCCGTCAGCGGGCGGGGACCTCCACCGCGATCTCGTCGCCGAGGCTGAACCCCGCACAGAGCTCAAGCTCGTCGCCGCTCCAGAACCGCCCCGGGTCGTACCAGTGGGGTTTGCGGCCCCGCGGCAGAAGTCCCATCTCCTCGTACGTCACCGCGACAACCTCCGCGCAGTACGCCGTCTCCAGGGCACCCGCCGCGGGTTCCTTCTCGCGGCCGAACCGTACGGCCTGGCCGGACCTCGGCACCCGGCCCCGGGTCCAGCGCCAGGCGAGCTGGGCGCTCGACGGGAACGGCGTACCGTCGAGGCGGGCCACAGCCCGGAGGGCGGCGTCCTCCATCTCCGGCGTCACAGGTTGCTCCAGCTGCCGCAACCAGGCACGCTGGCCGTACCGGCGGCCCCAGACCTCGACGGCGTCGCGCAGATCGTGCAGCTGGACCCCGCGATGCCGGGTGCCGCTCCACAGGTCGGGTAGGGAACGGCCCAGCTCGGCGTGCCACATCAGCGGCGGCATGTCCTCGATGACGAGGGCCATCCCGACGTGGTTCACCGGGCTGTTGGTGAGCGACTGGATCGCACGGTCCGGAATGGACCGACCCCGGAACACCCACAGGTCACCGGTACGTGTCAGGCCCACGGCCTCGTCAAGGGTGATCATCCGTCTACCCTAGGGCGATGAAGCTCTGGAAGGTCCTCGGGCTGGCGGGCGTGGTCGGGATCGCGGCGACCGGGGTGGTCGTGGCGCGGGCCGAACGGCAGCGTCGGGCATACACGTCGGACGAGATCCGGTCCAAGCTGCACAAACGGCTCGCGGACACCGAAAAGAGCTGACTCACAGTACGTCGGCGTCGCGCAGCAGAGACCAGAGTCCAGCACCGTCGGGCGCCGAAAGCCACTTCTTGCCGGCCGGGCCCGTCGTCTTGCCGCTGCCCTGCGGGGCGGGCAACGCACCCGCCAGGATCGATTCGGTGGGTGACAGGCGACGGATCGCCACGGCGGCCACGTTCTCCGGGTGCGCTGCGGCGAACTCGGCGTAGATCTCCTGGTCGTGCTGCCCGTCGTCACCGATGAGCAGCCAGCGGATCTGCGGGAACTCGCGGGCCAGCCGGTTGAGTGTGTCCCGCTTGTGTGCTTGCCCGCTGCGGAACCAGCGGTCCGGCGTGGGGCCCCAGTCGGTGAGCAGCAGCGGGCCGGCCGGGTACAGGTGCCGGGACAGGAACCGGCTCAGCGTCGGGGCGACGTTCCACGCACCGGTGGACAGGTAGAAGACCGGCGCGCCGGGGTTCGCGGTGGCGAGTCGCTCATACAACACGGCCATGCCGGGGACCGCGGCGCGGGCGTGCTCGTCGAGGACGAACGTGTTCCACGCGGCCAGCAGGGGCCGCGGCAGCGCCGTTACCATGACCGTGTCGTCGATGTCGGACAGCACCCCGAACCGGACCTCGGGGTCGATGATCCGGATCGGCGCCTCGACAGGCTTGGCACCGTCCGCGCGCAGCCGCAGAGTCCCCCAGCCGGAGGCGAGCTCGCCCTCAACGACGCAGTCGACGTAACCGCCCCGGTCGGTACGTGCCTCGTGCTGCCGCCCGCCGACCTCGACGATCACCGGTACGTCGTCGGCGGGCAACGTGGTGAAGCTGCGCCAGCCTCTGACCTTCTCTGCGCGCTTGCCGGCCGGCGTCTCCCGCGTCAGCAGCACCCGGGCCATCACCCGGACCCAGCCGGGACCGCCGTACCCCGTGTATGCCGTGATCGTCGGCCGCCAGCCGCGCCGTCGCAGCCGCCGGGCGAGGACCTTCTGCACGGCGTCCTCGATGCGCGCTGCCCGGTGCAGGCGGGCGGGGAACACCCGGCCACCCGGAGTCAACGCCGCCATCGGAACACCCAGCCTTATGTCGGTTTGCCGCGTACCCGTCGACCGTACAAGGCAGCACCGACGGAAACGCCGCAACCGTGCCGGGTTCCCGCCAACGGGACCCTCTCCACCGTGGATGAACCGGCCCGGATCAGCGCGCCGCCAGTTCCGGAATCCGCAGTACGGGCACGGTGAGCTGATCACGTCCGAGCTGCTCGTCGAGCCAATCGGTGGCTTCATTCGCGGGGGCCGCGTCGGCCCGCTGCCGGGCCGCGAAGGCCTCGTCGCGCAGGCTGCGCACCGCCGCCGCGGAGACGTCGGCGGCGTGCCAGGCCCCCCGTTCCCGAGCGGTAGCCTCGAGGTACGCGTGCAGCGCCGAGTCACGCACCAGGTGGCGCAGCGCCGCCTCCTGGTCCTCCGGCTGCCGCCGCGGGTCCCATCCGCGGTGTGCGAGCACCTCGTTCAGCTCGGCGACTCGAAGCTCTCGGCGGCGGCATGCCGCGGTGGCGGCCCGGTGCAGGTACCGCTCGCACTCGGCATCATCGAGCGGGCACGCGGTGACGGGGAACGCCGTCGCGGCACGTGCCCGGCAGGCCGCCTCGTCGGCGGCGTCGAAGGCCGTCCACGCGGCCTCGGCGTCCCGCGCGGCGTTCTCCCATTCGGCCCGTCGCCGCGCCGCGGTCACGGCGGCCCGCTCCACGACGACGGCGATCTCGTCGGCGTAGCGGCGGTCGTCGGCGCGCGGATCGTCGTCGGCGAGGAACATGTCGGGGTAGGCGTCGTCAGGGTAGGAGTCGTCGGGGCTGGCTTCGTCGGGGCTGGCGTCGTCGGAGCCGGGTTCGCCGTCCGCGGCGTGATTCACGCGCCGGCCCCAGGCACGGTCGTTGCCGGCGACGAGGGCGGCACGGCGGCCCGGGACGGTCAGGGCACTGACGGCGACGAGCGCGATGGCGAGCATGGCGAGCCAGATCGCCGCGGCCTGCGGTATGTCGGTCAGGATGGCGTGCACGGCGGAGTCCATGATTCGGTACCTCTTCGAGGGAGAACGCTGCGGGGGCGGCGGGATCAGGACCGGCAAGGGGTTACGGCAAGAGGCGCTCATCCGGCGAGGGACGGCGACGACAGGTACGGGATCTCCCGGACTCCGACCGGCCACGTTGGCGCGATGGGCCGCTCGTGTGACCGGGGTGGGCCGGATCGGCTCAGACCAGATCGACTCAGACCAGATCGGCTCGGACGGGATCAGCTCAAACCGGATCAGCAAAGGCCAGTCGCCTCAAGCTTGAGCGGCTCAAGCCTGAGCGGGTCAGGCCGATCGGGTCAGGCCGATCGGGTCAGGCCGCGGGCGGTGGGGCTCGGTCGGTTCCGGTCCGCAGGGCGGCACCGCGCGGGAGCGGCGCCACCGGCGGGGCCGGCCGAAGCACACCGTCGGCCGCCGTCACGACGACCGGCCCGGCACCCGTCAGCGCGGCCGTGACTCCCACGGCCGTGATCTTCGCTGCCAGCTCGGACGCACCCAGCTCAGACGCACCCAGCTCGGACGCACCCACAACCAGTTCAGGAACAACCAGTGCAGGCGCAACCACAGCAGGGGCGGCCGGGGCAGGGGCCTGAGCACCGTCGGCCTCGGTGTCGTACGCCGGAGGGGCGGCCGCGACGGAGGCGGCCGGAGCGAAGTCGGAAGCGGAGGCAGGAGTGAACACGGCGGCGCCGAGGGCGAGGACCGCCATGGCGAGGCCGGTGAGGAACTGCAGCAGGCGGCGGCCATCCCAGAATCGGGGAGACAGACGCGCGACGATGCCCACGACCGTCAACTTACCGCTTGTGCCCCAGTTCCGCACCGGCCGTGATCGGTGCCACCCGATGTCCGGTTACCCGATGACGGAGTCCGTGTGACCGGGAACGGCGGTGGGTTGAGGCAGCATGGAGGGGTGTCTGCCGTACCCGATGCCTTCGAAACCCTGACCGGCTGGCTGGCCGACGGGGACGTCGTCGTCCTGAGTGGCGCGGGCCTGTCCACCGAATCGGGCATACCGGATTACCGGGGGCCGACCGGGGCGGCTCGGCGGGCGACACCGATGACATTTCAGGCGTTCACCGGGGATCCGGCGGCGCGTCGACGGTACTGGGCGCGCAGCCACCTGGGGTGGCGCACGATCGGCGGAGCAAGGCCCAACGCCGGCCACACGGCGGTAGCGCAGTTGCAGCAGCGGTCCGTGCTGAGCGGGCTGATCACCCAGAACGTGGACGGGCTGCACCAGGCCGCGGGCGCCGACGGCGTGGTCGAGCTGCACGGCAACCTGGCGCGGGTGATGTGCCTGGACTGCGGGGAGCTGACCGGTCGCGAGGAACTGCACGCGCGGTTGACCGCGGCCAATCCCGGCTTCACGGCGGCGGTGCTGGCGGTGAACCCGGACGGCGACGTGGACCTCGACGACGCGGTCCTCGCGAACTTCCGGACGGTACCGTGCCGGCGGTGCGGCGGCATGCTCAAGCCGGACGTGGTGTTCTTCGGCGAGACCGTACCGGCGGAGCGGGTCCAGCGCTGCTTCGACCTGGTACACCGGGCCCGTACGGTGCTGGTGCTCGGCTCGTCCCTGACGGTGATGTCGGGGCGGCGGTTCGTGCTGCGGGCGGTGAAGCACGCCGTACGGGTGGGCATCGTCAACCAGGGCGTGACCCGGGGCGACCCGTACGCGAGCGTGGTGCTCGACGCGCCGCTGGGAGCCGTACTCCCGGATCTGGTCCGGCGCCTGGACGCGACCGCGGCCCGCACCCCGTGAGGGGTACGGGCCGCAGCCTCAGCTGAGGGGCGATCAGGTGTTCTGGGCTTCCCAGATGAACTTCAGGCCGGCGGTCTGGTCCTGCGCGACGTTGTCGTCGAACACGGTATACGTGAACCGGTACGGGCGAACCGTGTTGACCGCGCTCGGCGTCCAGCCGGCGATGCCGTTGGAGAAGTCCGTGTGGGCCACGCCGAAGTCGGCCAGGGTGTCGACCGGCACCGCGTCGGGCACCGTGTTGACGTCGCCGAAGATCCGCGTGTAGGTGCCCGGTACGGCGCAGGAGACGCCGTCGCCCAGCTCGACGTTGAGGTCGAGGTAGTCGCCGAGAGTGCCGGTCGGGTCGTCCGAGTAGAGCTTCACCGTCGACGCGACGTTACCGTCGTACTCGACTTCGATGCAGTTGGAGCCGGTGTCGCCGCCGCCGAGGTCCGTCGCGGTGAACATCGCGACGTCGCTGTCGTTGTCCGACAACAGAACCTTACCGGTTGCCCACGCGTTGTCCGGGTTCTCGGTTGTCGCGCTGAACGCTGCACTCGACGCCTGCCACACAAGCATGCCGCTGCCGATGAGGCCCACGATGACGGCGGCCGCGATCACCTTCACGGACCGGGCCGCTCGGGGTGGTGTCTCAATCATGCTGTGCCTCCTGCTGTCGGCGGCGGCGTCCGTGTCCGCCTGATCACCGAACCCCATCGGCGGGTCCGGCGGACTCCTGAGCCAGATGCCGGGGCAGTTTCAGGCGACGAGCTGTCCACTGGAACGGGCCAGCGCGACGCGGTCCCGTCCATGCGCCTTCGCCTCGTAGAGCGCCTCGTCCGCGGCCCGGACGAGGTCGCTCGCGTCCTCTGTGGACGCGTCGAGGACGGCCAGTCCGAGGCTGGCGGTGATGGGCACGGCCGTGTCGGCCTGCCATAGGGAGCGCCGGATGTCCTCGGCGATGCCGGTGGCGGTGTCGAGGTCGGCAGCGGCGCCCAGCAGGATGATGGCGAACTCCTCACCGCCGTAGCGGGCGGCGACGTTGCCGTCGAGGGCGTGTTCGGCGAGGACCTTTCCGGTCTGCCGGAGGACCTCGTCGCCGGTCTGGTGGCCGTACCGGTCATTGAGCTGCTTGAAGTGGTCGAGGTCCACCATGAGCAGGCCGACGCGCTCGCCGCCGGTTCGGGCCCGGGCGACCTCGTGGTCGAGGCGGGTGTCGAACATGCGGCGGTTGGCGAGGCCCGTGAGGCCGTCGGTGTCGGCGGCCAGCCGGACACGTTCGGTGAGGACGGCCCGTCCGAGCGCCATGGCGGCGAGGGCGGTGGCCTGCTCGGCGGTGTCCTGCACACGCTGTTCGACGCGGCCGACGCGGACCCGGGCGGTCTCGATGACGAGGGCACCGGCGATCTGGTCGAGGGTGAACGGCACGACGATGAGGTTGCGAGCGCCGGGCAGCTGCTCGCTGAGCCACGCGTCGGCGTCCGGGGCGAGGTGGGTGACCAGCTGAGTCTCGCCACGCCTGAGGGCGCGGGACACGACGGAGCGCACGGACAGTTCGGACGGTACGAAGAGCTGCCCGGCCTCGTCACCCTGAGTGCGGCCCACGGCGACGCCGTCGCCGTGCACGCCGGTGTCGGGGTGCCGCCGATAGGACAGGACCAGGGAACGCTCGGCGAGCAACTGGCGCGTGCCGAACTCGGCGAGCATGGCGGCGATCTCGTCGACCGTACGCTCGCCGGCCAGGTCGAAGGCGAGCCTGCCCAGCATGTCGCTGTCGAACCGGCGTCGGCGCAGTTCGCGCTCGTTGACGGCGGCGAACGCGGCGGTCGCCAACACGGTGCAGAGCAGGCCGATCTGGTAGACGACGAGGTCCGACATCTGGAAGGGGCGCATCGGTCCCCACACTCCGGCCGCGGTCGCCTCAAGCGAGACCAGGGCGAGCATGCCCTGCCAGACGGCGAGCTTGACGCCGGTGCGGAACGACGCGAGCAGAGTGATGGCGGCGCAATGCAACCAGACCAGGTTGCCGCCCGGCCCGTCGAGCCCACCGAAGGCGCGCCAGATGAGGCAGAGCAGCAGGCCGTCGCCGAGTAGCAAGGCATTGAACATCACCATGGCCGACGCGCGGCCGAGCCGTGGTCCGAGCAGTGACGGAAGGCTGATCAACAACCACGGCACACCGATCCAGAGCGCGGTCCGCAGAACATCCCGGTCGGTGCCGGCGAGCAGCAGTCCGGCCGGGATGACCGCGATCGCAACCAGACGGCAGAGGAGCATCCAGCGCAGGCGTGTGCCGACCGGGATGAGCTCGCCTGCGGTGGCGGCGCTCATGCGTCCTCCCCGTGGGGCGCGGTGTCCGGCAGGGCGGGTTCGTCGACCGGACCCGACGCGGGCTCATGGAAGACGAGGTAGGGGTCCTTCATCGGTGCGAGGGCGAGCTTCGGGTCGATGCGGTTCTGCAGCATCAGGAACGCCAGCAGGACGGCGAAGCCGACCACCGGCAGTGCGCTGTGCGTGCTGGTACGTACCGCCACCCTCGTGATGTCCCGTCCGAATTTGGCCAGGGCCTCGCGAAGTTTCTTCGCGATGGGCTTCTTTTCGGTCGTCGTGCGTCCCTGCTGAGCGGTGTCCTCGGCCGAGGTGCCGGGGGCGGCTGGAACCACGGCCGGGTTCGCCGTACGGTCGACGGTCGCGGCGGGCTCCGCGGATACGGCGGGGTCCCCTGCCACGGCGGATGCCGCGGGAACCGCGGATGCGGCGGCACCCGCGGAGGGCGACGGGTCGGCCACCGCCGCGCTGGGCGCGGGCTCGACGGCGTCGCCCACACTCGGCTGGTCGGTCGCGGACGGCACGCCGAAGACGAACCAGCGGAACGTCGCGGTGCTGGTACGGCCCTGGGCGTCGGCGACGTCCTGCACGGTCGCGGTGAGCCGGTACGTACGCGAGTCGCTGGCCGTGGGGGTCCAACCGGTGCTCGTACGGGGTGCGGCGGGGTCGGGGTCCGTCAGGTCGGGCAGCATCCCGTCGAAGATGCTGGAACCGGCACCGAATCCGGTGCAGGCGGCGTTGGTTGAGCCCGTACCCTGCTCGACCCTGATCCTGAGGTGGGCGGCGAGGGGGCCGGTGATGTCGGCGGCCGAGAAGTACACGGTCCCCCCGGCCGGGCCGCCGTAGGTGATGGTGATGCAGCGGCTGACCGATCGTCCCGGCACGAGGCCCCCGGCGTGGAACAGGCCCTCGCCGCCGGCGTCGTTGAGAAGGCCGACAGAGCCGATCACAGTCACGGGCGTCGCGGCGGGCGCCGCCTTCGGGGAGTACGCGAAGATGACCAGCAGGGCCGCACCGGCGGCGAAGAGCATGAGCATGGTGCTGCCCGAGACACTTCCCCGGTTGGGCACCGTCCGCATGCTCACTCCCGTCACCTGGTTCGATCGACATGCCCAATCGGTCACCGATCGCCCAACATGAGACTCAGCCCGGCGGCACCGTTGCCGACATGACTTCCGGCAGGTCGGGGACAGGGGCTGGAGGTCGTCATCAGCGTTCACCGCGCCGCACCGGAGTCGGCCGGCAGACAGAAGCCCGCGTGGCGCCGCCTGCCGACGCTCGCCGATCTCCGCTATGCGCTCCGGCTGGCGGCCCTGACGACGGTCGGCG
>CBIHNN010000114.1:0-14082 GCA_966211315.1 uncultured Micromonosporaceae bacterium | reverse complement strand
GTCGACCCACTTCAGGGCCGATGGGTTGATCATCGTCATGTCGCCCATGGCGGCGGGGGGGGGGGGCGGGGGGGGGGCGCGCCCGCCCCCCCGTGGGGGGGGGGGGCCCCGCCGCCCCCCCCCCCCACATCCGTCCGCGTGCGCTACGCCGGCCCGATGGCATGAAGCCCGGTGAGAACGGACGACCTCAGATCAGGCCCAGGGTGCGGGCGCGGCGGACCGCTTCGTTGCGCCGCGAGGCGGACAACTTGCGCAGGATGCTCCGTACGTGTGTCTTGACCGTGTTGACCGACACATACAGACATGCAGCGATCTCTTCGGTGGGCAACATCGCCGCCATCTGGTGCAGGACCTCCATCTCCCGCTTGCTCAGGTTCTCCACCAGGAGGGGGACGGCGCCCGCCTTCGAAACATCGTTCGACCCGGGACGGATGGCGCGCCCGGCGCCTCCGAGCAGGTTCTGGTAGTGCTCGGCCAGTACCTCGTCAGCGCGCAGAAGCCGCCGCAGCGGCGCCGCAACCTCGTGAAAGGCGCGCCGCTGCGCCTCCGGAGCGGCGAACCGGAGGGCCTGCCGGAGGGCGCTGCATGCGTTGTCGTCGTCTCCGTCGCAGGCGGCGAGCGTGGCCAGCAGCAGCCAGGCGTCCACCGATACCGGCGGGGGAACACCGGCCCCGGTGACCGTGGCGAGGATCTGCCGGGCGCCTTCCGCATCGCCCTCGGCGTGCCGGGCGGCTGCGAGGACGACGTCGACGTCCTCGGAGCGGGGCCCGGGGATACCGCCGATCAATGCCTGGGCCGCCGCCGATCGGCCGGTCGCGATCAGGAGCCGCGCCTGAGCCAACGTGATCTCGCGGGCCAACCACACCGGCCGGGGATCGCCACCGGCCGTGGGACCCGCGGCCTGAAGCGCCTGAAGTGCCCCGCGCATCTCGCCGCGAGCGCGCAACAGTCGCGACTTCACCAGGGCGAAGCCGCCCGCGGCCCACCCGTCGGCATCGAAACCGCACATCGGCTCAGCAGCCCTCAGGTGGTGCCACGCCGAGTCGACGTCGTACCGCTCCACCGCGACCCAGGCGAGGGCGAGCTCCGCTCCGACCACCTGCAACCCATGCGGCAGGCCGCACCGGTCTGCCAGGTCCCGGATCTCGTTCACCAGCGTGCCGGCGTGACGCAGGCGCCCACGGTACGCCTCGATCAGCGCCAACTGCTCCAGGCAGTCGATTCGCAGGCGCTCACAACCTTTCGCGGCAGCGGCGGCCGTCGCGGCCTCCGTGAACGTCACCGTTGCCGCATCGATCGCACCCACCCGGCTCTGCGCGGCCGCCTTGGCGGCGAGCAGCAACACGCGCAGCTCCGGATGTTCGGCGAGCAGCTCCGCCGGAGCCTGGGCCATGAGGAGTTCGGCCACCCGCGCCGCATCGAGGACCAGGGCCGCGTCGCGGCGAGCGTCGGCCAGCAGGGCCTCGACGACGACGCCGGCCAGCAGCAATGCGTTGTCGGGCTTCCACCCGCGTTCCGCGACCCGTTCCTCCGCCCGGGCCAGCAGCCTCGCGCACCGATCAAGGTCGGCATGGCCGAGCGCGAGCGCGGCGGCCACCACGGCCGACTCGGGGTCGTCGACGCCATCGGGCAGGTCGTGGAGCAACACAGACAGGAGGTCCGCGCCGCCGCCGACCAGCAACCGTCCGAAAGCGTAGTGTTCGATCGTGATGGTGGCGGCGGCGCCCCAGTCCCTCGCCGTGGCCGCATGCTCGACAGCCTCGACGACCCGGCCCTCTGCCGCGAACCAGTTCGCCGCCCGGCGGTGCAGATCGGCGATGTGTTCCGGTTCATCAGTGGCCAGTTGAGCGCGCAACAGTTCGGCGAAGAGCCGGTGGTACCGGTACGCCGTCGAACGGTGATCCACCGGTTGAACGAACCCGTTCTCGCGCTCCAGGGTGGCGAGCGTCCGCCGGGCGTCGCTGCGCCCGGTCAGTACCTGGGCCAGTTCCGGGGTGAACGCATCGAGAATGCTCGTTCTGCGCAGAAACGTCAGGACGTCCGGCGACTGCTCGCGCAACACCTCACCCACGAAGTACTCGGCGATCCGGGTCTCGTCGCCCGCGATGGTGGCCACGTGGCTTTCCGCGTCGCTCCGGCCCTGGAGAGCCATGGCGTACAGCCGCAGTCCAGCGGCCCAGCCCTCGGTGTGTTGCATGAGTGAGGCGAGTGCCGCATCGGTCAGTTCGACGTCGTGCATCCGGAGGAGGTCGGCCGCCTCGGCCGGGGTGAAGGTGAGGTCCTCGCCACGCACCTCGCTGAGCCGGCCCGCCACGCGATACCGGTGCAGCGGCATAGGTGGATCCGACCGGCCCACCAGGATCAGCCGGAGCCGCTCGTCGGTATGCCGCAACAGGAAGTCGAGGTCCGCGGCCCACTGCGCGTCGGTGAGGCTCGACACGCCGTCGAGAACCAGCACGAGGGGCTCGGGCCAGGCGGCCAGCTCGGCGGCGAGCCGGGCCAGGACCACCCGGTCGACCGGGCCGGCCGACGGCGCGCCCGGGATCGGGAGCTGGTAGGACGGCGACGACCGGGCACGCCGTAATCCTTCGACGACGTAGGTCCAGAACGCCTGCGAGCCACCGTCGCCCTCTTCGAGGGTCATCCAGGCGATGTTCATCGCGGGCGGTGCGGTCGCCACCCACGACGCCACCAGCGCGGTCTTGCCGCTGCCCGCCGGCCCGGTGACCAGGGTCACCGGATCGTGCACACCTCGCGACAGGAGGTCGAGAAGGCGGCGACGTGACACCATGAACGGCGGTGGCTTGGGGATGGCGAATCTGGAAGCCAGCAGGGGTATGCCGTCAGCTCCGGTTGCCGCTCGATCCGCGCTGGTCACGACTGCACTTGCCACAGCGGCCCCCAAAGTAGGAAGAACGGCATACACATCAGCCTTATGGGGTGGCTGGAGTAGCGCATCGCCCGATTCGGATAGTTACTGACGGATAGTGATCTCAGGGCTACTGTGCGGCACGGCATCATCCGCCTGGGGCTCGGGCGCGACCCACCGCAGATCCCGCTACGGGAGCACGGGTCGGCGAACGATGGTCCCTACGGCTGGGCCCGCAAGGGCGACGGGTCATCCATGCTGGGCGAGGTCGTCGTGCCGGGTACGCAGCGACGCGACGACCTGGGCGACGCCGACCACGATGAGGATGATCGCGCCGACGGCGAGGAACGTGGCCAGGGTGAGTTCCGGCCAGAAGAGCACGACGAGCGCGGCGGCGATCGAGCCGAGACCGGCGGTGATCCGCCAGCCCCGGCCGGCCGCACCGCGGTCCCAGATGCTCAGGAACAGCTCGGCGAACCCGTCGAGCAACCATC
The DNA here is from genome assembly GCA_966211315.1 of uncultured Micromonosporaceae bacterium. Lineage (GTDB taxonomy): Bacteria > Actinomycetota > Actinomycetes > Mycobacteriales > Micromonosporaceae > CBIHNN01. The sequence goes on along the minus strand of CBIHNN010000114.1, from coordinate 10,719 downwards.
CGACGGCCACCACGATCAGCAGCAGCTTCACGGAGTTCGCGACGTTGCGGATGCAGAGAAACCCGACGAAGGCGGTGAGCACTCCGACGATCCCGCCGACGATCCGGTACACCAGCGGGTATCCCGGCGCGAACGGCAGTTGCACCGTCCGGACCACCCCGGTGACCACCAGGTTCAGCCCGAACAGCAGGCCGACGACCCGTACGGTGGCCGTCGGCCAGGCGAACACCGCGACGCCGATGACGATCGCCACGATGCCGAGAACGAGGCGGACCCACCACCACCGCCGGACGTCAGGCACGGAGGGAGCCGGCGCGGTTCCTGGTACGGACATGGTGAACTTCCCCCAAGTCGAGTGCAGCGCTGGTCACGAACGGTCCGGCACGATGAACACAGCCGTGCCGTAGGCGCAGATCTCGGTCCATCCGCCACCGATGGCCCGGTGGTCGAATCGGACACCGACGACGGCGTTGGCGCCACGCTGGTACGCCTCCTCGACCATGCGGGCGATGGCGTCCGCACGCCATTTCCGCAACGACTGGGACACCTCCGGCCGCTTCACGCCCGACGGCGACTTGATTCCTTCCGCGAAGACGTTCTGCGTCCGTGCGGTTGTGCCCAGCACCTCGCCGAAGACCTCCTTTATCTCGTACCCGGGGAGATTGTCGATCGTGACGGCCATCATGGGGCTACCTGCTCTGCTGTGGCGACCGCCGGGAGGCGGGCCTCCCCACATGCACATCGCGGGAGGCTTCGCGTGGCGACGAACGGTGTCATGGCTGACATCGTGGTCATCGGGGGTACGCCGGACATCCCCCGCACCGGATGAGCGTCCACCGGAGCGCCGTCGACTCCGGGCCGGCACTCGCGCCCGGCAGTTCATCCGATGCGGACGATGCGACCGATGCCCGTGCCTGCCGATGCTGAGCACCGAACTTGTCGTCATGGAGGTGTACGCCCGTGGAATGGAGATTCGGTACGTTCTTGTGGTCGATGCTGGCCTTCTTCTTCCTTTTCTCGATCGTCGTGTTGTTCGTGTCGGTCTTCAGCGCCATCATTCGGCGGGACATCTCCGGTTGGGCCAAGGCAGGCTGGATCATCCTGGTTGTGCTGCTGCCCTTCCTCGGCAGCCTCATCTATCTGATCTCCCAGCCGCGAACCGCGTCCCCGGCCGCCGAGGCCGACGACCCGGCGACGCCGGATCGGGCGGTCCCCGAACGGCGCACCGACTACCGTCCCGCCGACGAGATCGCCACCGCCGCCCGGCTGCAGGACGAAGGCAGGATCTCCCCGGCCGAATTCGAGTACATCAAGCACGAGGCGATGAGCCGGTGGTGATCGGCAGCCGCATCGCCCGGTGTGGCGGGGCGGCGATGTCGCCGCGGGGCAAGCGAAAGGACGTCGCGCGATGCGGCCTCTGTTCACCGTCACCGTCTTCATGCTGCTGGCCGCTGTTGCGGCGAGCGGGTGGAGCCGCCGGCGCTTCAAGCGCCACGGCGACGTGTTCCGCTGCAAGATCCGCGCGTGCGGTAACCCTTCCGTGATCTGGCCCCGCCGGGGGCACCGGTGGACGCGCCGCCTGCGCTGGGCGCGGTGGACGGGCGATGTGCTTCTCATCCGGCGCGGGGTGCTGCGCCACCCCATCCAGCTCCCCGCACGCGTGTGCGGGGAGGGCGTGTACCACCTGCCGTCGTGGGAGCCGAAGCGATGCGGGCGACGGCCGATCGCCGTCGAGATCACGGTGTCGGACGGGTCCCAGCTCGCCGTCGCCGCTCCGGAAACGGCCCGCTTCGCCCTGGTGGGGCCGTACCTGGCCGCCGCGGTGGAGAACCTTCCCGAGGCGCCCGGGCCCGGGCGCCACCTCCACCGATAGGACGGACACCGACGTGAACCGTCCCGCGCCGAACGGCCGGGGACCCGCCGTTCCGGCCGGCATGCCCCGTGCGCTACGCCGAGTCGCATCTGCCGTACAGGCGCACCCGGTCGCCCGGATCGTCGTACGCACCGCCACCGGCCTGACCCGGTTGGAGATCTTCGATCGTGCCATGACGATCGCCGCCCAGGCGTTCACCTCGATTTTTCCGGTCCTGATCCTGATCGGCGCGCTCGTCGGCCGCCGGCTCAGGACGTTGCTGGAGGCCACGGTGGACCTGTCGGCGGCGTCCCGGCAGCTACTCGGCGAGGCGTTCGGCGGCGGCGGGGTCGGGGCCTTCGGCGTGGTCGGCAGCGTCGCCGTGCTGATCTCCGCGACCAGCCTCGCGCGAGCGCTGGGCCGCGCCTACGGCTACCTCTGGGCGGTCCGCCGCCTGCCCGCCGGACTCGCCGCCACCTGGCGATGGCTGGCCACGATACTGCTGCTGGTGGTATTCATCGTCGGAACGCGCATCCTCGGCTGGCTGGCCGGACTGCTCCCGCACCCCCACGTGTCACTGGCGGTGCTCTCGCTGCTGGTCGACGGGGCGACGACCGTCCTCCTGCCGTGGCTGCTGCTGGGCGGCGCCGTACCGGTTCGGATGCTCGCACCGGGAGCGTGTGTCTTCGCCCTCGCGATGCTGGTCGTCCGCCCGGTGGGCGCCGTCTACCTGCCGCGCGCGCTACAGATCAGCGACGACCGGTACGGGACCATCGGCCTCGCGTTCACCTACATCAGCTGGTTGTACGTGCTCTCGTTCTGCCTGCTCGCGACCGCCGTGCTCGGCCGGGAGCTGGCCGCGGACGACGGAGCCCTCGGCCGCTTCGTCCGCGGGAAGAACACGCCCGACGCCATCGTGACCAGGATCGATCCCGTCGGCCGGACCGAGGCGGACGGCAGGGTCGACCGGTGACGGCCGGTGGCGGCCATCATGCGCGGCGGATGATGCCGCCTCGCGGAGCCGGGTGAAGTCTGCTGTGCAGTACGCCCGGCCCCCGGGTATCCGGCGGGCGGCCCGAACCGGAAGCAGGTACGGCATGGCTCAGCATGTCACGGCGGGACGGCCCTCGGGCGCCCTGCGAAGGGTGCTCGTCCCTCTGGCGCTTGCCCAGTTCATCTGCAGTTTCGCCGGCTCGAACATGAACGTCATGATCAATGACATCAGCGCCGACCTGAACACGACCGTCCAAGGCGTGCAGGTCGCCATCACCATCTTCCTGCTGGTCATGGCGGCGTTGATGATTCCCGGCGGCAAGCTGACCGATCGTTACGGCCGCAAGAGGTGCCTCAACGTGGGTCTCGCCGTGTACGGGCTCGGCGCCGCGCTGAGCGCTTTCGCGCCCGGCCTGCCGACCCTCATCATCGGCAACTCGATCCTGGAGGGTGTCGGCACGGCGCTGCTGATCCCACCCGTCTACATCCTGACCACACTGCTGTTCAGCGATGTGGGTTCGCGTTCGCGCGCCTTCGGCGCGATCAACGGCATGGCCGGGATCGGCGCGGCCACCGGGCCGCTGATCGGCGGATTCATCACGACGGTGCTCAGCTGGCGGGCGGCTTTCCTCTTCCAGGTGCTGGTGATCACGGTGATCGTCGTGCTGAGCCGGCGGAACGTCCGCGACCCCCTGCCGCCGGATCCGGCCCGCCCGTTCGACACCGGCGGAGCGGTCCTGTCCGCCGTCGGACTCGTCCTCGTCGTCATGGGGATCCTGGCCGCCGACAACAACGGCTGGCTGACGGCCGGGCTGATCCTCGCCGGTCTGGTGGTCCTGGCCTGGTTCCTGCACCGGACACGCACCCGCGAACGCGCGGGCCGCGAAGCGCTGTTGTCGACGGCCTTGCTCCGCAACCGCACGTCCAACCTCGGCCTGGTCACGCAGAACATCGAGTGGCTGGTCCTGATGGGCGTCTCGTTCGTCGTCTCGGCCTACCTGCAGGTCGTGCGCGGCTACAGCGCGATCCAGACCGGCCTCATCCTCACCGCGGCGACGGCGGGCGTGCTGCTGTCGTCGCTCGCCGCCGAACGCCTCGCGAAGCGCTGGACCGGGCGCACGCTGATCGCGACGGGCTTCGTCCTCACCATCGCCGGCATCGTGCTCTTCCTCGTCCTGGTCGCCCTTTCGCCGGGCGTCTGGGGCCTCGTGCCCGGGCTCTTCCTGATCGGGCTGGGAATCGGTGCGATGCTGACGCCGTCGGTGAACGTCGTGCAGTCGAGCTTCCCCGACGAACTCCAGGGCGAGATCTCCGGCCTTTCCCGCTGCGTGTCCAACCTGGGATCGTCGCTCGGCGCCGCCATCGCCGGGACCCTCCTGGTCGCCGACCTCACCAGGACGCCGGAGCGCTCGTACGCACTCGCGATGATCGTCCTTGCGCTGCTCAGCCTCATCGGACTCGTCGCCGCGGTGAAGCTGCCGAAGCAGCTGCCGGCGCCGGCCTCACCGCACGGCCACCCCGCCCGGTGAACGGCGGATACCGGTGGTCGGCCGGTGGCGGTCGAGCTGCCGGTCCAGGGTGATCGCCGCGTCGATGAGCGCCAGGTGGGTGAACGCCTGCGGGAAATTCCCGATCTGCTCGCCGGTGAGTCCGATCTCCTCCGAGTACAGGCCCAGGTGATTGGCGTACGTCAGCATCTTCTCGAACGTCACGCGGGCCTTGTCGAGCTGACCGGCGACAGCCAGCGCGTTGACGTACGCGAACGTGCACAGCGAGAACGTCCCCTCGGCGCCGCGCAGGCCGTCGGGTGAGGCGGCGGGGTCGTAGCGGTACACGAGGCTGTCGGTGACGAGCTCGGTGTCCATGGCGCCCAGGGTCGACCGCCACATCGGGTCGGTCGGGGTGATGAATCCGACGGTCGGCATCCGCAGCAACGACGCGTCGAGGACGTCGGTGGCATAGTGCTGCCGGAAGGCCCGGCGGATCGGGCTCCACCCCCGGTTCATGATCTGGTGATAGATCGCGTCCCGTTCCCCCTGCCAGCGATCCAGGGAGCCGGGCCGCCCGTGGCGGGACGCGAGCCGGATGCCACGGTCCAGCGCGACCCAGCACATCAGCCTGCCGTAGGTGAACTCCTGCCGGCCGCCGCGCGTCTCCCAGATGCCCTCTTCCGGCTGGTCCCAGTTCTCGGTGACCCAGTCGAGCACGTCGCAGATCCGCAGCCAGCCCTGGTGGCCGGCCGCGAGGCCATGCTGGTCGGCCACGTAGATGCTGTCCAGCGCCTCGCCGTAGATGTCCAGTTGCAGCTGGTCCGCCGCGCCGTTGCCGATACGGACGGGCGCCGAGCCCCGGTATCCCGACCAGTGATCGAGGATCTCCTCGGACAGGTCGCTCGACCCGTCGACCCGGTACATGATCTTCAACGGGCCGGTGCCGTTCTTGCCCGCCTGTTCGTCGACCCGGTCGCGCAGCCAGCGGCCCAGCGCCGCGGCCTCCTCCCTGAAACCCATACCGAGCAGGGAGTAGACCGAGAACGAGGCGTCCCGGACCCAGGTGTAGCGGTAGTCCCAGTTGCGTTCGCCACCGATCTGCTCCGGCAGCGCCGCCGTGGGCGCGGCCACCAGCGCTCCCGTCGGCTGGTACGTCATGAGTTTCAGCGTGATCGCCGAACGGTTCAGCGTCTCCCGCCACCGCCCCGCGTACGTCGACTGCCCGAGCCAGGACTCCCAGAAGCCGACCGTCTCGTCGAGCAGTCGCCGCGCCTCGGCGACCCGGATCTGGCGCAGCGGCCCCGCGGTGCCGGTCTGTAGCACCAGGCCGCGCATCTGCCCCGCGGTCAGCGGCACCTCGGCGTGGACGTCACCGTCCTCGTCCACGCGGGTCCGGGCCACCCGCTCGTCGTCCGGCTCACGGATCAGGCAGACGGTGATCGCGGTCCGGGGACCCTGGAAGACCGCGCCATGCTCGGTCAGATGCGTCGTGAAGGGCTCACGCCCGTAGTCGAACCGGGGCGCGATGTCGATCGCGAACGTCATCTCGCCCCGCACGCACCGCACCACCCGAACCAGGTGATGACTGGCCGACGGAACCGCGCCGTCGGTGACCGGCATGAAGTCGAGAATCTCGCCGACCCCCGTCGCGGTCATGAACCGGGTGATCAGCACCGCGGTGTCCGGGAAGTAGAGCTGTTTACCGGCGACGACGTCGACCGTGGGACGCACCCGGAAATGACCGCCGCGCTCCCGGTCGAGCAGGGCGCCGAAGATGCTGGGCGAGTCGAAGCGGGGCGCACAGAACCAGTCGATGCAGCCGTCGGTCGCGACCAGCGCGGCCGTCTGGAGGTCACCGATCAGTCCGTGGTCGGCGATGAGCGGATAATCAGGCATGAGACTCGGCCCTTCTTCGGCGTCGGTCGACAGTGTCGTGTCCCCTATCGTTCGGCGACCGCGGGGCGGCGGGCATCATGCACACCGGATGGTGGTGCGCGCCAGGAGGACCTACCGCCCGCTGTCGTCCACCCCGTCGCCCGTCCGGGACGTCGCCGCCCAGTCCACGCCCGTCTGCGCCCGGTAGGCGGCGACCGCGTCATCCAGCGTGGGGAAGAAGTGGGCCGGGTCGATCGTGCGGGTAAGGTGGTTGCCCCGGACCTCCTGGCCGGAGCGGGCCGCGAAGGACGACGCGGTCGAGATCGTGTCGGTCAGCGACACCAGCGTGATGCCGAACGCCCCCACCAACAGCAGGCCGGCCTGCGACCAGGACACGTGCGGCACCGTCAGCGGCGGGAAGCCCTGCGGCAGCGCCCCGACGAGCGTGACCCCCCGTTCGCCGAGGTCGAACACCCAGGTGGCGGCGATCGAGCCGACGACGGCGACCAGGACGGCCGGCACCTCGGGCAGCAGGCGCTGAAGGATCACGGCCAGGGTGCCCAGCCCCACTCCGGCGGCGGCCGGTACGGCGGCACCGGCCGCCAACCCGCGGAGGAAGGTGACTGCCTCGCCGATGAGGCCCTCGCCGTCGGTGGAGAACCCGCACAGCTTCGCCAGCTGCCCGACGAGGATCGTCACGGCCAGCCCGTTCATTTGACATCCTCTCCGCCCTGAAGGACGGAGATATGACCGCGAGCATCGAGGCGAGCCCCACGGCAACGGCGGGGTCGCCGCCGGATCCCACGACCAGCCATTCGACCTCCTGCCTCGATGCGTGTCACACGCCGCCGTAGGCGTCGGCCACCTCGGACCCGTGCGCCGCCACCGCGAAGATCACGATGGCGGTCAGAACGATGGCCGTTGCGGACCACAGCGGATACATGTCCACGAAGGCGAAGTTCACGACGGCGGCAAGGCAGGCCAACAGGATCCCGATCACCCGGGCCCAGCGGCGACCGAGGATGAGCCCCACACCCACCACCGCTGCCACGGCGCCGAGCACCACGTGCATCCAGCCCAGCACGGCCGGTCCCACCGGCAGCAGCAGGTCGGCGCGGCTCAGGGCGAGGATCTCGGGGCGCAGCAGCGCCACCAGGCCCGTCCCCAGGTGCAGTGCGCCCAGGAGCACCAGCAGGAGGCCGGCGAGAAGAACCCACGCGACCCACCCGGTCGCCTCGCTGTACTGGACTCCGGCGTACGGCCCGGCACGCGCCGATCCCCGATGCGACATCGGACATCCCCTCTCGGGTGAGCGGGAATGCCGGTCCGCGACGCTGCGGACCGGCATCCGACCGGGGCTGGACGGACGGCGCGGTCGCTGCCCCGGGGCGAACCGCGCCGGAAACAGGTCTACGGAGCGGGCGTCTCCGACGCGGACGGGGCGGCCGGCTCCGACGCGGACGCGGCGGACGGCTGGTCGACGGGCTGATCCGCCGTTCCGCCGCCGTGCAGAGCTTCCTGCAACTCCGCCTCGGTTTCCTTGGGCAGCGACGACTTGAGCACCGTGCCGCCGTACACGGCCAGCGCCTCGACGGCCTTGTCGGTCGTCACCTGCTCGACGACCATGAAGAGCGCCGACGTGCCGGGCTTGAGCGTGTCCCGCACCTGCGCCTGGAACTCCTTGTCGATCGCGCCCTTGGTCATCTTCCCCATCAGGGCGCCGAGACCGGCACCGATGGCCATGCCGAGGAACGGGATGAAGAACAGCATGCCGAAGAGCAGCCCCCAGAACATGCCCCAGGTGGCGCCGCCGCCCACGGCCTGGTGGTTCGTCGTGACGTGGAACTTGCCCTCCCGGTCGCGGATGATGACCGCGATGGCGTCGGGCTGGATGATGAGGTCCTTGGTGAGCCGTTGTGCCTCGAGCGACGCGGCCGTAGCGGTGGTCTCGTCCGGATAGCCGATGGCGACGAGCGTTGCCATGATTCGCACACATCCCTTCTCGGTGCTGGATCGGTCCGCCGCCGCAGGGCGGCGGATGTCGCCCGCCGCGGTCTGCACCGCTGGATCGCGGTTGCCGGCGTCCTGCCCAGTCAGCCACGGGAACCCGAGCCGGTCCTCACTCGGCACGAATGAAGTTGGCACCGCCGGTCGCTGAAGTTGGCACCGCCCGTCGCTGACGTTGCCACCGCCCGTCGCGCCCGGCGCCGGGTGCGGCACCGGCCGGAAGTCCGTTCACCCGCACCGGATGAGGCGTTCGGCAGCGTCCACCGATGAGTCTCGACGGGACGCGGCGACGCGCGCCGCTGCCACGAGGAGGACGCCATGACCGCGATGCCCCAGTCCGCGGGAGCACCGGTGCGACCGGCACTGAACGCCGGCCGGCTCTGGGCCGGCGGCGTAGCCACCGCGGTCGTCGCCGCGCTCATCGCGATCGTGGGAATCCTGATCGGGCGGGGGCTGTTCGACGTGGCCGTCCTCGCGCCCAAGGGGGCGGGGGTGTGGGGCGACGCCGACACCGCGTGGTACGCCCTCGGCGCGGCGTTCCTCAGCCTCGTCGCCACCGGCCTGGTGCACGTGCTGATCCTTTCCACGCCACGGCCCATGCGCTTCTTCGGCTGGGTGATGGCGCTGGCGACCGTGGTGGCGATGCTCGCGCCGTTCGTCACGGAGAACGACCTGGGATCCCGGATGTTCACCGCGGGGCTCAACTTCGTGCTGGGTGTGGCCATCGGCTCGCTGACCGCCGGCTCCGCGCACGTGGCCGTACGACCGGTCCCGGCGCCGACCACGCCGCGACCGTACCGCTGACGACGTTCCGGCCCGCACCGGTGGCGGGCCGGGACATGGCAGGAACGGAATCGACCATGCCCGGAGTTCAGCAGCATCCGAGCAGGCCGCGGGAGACCGCCGCGGGCGACGACACCGTGGCGCCGGTGGTCCCCGCCGCGGGCCCGGGACCCGCTGACCCTCCCGGCGCGACCCGTCCGGACGACACATCGGATGCCGCCGACACATCGGACGCCGCCGAGGCCGACGAGCTGGCACGATTGCGCGCCGAGGTATCCGTCCTGCGCGCGCAGGTGGACACCGGGCACCGGCGGGCCTGGATCATCGGCGCCACGCGCCGCGTCACAGCCGCCGTCCTCATCGCCGTCACCGCGTTCGCCCTGGTGGCAACGGTGGTCGGCGGATGGGCGGCCACCACGGCGCTCAGCACCGACCGGTGGGTGGCGACCGTGGCGCCGCTGCCCCAGGACCCCAGGATCGCCGGGGCCGTCGCGGACTACACGACGAATCAGGTCTTCCAGGCCGTCGACGTGGAGCAGCGGCTGCGGGCGGTGCTGCCCGAACAGGCGGCGTTCATCGCGGGCCCGGTGGCCGGGCAGCTGCGCGACGCGGTACGCAAGACGGTCACGAACGTCCTGCAGAGTGACCGCTTCCAACGCATCTGGGTGGAACTCAACCGCCGGGCGCACCAGCGCGCTCTGGCCATCATCGACGGCTCCAGCGACCTGGTGCTGACCCGGCAGGACCGGGTCGACATCGACCTGCTGCCCCTGATCAACCAGGTGCTCCGGGAACTCAGCGCGCACCTGCCGACGATGTTCGGCAAACAGCTCTCCCTGCCGGACCTGAGCAGCGGCGCGATCCCGGACAACCTGCGGGTTCGCGTTCAGGACGCCCTCGGGGTGACGCTGCCCGCCAACTTCGCCCGATTCACCATCTACGATTCCGGTCAGCTGTGGGCGGCCCAACGGGCCGTGGCGGCGGCCAAGCGCGACCTGGTCCTGCTGGCCGTCGGCACGGTCGTGCTGCTCGTCGCCGCGCTGCTCGTCTCGCCGCGACGACGGCGTACGCTGCTCCAGTTCGGCCTGTGGCTGGTCATCGCGTCCGTGGCGGTCACCGCGGCACTGCGTGCCGTCCGGACCCAGCTGCTCCAGGAGGTACCCGCGGGGGTGTACCGCGGCGGCGTAGCGGCCACCCTGACGAGCGTCTTCAGCCTGCTGCGCACCCGCGGCACCCAACTCATCTGGATCGGTGCCCTGCTGGCACTGGTGACGTACCTGGTCGGGCCGGGCCGGGGACCGACATGGCTGCGCAGGCAGATCTCCACCGGTGCCCGGGCGGCGGGCCGGGCCACCCGCGGGCTGGCCTCGCACGGTCCCGGCTGGATCGCCCGGCACCTGGACGTGCTGCGCGTCGGCGCCGTCGTCGTGGCGACCGGGTTCGCGCTGATCCTGTCGTCGTGGACATCCCTGCTGGTGATCGCCCTCGTGCTTGCCGCGTTCGAGATCCTCGTCACCGTCGCGGCCCGATCGGGTGCCCGCCGCCCCGCGCCGACCGCTTCGCCCGCGCCCGGCACGGGCGCGGGCTGACCGGCGCCCCGGCATGCGCCCGTACCGAGCCGGATCCGCGCGGCGGCCCGCCCGCCCCGGGGCGCCGCCCCCCGACCCCGACGCCCCCGGGGCGGGCCCCCACCGCGGCCCCGGGGTCGCCGCCCGCCAG
>CBIHNN010000113.1:0-15235 GCA_966211315.1 uncultured Micromonosporaceae bacterium | reverse complement strand
TGCGAGGCCACCGGGACTGAGGTGGGAGCGCAGCGGCGTGAGGGAGGAACGGTAGGGCGGTCGCCGGGCCGATGACACCATCTGCTCATCTGCAACCTCCGCATCTGCAACGGCGCACCGTCCTATTGTTGTGCGCGACGCAGGTCATCGGCGGTGTCGGCGTCGCGGTCGGCATCTCGGTCGGCGCACTGCTCGCCGCCGACATGGGCGGACCCGGCATCTCCGGGCTCGTATCAGGCGCGGCTGTCATCGGTGGGGCACTGCTGGCGGCGCCGGCGACCCGCCTGATGCGGAACGGTGGTCGCCGGCCCGGCCTGGTGTTCGCGTACCTGCTCGGTGCCGTGGGGGCCCTCGTCGTGGTCGCCGGCGCCGCCTGGGATCAGCTTGCCCTGGTGTTTCTGGGTACGTTTCTGTTCGGCGGGGGCACGACCGCCAACCTCCAGGCCCGCTACACCGCTGTCGACCTCGCTGAGCCGTCGCGCCGGGGCCGTCAACTCTCCCTCGTTGTCTGGGCGACCACCCTCGGCGCTGTCGCCGGTCCGAGCCTTGCACCCGTCGCCGACCGCGCCGTCCAGGGCTTCGGCCTTCGCGAGTACGCCGGCCCCTTCGCGTTCAGCGCGGTTGCCTTCGCCTTCGCCGGGATGCTCATCTACGCCCTGCTGCGGCCGGACCCCCTGTTGACGGCACGCAGCCTGGCGGCAACACCACCGGCCGCACCGACGCCGGGAGCAACGTCCGGCGGACCCGGTCCGTCACCGGACGCGCCCTCATCGGCGGCCGCAAGCCCCACAGCCGCAAGCCCCACAGCCGCAAGCCGCACGGACGGCAGCCTGCGGTCCGGCTGGCGTTCCGTGGCGGCCAACCCGGAAGCACGGCTGGGCATGGCAGCTGTCGCCGTCGGGCACCTCGTCATGGTAGGCGTCATGTCCATGACCCCGGTCCACATCGGCGAGGGCGGCCACGACCACGTCGCGGTGCTGCGCATCGTCGGCGTCGTCCTGAGCGTGCACATCGCCGGCATGTACGCCCTGTCCCCGGTGTTGGGCTGGCTCACCGACCGGATCGGTCGTCGTCCCGTCATCCTGCTCGGCATCGGGCTGCTCGGGTGCGCCTGCGCGGTCGCCGGCACGGCCGGCCATGACACCACACGGCTGTCGATCGGTCTCAGCCTGCTCGGACTGGGCTGGTCCGCCACGATGGTCGCCGGCTCGACCCTGCTGTCCGAGTCGATCGACGTCACTGTCCGTCCCGCCGCGCAGGGGCTCAACGACATGGTGATGGGCTTCGGCGGCGCGAGCGCGGGAGCGCTGTCCGGGCTCGTTCTCCAACTCGGTGGATACCCCACCCTGACACTGATCGCCGCAGTCGCGGTACTTCCACTCCTGGCATTGACGCTACGACCGGCACCGGCCAAGGTCACCTAGAGCCGGCTCGACGATCGTGGGCACCTTCACGAAGGCGAAGGCCCGGTAAAGCGGCCGACTGCATGACGAAAGCCCTTGGGCCTCGCGGCGCAATGCCCTCGACGGCGAGATGTCAGGTAGAAGTGAGGGGTGCCGCCGAAGAACGGAGGCGACGACGGGAGAGGCCAGCGAGGTGATGGACCGGCTGACCGAGGGGGTGTTCACGAAGGAGGATCTCAACGCGGTCGCAGCGTGCCATGCCAACGATGCTGTCGCCGTGACTCCTGACCAGGGCCGAGGCGAAGTCGGCTCCGCGCGGCGGACAGCTCCACGGCCAGCTGGACCGCGCGATCCCATGCCTCCACGTCGATGATGTACCAGCCGGCGACGAGGTCCTTGGTCTCGGCGAACGGACCATCGGTCACCGGTGGGCGCCCCTGGCCGTCATAGCGCACGAACCGCTCCATCGGGCGCCAGTGCTGGGGTGTCGACGAACTCCCCGACTCCTGCAAGCGGGCTGCGAAGTCGCGCATGAACCGCACGTGCGCGTCGACCTCCTCCGGCGTCCACTGGTCCATCGGCACGTCGTTGACCGGAGCCGGGGCACCACGGTAGTGCTTGAGCAGCAGATACTTCACGGTAGTCCTCCTTCTTCGTCACGCAGCCGTCGTGGCCACTGGTGTTCCTGGGGACGAAGCCAGTACCACATCCTCGACATCCACCAGCGTGCTGATTCTCCGATCCGATCTTGTCCCTCACCAACCAGTACCATCCGCCCAGAAAGGACCGCCGCCATGGCCGTCGCCGATGATCTCGACCGCGCCACCGACTCGAAGTGGGACTGGGTCGCTGAGCACACCCGTACGTATCTGGCCTCGGGCGGAACCGAGGGACACGAGTCGAACGGCGTGTACACACTGGTGCTCGCCACGACCGGCCGCAGGACCGGCGAGCCACGTCGCACCTGTCTCATCTACGGCACCTCGGGGGACGACTTCGTCGTCGTCGCCTCCAAGGGCGGCGCCGACGAGGATCCGGCGTGGTTCAAGAACCTCCAGGCAGATCCGAGCGTCGGGGTACAGGTCGGCACCCGCCGGTTCACCGCCCGCGCCCGTGTCGCGTCCGAGGCCGAGCGCGAGCCCCTCTGGGCCCAGATGGCGCGCATATTCCCGATATACGACGAGTACGCACGGAAGACTGACCGGGTCATCCCCATCGTCCTGCTCACCCCGCAGGACTGACTCGGCCCCCTGTACGCGAACACATGTCTGATCAGACTGTGAAACTCAGGTCCCGGTACGAGCGCTGCGTACCAGCATGCGGACACCACACCTGGCGTAATGATGTGCACTCCGAAGCATTTCCGCAGGTCACAGCGTCTAAGTGACCCGTTTCAGGTGGCGCAGCGCTCGGCTACTTCCCCCCATCTCCTATGAGTTTTGTATGGTTCCCGGCGTGCCGCTCGACAGCGAAGGAGGCACGACGATGGCAGCAGCGCACGACCGGCCGGGCAACCCGGACCAGGCACGACGTCGCCGTGCCGACCGCGCCCGGCAGGTCGCCGACGTGCTGCGGCACCAGGTGCTTGCGGGCACCTTCCCACGCGGGCAACTCCCGCGTGAGCCGCAGCTCCGCCAGGACTTCGACGTGTCCCGCAACACCGTCCGGGAAGCGTTGGCACTGCTCGCCGACGAAGGCCTCGTGGAGCGCTCACCCGGCGTCGGCACGAACGTGCTCACCGAGAAGTACGCACACGGCCTGCACCGGTTGATGGGCCTTGCCGAGACCCTGCACCCCCACGGCGAGATCACGAACGACGTCCGGGCCGCCGCGCTCATCCGTCCGCCCGCGCTCGTGGCGCAACGGCTGGGCGTACCGGACGACGAGCCCGTCGTGTACGTGGAGCGACTGCGCCGCCTCGACGGCGTACCCCTGTCACTGGACCTCACCTACCTGCCGCGCGACATCGGCGAGCCGCTGCTCTCGGCGGACCTGACCGGTCAGGACATCTTCGTGCTGATCGAACGGGTCGCCTGCCAGCCGCTCGGCACGGCCGACATCTCGTTCGAGGCGGTCAACGCCGACCCGCACTCGGCCGACCTGCTCGACGCCCCACCCCGGGCCGCGCTGCTCATGGTGGAGCGACTCACCCGCCTCGCCGACGGTCGCCCGGTCGACCTCGAGTGGATCCGCTTCCGCGGCGACCGGCTGACCATGCACGGCCAGCTCCAGCGCAGCGCCCCGGTACCCCAGGTCATCGGCTACTGACCCACCAGCCTCCGCGGCGCCGGCTCCCGGCGTCCGCCCGACGCTGCCCACCCTCGACAGGAGACACCCATGGCACTGGTCAACCAGCGGGTCGACGTCCCGGTGACGATCGACGAGAGCCTCTGCATAGACGGCTGCACCCTCTGCGTCGACATGTGCCCGCTCGACTCGCTCGCGATCGATCCCGAGACGAGCAAGGCCTTCATGCACGTCGATGAGTGCTGGTACTGCGGGCCGTGCGCCGCGCGGTGCCCCACCGGCGCCGTCACCGTCAACATGCCGTTTCTGATCAGGTGAGGTTCCCGTGAGAATCCGCCGTACCGCCCCGCTGATCGCGCTGGTCACCGCCCTGTCCGGCTGCACGGTCGCCGGCCGGGCCGCCGAGTCCGGTGCCGAACCTGTCGTCGTGGGATACCAGTCCAAGACGATCAACACGGTGACCGCCGGCACGCTGCTGCGCGCGCAGGGGTTCTTCGAGAAACGGCTCGCCGAGCTCAGCCGGCGCACCGGCAAGAAGTACGCCGTCACGTGGCAGGACTACGACACCGGCGCGCCCATCACGGCGCAGATGATGGCAGGAAAACTCGACATCGGTTCGATGGGTGACTACCCGCCGTTCGGCGCCCTGGACGCCCAGACCCGCGCGGCGATGCAGCGGCTCCTCGTCGACGTCCTGCGCACCACCGGGGCCACCGTCGTGTTCGTCACCCACGACGTCGACGAGGCGGTGTTCATCGGCGACCGCGTCGCCGTGCTGCGCCCGACCGGGGTGCACACAATGGTCGACGTGCCGCAATCGCGCGACCCCGCCACCCGCGGCACCCCGGTCGTCCGGGCCGCCCGCAGCCAGATCCTCGCCGCGCTCGGCGCCGACGACAGGACCGACTGATGCAGACCCCCTCCCCCACCGAACGCCGCGAACTCAGCTGCGACGTACTCGTCGTCGGCGGCGGCACCGCCGGCACGATGGCCGCGCTGTCCGCCGCCGAGCACGGCGCGAACGTGCTGCTGTTGGAGAAGGCCCACGTGCGGCACTCCGGTGCCCTGGCCATGGGGATGGACGGCGTGAACAACGCCGTCATCCCGGGCAAGGCGACGCCGGAGGACTACGTCCGGGAGATCACCCGCGCCAACGACGGCATCGTCGACCAGCGCACCGTCTTCCAGACCGCCACCCGCGGTTTCGACATGGTGCAGCGCCTGGAGCGCTACGGCGTCAAGTTCGAGAAGGACGAGTACGGTGAGTACGCCGTCCGGCAGGTGCACCGCTCCGGCCGGTACGTGCTGCCGATGCCCGAGGGGCGCGACGTCAAGAAGGTGCTCTACCGGGTCCTGCGCACCCGCGAGTACCGCGAGAGGATCCAGATCGAGAACCGGGTCATGCCGGTCCGCGTGCTCACCCGCGACGGGCGGGCCGTCGGCGCGGTCGGATTCGACACCCGCAGCGGCGAGTTCGTCACCGTGTCGGCGGGCGCGGTGATCCTGGCGACCGGCCCGTGCGGGCGGCTCGGGCTACCGGCCAGCGGCTACCTCTACGGCACGTACGAGAACCCGACGAACGCCGGTGACGGGTACGCGATGGCGTACCACGCGGGCGCCGAGCTGTCCGGCATCGAATGCTTCCAGATCAACCCGCTGATCAAGGACTACAACGGACCGGCGTGCGCATACGTGGCGAACCCGTTCGGCGGCTACCAGGTCAACAACCGGGGCGAGCGGTTCGTCGACTGCGACTACTGGTCCGGGCAGATGATGTCGGAGGTCGCCCGCGAGCTGGAGTCGGACCGGGGGCCCGTCTATCTGAAGTTGTCGCACCTTCCCGAGGAGACGATCGGGCAACTGGAGGGGATCCTGCACACCACCGAACGGCCGACCCGAGGCACGTTCCACGCCGGACGCGGCCACGACTACCGTACCCACGACGTGGAGATGCACATCTCGGAGATCGGGCTCTGCGGTGGACATTCGGCATCGGGTGTGTGGGTGGACGAGAACGGCGCCACCACGGTTCCCGGGCTGTACGCGGCCGGCGACCTGGCATGCGTACCGCACAACTACATGATCGGCGCGTTCGTCTTCGGTGACCTGGCCGGCACGCACGCCGCCGAGGTGGGCCGACCGGCACCGGCGACGCTGCCCGAGGACCAGGTCGTGGACGCGCACGAACTGATCCACCGGCCGCTCCGGCACCCGGACGGGCCGCCGCAGCCGCAGGTCGAGTACAAGCTGCGCCGGTTCGTCAACGACTACGTCGCCCCGCCGAAGTCCGCGGCGAACCTGGAGATCGCGGTGGAGACGTTCCAGCGGATGGCCGGCGAGATCGCCGGCATGGGTGCGCGTACGCCGCACGAGCTGATGCGTTGCGCCGAGGTCACGTTCATCCGGGACTGCGCCGAGATGGCGGCGCGCGCGTCGCTGGTGCGTACGGAGAGCCGCTGGGGCCTGTACCACGACCGGACCGACCACCCGGGGCGTGACGACGGCGACTGGTTCTTCCACCTGAATGTGCGGCGCCGTGCCGACGGCGAGATGGAGTTCGTCAAGCGGCCGGTGAACGGGTACCTCGTACCCGTCGACGACCTGCGACCCCCGGACGGCCCGGCGGAGACCGTCGTGGCGGAGGTTCGCCGGTTCCGGGTGGCGGCGGCCGGCGTGGCGGAGACCACGTCGACCGGCCGGGCCACCGTCCCGGCCGCCGACCGGATCGTGGCGGTGCTGGCGTTGACCGAACGCGACGTGACGCTGACCGCGTTCCGGCCGTTCCTCGGCGATCCCGATCCGGACGTACGCCGAACCGCGGTCGCCGCCCTCACCGAGGCGGCGCCCGAGGGGGTCGCCGACGCCCTCGTGGACGCACTGCACGACGGGGACGCCGCCGTCCGCTCGGCGGCGGTGACCGGCCTGCGGGAGATCGCGGACGTCCTGCGGGGCACCGACGCCGTGGCGGCCCGGCTGCGGCGTGCCGCGGCGAGTCCGGACCCGCTGGTCCGGGCCGCCGCGTTGCAGGCCACGGGCGAGATCGGCTGCCCCGGCGAGCTGACCGGCGTGGCGTTGGACGCGATGGCGGACACGGCGTGGCAGGTGCGGGAGGGGGCCGCGAAAGCCCTCGGCGGCGCTGATCCGGAACTCGCCGTGTCCGCGCTGACGGTGGCCACCCGCGACGCCAATCTGGACGTGCGACGCGCCGCCGTCCGGTCCCTGGCCGGGTGGCCGAACCGGGCGGAGGTGACGGCGGTGCTGCGGTCCGTCTCCGCCGATCCGGACGCCGACGTGCGGGCGTACGCCCGGCGGGCACTGGCGATCGGCGACGCCGCGACGGAGGTGCACCGGGCAGGCTCCGATGCGGACGATGACACAGCGATCGTCGTGTCGTCCTGAGCACACCGCTCGCGGTGCTGACGTACCGGGGACTATTCGGTACGCAGCCCGTCGGCCCGCACCAGCCGCCACAGGCTGGGCAGACTCAGTGCGTTGACGAGCAGCACGGCGAAGGCGGCGAACCCGGTCGACATGCCGATCACCGTCCAGTTCACCACCAGCGGCGCACCGACCAGCCGTTGCAACACCAACCCGAGCCCGATCCCGACCCCGACGGCCAAGGCCATCCCGACGGTCAGCGGCACCGCGAGCTGGCAGAGCAGCGACGACGTCAACGTACGGCGCGGGGTGCCGATCGCGAGCAGGGTGGCCAGCAGGCGCCGCCGTTCCCGCAGGTGCTCCAGTACGGCGACCAGCAGGCTCAGACCCATCAGCAGCAGGGTCACCACCACGCTGACGTAGAGCCCACGGCGTACGTTGGTGAAGTCGCGGTCTTCGTGGACGCGTGACGGTATGGAGACCGACGCGGCGGGGTCGATCGACGCCGCGGCGTTACGCAGGTGCTCCACCGCGTCCGGCATGTTCTGGTCGAGCAACGCCGTGACGCGTACCCGCAGCGGCCCGAGCCGGCCGCTGTCGATCGCTCCCGGGGTGACCAGGACCGTTGGCGTGTACACGTAGTACGGGTCGCGGATGGTCGCCGGTCGCGCACCGAGAGGGATAACCCAGGCCAGCCCGCCGACCAGGGACAGGCGGGTGCCGGCACGCGGCGGCCCCTCGGCGTCGGACCCTCGCGTCTCGGTTGACAGGAACACGTCGCCGTCAGCACACCGGTCGACATCGGCCAGGTACGTCAACGCGGCGCAGTCACCTATCCGCAGTGTGAGCAGCCGGGTGCCCGGGCCGGACTGGTTCTGCCCGGTCGTACCGACCGGTTGGCCCGCTTCAGCCATCGCGACCAGCGTTCCGGCACCACCAGTCACCCCTGGGGTTGCCTGGAGCCGCTTGATCACCATCGGACCGTCGGTGGTGCGGGCCACCTCGACGTACGCCGCGTTGGGGGGACCCTGCCACCCGGTCGAGGTGATGAAACGGTCCTGCACGCTCGCGAAGAGCATCTGCAGGCCGACGGTTCCGGCGACCGCCACGGCCATCCCGCTGACCAGCCGGGCCGAGGTCGCACCGTCCACTTGCAACCGCCGCACGGCGAGCTGCCAGAACACGGGGCCGCCGCGCATCCGGCGGACCGCCTGGTCGGCCAACCACGGCAGCAGCGTGACCACGCCGACCAGCAGCAGTGTGGCACCCAGCGCCACCTGGTAATAGAAGCTGGCTGAGCGGCCGCCGCCCAGCCCACCGACCAGCGGGTACAGCAGGGCGATGCCGGCCACGGGAAGGATGAGTCGCCACCACAGTTTGCGCCGGACGGGCACCGT
This sequence comes from uncultured Micromonosporaceae bacterium, assembly GCA_966211315.1. GTDB lineage: Bacteria > Actinomycetota > Actinomycetes > Mycobacteriales > Micromonosporaceae > CBIHNN01. The sequence goes on along the minus strand of CBIHNN010000113.1, from coordinate 6,810 downwards.
ACGTCGGGTGACGCCCAGCGGCTCGATCACGATGCCGCGTAACGCCAGCAGGCTCACCGCCACCGCGAGCATCGGGACGGCGACCACGATGACGAGCACCAGCACCGGGTGCGGCCGGATGTCGGCCGCGAAGACGCTGATGTCCGCCACGGTCACCAAGGGTGCGACCTGCCGGCCGAGGGCGAACAGGACGGCACCGACCGCGATGCCGAGCAGCGCGCCCAGTACGGCCTCGCCGGTCGCGATCCGCCGGGCCATGCCCGCGTCCGCCCCGACCAGGCGCAGGGCGGCCAACCGGCGGTCACGGGACTCACCGCCGAAACGTACGGCCGCGCCGAGGAACACCGCGATGGGTAGCAGCAGGACGACGAAGCCCAGCACCACCAGCAGGATCAGCATCCGGCTCAGCGGCTCTGAGCCGACATCGCCGAACGAGCCGACCCGCTCCGCCGTGTCGGCGGTGAGTGTGCCGCTGCCGTGATAGAACGCCAGCTCAGCGGGCCCGGTCAGGCCCTCGTCTCCGATCGTGGCCACCACCCGCGCACCGCCGAACCGCGGCACCAGCAGTGCGCCCTCGGACGAGTCGAGCAGCGCTCGCAGCGCCGGCGAGACCGCCAGCTCCCCGTCGGCCGGAAGCGCCGCGAGGCCCGGTGGTACCGGGGAGGCGGGTCCCTCGGCACGCACCAGAACCCCACGTACCGATCGGCCGCGGAACTCCGTGTTCGCGTGCTTCACCAACACGGTGGTGCCGACGGACCACGATTGCCCCTGGGGCGGCGAGGTGTACCGCGCCCCGGCGCGGGCGGCGCGTTCCTGCAGCGCCGCGGGCACCGCCGCGGCCAGCAGTAACAGCGCCACCCCGATGCCCACGCCGAGGGCGGTCAAGGCGGTACGGATCCATCCGGGACGGCCACCGGCGAACATCAGCCGGGCACCGAGCAGCAGGTCGTTCACCGGACGGCCGCCTGCACCCCACGGGTGCGACCGTCGCGGACGACGACCTCGCGGTCCGCGTACGCGGCCACCCGGGCCTCGTGGGTCACCAGCACGACGGCTGTCCCCGCCGTACGGGCCACCTCCGCCAACAGCCCCATCACCTGCTCCCCGTTGAGGGAGTCGAGCGCACCGGTGGGTTCGTCCGCGAAGACCACCCGGGGGTCGCTCACCACGGCACGGGCCACCGCGACCCGTTGGCCCTGGCCGCCGGAGATCTCGCCCGGACGTTTGCCCGCCACGTCGGCGACCTCCAACCGTTCCAGCCAGTGTCGCGCCCGCCGTTCGGCCTCCCGGCGCCTGATCCGCGCCAATCGCAGCGGCATCGCGACGTTCTCCAGGCAGCTCAATTCCGGTACGAGCTGCCCGAACTGGAACACGAACCCGAATTCTCCCCGGCGCAGCGCGCTACGACCGCGGTCGTTCATCGCTGAGAGTTCGTGGCTCTGGTAGTGCACCGATCCGGCATCCGGCAGGACGATGCCGGCGAGGCAATGCAGCAGGGTGGACTTTCCCGACCCGGAGGGCCCCATGACGGCCACGACTTCGCCCGGTTCGACGCTCAGCGATGCACCGTCGAGCGCCTTCGTCGGACCGAACGACTTGACCAGGCCCTCGGCCGTGAGCAGGGCTGTTCCGGTCACGACCGGACCTGCTTGGCGAGTTGGTCGAGACGGGCGGCGGTCAGCTCCAGCCAGCGCAGGTCGGCTTCGAGGTGGAACAGCGCGTGGTCGGCGATCAGCTGCCCGGCGAGATTCTCGATGCTCTTGCGGCGGGTCAGCTCCCGCATCAGGCGCAGGTGCTCGGCGCGCTGGGTGTCCAGTAGCTCGGCCGCCGGGCGATCGGTGAGCAGGGCGAGCACGACCTTGGTGTAGAGGGTGCTCTGCAGGTACAGATCCGGCTTCTCCGGCGTGGCGAGCCAGTGGTGAACGTCGGTGACGCCCGCCTCGGTGATCGCGTACCGCTTGCGCTCCGGGCCCTCGCCCGGCTCGACGGCGTCGACCTCGACGAGCCCGTTCTTCAACAGCCGGGACAGCGTCGCGTAGACCTGCCCGAAGTGCAGCGGCCGACTCCGGCCGAACTGCTCATCGTACGCCCGTTTGAGGTCGTAGCCGTGCCGAGGGCTGGACTCCAAGAGGCCCAGAAAGGTGTGCCCGATTGACATGGCGGGGACTGTACACCATGCGTATACCTGGTGTGTATAGGTGCCCGGCTCCGCCACGTGGCTGATGTTCGACGGCGGCGTGCTGGACCGCACCGACTGGCCCCACGCCGACGCCTCGACTGGGAAAGGAAGCCCCGACCCGCTATGTCACCCAAGCGGGGCCTATCAGGGGCTCAGGTCCCACAGCAACCGGTAGTACGCAATCCGTAGCGGATCCGGCTCAACGCCATACGCCTCCAGCAGCACCGACTGCCAGCCCGGCCCATAGTTCCAGTCCAGGCTCCACGTGGCCACAGCCAGATCGGCCCACCGGTCTGCGACGCCGAGTGCACCCAGGTCAACGTGACCCGACCAGGTGCCGTCCGCACGCAGCAGAGTGTTCGGCGCGCAGGCGTCGCCATGACAGACCACCGGCCGGTCCACCGATGGCGAGTCCGCCAGGCGGGCCAGCGCCTCGCGTGGTGACAACCCGAGGTGATCAGGATGCCACTGCTCCCGATCGCGCCGGCTCGCCGCACGTACCTGTGCCAGACGCTGTTCGACGCCCCAGGCGAACGGGCAGTCCCCGACCGGCAGCCGGTCGTGCAGGGCCCGAAGTCCGCGTCCAACAGCGGTGGCGGCGGTACGCGGATCAGCAAGCCAACGCGCTGTCACCGCGCTGTCTCCGGGCAGGCCAGCGGTCAGCAGCCAGGCGCCCGTCTCGTCCGCGCCCGCATCGAGTACCCGAGGCACCGAAGTGAACGCGGCCGCCCACCGCAGCCGCGGCACCTCGCGCGCCACGTCGAGGCCGCTGTCGACGGGTGCCCACTTGGCGAAGCGCCGGCCGGCCGACCCGGTGATCTCGAAGGTGAGGCCGCCCAACTCGTTGCGCCACACCGGCCGCAACCGGTCGCGGCCGGCGAGGGCGACGATCGGCGGTGGGACACGCACGTCAGGCGGCGGACTCTGCGCAATCACGGCGGACAGCCTGGCACCACGCACCCAACGGCGCCATCGTAGATTGTCAGGTCCCTCGAACCCGCGGGGTCACCTACGCTGCCAGGCGCCAACGGACACTCAGGTTCCCGCTGACGACGGTCCCGGTCTGACCGACCGGTGTCGTGCCGGGTTGACGCTTCACGGCCACCTGCCCGCGTACGCGGGTCTTCTGGTCGGCTCCACGTCCAGCCACCGGGCCACTCCCGGCGGTTTGGAACTCAGCCGCAAGCGCGGCCAGGTTGAGTGTGGCGTTACGGTCGCGGTCGATGACCCGGCCACACGCCCGGCAGGTGTATTCGCGTTCGTGAATGGCAAATTTGGTTTTCACCGAGCCGCAACCCGAGCTGGTCTTGCTGGAGGGATACCAGCGGTCGGCCATGAGCAACCGGCCGCCGTTCCAGGTGGTCTTGTAGGCGAGCTGACGGCGGATCTCGGCGAACCCGGTGTCGGCGATGCGCCGGGCCGGTCGCCGATTGGCGGGCATGCCGGTGACGTCGAGGTCTTCCACCACGACCGTGCCATGTGTCTCAGCGAGTCCGGTGGTGAGCTTGTGCAGGCCGTCACGGCGCAGGTTCGCCACCCGCACGTGTGCCCGGCCAAGCCGGGGCGCAGCGCGTTCCCACCGTTTCGACGGCCGTCGCCCGATACGCCGTTCAGGGCCGGACTTGTGGGACAGTGATCGGCCGAACGCTCGGAGCCGGGCCTGCGCGGCAATCAGGTGACGCGGGTTGTCGACCAGTTCGCGGTGGACAGCACCGCAAGCGGCGGGGCGTTGACGGTGTCGGGCACGAGCATGCGATTGAGAGGGAGCCAGGTCGCCCCTGGGTACGTGCCGCGTACCGCTGTGCCGGTCGCCGACCGTGTCGTGGGTCCTGCTCTTGCCGGTGCCCGGTGTGTGCCGGTCGGTCCGGCTCTACACTTCTCGGCGCTTGTCTGGGTGCCTTGTTCGGCGGGTGGTCTGGGTGGTGGGGCGCCGGTAGGGGTTTGTTTCGGATCGGGTGCGGTGGGCGGCCGGTTCGGTGTGGTGATGGTGGGGATGTCGGTTATGGGTATGCAGCTGCCGGAGTGGGCGCGCACGATGTTTCTGGTCGCGACCGGTGACGGGTGGCCGGCGGCGGACGAGGACGGTTTGTGGGCCTTGTCGCGGGAGTGGTCGGGCGTGTCGGGGGTGCTCGCGGAGGTGCGGGAGCGGCTCGCCGAGCCGGGGCGGGGGGTGCGCCGTTGGCAGGGGCCGGCGGCGCGGGCGTTCGTCGTGGCCGGTGACGGGTTGCGGGATGAGGCGCGGCAGTTGGCGGGGGTGGCGAGTGGGGCGCGGGAGTTGGCCGGGTTCATCGCGGACACCGCGGTCGGTGTCCAGTACACGAAGATCATCGTGGTGCAGGAGTTGATGCTGCTCGCCGGGCAGATCGGCTATCTGGCTGCCGCGGGTCCGTGGACGTTCGGTGGGTCGAGCGCGTCGATCGCCGCGTTGGAGGCGGCGGGCCGGTTCTTCGCCCGGTCGGCGGTGGGCCGGTTGGGGGTGTCGATCCTGTCGGGGCAGGTGGTGCAGGTCGGGTTGGACGCCGTCGGTCAGTTGGTTCAGCTGGCGGCGGGGGTGCGCCACCGCTGGGATGCGGGGTTCACCACTCAGGCCGCGATCACCGGGGCGGTCGGGTCGGCGGTGGGGCCGCTGCTGCATCCGGTCGGGCACCTGGCGGGGCGGGTGGTGCGGCCGGTGGGTCGGCCGGTGGCCGATGGGGTGGACCGGATCGTGGGGGGTGCGGTGCATGAGTACGTCACGGCGGGGGTGAGCGCGGCAGTGACCGGGTACGGGTGGCAAGGTTCGGTGTGGGATGCCAGCGCGGGCGGCGCCGACGGTGTCCTGGATGCCGCCCGGGGGGCCCGACATCGGGGACTCGGGATACCGCCCGGGTTGCCCGTCGGCCCGGCGGCGACCGGCCCCGGCCCGGGTGGGGGCGCGGGTGGGGGTGGGGGTGCGGCGCTGTCGGCCGGTGTGGGGGTGTCGGTCGACGGTGCGCCGGGTGCGGGGGGTCGTTCGCCCGTCGGTGCCGAGCGTGGTGTGCCGCCGGAGCCGTCGCCGGTGCGGGTGTGGCGGGCCGACCCGGCCCAGGTACGGCCGATGGTGGCCCGCACCGTCGTGACGCCGGCGCCGGACACGTACGGCGTCGAGGTGTACCAGAGCGACGGGCACGGCCACGTCCGGCGGGTCGTATCCGGTGTGGTGCCCGAGTGGGCGGGCGGCGAGCCGGTACCCGGCGGTGTGGACCACGGCGATGACCGCGCCCACGCCGCCACCGACCCGGCGTCGATGAGCGACCCGTGGTCGGCACCGGCCACCCACCTGCCGCCCGGCGCGAACCCGGACCGGCAGGCGGGGTGGCCGCCACCGCCCACCGACGCACCGCCCAGCGACGCACCGCCCAGCGACGCACCGGCCGTGTCCGCCGGTGGACCCGTCACCGACCACCGCGACCTCGACACCGGCAGGACACCAACCAGCACGGGTCAACAGCGACCGACTGCCGTCACCCCCGTCGCGGCGATGCTGGTGCGGGACGTGCCCGTCACGAAAGGAGGCAAGGTTTCGCTCGGCATGGCTTATACAAGCATCAACCACAGGTACGTCGGTACCCGCGTCTCGTTGTGGATGGACGGCGAGGTCCTGCACATCATCGACCCGCAGGGCCAGACCATCCGCACCCTAAACCCCGCCCCGCTGGCGCCGGCGTGGTTCGCCGTCCAACGCGGCGTCTATCCGCAGGAGCAACCGCCGCCGCCCGCCATCGTGGACCATCGGCGGCCCATGCGCCTGGCCACCACCGTCGACGACGTCCTCACCACCCGACTGGGGGAGATCGGTCTGGACGTCGGCGGCCACTGCGGCCGCCACATCTGGATCCACCTGCACCGGAAAACGACGCGCATCGTCACCGCCGACGCGACCGTGGAGTCGACGGTTCACGACAACACCGCCGCGGCCTTCGCCCGCCTTGCCGGCGTCACCAACACCGACAGCTTCAACGACCGCGAGGCCAACCCAAGCTCGCCGATGCACCTCACCGCTGCCAAAACGGCACACAATAGGGATGGCAGGTTCATGCTGGGCTTCCTCCACTTGCGTGTTGGCCCGCGCCACACCGGGCGGCCGGTCACCGCCCGGCTCGAGGCCAACCGGCTGCACCTGATCGTCGACGGCCAGACTGTCAGGACGTACGCGCCCAGCCCGATCACACCCCGACGCTTCGCGCAACTGGCCGACGTGCGCAACACCGACCAGCCACCCGCCCCACTCCACCCGGACCACATCGTTGTCCGACCGAGCGATCACCACCACGGCTCCCGCCGCCCCCTCGGGCGGCCGCACCCCGACACCGACGACCACACCACAGCCCTGCCCCACGCGCACAGCGACGTCGACCTCCCCGACTGGCGCGGCCTGTGCTTCACCCTCACCCCATCACGCAGCCCCGACCCCACCGCACCCCTCGGGCACACCCTGCCCGGCCGCATCGACGCCGTCGCCGAGGACCCGGGAGCTCGGGGCGCCCCAGGTCAGCGACCGCCCGCACCCGCCCCGCTCGCCGCCGGATGGACCCCCGGCGAGACGGAATCCGGGCTGCCGGGCGAGTACGCCGGCCCGGTCCACCTGTCCCCCCGCACCCGGCAGCAGCTAC
>CBIHNN010000112.1:0-15240 GCA_966211315.1 uncultured Micromonosporaceae bacterium | reverse complement strand
ACACCGTCGATCTCGCTGAGCAGCTGCGGGACGATGGTGTTCTCGACGTCGGAGGAGACGCCGGAGCCCCGGGTACGGAAGATCGAGTCCATCTCGTCGAAGAACACGATGACCGGCGTACCCTCGCCGGCCTTCTCCCGGGCCCGCTGGAAGACCAGGCGGATGTGCCGCTCGGTCTCACCCACGTACTTGTTGAGCAACTCGGGGCCCTTGATGTTGAGGAAGTAGCTGGTGTGCTTCTCCTCACCCCGGCGCTCGGCGATCTTCTTGGCCAGCGAGTTAGCCACCGCCTTGGCGATGAGCGTCTTGCCACAGCCGGGCGGGCCGTAGAGCAGGATGCCCTTCGGCGGGCGCAGGTGGTGCTCCCGGAACAGCTCTGCGTGCAGAAACGGCAGTTCCACCGCGTCGCGGATCTGCTCGATCTGCGAGTGCAGACCACCGATGTCGGTGTAGTCGACGTCCGGAACCTCTTCGAGGACGAGCTCCTCCACCTCGCTCTTCGGGATCCGCTCGTACGCGTACGCCGAGCGGGGCTCGATCATCAGCGAGTCGCCCGCCCGCAGCGTCGACCCGATCAGGGTCTCGGCCAGGTGGACGATGCGCTCCTCGTCGGCGTGCGACACGACCAGGGCCCGGTCACCCGGGCCGCCGGTCGGATTCTCGAGGATCTCCTTGAGGAGAACGACCTCTCCGACCCGCTCGTAGCCGAACGCGTCGACCACGTTGAGCGCGTCGTTGAGCAGGACTTCCTGGCCCCGTTCGAGCTCTCGGTCCTGCAGCGCCGGCGACACGGCCACCCGGAGCTTGCGGCCCCCGGTGAACACGTCGACGGTGCCGTCCTCATGCCTGGCCAGGAAAACGCCATAGCCGCTCGGCGGCTGGGCGAGGCGGTCAATCTCTTCTTTGAGAGTGACGATCTGTGCCCGTGCTTCCTTGAGGGTAGCCACGAGCCGGTCGTTGTTCTCGGTCAGCCGCGCCAGCTGGGCCTGGGTCGCCGCGAGCCGTTCCTCAAGCTGCCGAACGTGTCGGGGGCTTTCGGTGAGCTTGCGCCGAACCAGTGCGAGTTCCTCTTGAAGGAACGCGACCTGGCTGGAGAGATCGTTGGCTTCTTTTTCCCAACGTGCGGCTCGTGAGTCCGCCTCGTCGTTGCGTGCCACGTCCCACCTCCCCGGGGGCTCGAACGTTCTTCCGATAACACTAACTGCTGTGACCGGGATTCCAACCCACGCAACGCCTAGTCGCCCACTCTTGATCGTTACGGCGGACTGCGTCGACCACCCGGACGATGGCGTCGGGTACCGTTCGGGGCGGGACGAGAGTGGGGGTGCGACGGTGTCGACGTCGACCGAAACGGACGAACTGCAGGTCTGGATCGAGCAGGATTTGTGCACCGGTGACGGGTTGTGCGTGCAGTACGCCCCCGACGTCTTCGAGTTCGACATCGATGGCCTCGCCTACGTCAAGGACGGCTCTGGCGAGCTGCGCCAACTGCCCGGCGAGCGGGTCGACGTGCCCTCCCACCTGCGGCTGGAGATCATCGACGCGGCCAAGGAGTGCCCCGGCGACTGCATCCACGTACGACGCACGCGCGACGACGTCGAGATCGCCGGGCCCGACGCCGAGTAGCTCCCCGAACGGGGGACACCGCTACAGGGTGGGCCGCCCGACCAGGGAGGCGACCACCCGGGCGAAGTCCTCGAGGCGGGCGATCTGACCCGCTCCGCCGTCGTCGAGGGTCTTGCCGAAGCGCAGCGCGTCGTGCCGCAACACCGAACGCCCCTCGTCTTCGCCGAGCCCCGGTGGAGCCGGCGCGTCGTCGACCGAGCTGAGCAGCAGATACACGTCGATCGAGTCGACCTGGGCCATGCCGTTGGCCATCCGGTTGAGCCGGCGCCGGCAACCCACCTCGGTCACCGTGGAGAGCGGCACAACCCGCAGCGACGACGTCATCGCCCCGGGCGGGCCGTCGCCGGGCGCCACGTCCTCGCCGTGCCAGAGCAGCAGGCGGCTGCCGTCACAGACGACGACCTCCTGCCACACCCCGTTGACCTCGTTGACGAAGCGTTCCAGGGTGAACGTCAGCACCGCCGCACCGGCGAGGACGCCGAACAGCGAGTCGAGCGCCACCTCGGGGTCACGCAGGTAGGCCCGGGCCGCCGAGTCCAAGTCCTCGTACGGCGACCAGTCCGGGAACACCGCCGGCATGTCGCCACCGCCGAACGGCGGAGAGCTCATCGTGCCCACCCTTGTCCCCTCCGCTACGCCACGCCGTGGGAGCGTGCCGTGAGCCGGCGCGCCCAGGCTCGATTCTGCCGAACACCGCGTCCGGACGGTACCGGACGGGTGTCGCGGACATCATTGCGCCGGGGCGCCCGATTCGCTCGGCGGTTCGGCAGCGGCGACGGACGGTTCATCGACGGCCGCTTCGGCCGCCCGGCGCAGTGCGTAGGCCTCGGCGCCCTTCGACGGCTTGCGGCGCCGCGGCGGGGCGGTCACGCCCGGGGCGAGCTTGCGCGACGACACGAGGAACGCGGTATGCGCGATCATCCGATGGTCGGGACGGACGGCCAGCCCGTCAGCGTGCCAGTCACGGACCATCGACTCCCAGGCCCGCGGCTCGGTGAAGCCGCCGCGCTCACGCAGGGCCTCCACCAGCTCGGACAACTGCGGGGTGGTGGCCACGTACCCGATGAAGACACCGCCGGGCACGAGCGCCCGCTCAACCATGCCGAGGGCCTCCCACGGGGTTAGCATGTCGAGGATGATCCGGTCGAAACCCTCGCCCTCGGCGTCTGCCACGTCGCCGACGTGCAGGTTCCACGCCGGGTGCGGGCCGCCGAAGAACTGCTCGACGTTCTTGCGGGCGATGGCCGCGAAGTCCTCCCGCAGCTCGTAGGAGTGCAATTCACCGGAGCCGCCGACGGCGCGCAGCAGGGAGCAGGTGAGCGCGCCGGAGCCGACACCCGCCTCCATGACCTTGGCCCCCGGGAAGATGTCACCCATGGCGACGATCTGCGCGGAGTCCTTCGGGTAGATCACCTGTGCACCGCGCGGCATGGAGAGCACGTAGTCGCTGAGCAGCGGCCGCAGCGCCAGGTACGCCGTACCGGCGGCGGAGGTGACCACACTGCCGTCGGGCAGGCCGATCAAGTCGTCGTGCTGGAGTGCACCGCGGTGGGTGTGGAACTCCTTACCGGGCTCCAGGATGACGGTGTGCAACCGGCCCTTCGGGTCGGTGAGCTGCACCCGGTCCCCCACGCGGAACGGTCCGCGGTGGGCAGGCACGGGCGTGGTCTCGTCGGTCGTCGGGGATACGGTCACGGAGTTCTCTCATCGCTTTCGTCAGCTTGCGGTGCCTGCACGGCTCGGTCCTCGGTCGCGTGCCGTGCGCCGCGGCTCGAGGATCCGGGCCAGGTCGGCGACGTGCAACACGCCCAGGACATCCTCGCCTGCCGTCACGAGGTACTGCGCACCCGGGTGCGCCTGGACTGCCCGGACGACCTGCTCGCCGGTGAGCCCGGCCGGCAGGACGGGGATCCGGGCGAGGTCACGGGCTACGGTGTCGACGCTGACCCAGGCGCGCCGCTCGGCGGGGACCTCGTCGGCGGCGACCCGGTCCACCAGGGCGAGCAGGCGCCCCGACGAGTCGGCCACTCCGAGTGTCGTGCCCGCACCGGTGACCACGCCGGCCGGCGGCTCCTCAACGCCGGTACGCCACGCCTGGGCCTGCTCCTCGCGACGGGCGTCGGCCTCGGCGTGCCGCCGCTGCGCCTCCGCGAGCGGTGTGCCGGACGGGACGGGCAGCACCGGTGTGGCAAGGCTGGCCAGGTCGACAAGGGGGAACCGGCGGCTCATCCGGGCCAGCCGGACAGACTGCCCGGCACCCCGGAGAACGGTGAACGACACGAGCAGCAGGAACACCGCGCCGACAAGGGTGAAGACGCCGCGGATGCCCAGGACGACCACAGCGATCCCCGCGCCGGCGGCGATGACGCGGCCCGCCCAGCCGGCCACCTCCGTGGCCCGGTGCCGGTCATGGCACGCCGCCCAGACCACGGCGCGCAGCGCCCGGCCACCGTCCAGCGGCAGGCCGGGAAGCACGTTGAAGAGGGCGACGACGCCGTTGCCGACGGCCAGCTGGGCGGCGAAGCTGTCGGCGAGCCCGCCGTCGGGCAGCAGCCACGCCGCGCCTGCGGCGAGGCCGCCGAGCAGCAGCGACACGGCCGGACCAGCCAGGGACACCAGCAGGTCGACCTTCGGGGTGGGCGCGTCGCGGTCCATCTCGGTGTAGCCGCCGAGCAGTTCCAGGGTGATGCCGCGGACGCCGACGCCGTACCGGCGGGCGAGCAGGGCGTGCCCGAGCTCATGCAGCATGACCGAGCCGAGCAGGCAGACGACGAAGCCGAGTCCGACCGCGTACGCGGCGGGCTGGGACAGGTCCAGCTCGCGGCGGGCGAACTCGCCGTACAGGACGGTCACGAGCAGGGCGAGCAGCAGCATGGACGGTGTGGTGTAGAGCGGGATGCCCAGCACCCGCGCCAACGGCCGGGGCGTCCGCCGGGCCGGCCGCCGCGACTCGGGGCGTTCGGGGGCGTGCCGGTCCGGGCGATCGGGCGGCGGTGCGCTGTCGTCCACGCGGTCGATGCTACGCAGCCGCAACGACGCCTCCGCGATCCGGGAACACACGGCCTTGGCCGACGCGGGCGCGGAAACGTCGTACCCCTGCCCTAATCTGGCGCCCATGACGGCACAGACGGTGACGGAAGCGGTCGAAGGCCCGACCACCGATGCGGTGACCACCGATGACCTGAGCACCGAGGAGGTGCCGCGCCCGACGGGGCCGTCGTTGTCGCCGTCACGGGCGGCGGATTTCAAGACCTGTCCCCTGCTCTACCGGTTCCGGTCGATCGACCGGCTTCCCGAGCGGCCGACCCCGGACCAGCTGCGGGGCACCCTGGTGCACGCCGTGCTCGAACGCCTCTTCGACCTGCCGGCCGCCGAGCGGACGATCGACGCCGCCGCGGCCCTGGTCCGGCCGCAGTGGGAGCGCCTGCTCGAGCAGGAACCCACCCTGGCCGCCCTGTTCGACGAGGCGCAGACGGAACAAGAACCCCTCGTCGATGTCGCGCCGGTCGCCGTCGCGGACCGGTGGGAGACATTCTTCACCTCGGCGGAGGGACTGCTGGGCGGCTACTTCCAGGTCGAGGATCCGAGCCGGCTGGAGCCCGCCGAGCGGGAGACCCTGATCTCCACCCGTGTCGACGACGAGCTGCTGATCCGCGGCTACATCGACCGACTCGACGTGTCCCCCGCCGGTGACATGCGGGTCGTCGACTACAAGACCGGCGGGGCGCCGCGGGAGGCGTTCGAGGCGCGGGCGCTGTTCCAGCTGAAGTTCTACGCCCTCGTGCTGTGGCGCACCCGCGGGGTCGTGCCGCGCGTACTGCGTCTGCTCTACCTGAAGGACGCCGAGATCTGCGACTACACTCCGGACGCCGAGGAGCTGGAACGCTTCGAGCGCACCCTGGTGGCGCTGTGGCAGGCGATCGAACGCGCCAAGCAGGCCGAGGACTTCCGCCCCAAGCCGAGCCGGTTGTGCGGCTGGTGCGCCCACCAGAGCCTCTGCCCGGCGTTCGGCGGGACTCCGCCGCCGTACCCCCGTCAGGAACCGGCGGTGGGCGCGGAGATCACCGCGGCCGGGTGAGGTCTCCTCCCGGCGGAGGAGACAGGTTCGGCGTCGGTGAGGAATCGGCGGGCCGCGGCGGCGGCTAGCGTCGTCGGCATGGTCCCGTCGCCCTGGTCAGCTCGGTGGTCAGCGACCTGCCGGGTGAGTGGGCCTGGCCGGATGCTGCTGTTCGACGGGATGCTCGCGCTGGGGCTTTTCGCCGCGGAAGTGGTCCTCGCCGGGCTGGCGCCGGAGCCGCCGTACCGGCTGGACCTTCTACTGCCGATGAGCGCGCTTTGCATGCTGCCAGCGGTTTTCCGCCGCGCCGCGCTACCGCTCGCCGTCGCCGGCTGCCTGGCCGTACTCGCGGCCGTCGTCATCGTCCGGGTCTACCCGCTGACCCATTCCGTCGTTTTCATCGTCGTCACCTACACCTTCGCCGTGCGGCTGACGCTGCGGCCCGCCGTACTGACCGCTCTGCTGCTCTGGGTGCCGGTGTTCGGATTGAATGTGCTGGACCTGGCGGCGCTCGGCGATTCCGGACTCAATGGCACCTACGTGGGCCTGAACAACCTCATGGTCGGGCTCATCGCGTTCCTGATCGGGCGGACTGTGCACCACCGCGGCGCCGCCGCCCGGCTGCTCGAACAGCGCGCCCACGCCGCCGAGGTCAACCAGGCCGCGCTCGCCGAGCAGGCCGTCGCCGACGAGCGCCGCCGCATCGCGCGGGAGCTGCACGACGTGGTCGCCCACCACGTCAGCGTCATCGGGGTACTCGCCACGGGGGCCGGCCGGGTGCTGCGACGCGACCCGGACGCCGCCGAGGAGGCCCTCCACACCATCGAGGACACGAGCCGGACCACGCTGCGGGAGATGCGCCGGCTCCTCGACGTGCTGCGCACCGACGCCGAGGAGCCCGACGCCGCTTTCGCGCCGCAGCCCGGCCTCGCCGGGATCGAGACCCTCGTCGAGCAGGTTCGGGAAGCAGGCCTTCCAGTACGGCTCAGAATCGAAGGCACCCCGGTACCGCTGGACGAGGGCGTCGCACTGACCGTCTACCGGATCGTGCAGGAGGCGCTGACTAATACGATCAAGCACGGCGGTACCGCCACGGCGACCGTCCTGCTGCGCTTCCAGCCCGACGCCCTGCTGGTCGAGATCGGCGACAACGGCCGCGGGCCGATGCCCGATGGAGCCAACGGCGTCGGCCACGGGCTCGTCGGCATGCGCGAACGGATCGCCCTGTACGGCGGCAGCCTACGCACCGGCCCGCGCCCCGGCGGCGGGTTCGCCGTCCGCGCCACGATCCCGGCGGACCAGCTGGCGGCCCTCACGTGAGCGGCGCTCTAGGCTGGCGCCCGACACGATGACGAACGGGGACGACGTGACGGACACAGCCGGGCGGCCGGTACGGATTCTGCTGGCCGACGACCAGCCGCTACTGCGGACCGGGTTCCGGATGGTGCTGGGCGCGGAGGACGATCTCGACATCGTCGGCGAGGCAGGCGACGGTGCCGAGGCGGTCGAGTTGGCCCGGCGGCTGCAACCGGACGTGGTGCTGATGGACATCCGCATGCCGAGGATGGACGGGGTCGCCGCCACCCGCGCGATCGTGGCGGCGAAGCTACCCGTCCGGGTGCTGATCCTCACCACGTTCGACCTGGACGAGTACGTGGTCGGCGCGCTACGGGCCGGCGCGAGCGGGTTCCTCGCGAAGGACGTCCCCGCCGACGACCTGGTGACGGCGATCCGTACGGTGGCCGCCGGCGAGGCCGCGGTGGCGCCACGGATCCTCAAGCGGCTGCTGGACCGGTTCGCCGACGCGCTGCCCGACCCGAACGCCGGACGGCCCAGGGGCTTGGACACTCTGACCGAGCGGGAACGCGAGGTGCTCGTCCAGGTGGCCCGGGGACTGTCCAACGCGGAGATCGCCAAGGCGCTCACGGTCAGCGAGACGACGGTGAAGACACACGTCGGGCACGTGCTGGCGAAGCTGGCGCTGCGCGACCGGGTGCAGGCGGTGGTGCTCGCGTACGAGTCGGGTCTGGTCCGGCCCGGCTCGTGAGGCCGCGGGCCGACCAGGAGTGGTCACTTCGGGTTGCCCGCGGACGACCATCCCGGGACGGCTCCGACGAGGCAGCGGGGATGAGACGACAAGAGACTGGGCGACAAGGGACTGGGCGACAAGGGACGGACCCGGCTGCGCCGAGACGACGTCAGGTTCATCCGACAGGTGCGAGGCGCCCGTGCCTTCAGGTGCGGGCGCCCGTCGTCAGGTCCGCCAGGTACGCCACGTCCACCCCGATCAGGGTGTCGCGCAGGTGGACCCCGTCCATCGGCGGCAGCTCCAGCTCGCACGGGACCGCGAGGACCGCGGCGCCGGACGCGTGCGCGCTGGCCACCCCGGTCGGCGAGTCCTCGATCGCCACGCAGTCGGTGACGGCGACACCGAGCAGCTCGGCCGCCGTCAGGTACGGCGTTGGGTCCGGCTTGGCGTGGGTCACCTCGTCACCGCACACCACCACATCGAAGCTGTCCCGGCCGAGCGTGTCCAGGGCCACCTCGACGAGCTTGCGCCGCGTCGACGTCACCAGGGCGGTCGGCACCCCGGCCGCGCGGACCTCACGGATCAGCTCCATCGCCCCCGGGCGCCACACCAGGCCCCCGCCGCCGAACAGGAAGTGCACCCGCGCCTCCAGCCAGCTGGCGTCCGCGGCGGCGTCCCGCCACGGCATGCCGAGGTCGTCGTGCAGAATCTGCATCGACACGGCCATGCTGGTGCCGACCATAGCGGTGCGGGCCGGCTCGGACAGCGACCCCCCGGCATGCACCGCGAGCTCCCGCAACGCGACGTCCCAGACCTTCTCGCTGTCGACGAGCGTCCCGTCCATGTCGAAGAGCACCGCCGCCGGCTGCCGTCGCACGTCACTGCCTCTCCTCGCCCGGATTCGCAGCTTCGATGATGCCCGGGCCGCGGCCCGATCCGGGCCGGTTGTGACGCGGATCAGGTCAGGTTGCACGCCTTCAACGAGGAGTTGTAGCCGTCCGCGAACGCCTGCGTACGTTGCCGCGCGCTGCCATGGGAGCCCTCCGCGAACCACGGCTGCCCCGGATCGTCGGCGACCGCCTCCAGGCCGCGCTGCAACTCATCGACGTCGCCGTCCTGCAACGTCAGGTCCTTGCTGCGGGCCGAGTCACCGATGTACGCCCCCGCCATGCAGTCCGCCTGCAGCTCCATCTGGATCGTGAACCGCTGCTGGATGCCGAGCCGCTGCTGGATGCCGTGCGCGTACTCATGGCCGAGCAGGTAGAACAGGAACGCGTCGCCGACCTGCCGGAACGCCGCGAACGCCCAGTTCGCGTCGTATGCGATGAAGTCACCGGCGGAGCAGTAGGCGGCGTTGTTCAGCCCGAGCGGCGTACCACCGCAGCTGATCTGCCGGTCTCGGGTGTACGGGACGATCCGGCGTACCGGGCTGAATCCGGTCACCTGCTTCGCCCAGTACCGCTCGGCGATCTCCCGCGCACCGTCGATGTCGCGGGTGAACTCCTCGACCGTGTCGGTGCCGTCGACACTCGCGCCCGCGGATCGGGCCGGTGAGGCGGCCGGTGGCGCCGCCGGGCCGCTCGACCGGGTCACCCCACCCATACCGCAGCCGAGCAGGACGAGAACGACGAGGGCGCCGGCGAGCACGGCCGGTCGGCGCGAACGCATGGGACCTCCGGAGAACGAGAACGTGGCCACCCAGGGTAGGCCGTGATTATGCGCACCGTCATTCCGGAAGCCCCGGCCTACCCCGCCCGGTGCCGTCCTGCCGCGTATCCTGGCGGGCCGTGCCGCTGATCGCCGGTCGCGAGCGTCCTACGACCGATTTCCGGCGCGAGCGGTCCGCAGCGAGTCGGCCGCCGTCAGGAGCGCGGCGCCGAACAGCACGGTGTCCTTCAACAGAGCCTCGCCCAACGGAGACAGCTGTGGCATTTTCACGAAGCCGCGAGGTCAGCGGACTCGCGGGGACCAGAGCCTCCGCGTTCTCGACCTCATGGTCCTTGAACTTGAGTGCCCCGATCCACAAGAAGGCCGTCACCCAGCCCGCAGCGCACGACCGAGAATCCCACCGAAGCGAGGCCGGCAACCGGTGTGCGTCGTGTGCCCATATCCTGCTCCCCTGGTCGCTTGTCGTCAGCGGCTACCGGGCTAACGGGTCCCAGCCGCGCAGGTGCCTGACGGACTGGCGGTACTCCCACTCGATGGCGTCTTTGAGCAGGTGAGCCAGCTGCCCGCCGCTGGTGATGCCGGCGATATCGGCGACCCCGCGCTGGGTCCCGACCGAGACGACGAATCCCTTGTCGTGGAACGTGAACACCTCCAGCGGCCGGCCCGTCAACTCGGCGTCCAGATTGCGGGCAACAGTCTCGCCCTCCTCCAGCGCCACCTGAGCCAGCGGCGGCAGCACGTGCCCGGTTCGCGGATCCACCACCGAGGCGAGGTCGCCGGCGACGTAGATCTCCGGGTGGTCCAGCACGCGCAGGTACTGGTCGACCTTGACGCGGCCGTTGTGGCCGGTCGGCAAGCCGGAATCCGCCGCCAGCTCGGGCGCCTTCACTCCACCTGCCCAGACGAATACGCCGCCCTCCACCAGCTGTCCGTCCTTGAGCCGGAAGCCCTCCCCGGTCGCAGCGGCGATCGCCGCGTTGGTGCGCACCTGAACGCCCAGGTCAGCGAGGATGCTGGTGGCCTTGTCGATCAGCTGGGGCGACGAGCCGGCCAGGATCGTGGGGCCCGCCTCGACCAGCAGCACGGCGGGCAGGTCACGCGCCATCCCGTGGCGGCTGGCCACTTCGGGCAGCATCTCGGCCAGTTCGCCGGCCAGTTCGACCCCGGTGGCGCCGCCGCCGCCGACCACCACGGTCGCCAGGCGGCGCTGCCGCTCGGCTCCGACGGCGGCCGCGGCAGCCTTGAGCGCATTTCTGGCCGCCGCCCAAACTCGCTCGGCGTCGCTTGCCGAGTACAGCGACAGCGTGCGGTCGGCCAGGCCCGGGATGGCAAAGTCGTTGGGCCGGCTGCCGAGCGCCAGCACCAGCCGCCGCCAACCGATCGACCCGGCCCCGGTGAGCAGCCGTCGGCTGGCCAGGTCGATGCCATTGATCTCGGTCTGGAGGAAGCGGACCCGCTCGGCCAGCACGTCCTCGAGCGGAATGCGCACCGCGTCGGCGGCGCGGGTGCCGCCGGCGACCCTGGGTAGCTCGGTGAGTACCTGGTGGTAGTCGTGCCGGTTGACCAGGGTCAGCTCCGTCTCGGGGTTGTTGCGCAGCTTGGTCGTCAGGCGCAAGGCGACGTGCAGCCCGGCGTAGCCGGCCCCAGCGACCACGATCGGACCGCCCCTCCCGGCAGTAGATGTATCCACGGCGCCCTCACCTGCTAGGTCGGATACCGGCCCACCCACCGATGCACCGTCGACCGGTGCACCCCGATGCCGGCCTCCCCGCTTGCGGTGGGATGGAGAGACCGGACCTTCGGGTGGCGATGATGGCTAGCTCTGCAGGAAGGCGAGCAGGTCAGCGTTGACCTGGTCCTGAAGGGTGGCGGTGAGGCCGTGCGGCGCGCCGGGGTAGTAGATTTCCTGCGCGCCCTTGATGAGCCGGGCCGATTTGCGGGCCGAGTCGTGGACCGGGACGATCTGGTCGTCCTCGCCGTGCATGACAAGTGTCGGCACGTCGAACGTCGCGAGGTCATCGGTGAAGTCGGTCTCCGAGAAGGCCTTGATGCTTTCGTAGGCATTCTTGAGGCCGGACTGCATGCTCCACAGCCAGAACTGATCCAGGATCCCCTGGGACACCTCGGCGCCGGGCCGGTTCGCGCCGTAGAACTGGATCGCCAGATCCTTGTAGAACTGCGATCGGTCGTTGACCAGGCCGGTGCGCATGCCGTCGAACACTTCCATCGGTAGACCCTCGGGGTTGGCAGGGGTGTTGAGCATCAGCGGTGGTACCGCTGCGATCAGGACCGCCTTGGCGACCCGCTCGGTGCCGTGCCGCCCGATATAACGAGCGACCTCGCCGCCGCCGGTGGAGTGGCCCACCAGAGTGGCGTCACGTAGGTCGAGGGCTTCCATCACGGCCGCGAGGTCGTCGGCGTAGCCGTCCATGTCGTTCCCCGACGAGGCCTGGCTCGATCGGCCGTGGCCGCGCCGGTCGTGGGCGACCGCGCGGTAACCGTGCTGCGACAGGAACAGCATCTGGCCGTCCCAGGCGTCGGCGGTAAGTGGCCAGCCGTGCGAGAACGTCACGACAGGACCCTCGCCCCAGTCCTTGTAATAGATGGTCGTACCGTCCGCAGTGGTGATCGTGCTCACGAGTTGGCTCCTTCCATTGCTGGCGTCCGTATCGGCGCTTGTAGCGCGCGATCGCCGCATTGTGGCCGCTCAACGGATGGGCCCCAATGCCGGTAATCTGGCAAGATCGGGCGATAACCCAGGTGGCCGGTCTCTTGGAGCATGTGCTGTCCCGTTGCGCTCGTCGCTCGGGCCCGGGTAGTGCCGAAACAGGTCACTGTCGCAGATCAATGGGACGCGTGTCGCACATCAGTCGAGTGAGGACGGTTTGCATCGCCAGGTCTGCCCAACGTCCATCTGATGCGTGACATATCGGCTTCACGTGTCGCTGTCTTCGGTTGGTCAGCCCTGCGTCGTTCGCGCGTGTTTCGTGGCCCACTCGAGCGCGTAGTCGGCCACCTGCTCCCAACCGGGCTCCACACCGGTGAAATGTGAACGCTCCGGAAACTCGTGGACCTCAGTCGTCGCCGCGGAGTTGCGGTATTTCTTCGCGTTCGAGCGGATCACGGAGGGCGGCATCAGGTGGTCTTTGCCGCCCGCGATGAACAACAGCGGAGCACGATCGTCCAGGTCGTAGTCCACCCAGGTCTCCTGGTGGCCCGGCTTCCAGTTGGCTATCAGGCCGTAGGCCCACACCCAGTTACCGGGCGCCGGGATGTGGAGGCGATCGTACGCCGCGTCGGATTCCTCCCGGCTCATCGTGTTGGCGAACACGTAGTGGAACTGCTCCTTGGTGAAGCCCACCGCGCGGTGCCGGTTTGCCGGGTTCTTGAGGATCGGGAAGAGGGACTTGATCTGGGAAGGCGGGTTCACCCGCACACCCTCAGGTGGCGCCGAGTCGATCGTCACCGCGGCGGCGCCCAACCCGCGGTTGACTAAGAGTTGGGTAAAGGTCCCGCCGAAGGAGTGGCCCATGATGATCGGCGGACGGTCCAGGCTTTCGACGACCTCGCTGAGATGGTCGAGCGTTGCGGGAACGGAGGCCTCGGCGATGATCTCGGGCTTTTCGCGCAGCGCCTCGACCTCAATCTCGAATCCCGGGTACGTCGGCACGATGACCGCACGGCCCTTCGCCCGGTAGTACTCCACCCAGCGGTCCCAGCTTCGGGCGGTCATCCAAAGCCCGTGGATCAACACGATCGGCGGGGCATTGGTCGTTGGCTCGTTCATGGTGCTCCTTTCCGATACGCCTGCGGCGATCCTCGGAACCCTCGGGCAGCGGTCGCATCACCCCGCAGGCGTGAAATCGCGGCCGCACGGGCTGCACCGCATCCCGGTCGCCGGTCGGCTCCGTGGCTTCCTGGCCGTCCGCACACCGGCAGAAGCTGCGTATGGGGCCGGCCCTCGGAGGCAGCAGACACATCCGTCACGGACGGTTATGCGCATGCGTCTCGAGGTGGTGACCGTGTTACCCATCCTCGGTGTAACACACATCGGCCGGAGTTGGACAGTCGAGTCATGGACAGTTGGGGTCACAGATTGTGCCACCGAACCTGATCGTTGCGCCTGGATCGTGGTCTTCTGCACGAGGCGTTTATGAGGGGTTTGGCCGCTGAGGCCGCCGTTTGAGTGCCGTTCGTGGTCAGGCAGTCCACTCGTGGTCCAGCACTGCCGAAAGGATTGAGTCGCGCCATATCCCGTTGGTGAATACGTGGTCGCGGATACGGCCCTCGTGTTGCATGCAAACTTTTCAGCAACGGCGATGGAGGCTGCGTTGTCGAGGCCGATGGCTGCGGAAATGTGGTGCAATCCCAGGTTCCTCAACGCCGAACGGCGATCATCCGTCGAGTTGCGTCCGTGGCGTACCCCAGCTCCGCAGCCTTAACCCGGCGAACGACCTCGAATCCCCCGACGGCATGGCCACGGCATGATCACGGAATGCGGGGGTCCCTCCGGGGGCTCCGCCGCAGGTCAGAGGCTATACGCCGGTCACTTGGCGTTGAAGTACGAGGCTTCCGGGTGGTGGACGATGATGGCGTCGGTGGACTGCTCCGGTTCGAGCTGGAACTCCTCCGACAGCACCACGCCGATCCGATCCGCCCCCAGCAGATCAACGATCTTCGTTCGGTCCTCCAGGTCCGGGCAAGCCGAGTAGCCGAGGGAGTAGCGGCAGCCGCGGTAGTCGGTCTTCAGGAGGCCGGCGACGTCCGACGGGTCGGTGTCGGACAGGCGGGCGCCGTCCGGCAGGACCAGTTCGGAACGGACCCGGCGATGCCAGTACTCGGCGAGAGCCTCGGTGAGCTGCACGGAGAGACCGTGTACCTCAAGGTAGTCGCGATACTCGTCACGGGCGAACATCTTCGCCGTGTACTCGCTGATCGGCTGGCCCACGGTGACCAGTTGCAGCGCGACCACGTCGAGCTCGCCGGAGGAACGGGGCTTGAAGAAGTCGGCGAGGCAGAGTCGGCGTTCCTGGCGCTGGCGGGGGAACGTGAACCGGGCGCGTTCGGTGTGGCCGTTCTCGTCGAGAACGACGAGGTCGTTGCCCTCCGAGTAGGCCGGGAAGTAGCCATACACGACGGCGGCTTCGAGGACCTTCTCGGAGGTGAGACGGTCCAGCCAGTGACGCAGGCGCGGGCGGCCCTCGGTCTCGACGAGCTCCTCGTACGAGGGGCCGTTACCGCCGCGAGAGCCGCGCAGGCCCCACTGGCCGAGGAAGGTGGCGCGTTCGTCGAGGAGGGCGCCGTACTCGGCGAGGTGGATGCCCTTGACGACGCGGGTGCCCAGGAAGGGCGGCTTCGGCACGTCGGCGTCGGTGGCGACGTCGGAACGGACCGAGGTGTCGTCGAGGTCGGGCAGGTCGAGCTCGACGCGGTTCTGCTGCCGGCGGCGCTTGCGTTCGGCGAGGACCCGTTCCCGTTCCGCGTCGACGACAACGGCGCCACCGCGCTTGGCGGACATCACGCGGTCCATCAGGGACAGTCCCTCGAACGCGTCCCGGGCATAGTGGACGTCGCCCGCGTACATCGAACGCAGGTCGTCCTCGACGTACGCGCGGGTCAGCGCGGCACCGCCGAGCAGGACGGGGTACTTCTCGGCGACGCCGCGGGTCGCCATCTCCTGCAAGTTCTCCTTCATGACGACCGTGCTCTTCACGAGCAGGCCGGACATGCCGATGGCGTCGGCGTTGTGCTGCTCGGCGGCCTCGATGATGGCGTTGATCGGCTGCTTGATGCCGATGTTGACGACGTCGTAGCCGTTGTTGGACAGGATGATGTCGACG
The DNA here is from genome assembly GCA_966211315.1 of uncultured Micromonosporaceae bacterium. GTDB lineage: Bacteria > Actinomycetota > Actinomycetes > Mycobacteriales > Micromonosporaceae > CBIHNN01. The sequence goes on along the minus strand of CBIHNN010000112.1, from coordinate 20 downwards.
AGGTTCTTGCCGATGTCGTG
>CBIHNN010000111.1:0-15349 GCA_966211315.1 uncultured Micromonosporaceae bacterium | reverse complement strand
GGTTAAAACCCCGGGCCCGGGCGGCGGGCCCCCGGACCCGGTGGCCCCGCCGCCGCGGCGGGGGCGCCCCCCCGGGCCGGGCCCCCACGGCACGATCCGAGACTTGGATGCGTAGAACATGCTGAGAGTCATCGTGCGCCGCCTGCTACAGCTGGTGGTCACCCTCGTTCTGCTGACGACCCTGGTGTTCTTCTGGTTGCGCAGTCTGCCCGGAGGTCCGGTCTCCGCGCTCCTCGGTGAGCGCGCGACCCCCGAACTGCGCATCCTGCTGACCCGCGCGCTCGGCTACGACCAGCCCATCTGGGTGCAGTACGGCCGCTTCGTGAAGCGGATCCTGACCGGTGACTTCGGCAACTCCATCCGTACCGGGGATCCGGTGCTGGAGGTGATCGGGCGGGCGTTCCCGGCGACCATCGAGCTGGCCATCGCGGCGATCATCATCGCGATAGGTATCGGCATCCCCGCCGGTTACCTGGCCGCGAAGCACCGCGGCCGCCTGCTCGACCAGTCGTCGATCGTGTTGACCCTGGTCGGCATCTCGGTCCCGATCTTCTTCCTGGGCTACCTGCTCAAGGACCTGCTCACCCAGGGTGTGCACATCTTCCCGCCCTCGGGGCGGATCGGCATCGGGCTCGACAACACCGACGTCACCGGGTTCTTCGTCCTGGACGGGCTGCTGACCCGCGAGTTCGACGCCACCGCCGACGCGCTCTGGCACCTTGTGCTGCCGGCGTTCACCCTGGCCACGATTCCGCTCGCGATCATCGTGCGGATCACCCGGGCCAGCGTGCTGGACGTCCTGAATGAGGACTACGTACGGACCGCGAACGCGAAGGGCCTGCGGGAGAGGACGATCCGGTCCCGGCACATCCTGCGCAACGCGATGCTGCCCGTGGTCACCACGATCGGTTTGCAGACGGGCGCGTTGCTCGCCGGCGCCGTCCTGACCGAGAAGGTCTACAACTGGGGCGGCATCGGCACGCTCATCACGGACTCGATCAGCGGCAGCCGCGACTACCCCGTCATCCAGGCCGTGATCCTGCTGGCCGCGCTGGTCTTCGTCGTCGTGAACCTGATCGTCGACCTGTCCTACGCCTTCATCGACCCGAGGGTGCGTGTCCGATGAGCCGAACCGGCGGTCTCGCCACCCTGGCCGACCACAAGCGCGCCCGGATCGAGCAGCTGACCGCGGCGACCGCAGAGGCCGGAGGCGTCAGCCTGTGGCGGGACGCCTTGCGCCGCCTGCGGCGCAATCCCACCGCCATCGTCGGTGCTGTCATCGTCGCGGTCTTCCTGCTCATCGCGATCTTCGCGCCGCTGCTCGCGCCCCACGATCCGGCGCAGCGATTCAACGAGCTCGCCGGCAGTCCGGGCTACCTTCCCGGCGCGATGCCCGGGCACCCGCTCGGCGCCGACCCGATCCAGCGCGACTTCGCGTCCCGGCTGATCTACGGCTCCCGGCAGACGCTGTTCGTCGGTGTCGTCGCGACCATGATCGGCCTGCTGACCGGCGTGGTGCTCGGTGCGATCGCGGGGGCGTTCGGCGGCTGGGTCGACGTGGTCCTCATGCGACTCACCGACGTCATGCTCGCCCTGCCCAGCCTGCTCCTGGCGATCTCGCTCGTCGCGCTGGCCAGCCGGCCGACCCAGTGGACGGTGATCGTCGCCGTCGCGATGGTGAACGTGCCGATCTTCGCCCGGTTGCTGCGCGGCTCCATGCTCGCCCAGCGCGAGAGCGACCACGTGCTCGCCGCCCGGGCGCTGGGCGTGAAGCAGCGCGACATCGTGCTCCGGCACATGCTGCCGAACTCGATGACCGCGGTGATCGTGCAGGCGACGCTCACCTTCGCCGTGGCCATCCTGGACGCGGCCGCGCTGTCGTTCCTGGGCCTCGGCGACGTCTCGGACATCAACCGGGCGGAGTGGGGCCAGATGCTCGGCGTCGACGGCGTCATCAACTTCGAGGTACGCCCAGCACTCGCGTACTTCCCCGCGGTCGCGATCATCCTCGTCGCCCTCGGTTTCACGCTGCTCGGCGAGAGCATGCGCGAGGCACTCGACCCGAAGAACAGGCGGTGAGTCAGGTGCCCCTGCTCGACGTACGCGACCTGCGGGTCGAATTCAACCGCCGCGGGGTGAAGCCGTTCATGGCGGTCGACGGAGTCAGCTTCACCGTGGAGCCCGGTCAGACGGTCGGGCTGGTCGGCGAGTCGGGCTGCGGCAAGTCCGTCACGAGCCTGGCGATCATGGGCCTGCTGCCGCAGCGCGGCAACTCGGTCACCGGGCAGGTCCTCTTCGAAGACACGGATCTGCTGGGACTGCGCCCCGACGACATGTGCGACCGGCGCGGCCGTGACGTCGGCATGATCTTCCAGGATCCGCTCTCCTCGTTGAACCCGGTCATCCCGATCGGTGTCCAGGTCGCCGAGGTGCTCGAACGGCACCAGGGCCGGTCCCGGCAGCAGGCGCTGCGTGAGGCGCGGAGTCTGCTCGACGCGGTCGGCATCCCGGACCCGGCGCGGCGGCTCGCGGAGTACCCGCACCAGCTCTCCGGTGGCATGCGGCAGCGGGCGCTCATCGCGATCGCGCTGGCCTGCAAGCCCCGGCTGCTCATCGCCGACGAGCCGACCACCGCGCTGGACGTGACCATCCAGGCGCAGATCCTGACCCTGCTCAAGCAGCTGGTGGACGAGTCAGGGACCGCGCTCGTCATGATCACCCATGATCTCGGGGTGGTAGCCGGGCTCTGCGACACCGTCAACGTGCTGTACGCCGGCAAGGTCGTCGAGCGGGCGGACCGGCACCACCTGTTCCGGGAGCCGCGGCACCCGTACACGTACGGGTTGCTCGCGTCGGTTCCTCGGCTCGACGCCGAGAGGGGCGGCCGGCTGCACCCGATCCGGGGCTCCGTCAGTGACAACATCCCCTGGCCCGAGGGGTGCGCGTTCGCGCCCCGCTGTGACCGGGTCGTCGACCGGTGCATCGGTGAACCGCCCGCCCTCGAACCGACCGCCCACGGTGGGCAGCTGCGCTGCTGTAACCCCGTCCCGCTGGAGGTGCCGGCGTGAGCAACCTCGTCGAGGTGACCGCCCTCAAGGTCCATTTTCCGATCAAGAGCGGCATCGTCTTCGACCGTACGGTCGGTCACGTGTACGCCGTCGACGGCGTCTCCCTGAGCATCAAGCGTGGCGAGACGTACGGGCTCGTCGGTGAGTCGGGGTGCGGCAAGTCGACGCTCGGCCGTGGCCTGCTGCGGCTCGTCGAGCCGACCGACGGCACGATCCTGTTCGACGGCACCGACGTACGCGCGCTCAGGGGCGAGGTGATGCGCAGGTTCCGGCGCCGGATGCAGATGGTCTTCCAGGACCCGATGTCCAGCCTGGACCCGCGGCAGTCCGTCGAGTCGTTGCTGCTGGAGGGCCTGACGGCGCACGGGCTGGCGAGGGGCGACACCCACCACCGGCTACGGGAGGCCCTCGACTCGGTCGGCCTGCCCGCGTCGGCGCTGGCGAAGTACCCGCACGAGTTCTCCGGCGGCCAGCGTCAGCGCATCGGCATCGCCCGGGCCCTGGTGCTCGGGCCGGAGCTGATCGTCGCCGACGAGCCGGTGTCCGCCCTGGACGTTTCGATCCAGGCGCAGGTCGTCAACCTGTTGGAGGACCTACAGGAGTCGCTCGGGCTCACGTACCTGGTGATCGCGCACGACCTCGCCGTCGTACGGCACATCTCCGACACGATCGGGGTCATGTACCTCGGCGCGCTCGTCGAGGAGGGCGTCGGCGACGACCTGTACGACGAGCCGCTACATCCGTACACGAAGGCGCTGATGTCGGCGGTCCCGGTGCCGGATCCGCTGGTGGAGGATCGGCGCGAGCGCATTCTGCTCGCGGGGGACCTGCCGTCTCCGGCGAACCCGCCGAGTGGTTGCCGGTTCCACACCCGCTGTCCGTGGGCGCAACCGCAGCGGTGCCCGGACGAGCGGCCGAAGCTTCGGCCCTTCCGCGACACAGCGCACCGGGTGGCCTGCCATTACGCCGAGGAGATCTTCGCCGGGCAGCTCCGCCGACACGACGTCCGCGCGGAGATCGTCCGCCCGGGCGGCGAGGCGCCGGATGCCGGCGACAGTCTGATCCAGACGAGGACGGACCTGCCGACGCCCTAACCCGGCGGGCGGTTGAGCAGGGACAATGCGATCGTGTGGACGGCTTCGAGGTCGGCAGGGTCGTGCAGGGGGGCGCTGCCGCCGGTGATGACGTACCACTCGGCGGCGTCCTTGTACTGGACGCGCAGGGTGACCGTGCCGTCGGCGTATTCGCTTCGCAGGGTGAGGTCACCGGTCACCACGCCCACCTCGTCGGTCATCACACCGCCGGGCGGCGCGACCAGGTCTGCGATGCGGGCCTCCGTGCTCGCGGCAGGCCCGACCGCGTTGCCGGCGCGTGCGGCCATGTCGGCGATGCGGCTTGTTGCGGGCTGATCGTCGGAGGAGGTCATGTGCACGTCTCCAGCATGTCGGCGAGGGCGGCCTTTTCAGCGGTCGTCACCGTCAGTTTCCAGTAACTCTTCACTGCGATCCAGTCCACTGCGTACGTGCACCAGGACTCGTGCCGCGGTGGTTTCCACTGGGCCGGATCCTGGTCCCCTTTGGAACGGTTGGTGTTGGCGCTGACGGCGTGCAGTTGTGGTCGTTCCAGGTCGTTGGCGAAGTCGCCGCGCTTCTGGTCGTCCCAGTCGGCGGCGCCGGACCGCCACGCGTTCGCGAGCGGGACCATGTGGTCGATGTCGACGTCGGCCGGGTCGCTGAACGTCTTGCCGTCGTACTCGCTGTACCACCGGCCGCCGATGACGTTGCAGCCGCTGAGCTTCACGCCGGTGCCGGCCCGTTCCAGCACGGTGTCGCGGACGTCGCAGTTCTTGCCGGCGTCACGCCAGTGCGGAAACCGGTCGCGGCTGTAGCCGCGCATCGACGCCGACTTCGCGACGACCAGTTGTTCGAGCTGACCAGCGGCCGCCCCGCGGTCGGTCGGCTTCTCGATCGTGGCGGGCACGCAGGCGGTCAGGGCCGTGGCCGCGAGAGCGGCGGCGGTCAGGCGGGAGGTACGGACGTGCACTCCGCCAGCGTATGGGCACTACGCGGGGTTTGCCCTATTCGTCACCCTCGACCCATTCATTCCGCGTGCCGCAGGCCCCGATCGGCGGGGGTGACGAGTACGGGGGCGGCTCGGCCGATACTCCTCCGAGGGAACGTATCGGCCGAAATCCACCCGGAAAGGCCACCGGCCGCGGGCCCCGGCCGGCGGACCCGTCAACGAGACCGGTTGACCGCGCTCGTCACCGCCTTGATGGACGCAGTGACGATGTTCGCGTCCAGTCCCACGCCCCACACCGTACGGCCGTCGACCTCAGCCTCCACGTACGCGGCGGCCTGGGCGTCACCGCCCGAGGACATCGCGTGCTCGGCGTAGTCGAGGACGCGTACCCGGATACCTATCGTCGACAGGGCCTGGACGTACGCGTCGATCGGTCCGTTGCCCACCGCCAGAACGGGACGGCGGTCGCCCCTGAACTGGATCTCGGCGTCGATCTCGACCTTGCCGTCCACACTGGCCGTGGCGTACCGATCGAGGGTGATCACCGGCTGCTGGTGCTCGACCAGGTATTCGCCGGCGAAGATGTCCCACATCTTGGCGGGTTCCACCTCGCCGCCCTGGTCGTCGGTGACGTGCTGGACAACGCCGGAGAACTCGATCTGCAGCCGCCGCGGAAGCTCCATTCTGAACTCCGAGGACATGATGTACGCGACCCCGCCCTTGCCGGACTGCGAATTCACCCGGATCACGGCCTCGTAGGTGCGCCCGACGTCCTTCGGGTCGATCGGCAGGTACGGCACGCCCCAGGCGTAGGAGTCCAGGTCGATCCCGGCGGTGGCGGCGTCGGTCTGCAGGGCGGTGAAGCCCTTCTTGATCGCGTCCTGGTGGGAGCCGGAGAAAGCGGTGTAGACCAGGTCACCGGCGTACGGGTGGCGTTCGTGGACGGGCAGCTGGTTGCAGTACTCGACGGCGCGCTTGATCTCGTCGATGTTCGAGAAGTCGATCTGCGGGTCGATGCCCTGGGAGAACAGGTTCAGTCCGAGGGTGACCAGATCCACGTTGCCGGTACGTTCGCCGTTGCCGAAGAGGCAGCCCTCGATCCGGTCGGCGCCGGCCAGCAGGCCCAGTTCGGCGGCGGCGACGGCGGTGCCGCGGTCGTTGTGCGGGTGCAGGCTCAGGATCACCGAGTTACGCCGGGGCAGGTTGCGGTGCATCCACTCGATGGAGTCGGCGTACACGTTCGGGGTGGCCATCTCGACGGTGGCCGGCAGGTTGATGATCAACGGTCGGGTCGGCGTCGGGTCGATGACGTCGATGACGGCGGAGCAGATCTCCAGCGCGTACTCCAGCTCCGTGCCGGTGTACGACTCGGGGGAGTACTCGTAGAAGATCTCGGTGTTCGGGGTGTGGATCTCCGCGTACTTCTGGCAGAGCCGGGCACCGCTCGTGGCGATGTCGGTGATCCCGTCCTTGTCCAGGCCGAAGACCACCCGGCGTTGGAGCACCGAGGTCGAGTTGTAGAAGTGCACGATGGCGCGCTTGGCGCCGCGGATCGACTCGAACGTCCGGTCGATCAGGTGTTCCCGGCACTGCACGAGGACCTGAATCGTCACATCGTCCGGGATCAGGTCCTGCTCGATCAGCTGCCGGACGAAGTCGAAGTCGGTCTGGCTGGCGGCGGGGAAGCCGACCTCGATCTCCTTGTAGCCCATCTGCACGAGCAGCATGAACATCCGGCGCTTGCGCTCCGGGGACATCGGGTCGATCAGGGCCTGGTTGCCGTCGCGCAGGTCGACCGCGCACCAGCGGGGCGCGACCTCGGTACGCCTGGTCGGCCACGCCCGGTCGGGCAGGTCGACGGCGAACTGCTCGTGGTACGGCTGGTAGCGCTCAAAGGGCATGCGGCTGGGCCGCTGAGTCGCGAAGGAAGTCACGGTAGGGCTCTCCTGTGCAGTCATGCGGTTGGTCGGTTACCGACCGGCGCACGTCAACTCCGCGACGAGGTGCCGGCCTCTGATGGGGCCTCGCCGCGGCAGCCAAGGAGGAGCGCTCGCCACATGATGCCCAGCACTGTACGCCGTCACCGGCCCGTGGACAGCACCAGATCGGGGATCGGCCGCCGGGAGCGCAGCCGGAACTCGCCCCGCCGCAGGTCGCCGGGGAGGGTGTCGGGGTCTCCGAGGCGCCCGACGGCGACGACCGCGTGCGGGACCACATCCGGCGGTAGATCGAGTTCGCGGTGCAGCCGGTCGGTGTCGAACGTGATGATCTGCCGGGTGTGCAGCCCGAGCGCCACGGCCTGGACGCCGAGGTGCGCGACGGCCTGCCCGAGGTCGTACGCGGCGGCCGGGTCAGGACCCTGCGCGGTCGCGTACGCGGCGGTGACCAGGGCGGATGCCCGTCCTGCCCAGCGTTGGTCGGCGTCGTCCAATGCGGTGAACATCCGCTTGTACGGCTCGTCGTCGCGATGGCCGAGGACGAACCGCCACGGCTGGAGGTTGCCGTCGGACGGCGCCCAGCGGGCCGCCTCGAGCAGCGACGCCAGGTCGGCCGGGCACAGCTCGTGGCGGTCGTCGAAGCCGCGGGGGCTCCAGCGTCCGGCGAGCAGGCGGTGCAGTTGCGGCATGCGCCCGAGTCTGCCGTACGGGCCGGGCCGGTCGGGCATGGGGTTCACGTTCCGTACTTGGAAGATCACCTACCGGAGGGGGCCGTCCGCGGGGCCGTAGGCGTGATGATCGAGGGGGACGGCGCCGGCGGGGACGCCATTCCCAGCGCGGGCCCGGCCGTGACCGGGCCCGGGAGGTCGATCGAGGCTGGGGCCGGGTCGGGCGTGCCGACCAGCTGCAACCTGCCGAACGACACGCGGGCGGCGGTGAGCAGTCCGTCGGTGGACCAGCAGTAGATGCCGGCGTCGAGCGGGGCGCTGATCGCCGCCGCGATCGAGTCGACCGCGTAGCACGTGCCCTTCGCGCCGGGCAGCGGCTGACTCACCGACACCGCGAGCGGTGCGTCGCGGTCCGTGAAGACGTCCACCCAGTCCGTGAACAGGTGCTGCACCCGGGGGTCGTACCGCGCGGGGATCCGCTCGTCCTTGTCACCGACCTTGACGCAGGTCGGTGCGGCCGCCGGAGCGGCGGCACTGCGCAACGAGCAGGAGAAGACGCTGCCGCCCACTCCGGCGACGGCCACGTCCGCCGTACCGCCCTGGGCGCCGTCCGGGATGTCGACCCGCCAGGTGCCGTCGGTCGCGTGCACGACGGTGACCGTGCGGGGTTCGCCTCCCTGTGGCGTCCAGGTCCAGCGCCCGGTGAAGGTCCGGTCGCCCGCGGCGGCCGCGCGGGCGGCGATCTCGAGCCGTGCGTCGGTCGGCGGCGGAGCGGGCGACGCCGGCACGTCCGCGGGGGGTGCGGCGCCGCCGCAACCCGCCGTGGTCACCACGGCACAGGCCGCGACCAGTACGGCGGCCATGGGCCGCGCGGTGACGGTACGCATCGCGACATTCTCGCCCGCCTGACAACCCGGAAGGGTTCCCGGCACGCCCGGGCGTACTCCGGCGTGTCGCACGTCCGGCTGGGCCGGATCGTGGGATCGGCTGACGCCGACGTCCCGACGCGCCGGTACCCTGGTCACCGATTCGCCGCCGGATTGATCGCCGACGGCCCGGAAGGGGTGGGACTGCCGTGGCACTGGTGGTGCAGAAGTACGGCGGATCGTCCGTCGGCAACGCCGAGCGCATCAAGCGGGTCGCCGAACGCATCGTCGACGCGCGCAAGGCCGGCAATGACGTGGTCGTCGTGGTCTCGGCCATGGGTGACACCACCGACGAGCTGCTCGACCTGGCCAATCAGGTCAGTCCGCTGCCGCCGGGCCGCGAACTCGACATGCTGCTCACGGCGGGGGAACGCATCTCGATGGCGTTGCTCGCGATGGCGATCCACAACCTGGGGTACGAGGCCCGCTCGTTCACGGGCTCGCAGGCCGGCGTCCTCACGACCTCCGTGCACGGCCGCGCCCGGATCATCGACGTCACGCCCGGCCGGCTCCGTGGTGCGCTGGACGAGGGCTCGATCGTCATCGTCGCCGGATTCCAGGGCGTATCCCAGGACACGAAGGACATCACCACGCTCGGCCGCGGCGGCTCCGACACCACCGCGGTCGCGCTCGCCGCTGCCCTCGAGGCGGACGTCTGCGAGATCTACACCGACGTCGACGGCATCTACACCGCCGACCCGCGTATCGTCCCGAACGCCCGGCATATCCAGAAGATCACCTACGAGGAGATGCTGGAGCTGGCCGCCTGCGGCGCGAAGGTGTTGCACCTGCGCAGCGTGGAATACGCTCGGCGGTCCAAGCTGCCGATTCACGTGCGCTCGTCGTACTCGAACAAGAACGGCACCCTGGTCACCGGATCGATGGAGGACCCCGACGTGGAACAGGCACTGATTACCGGGGTCGCGCACGACCGTGGTGAGGCCAAGATCACACTGGTCGGCGTACCCGACGAGCCGGGTGCCGCCGGCAAGATCTTCGAGACCGTCGCGGGTGCCGAGATCAACATCGACATGATCGTCCAGAACGTGTCGACCGAGGGCACCGGCCGCACCGACATCTCGTTCACCCTGCCGAAGGCGGACGGTGCGACCGCGATGGCCGCGCTGAACAAGATCCAGGACGTGGTGAAGTTCAAGAGTCTGCTCTTCGACGACCACGTCGGAAAGGTCTCGCTGATCGGCGCCGGGATGCGCTCGCACCCGGGCGTCGCCGCGCAGTTCTTCGCCTGCATCGGCGCCGCCGGCGTGAACATCGAGATGATTTCCACCTCGGAGATCCGGGTCTCGGTCGTCACCCGTGACAGCGACCTGGACACGGCCGTCCGGGCCGTGCACGAGACCTTCGAGCTGGGCGGCTCCGAGGAAGCGGTCGTATACGCGGGCACCGGGCGGTAACACCGTGGCCCGGCCGCCCACACTGGCCGTCGTCGGTGCCACCGGCGCCGTCGGCAGTGTCATGTGTGAGCTGCTGACCTCCCGCCGCAACGTCTGGGGCGAGATACGCCTCGTCGCCTCAGCGCGATCCGCCGGAAAGGTCCTTTCCTGCCGCGGCCAGGAGCTGCCGGTGCGCGCCCTGTCCGCCGAGGTCTTCGACGGGGTCGACGTGGCGATGTTCGACGTCCCATCGTCGGTCGCCGCCGAATGGGCGCCGATCGCGGCGGCCCGCGGGACCGTCGTCGTCGACAACTCGGACGCGTTCCGGATGGACCACGACGTGCCGATCGTCGTGCCGGAGGTCAACCCGGCCGCCGTGCGCAGGCGGCCCCGGGGCATCGTCTCCAACGCCAACTGCACCACGATGGCGATGATGATGGCGATCGCCCCGCTGCATCGCGAGTACGGCCTGCGCGAACTCGTCACCGCGTCCTACCAGGCGGTCTCCGGCGCCGGGCAGTACGGCGTGGACACCCTGCACGACCAGCTCTCCAAGGTCGCGGGGGACCGGACCCTCGGCTCGCGCCCCGGCAACGTACGGCAGGTCGTCGGGGACGATCTGGGGCCGTTCCCGGCGCCGCTGGCGCTCAACGTCGTCCCGTGGTCCGGTTCGCTCGCCCCGCTGGGCTGGTCGTCCGAGGAGATGAAGATGCGCGACGAGTCGCGCAAGATCCTCCGGCTCCCGGACCTCAAGGTCTCCGCCACCTGCGTACGCGTCCCCGTCGTCACCGGGCACTCGGTGTCGGTGCACGCCGTCTTCGCCGCCGAGGTGGACGCCGAGGAGGCCCGTCAGGTGCTGCGTAATGCGCCGGGAGTGATCGTCGTGGACGATCCGGAGGCGGGTGAGTTCCCGATGCCGATCGACGCCGTGGGCACGGACCCGTCCTGGGTGGGCCGGATTCGCCGTTCGCTCGACGACCCGCGGGCGCTCGACTTCTTCGTCACGGGCGACAACATGAGAAAAGGCGCGGCGCTCAACACCGCCCAGATCGCCGAACTCATCGCGGCTGAGTTTGCCGCACGTCGATGACGGGCCATTGTCCGCACGGGACAGAACGATTCAAGTCGTTCGCCAGCTGACGCAGCGAATCCCTCATCCATCATCAGGCCACCGCCTGAGGCTCCACAGTGGGCACCACCTCGGGAATCGCCACGCACATGCCACGTTGGTCCCGTCCGGGCCGCGGTGCGGCCGACAACGACGAGATCAGCGATGACGGCAAGGCGGGCATGGCTCATTTCGGCGAGATCGACGAGGCGTAGAGAACCTTGATGATCTTCTGAATTGGCCATGCCCGCCCTGTTATCCGCGGCCGGGGCGGTTTCGATGAACCGCTCTCAGTGCCGCTTTTCCGCCTACCGCGGCCCCACCCCATGTATGGACGCGACACCAGGAGCAGGTACGGGACGAGGCGCCCGCGAATCTGCCGGGGGTGCCGACTGCTTCGACTGTCCGCCGCCAGCCGGGACCGCATCCACGCCGACCGACATCTTGCCCTCGGATCCGCCATCGCCGGCATCGACCGGACCGTAGCGGTCCTTCAAGTGACGCCAGAAGTCGCGGAGCATCCATGCGTCGAACTCGGTGATCTGGCCGGCACTACCGGCCTTCATGACGAAGCCCTCATTCGGCAGCGGATCGAAATCGTAGAAGTCGTTGAGGCCCCAGCTGTGCCCCATTTCATGCAGGAGAATGTGAATGTCCTCCTGATCGAGTTGCCCGACGAAGTACTCCTGGCCGATGCGCTGGCCCCAGTCACCACCGGCGCCGCCGTTCATTCCATCGGTAAGCCACAGTGACATGTCGTAGTGATGGGACGCGCCACCCGGGCAGCCGGAGTAGTCGCCGTCCTGGTGGAAGAACCGCCCACACGGCTCGCCGCACTGCGGAGCGTTCTCACTGATGTCGTTGACATAGGTGTCCACGGAGCTGTCCGACCACTGTAGCTGGTTGCGGTCCCGTACCGCCCAGCCGACCACGTTGACCGACACCTTCTGGTAAGGCCAGTCGTTCCAGCCCTGCCCGTTTTCGTTCAGCTTGTCGATCCATTTCTGGAACTGTCGTTCCAGGTTATTGTGAATCTGATCGCGGAGGCTTGCCGACACCGAGCCGGACGAATCCCACCTGACGCAGTAGTTGATGCTACCTTTGCCGGCCATCACCTGGTCGAAAAGGTAGTTCTTGAACCCGTACAGGTTCCCGTAGGTTTCTTCCTGGTGTTTCCAGGTGTTGGCCAACGGATCCACGTACTTAGCCGGCGGATTCCACACGTCGGTCTTCGGGCGGTTGGCCGTCGGTGCGGGGGAGGTGTCGGCATCCGCCCGCACGGCAACGACGGACATCAATCCGGTAGCTGCAAGTACAAGGGCGCCGATGGCTAAGCGATGGAACCTGTGAAGCCTTCTGTTGGCGGACACACGGTTGGATCTCAATGGAGCAACTCCTCTGCGTTCTTGTCCCGCAAAACACGTCTGCGAGCGGGGGCGGATTCGTCGGAATGGGAAGCAACGGCGACAGCAGACGGCCTGGCGCACGGTGCATGATCTAGGTCAACGCCGTCGGTCGCGGACCCCGGACTACGCATGCCGATATGGGCGCATGGAGACTCTCCGGTGAAGCGATTGCACGCCGGGCGAAGCCGGCTGTCAATGGTTCAGCTCGCAGAATTGACCAACACCTGCAGAATTAACCAACAGTTGTGTCGGACATAAGGACTCTTCGAAGTTTGTGGTGCTGACAGGCTCGGGCGACGTTGTCATGTGATCGCGTTCGCGACCAATCGGCTCCTCACGTGTGGCCCGCCGGCGGCGGTGAGCTCCGCAGGCGCGCTCACGCCGAGGTGTGTGCTGCGCGCTTCACCTCGTCGAGGACCAGGCGCAGAGTCTGAGATCGCCGGTCCGCGGGTAGTGCGTCCATCGCGGCTCGTGCGTACGCCGGGCCGCCCTCACGGTCGCCGGCGTGCACCATCATCAGGCCTCGGTGCAGCTCGATGTGCGTCGCGAAGCGGACCAGCTCCGCCGGCCGACCGTCATCGGCGTCCCGCTGGGCTTCCTCGCCCCGGCGTACGTCGCCGAGCCGGGCGTACAGCATCGATCGGAAGGTCGCCATCCGCCACGGGGGAACCGCGAAGTCCGAGATCTCCGCGTCCGGCGAGGCCACGACGTCGAAGACGCGTCGCGCTGCCTCGTCCGCCCGGATCGCTTCCGCTGCGTTGCCTCTGCCGGCGGCGACGTGCGCATGCGCCACGAGGCCGTTCAACCGGCCGATGGACGCCTCGTCGGACAGTTCGACGGCTTGGGTGGCGAGCTGCTCGGCCACACCGAGCGCGGCGCCTTCGTACGCGAGGGCGATCGCCGCCCGGCTGCGGACCCACCCCCGCACGGCCAGCTCGTCCGAACGGTCGGCGGCTTCGACGGCAAGCCGGTACCAGCGAATGGCCTCGCGTGGCTCGCCGGTCGTCTTGCCGTACACAGCGAGCAGGCGCGCTTCGATGGTGGCGTCCGCGTGTGCCCAGGTGCGGCGGTACAGGCGGACGATGTCCTTGCGCGATTCCTCGGCGGTGGCCCACATGTCGGCGTTCGGTTCGGCGTTCTCGTCCCACCAGTGCTGGGGCTCGTCGAGCGGCCGGCCGAACGTCTCGCCGAAGTAGCCTGCTTCGATGCAGACCAGATGTTTGACCAGGCCGAGCAGGTTGGTGCCGGTGGGCACCAGGGGACGGCGGACGTCGTACTCCGAGAGCCCGTCCAGCTTCCACAGCATGGCGTCGCGGGCGATTTGGAGATAGCGCTTCAGGTCGCCTTCGCATCCGATCCGGTCATGCAGGCGAGGATCGCACACCGGTCCGACACGAACGACGGTTCGCCCGGCGTCTGGCGAGAGTGGTGGACGCTGGGCGTCGTGGTGCCCGCTGTAGTTACGCGCTTGATACCGAGTGGCGGGACGTCTACGTGCCGACCTGGTCCGGGGTGGTCTACGTCTCGACAGGATATGGATGATTGCTTGCCCTCAGAGATGGGTGACACGTCCACTCAGTTGCGCGGCGCACCGGTCACCCAGCTCGTCTCCCGTCCAACGCGTCACGGTGGGCAGCAGTTCGGTGGCCGGTTTCTCATAGACAGAGATCGCGGTGCGACGCTCACCGCGTGTAACCTGACCGCTTACAGTCGCGGGGGAGATTATGGCGGACAACGTATCCATCGATACCGGGCAGGTGCACGCCGCGGCGGGGCAAATTCGTCAGGACGCCGGTTCGGTGTTGGCTTCCAGTGTGGAATCTGGGCGGGATCTGCATGGCCGGGGTGTGATGTTCGGCCATCGGTATCCGGGTGGTGCGGTGGTGCAGGCCAAGCAGCAGTACGCCGACGCCCTCGCCGTGCTGGAGACGAACGTGCGCAACCATCAGATCGCGGCCGAGTTCTTCGCCGAGGCCGCGGATCGGATCGCCCGCGCGTTCGCCCAGGTGGATCGGCGGGCCGGGCAGGCGCAGGACGTCATCGCGCGGGCGATCGGTGAGGCGCAGACCGCGGTGGCTACCCGGTACGGCCTGGTGCCGCCGGTCGGTGACGGCTCGGCCGCGCCGACGTCGAAGTACGCGGGGGAGATGTTGTGAGCGGCGGCGTGCCGTACACCGGGTGCATCACCTGGCAGGCGTACGACACCAACGCGATCTGGCAGATCCTCAAGGACGAGGACACGGCCGCCGGTTACGCCGGTGTGGTGTCGTGGCAGTCGCTGGAGTCGCATCTGCAGGTGTCGGAGGAGCGGTTGCGGGCGGCGCGGGAGGCGTTGGCCGCGGCGTGGCCGCCGGAGCAGAACGCGTCCGGGCAGGCGTTCCTGCAGCAACTCGACCGGACCCTGGCGTCGCTCGGGGAGACCCGGATGGCGGCGGCGGGCATCAGGGTGGGTTTGGAAGGCGTGGTCGGCGGGTTGGCGGAGTTGCGTAGTGCGGTGCGTGCGCAGGTGGCGCATCGGATGGATGCCTCCGACGACATGGCGCCGCGCTGGTGGGATCACGCCGAGGACGAGATCGACGCGCAGGTCCGCGAGACGATGGCGAGCAAGGAGCAGACCTTCGCCGACTACGCCACCAAGATCCAGGCGCCCGAGCTCTATAGGGTGCCTTTGGGTAAGGGCGGTGGCGTTGACACCACGACACCCGGGACGGACACGCCACCTGCACCGATCGGTGGCGGCGTACGCCTGGCTAGTGGTGGGCATGCGGTGCCGGTTCCGCATGATCCGCCGGCGCCGCGGCCGGGGCATGATCCGTTCGC